>CAUHJB010000057.1:0-3046 GCA_959606495.1 uncultured Collinsella sp. | reverse complement strand
AGGGCACAAAGGTGCGGATAAACGGGAAGAAGCGACCCAGGAAGATGGCCAGGTGACCCCACTTGTCCAAGAAGTCCTCGGACTTTTTGATGCGCTCGGGCGTCATGGCTTTGACCTTGCCCGAAGCGATGATCTTGCGGCCAAAGAAGTGACCGATCATAAAGTTGCACTGATCGCCCAAAATGGCAGCGGCCCATGCGGTGGCCAGAAGCGCCACGATGTTAAAGCCGCCGTTGTGGGCAAAGAAACCCGAGGCGAACAGCAGCGAATCACCGGGAAGGAACGGGAAGAACACCACGCCCGTCTCGATAAAGATGATCAGGAACACGCAGCCGTAGGCCATAAGCGGGCCGGCGGCGATCCAGCTGGCGATCGCGGTGCGCGGGTCCTTAAGCAGCTCGGCAATAAAATTGATGAAACCCATGAAGTAAAACCTCTCAGTTGTGGGCGCGGATACGTCCAAGTTGACCAGTATACGGTTGCGGTGCCCCCTCGTGCGCAACCCCACAAAAGCATGACTCCATTACCAGCAAGTTTGCATAACTGACACTTGTAGCGCAAAGCCGCCAAGATTGTCCTTTTTAATCCCTAGCGAATCGCTATACTTTATTGAATCGCATTGCCATGGCGCTAAGGGAGGGCGGCCGGTGAGCTTTATCAATACCATTCGCGAGGACATCAAGACCGTCCAAGCGCAGGACCCCGCCGCGCAAAACGGTCTGGTCATCTTTCTTTCCTATCCTGGCCTGCACGCCAAGTGGAACCACGTGCCCGAGCACTGGCTGTGGGAGCACGGTCATCGCTCGCTCGCCCGCGTGCTCTCGCAAATCACCCGCCACATCACCGGCGTCGAGATTCACCCTGCCGCGCAGATTGGCAAGCACTTCTTTATCGACCACGCCATGGGCGTCGTCATCGGCGAGACCACCATTGTGGGCGACAACTGTGTGCTCTACCAGGGCGTCACGCTCGGCGGCACCGGCAACGAGACCGGCAAGCGTCACCCCACCCTGGGCAACAATGTCACGGTGGGCACGGGCGCCAAGGTGCTCGGCAACATCCGCATCGGCAACAACGTCAAGATCGGCGGCAACTCGGTCGTCGTTAAGGACGTCCCCGACAACTGCACCGTCGTGGGCGTGCCGGGACGCATCATCAAGCGCAACGGCTGCCGTGTGTTCGAGGAGAGTTTCGACGCCAAGCAGCATCGCGAGTACATGCCCGATGACGCCGCCGAGCAGAGCGCCCTCAACCGTCAGGGCATCACCGAAAACGCCCGCCGCGTCAAGGAACTCGAGCAAGAGTTGGCCGAGCTCAAAGCCCTCGTCGCCAAGCTCATGGACGAACGCTAGGAACGCAAGCGGCACAAAACGACATCGGCACCGATGCAAAAGGCGCGCCAGGGGATCAATCCCCGGCGCGCCTTTTTTCGATGTGACATGTGGGACTGTCCCTTTGTCACATTAGGCGAACTGGCTCAAGTAGAGGTCGGCATAGGCACCCTCGGCAGCGAGCAGCTCCTTATGCGTGCCTTGCTCGATAATGTTGCCGTGATCCATGACCAAGATCAGGTCGGCATCCACGATCGTCGACAGGCGATGCGCGATCACAAAGCTCGTGCGCCCGCGCATGAGCGCGTCCATGGCACGGCCGATGGCGAGCTCGGTGCGCGTGTCCACGCTCGACGTCGCCTCATCCAGAATGAGAATCGCCGGGTTGTTGAGCAGCACGCGCGCGATGGTCAGCAGCTGACGTTGGCCCTGGCTGATGCTCTCGGCATCGTTAGCCACACGCGTGTCGTAGCCCTGCGGCATAGTGCGCACAAAGAAGTCGACCTGAGCGGCACGTGCGGCCGCGACAATCTCCTCGCGCGTTGCCTCGGGACAGCCATAGGCGATGTTCTCGGCAATGGTGCCATCGAACAGCCAGGCGTCCTGCAACACCATGCCAAACTGCTGGCGCAGCTCGCCGCGATCCATGCGGCTCGTGTCCACGCCGTCGAGGGTAATGCGACCACCGTCGATCTCGTAGAAGCGCATGAGCAGATTGATGAGCGTGGTCTTACCCGCACCCGTGGTTCCCACCACCGCGATCTTCTGACCCGGCTCGGCGGCAAACGACACGTCGCGCATAAGCGGCTTGTCGGGCGAATAGCCAAAGCGCACATGCTCAAAAGCGACACGGCCCTCCACCTTGCCTGGCAGCTTGGCGGCGGCCGCTGGCAACGGATCGGCTTCCATCTCGGGCTCGTCGAGCAGGTCGAACACGCGCTCGGCGCTCGCCAGCGCGCTCTGTAGCGAGTTAAAGGTAAACGACAGCTGCGTCATGGGCTCGGACGCCTCATAGATAAACTGGAAGAACGCCTGGAACACGCCGACGGTCATATGCCCGGCAACCAACATGCTGCAGCCCACAAGCGCAATCACGATCTGCGCCAAGCGACCGATAAAGCGCACCGCGGGACCGACGGCGTTAATCATAAAGTCGGCCTTGGCGCTCACGCGCGCCAGCTCCTTCGAAGCCTCGTGCACCTCGGCAGAGCTCTGGCGCTCGCGGTTAAACGCACGGATTACCAGACGGCCCGAGTAGCCTTCCTCGACCGCGCTCGTAATCTTGGACACCCACTCCTGGCGCTCGCCCGTCACATCGTGCGTGCGGCGCGAAACGACCTTCGTCACCAGCAGCGAAAGCGCCGTAAAGAACAAAAAGACAAGCGTGAGCGGCACGCTAAACACGAACATCACGCTCACGGCGCCCACCACGGTACCGATCGACACCAGAAGCTGCAGCAAGCCGCGCTGCATGCTCTCGGACATCTTGTCCAAGTCGTTGGTCGCACGGCTGACGACCTCGCCGGGACGATGCGCATCAAAGTAGGCAAGCGGCAGACGGTTGAGCTTTTGCGCGATGCGGTTGCGTAGGCGCAGGTTGAGGCGCTCGGCAACGCTCGACATCAAAAAGCTCTGGAGTGCGTAGAACGAGGCGGCGGCAGTCCAGATCATAAAGTAGATGAAGATGGTCCTGCCGCAGTTCTCCCAGGTAATGC
>CAUHJB010000056.1:0-3191 GCA_959606495.1 uncultured Collinsella sp. | reverse complement strand
AGATACAAAAGGAATCGAATGGCCAGAGAGGATTGCCCTTTCCGATGGTCGATTCTTGACAGGCAAACTCAAGCCTCGTTAATATTACATGGTTTGCCAGACCGAATTAACAAAGGAGGGGTGTCGTGGTTGGTCTTTTCCGCACGTGGATGAGCGCCTAGAAAGCGGCGCTGTTGTGGCGTCGCGCTGTTTTTCTGCACGCCATTTCACGATTGGACATAACCTTGATATTTGAAACCTCTCGGGGCAGGTCTGTTCTGCTGTGCCATTCATGGCAATTCAAGCTTTGTTTCGTATGGGGCGGGGAGCTCGTTTCGACATTGACGAGTTCGATTCTCCAAATGGGTCTTATTTGGCATCTCGCCCTCACGACAGGGTCGTCTTCTCTCCTCTCCTTAGCATCGCTGGCAGGCTTTCTGCCGATTGCTTTGTTCGGAATCCTTGCGGGCGCCGTTGTCGACAGACTGCCTTTGAAACGTGTTCTCATCGGCGCCGACCTCTTCATTGCCGCGGTGGGTGCCGCCTTGGCGATTGCCTCGTTGGCCGGCAGCTTACCTGCATGGCTAATTCTCATCGCCCTGTTTCTCCGTGCAGTTGGTACTTCGTTCTACACGCCAGCCTCCCAATCTCTCACGCCCCATCTCGCCCCGCCAGAGCATCTCGTTCGCCTATCGGGGGTGACTCAGGCGATTCAGTCCGGCGGATACATTCTTGGCGCCGCGCTTGCAGCAGTGATTTATCCCGTGGCGGGCATTACCGCTATGATTGTCCTCGACGTGCTGGGAGCGCTTTTCGCTTCTTTAGCCGTCCTCGCCGCACAGATAGACGCAGGGGGCCTCGATGAAGCCGACCGCAGCTTGTCCTTTTCCAATAAGGTTCGAGAGCTCTTCTCTGAGATTTCGGACGGCTACAAGCTGATTAGGGAGTACAGGGGGCTGTTCGCCCTTCTTTGGTGCGGGTTCGTCTTCGCTTTCGCGTTCTCTCCGCTCGCGGCATTGTTCCCAATAATGACCTTGGGGCATTTTGGCGGTAGCACGGGGGATGCCGCTTTGGTGGAAATCCTTTTTTCTGCAGGCATGCTGGCTGGGTCCGGCATTTTGGCGGCCACGGGAGGGTTCCGCAATAGGTCGTTCACCATGGTCGCCGCGATTGCCGGCTTCGGCATTGCCGCAATCGTATCCGGATCGCTCGGCCCGTCATTGTTCGCTGCTTTCCTGCCGGTGAGCTTTCTTATGGGCGCATGCTCCCCGTTGTACGCGGGAACCCAGACTGCCCTTATGCAGGAGCAGATACCTCCTGAGTACCTAGGCCGCGTTTTCGGCCTCTACGGAACCATCATGGCGTGGGCCATGCCCATGGGCCTCGCAGCCCCCTCCGTTTTTGCGGATCTGCTTGGAGCTCCGTTATGGTTCGTCGGCTCTGGAGCGACCATGGTACTGCTTGCGATGGCTATGCTGCTTGCTCCGAGCGTCCGAAACGCGGGGAAAAGAGATACCGGGCAGATTCAATAGCCCAAGTATTCGAAAAAAAGAGGCAGCAGCCATCGGTTCAAGCGTCAGCCTTCAAGCCCTTGCGACGACGAGGTATTGCACCGACATTCCGCATCGCGCTCCTTATTCGTCGCCAACTATCATTTTCGGATTTGCCGGCTTGCGCAAGGTCAAAACGCTCGCGCCGGCAATTGGGCAAAGGCGAAAAATCGACGTGAGCAATCTTTTTTGGCATGGCTGCGCTTCCAGTAAAACGCTAATACACAAAAGGCGGTTCAACCTATGGAACTCATAGTCAAAGCTAAAGACATCTTTTTGGAATATGCCGGCCGCGATATCCTAGATATCGAAGAGTTGGAAATCTACTCCTACGATCGCATCGGCTTGGTGGGAGACAATGGCGCAGGCAAAACCAGCCTGCTTAAAATTCTGAGCGGCAATCTTACCATTGCGGACGCCGACGTCAGGCGCTTCGGCAGCATTGCCCTCATCGGCCAACTCGATGAACTCGACCTTGATGCGGCTCAGGACAGTGGTGAGATGCTCTCCCGTCTCAACGTCGCCGGAGTGGCGCAGGAGACGATGAGCGGCGGGGAGGAAACACGCGCCAAGATTGCCTCTGCACTCTCCCAGCATGCAAGCGCGATCTTCGCCGACGAGCCTACGAGCCACCTCGACCAAGACGGCATCCGCCTTCTCGTCGGACAACTCAAGGCATTTGATGGGGCTCTGCTCATCGTGAGCCATGACCGTCATTTTCTCGACCAGGTGGTAGACAAGATCTGGGAGCTCAAAGACGGCGGTATTTCCGAATTCTGGGGTGACTACTCCGACTATCTGCGACAGAAAGAAGAAGAGCGCAAAGCTCAGGCGACTCGATACGAAGAGGCGATGCGCGAGCGCGATCGCCTCGAAGCCGCCATCGAAAAACAACGGAAAAAAGCACGGCAGGTCGACGCCAAGCGGAAGGGTGCGAAAAAAAGCAACGAGTATGCAGGTCGATTGGGGCATCAGAAAGCAACCGGCACCAAACAGAAGAGGATGTACCAGGCGGCTAAGGACATGGAGAAGCGCCTCGAAGCGCTCGAAGGGATTGAGGCCCCAGATAGCATTCGCGCCGTGCGGTTCCGCCAGAGCAAGGCCCTGGAACTGCATAGTAAATTTCCCATCTCGGCAGACGATTTCAGCTTGAGCTTCGGCAACTGCATGCTCTATGACCACGCGAAATTCGAGATACCGCTCGGTGCCAAAGTGGCCATCACCGGTGGCAACGGTACAGGAAAGACCAGCCTGCTGAAGGCAATCGCTCGACGCGCCGACGGTATCAACATCTCTCCCAAGGCAGAGATCGGTTACTTCGAGCAAACAGGCTACAAGTTCGACGCCCGTCAGTCTGCGATCTCGTTCATGCAGGATGGTTGCGAGTACAGCATGACCGAAATTCGAGGCATCCTCGCCTCTATGGGAATCGGACCGCGCGACCTGACAAAGGACGTTGGCGTTCTCTCGGGAGGCGAAGTCATCAAGCTGCTACTCGCGAAGATGCTGCTGGGCAGATACAACATCTTGCTCATGGACGAGCCTGGAAATTACCTGGACATCAAGAGCGCCGAAGCCCTCGAGCAGATGATGAGCGCCTATGCCGGAACGATAGTGTTCGTCTCCCACGATAAGAGGCTGGTCGAGAACGTCGCAGACATT
>CAUHJB010000055.1:0-3222 GCA_959606495.1 uncultured Collinsella sp. | reverse complement strand
AGAGGTGTCATATTTTTCGGCCCGTTCTGAGCGAAAATGGGCTCAAAATCAATTTATCTAACCCCCTTTAAAGGGCGTTTGACGGCTTTCAACCTCTTCGAATCGCTCAAAGTAGGCACTTTGCTCTCGATTTTGCTGCTACTAAATTGGTGACAGTACTCATATTTGCCACTTTTTGCCCACGAGGTGTTCAGAGGAGCTCTCGACAAGCATCTAACGCTACAATAACTACCACGTGGCTGGGTTTGCCGGCCGAATGTGCGATGCCGCGGGAGGGGACATGGTCGAGTTTACAAAGACGATTAAAGATCCGTTGGGACTGCATGCCCGCCCGGTTGCGCTGCTTTACGACATCATTGCCAAGCATCGTAGCAACGTATCGGTCAGTATCGGCGATCGCCATACCGACGGCCGCGATGTAATGGGGCTCATGGCTCTCTACGGCGAGTGCGGCGAGGACATCATCTTCCGCGTTTCGGGCGTAGACGAGGCTTCCTGCGTCACGTCGATCAGAAACCTCTCGCTCTAAGCATGACGGGGCGCGGCAAAGGACAGCTCTTTGCCGCGCCTTTTTGTTTCGTATAGGAAACTTTTTCGGAATCTAAATGGGGACCCTTTCCAAAAAGTTAACCACGTGCTAGTTTACTAAAGCGAACATAGATGTGGTTAACTTTTACCGCGTCGATGTTGAGGACGAACTGACGTTAGGAGCCACTCATGTCTTGCGGACCGCAGATGCCGGCCATGCCGCTTTCGATGGTAAAAGCGGGCGAAACCGTGCGCGTGTCTCGTGTAAAGGGCAATGAGGATATGAAGCACCACCTCAAGGACCTCGGCTTTGTCGAGGGCAGCGAAATTCACGTGGTGAGCTCGAGTGGCGCCAATATCATCGTCACGGTGCTGGGCGCACGCTTTGGTATCGATTCCAAGGTTGCCATGCACATCATGACCGTCAGTTAGTCCGCAGCATTTAAAAAACCGAAAGGGGGACAAGTAAATGAAGACGTTGGGTGACGTTAAGGTGGGCGAGAGCTCCACCATCGTCAAGCTTCACGGTGAGGGTGCGCTTCGCCGCCACCTTATGGACCTGGGGCTCATCAAGGGCACTTCGTTCAAGGTCGTAAAGGTTGCACCGCTCGGAGATCCGGTCGAGATCAACGTGCGTGGCTACGAGCTCTCCATCCGCAAGGAGGAGGCTGCCGTCGTCGAGGTCCAGTAAGGGCCGGCGGCACATATTTCTGCAGATAAAGTTAGGTTTTTCTAACTTAATGCAGCATCTTTGAAGCACATTATCCAGCCTGCGCGGAGAAAGCAGCGCGGGCACACAAGGAAGAAGGATTGAATGGCGGATTCTCAGATCCATGTCGCGCTGGCGGGTAACCCCAACTGCGGCAAGACCACGCTTTTCAACCTGATCACCGGCGCCAACGGCTACGTTGGCAACTGGCCCGGCGTCACGGTTGAGAAAAAGGAAGCCAAGCTCCTGAGTGACAAGAACGTCACGATTACAGACCTCCCCGGCATCTACTCGCTTTCCCCCTACAGCCCCGAGGAGCAGTGCTCGCGCGACTACCTCATGAGCGGCGAGCCCGATGTCGTTGTCCAGGTGGTCGATGCCACCAACCTCGAGCGCAACCTGTACCTGGCGCTTCAGGTTATCGAGACCGGCCTGCCCGTGGTCGTCGCCCTCAACATGGCCGACCTGGTCGAGAAGAACGGCGACAAGATCGACACGGACAAGCTTTCCAAGAAGCTCGGTTGCCCGGTCATGATGATCTCGGCCCTTAAAAACAAGGGTATCAAGGAGCTGTTCGAGCAGGTCAAGAAGTCTGCTGCTTCCAAGGGCCAGGTGCCGGAGCACAAGTTCGATTCCTCCATCGAGGACGTTCTGGACCACATCGAGAACAACCTGCCGGCGAGCGTTCCCGCCAACAAGCGTCGCTACTACGCTGTCAAGCTGTTTGAGCGCGACGCGGACGCCTGCAAGCTCATCAACCTCACCAAGGAGAAGGCCGCTCGCGTCGAGCAGCTGGTCGCCCAGTGCGAGCAGGATTGCGACGACGACGCCGAGTCCATCATCACCGGCGAGCGCTATGGCGTGATTGCCCACATTATCGACGAGTGCATGACCAAGGCTCCGGCCAAGATGAGCACCTCCGAGAAGATCGACCGCGTGGTTACCAACCGTATCCTGGGTCTGCCGATCTTTGTGGTCATCATGTTCTGCGTGTACTACATTGCCGTTTCCACCTTGGGCGGCACGGTGACCGACTTTACCAACGACCAGCTCTTCGGCACCGACGGCTGGTATGTGCTCGGCCAGGGTCGCGACGCCTACGATGAGGCTGTCGAGGCCGCGGGCGACGACGCCGACTCGGTCGACCCGGCTCAGTACGGTCCCTATGTCCCGGGTCTCACCACCGTGGTGCACGACGCCCTTGTGGCCGGTGGCACCGAGGACGGTGGTCTGGTCGATTCGCTCGTCTGTGACGGCATCGTCGGCGGCCTGGGCGCCATCTTCGGCTTTGTG
The DNA here is from genome assembly GCA_959606495.1 of uncultured Collinsella sp. Classification (GTDB taxonomy): domain Bacteria; phylum Actinomycetota; class Coriobacteriia; order Coriobacteriales; family Coriobacteriaceae; genus Collinsella. The sequence goes on along the minus strand of CAUHJB010000055.1, from coordinate 692 downwards.
CCGCAGATGTTCCTGCTCTTTATCATGCTGTCTTTCCTGGAGGACTGCGGCTACATGGCCCGCGTCGCCTTCATCATGGACCGCGTGTTCCGCCGCTTTGGCCTGTCCGGTAAGTCCTTCATCCCGATGCTCGTGTCCTCGGGCTGCGGCGTCCCCGGCGTCATGGCCACCAAGACCATCGAGAACGAGAAGGACCGCCGCATGACGGTCATGACCACCACGTTCATCCCCTGCGGCGCCAAGCTGCCGATTATTGCCCTGCTCATGGGTTCCATCATCGGCGATTCTTCCACCACCGCCGCATGGATCAGCCCGCTCTTCTACTTCCTGGGCGTCTTTGCCGTCATTGCCTCGGGCCTCATGCTCAAGAAGACCAAGCTCTTCGCCGGCCGCCCGACGCCGTTTGTTATGGAGCTTCCTGCCTACCACTTCCCGGCGATCCGCTCTTGGGCGCTGCACGTGTGGGAGCGCTGCTTCGCATTTATCAAGAAGGCCGGCACGGTCATCTTTGCGTCCACCGTCGTCGTTTGGTTCCTCTCCAACTTTGGTAGCTACAACGGCGCCTTTGGCTACCTGCCTTCCATGGAGGGCATCCCCGAGGAGTTCATGGATTACTCCGTGCTTGCCATGTTCGGCAACCTGGTCGCTTGGATCTTCGCCCCGCTCGGCTTTAGCACCTGGCAGGCCACCGC
>CAUHJB010000054.1:0-3649 GCA_959606495.1 uncultured Collinsella sp. | reverse complement strand
CAAAACGATGCTATCATTACGACTCACGGAGAGATGGCAGAGCGGTTGAATGCGGCGGTCTTGAAAACCGTTGAGCGCGAGAGCGTTCCGGGGGTTCGAATCCCCCTCTCTCCGCCACTTTTAGTGATGCACCGGCGTCATGGTCCGCTCGAACAGCGCATCGACAACGTCGGCCATCTCGGGTCGACGCTCAAGATTGTGGCCCGATTCCCACCATATCGTGAAAAGTCGAATAATACCGCCGGCGACAAACTCAGACGTCGTCTCGAGTGACACGGGGGCCAGGGCATCCTCGGCAAGCACGTTCATCACACGCTCGCGGATGGAGCGAGCAATGCGGTCGCAAATAACGTTGGTCAACATGCCCGACATGCTGCTTGCCAAAATGTTATCCATGAGCCGCTCGTGCGCCAGAATCAAATCCATGGCATCGTCCAAAATCGCGTGCCGAAGCGCGCGCACGTCCTCGGCAGACACCGCGCCGGCCTCATCGGGCTGTTTTTGCGGCAAGCCCGACATGAGCTCATCGATATAAAAGGCAAAGTAATCGTTCTTGTCGCGAAAGTGCTTATAGAACGTCGTGCGGCGAATCATGGCGCGGTCGCACAGCATGGCAACCGTCAGGTCCTCAAAACGATGCTCCTCGAGAAGCTCGGTGAAGGCATCGAACAGGGCACGGTAGGTTTTCTTAATGCGAAGGTCCACTGGTATCGCCATCCTCAGGGCAAAGACAACACTCGTCAATCTGTCGCATATCTTACACCTGTACCTCGCGCGCTTTGCCCCGGTACCGACCCCGCCGAAAACATAACGCTTGCCGGAAAGTTCGGCACGGCAAAACGTTGCGGGTATACTAGTAGCGTTATACCAACGGCAGCTGGCGCATGCCGCCGCGGCCATTCGAAACGGAGACATCATGATTACCGTCATCATCGGCATCGTTGTTGTCATTGTGATTGTCTGCGCCATCGCCGGCATCTACAACAACATGGTCACCAAGCGTAACCGCATCGATAACGCCTGGCAGAACATCGATACGCAGCTGCAGCGTCGCAACGACCTGATCCCCAACCTGGTCGAGACTGTCAAGGGCTACGCCAAGCACGAGCAGGAGACGCTCTCCGCCGTGATCAGCGCGCGTAACACCGCCGTCAAGGCCACTACGCCCGAGGCCAAGATGGAAGCCGACAACGTGCTGACCGGTGCGCTGCGCCAGCTCTTTGCCGTAGCCGAGGCCTATCCCGATCTTAAGGCAAACACCAACTTTACGCAGCTGCAGGCATCACTCGAGGATACCGAGAACAAGATTAGCTATGCACGCCAGAGCTACAACGATTGCGTGCTCAGCTACAACAACGCCATTCAGACGTTCCCGGCTGTCATCTTTGCCGGCATCTTCCAGTTTAAGGAGCGCCAGGGCTTCGAGGCCGCCGAAGCCGCCCGCCAGGCCCCGACCGTCAAGTTCTAGTAGTTTGGCAGCGCATCCTTAATCGGCCAAATGCATAAACCGCCCCGTCGAACGCATACTTCGACGGGGCGGTTTCCTTTTTCGCGAAGGTCCCCCTCTAAGCGCCGTGCATTTTTAGGAGTATTCAACATAACCAAGAGCTTCGGGCGCTACGATAAATGCCAAAGACCGCGAATATCCCTGCAAATCAAACGCTGTCAGCCCATAACCCCGCCCATCATTCGTAGAAAACATCGAGAAATCCCGATTTTTTGCCTGAGGTCGGTATGCAGGGGCCTTCGATTGCAGAATACTCGCAAAAATGCACGTCGCCATCACCCCCACATGGCGCGAACCAAAACAAAAGCGCGGCCTAAAAGGCCGCTCGCCATCTTTAATTCAGATCTATATTGCCCGTAACGGCAGCGCCGAGGTAACGCAGGCCCGAGGGCAACCTTCCTTTCCGGTGCACTCCGCAGGACGAAAGAACCTCCGCCGCACGAAGTGCGCAGCGGAGGTTCTTTCATGTCCGAGGACGCGCCGGAAAGGAAGGTTGCCCTCGGGCCGAACAGCTATGGCAGCTTACGCGACGGTGTAAACCCAGTCGTGCTTATCCTCAACAGCACCAGACTGGATACCAGTCAGGGTCTCGCGGAGCTTCTTCATCACGGGGCCGATCTCGGTGTAGCCAGCCGGGAAGGTCACGGTCTCGTCGGCACCGTAAACCTTGTTGTCGATCTCGCCGACCGGGGAGATGACGGCAGCGGTGCCGCACAGGCCGCACTCGACAAAGGTACCGGCCTTGACCTCGGCCCACTCGACGGGACGCTGGTCGACGGTCATGCCCAGGTCCTGAGCAACCTGAACGAGCGAACGGCGGGTGATGGAAGGCAGAATGGAGTCGGTGTGGGACTGCGGAACGACGAGGGTGCCGTCCTCCTTCACGAACAGGACGTTAGCGCCACCGGTCTCCTCGACATAGGTGCGGGACTCGGAATCGAGATACAGGTTCTCGGCATAGCCCTCGCGGTGAGCCTCCATCGTGGGCTTGAGGGACATGGCGTAGTTCAGGCCGGCCTTGATGTTGCCGGTGCCATGCGGTGCTGCACGGTCATACTCGGAAACGCGCAGCTTGACGGGCTTGAGGCCACCCTTAAAGTACGGACCGACCGGGGTCACGAGAATGCGGAACGTGTACTCAGGAGCGGGAGCCACGCCGATCACGTCACCGGAGCCGATCATAAACGGACGCACGTACAGGGTCGCGCCGGAACCGAAGGGCGGAACCCAGGCGGCGTTGGCAGAAACGACCTGCTTGACGGCCTCAACGAACTTGTCCTTGGGAAACGGGGGCATCTCGAGGCGCTGGGCAGAGTTATACATACGCTCAGCGTTCATGTCGGGACGGAAGCAGACGATGCTGCCGTCCTCGGCGGTGTAGGCCTTCAGGCCCTCAAAGACCTCCTGGCAGTAATGGAAGATACCGCCGCACTCGGAGACATGCAGGGTGTGGTCGGTGGTCAGGCCGCCCTCGTCCCACTCGCCATCCTTCCAATGAGCCTCGTAGCTGTAATCGGTCTTCATGTAGCCAAAGCCGAGGCTACCCCAATCGATATCCTTCTTCTCGACAGTCATATGTCGCTCCTTACATACACAGTTGCATACTCGCGAACCCGCACGCAAGGACCGAGGCCGACCGCGTCGCAACGTCGCACGCCCGGAGCGTAGAGCCGGACGGGACACGCGAGCAGCATCAAAGCCGATGGCACGTCGATTCGCATGCACGAGATTGTACTCCCCGCACGCGTCTGATAAAACGCTTTTCTTTAACTAAGTAAAGTATTTTCATTTGACCGAAGCAAAAAGGCCCGCCACCGTAAGCGGTGACGGGCCTCAACTGTACGGTCTGCGCGCTGGCTCGAGCTAGGCGTTCTATTTACCCAGCTTGGCCTTAACCAGACCGACCACGGTCGGGATGATCGACACGGCAACGATGCCGATAATCAGCAGCTCAAAGTGCTCCTGCACAAAGGGAATGCCGCCAAAGAAGTAGCCCAGCAGCGTAAAGACCGTCGACCAGGTAATGCCGCCCAGCACGTTAAAGACGACAAAGTTGCGCCAGTGCATGCCGCCCATGCCAGCGATAAAGGGCACAAAGGTGCGGATAAACGGGAAGAAGCGACCCAGGAAGATGGCCAGGTG
>CAUHJB010000053.1:0-4024 GCA_959606495.1 uncultured Collinsella sp. | reverse complement strand
GTTCGCCGGCACCCTTAGTCCGTAGCGAGGTTCATGGGCGTCACCTGCAGGCGATCGACACCCTCGTGCTGACCGATCGAGGCGCGCACGAACTCGCGGAACAGCGGCTGCGGATTGGTCGGGCGGCTCTTGAACTCGGGATGAGCCTGAGTTGCCACATACCACGGATGCACGTCGCGCGGCAGCTCGACCATCTCGACCAGACGCTCGTCGGGCGAAAGACCCGAGATAACCAGACCGGCATCCTCGAGCTGGTCACGGAAGGCGTTGTTGAACTCAAAGCGGTGACGGTGACGCTCGTAGACGAGATCCTCGCCATAGGCCTCGCGCGCGAGGGAATCGGCAGCAAGCTTGCATGGATAGGCACCCAGGCGCATGGTGCCGCCCTTCTCGGTCACGTCCTCCTGCGAGCTCATCAGGTCGATGACACTATACGGGCCATCCGGATCGAACTCGGAAGAGCTGGCGCCGGCAAGGCCGACGACGTTGCGGGCAAATTCGCACACGGCCACCTGCATACCCAGGCAAATGCCCAGATACGGAATCTTGTGCTCGCGGGCGAACTCGGCCGCGAGGATCTTGCCCTCCAGGGCGCGCTTGCCAAAGCCGCCAGGGACCAAGATGCCCGAGGCGTCACCCAGGACCTCGGAGACGTTCTGCTCGTCGAGACTCTCGCCATCGACCAGCTGCACGTCAACGTGGCGATCGTAGAACACGCCCGCGTGGTGCAGGGCCTCGATAACCGACAGGTAGGCATCGGGCAGCTGCGTATACTTGCCCACGACGGCGATCTTCACCTTGTCGGCGTGCTGGTTGGCATGGTTCTGCTTGCGCAGGAACTCGTTCCACGCACTCATGTCGCGCTCACGCGGGTCCAGACCCAGACGCTCGCAAATGCGCAGGTCAAAGTCCTGCTCGGCAAGCAGCTTCGGAACATCGTAGATGCTCGCGCAGTCCTCGTTGGTAAAGACACAGTCGGTGTCGACGTCGCAGAAGCTTGCGATCTTGCCGCGGATGGCATCGTCGATATGGTGGTCGGAGCGCAGAACGATAATATCGGGCTGGATACCAAAGCTGCGGAGCTCCTTGACGGAGTGCTGCGTCGGCTTGGTCTTGACCTCGTGGGCGGCGGCGATATAGGGAACGAGCGACACGTGGATGTAGCAGACGTTCTCGGGGCCAGCCTCCTTGCGATACTGGCGAATGGCCTCGACAAACGGCTGCGACTCGATGTCGCCGATGGTGCCGCCCAACTCAGTGATGACCACGTCGGAGCCGGTCTGCTCCTCAATACGACGGAACTTATCCTTAATGGCGTTCGTGACGTGCGGAATCACCTGCACGGTGCCGCCCAAAAAATCACCGCGACGCTCACGGGCGATCAGGCTCTTATAGATGGCACCAGTCGTAAAGTTGGAATCGCGGGTCAGATTCTCATCAATAAAGCGCTCGTAGTGGCCCAGGTCCAGATCGGACTCGTAGCCGTCCTCGGTCACAAAGACCTCGCCATGCTGGAACGGGCTCATGGTACCGGGGTCGACGTTCAGATACGGGTCGGCCTTTTGCATCGTTACTTTGTAGCCACGCGACTTGAGTAGACGGCCCAGCGAGGCCGCGGTAATACCCTTGCCCAGAGACGAAACCACGCCGCCGGTCACGAACACATGCTTGGTCATATTGAGTTACCTGCGCTTCCCGTAGAAGTTGTCCATACACATCTTACGGGTCTTCATTGTAATACTCGCGACGCGCGACGCGCGCAATTTTTCTTACGCGCAATCGCATTTCTCCATCTCGAAACAAAACGCCGTCCGGTTGCCCAGGCGGCGTTGTTTCCACTATGAATGCGCGCTGTTATCGATCGGCGACTTCGTCCTTGATCAAGTCTTGCACGAGCATACCGGCACGGATACCCTCTAGATACCACTCGCCGCGCTCCGTGAGACAAATACCATTTGCGAGCTGGCCGCCGTCGTCGCTGTAGCGCGAGACGACCTCAATGATGTCTTCGGATTCCAGGCGTTCAATTGCCGCGCGGGCGCGATACGGAGACACCCCCACACGCTCGGCAAGCGTCTTGCGCGAAAAGCCATAAAAACCGCCGTTGTCTTCGGACTGCCGTGCGATCTCCATCAGCACCTGCACCTCGACACGCTTCATATCGTTGACACTCGCACGACCCTTGCCAGCCATGGCAGCCTCCTCAAACCGAGCACGGCATCACTCGCACCGTGCGCGACCGGCACACCCCATGATGGCCGGCAACATCCATCATGCGGCATCCCCGCAAAAGGATGAAACAGTTAGGGTTATTGTATACCGCCCGAATCGCTTATAGGCAGGTAAACGGGCTAATTTTAGGTTAAACGGTAGCTTTGTTGATAAAAGGGGCACACCGAATGTATACCCGATGCGCCCCTTTCAGACCAATTTATCCAGGCTTAGCGGTGGAAGAAACCACGGCGCTCGAACTTGGGCTCGCAGCACACGTTGATGCCCAGCTTGCGCAACACCGTCTCGTCCGTCGGCGAGATGATCACGCTAAAGAAGGCATCGCAGCCGCGCAGCTGCTCCAGGCCCGAAAGGACGCGGGCCGCCGTCTCGCTCGTTGCCGAGGTGATCGAGAGCGCCATAAGCGTCTCGTCGGTGTGCAGGCGCGGGTTCTTGCTACCCAGAAAATGCGTCTTGAGCTTGCTGATAGGCTCGATCGCCTCATCGCTAATGACCTCGAGCTCAAGGTCAACGCCCGAGACATGCTTGAGTGCATTCATGATGAGCGAGCTCGCGGCGCCCAGACGAGTGGAAGTCTTGCCGGTCACCACGGAGCCGTCGGGCATGACCATGGCGCCTACGGGGCCACCCGTCAGCTGCTCCCTGGTAAGGGCGGCCGAGCGTGCGGGCGAGTAATTCTTGTCGATGCCGGCCTTCTTCATAATGATCTTGAGACGATCAACCTGCTCATCGCCCACACCGGTGCGGCGCACGGCCTCGACCGCAGCAAAGTAGCGGCGGACGATCTCCATCTTGGAGGCATCGCGACAGGCATCGTCATCGGTGATGGCAAAGCCGACCATATTTACACCCATGTCGGTGGGGCTCTGGTAGGGGCTCTCCCCCAGAATCTTTTCCATCAGGGCACGGACCACCGGGAAAGCCTCGACGTCACGGTTGTAGTTGACCGTGGTCTTGTTGTAGGCCTCCAAGTGGAAGGAGTCGATGATATTGGCATCGTCGAGGTCGGCCGTGGCGGCCTCATAGGCGATGTTGACCGGATGCGTGAGGGGCAGATTCCAGACCGGGAACGTCTCGAACTTGGCGTAGCCGGCGGCGGTGCCGTGCTTGTGCTCGTGATAGAGCTGAGACAGGCAGGTGGCGAGCTTGCCCGAGCCGGGGCCGGGAGCGGTGACCACGACGAGCGGACGAGTGGTCTCGACAAACTCGTTCTTGCCGTAGCCGTCGTCGGACACGATCAGATCGACGTCGTGGGGATAGCCCTCGATGGGATAGTGCAGCTTGGCGGGAATGCCGAGCGCGTTCAGGCGATTGCGGAACACATCGGCGGCGGGCTGGCCGGCGTACTGGGTGATGACCACGGCCGCGACAGCAAAACCGTTGCCGCGGAACAGGTCGACCAGGCGCAAGACATCCTCGTCATAGGTAATGCCCAGGTCACCGCGAGCCTTATTCTTCTCGATGTGGTTCGCGTTGATCGCGATGATGACCTCAACGTCATCGGCAATGCTCTTGAGCATGCGGAACTTGCTGTCCGGTTCAAAACCCGGCAGCACGCGGCTCGCGTGATAGTCGTCAAACAGCTTGCCGCCAAACTCCAAATACAGCTTGCCGCCAAACTGCGAGATGCGCTCCTTAATGTGAGCAGCCTGCAGCTCGATATACTTCGCGTTGTCGAAACCCTGGCGCATGTATGGCTCCCGTCCCGTTTCCATTTAATGTCTTAGGCGATTATAACGGAGCCTGCCCTCCCCGATGCCCAGGCCATCAACAGGCACCAACCAAACACGCC
>CAUHJB010000052.1:0-4199 GCA_959606495.1 uncultured Collinsella sp. | reverse complement strand
GGTCACCAAGCACAACCTCAAGTACCGCCGCTACTACCACCAGTTCGACTACTAATTTTATTTGGGGGAAACCGCAATGAGGCAATACATCTTTGCCAGCCACGCGCATTTTGCGACCGGCATCAAAGAGAGCACCGAGCTGCTCTCGGGCGCGCGCGATAACGTCCACGACCTGTCGATGTTTGTCGACGGCCGCACCGACGTCGCCGAGGAGACCGCCAAGCTCCTGGCGACCTTCGACCCCGCTGACGACGTGATCGTGTGCACCGACCTGTTTGGCGGCAGCGTCAACAACGAGTTCACCAAGATCGTCCAGACGCGCCCCAACACCTACCTGGTTGCCAACATGAATCTGCCGCTGCTGATCCAGCTGCTCTTTTCGGACCAGGAGGCTCCCGCCGATCAGGTTATCCGCGAGATCCTCGCGGCTGACGACACGCGCGTCAAGTTTGTCAACGACCTGCTGACCGATGCGGATGACGAGGAAGAGTTCTAGTCACCGCCTGCTATTAATGGGGCCGGGTTTCCGGCATGAGACCTTTGGGGGTCAATCATGATTCAACTGCTTCGCGTCGACCATCGTCTGCTTCATGGCCAGGTGGCCGTCTCTTGGGTCCAGGGCTTGGGCTCCGACTGCATCTTCTGCGTTGGCGACAAGGTTGCCAACGATCCCGTCTGGAAGACTACGCTCAAGATGGGAAAGCCGGCCAACGTCAAGCTCGTCATCAAGGACATGGAGCACGCCATCGAGGCCATCAACTCCGGTGTTACCGATAAGTACAAGATGATCATCTGCGTCGCCAGCATCGCCGAGGCCAAGCAGCTTGTCGACGGTTGCCCGCAGATCACCTCCATCAACCTGGGCAACACCAAGTCCAAGGACGAGCAGCGTCCCGATGCCCGTAAGATCTCCCGCCAGATCTTTGTGACTGCTGCCGAGGAAGAGGACATTCGCGAGCTCGTCGGCCGCGGTGTCGAGGTCGAGATTCGCGCTCTGGCCGACGACCCCAAGGTCGATGCCCTAAGCGCCCTCTAATTGGGAACCACGGGCGGCGCGCACGGCGCCGCCCCTATTCGTGGGCGTACCGGATAAACGCTTTACCCGTTACCCCCATCTACCGTTCACCGGGAGTACACGCCCGTTGAGCGATTGGTATTAAATAGTTTTCTCATGACTATATAATTGGTATCAAATCATTTGCACCGGTTTAGGTGTTAACAGCACACCGGTACAAGCTGGATCTGTCTAGGCGATTGTCGGCATGGAAAAGGGCGCGCTGACAAGTCGGGAATCGCCGCGCGGATCCAAGAGGGATCAAAGGGAGGAACAATGCTTGTTCAAGCGATCCTCATCGGACTTATCGCTGCCTTCGGTAAGCTCGATTATCAGCTCGGTACGCTCTATGCGTTCCGCCCGATCGTTCTGTGCCCGCTCGTCGGCATAGTCCTCGGGGACCTGCAGTCCGGCCTCGCCATCGGTGCGAGCCTCGAGCTGCTCTTCATGGGCTCAATCTCCATCGGCGCTTACGTGCCGCCCGATGAGTGTATTGGCGGTGTGCTCGCCTGCGCCTTCGCTATTCAGCTGGGTCAGAGCACCGAGGCCGCTATCGCGCTCGCGATGCCCATCGCCACTCTGTGCCTGGCCATTAAGAACGTCGTCAACGCCGGTATGCCCCTTCTGGTCGACCGTGCCGACGTCTTTGCCAGCAAGGGTAACCTCAAGGGTATCTACGCTATGCACTGGATTATCGGTCTCGTGATTGTCGTCCTGGCCTTTATCCTGTGCTCGGTCTCCTTCTATCTGGGTGCCGACGCCGTTCAGGGCCTGCTCGACTTCATCCCGACGTTTGTCCTCGATGGCTTTGGCGTCGCAGCCAACATCCTGCCTGCCATGGGCTTCGCCATGCTCGGCCGTCTGGTGCTTACCAAGCAGCTCGTGCCGTTCTACTTCCTGGGCTTCCTGCTGTGCTCCTATGCCAACGTGCCCGTCCTCGGCGTCGCCCTGATCGCAATCATCATCGGCATCGACAAGTACGACCTGCTGGGCCTTGGTGGCGCCCAGTCCCAGCTTTCTGTGGAAGGGGATGAGGACGATGACTTCTAATTCCGAGAACCAGATTACTCGCTCCGACCTCATTAAGAGCGCCGTGAACACCGGCGCCCTGGGCATGGAATTCTCCTGGACCTACTACAAGCAGATGAACATTGCCTTCTGCCTGATGGTCGCCAACATGCTCAAGAAGATCTATGCCGGCCGTCCCGATGATTACGCCGAGGCCTTGCACCGTCACAGCGCATTCTTCAACATCACCCCGCAGCTCGCTCCCTTCGTGGGTGGCATCGCGATGGCCATGGAAGAAAAGGTCGCTCGTGGCGAGGTTGAGCCCGAGAGCGTCAACGACATCAAGGTCGCCCTCATGGGTCCGCTTTCCGGCCTGGGTGACTCCTTCTTCCTGTCCACCCTGCGCGTCGTCGCCGCTGCCGTGGGCATCAGCCTGTGCCAGGCCGGCAACGTCTTTGGCCCCATCGCCTTCCTACTCGTCTACAACATCCCGGCGTTCCTGATTCGTATCTTTGGCGCTATCAAGGGTTATGAGCTAGGCATTGGCTTCCTCGACGAGGCTCAGAAGACCGGCCTGATGCAAAAGATCATGGCCTGCGTCGGCATTGTCGGCGTTATGGTCGTCGGCGCCATGAGCAAGGACATGTTCTGGGCTTCGTTGCCCATCGCCATTGGTCAGGGCGACTCCGCTCAGACTCTCCAGGACATCCTGGACGGCATCATGCCCGGTATGCTCGGTATGGCCGCCTTCTGGCTCTACTACTGGCTGCTCTCCAAGAAGATCAACCCGATGGTCCTGATCCTCTGCACCATGGTCGTGGGCATCATCGGCGCTTACTTTGGCGTGCTTGCCTAATATGTTCGAATCGCGCTTCCATCGCGTCTAACGGTTGCGTCGATCTTTGGGGGGGCTTGTCGCATCTGCGGCGGCCCCCTGTTTTTTAAAACTCCGTACGAAAGGGGAGGGCTATGGTCGTACCCGAGCTTTCGCTCATGAACATCAACCATCGTTACTACAGCATCGAGACGTTTTTTAAGGCTGCAGGTGAGGCCGGCTATCGCAATATCGAGCTGTGGACCGGCTCGATGCACCTGTATGTGGATTGCCATGAGCACGATTCGGTGGATAAGATTCGCGATCTTGCCGCCCAATACGGTATCAAGATCGTGTGCGTGTGCCCCGAGCAGAACAACCCCAAGCCGTGGAACGTCGCGGTGCGCGGTGAGGCGGGCCAAAAACGCATCCTCTCGTACTTTAAGAATGTGATCGACGTTGCCGTTGAGTTGGGCGTGCCGCAGATTCTGGTGACGAGTGGTTGGGCCTATCTGGACGAGCCAGCTGAGGACGCCTGGTCCCGCAGCGTCGCCATGCTGCGCTCGGTGTGCGACTACGCTGACACACGCGGTATTCGCGTCGCGCTCGAGGCACTGCAGCCGTCGGAGTCCGTGCTGGTCAATACGGCACAGGATGTCGCGCGCATCCTCGAGGCGGTCGATCGCCCCAACCTGAAGGCATGTATCGACTTTGGCGCCATGGAAGTTGCCGGCGACACAATCGACGGCTACTTTGAGGTTTTGGGCGACAAGATCGTTCACACCCACTTTGTCGATGTGGGCGGTGGCACGACGCATCTTGCCTGGGGCGACGGCGAGCGTGATATGCGTGCCGACCTCGAGGCACTCATGCGCCACGGCTATACGGGCTATGTCTCGGCCGAGACGTGTGACGGCCGCTACTATCAGGATCCGTCCAAGGCGACGACTCAGGTTATCGAGATGTATCGCCGTGTGACAGCGGAGATGGAAGCCGAATAACTAAACTGCGCGGTTGCGCCGGAAACGCTTGGGCGGGTCTGGCGCAACGCTTTTATAGCTGGCGAGTTGTGGGGAGCCCGTTGGCAGTAGCGCTCGAAATAGACAACTATTGGCGTTGTAATACCACTCGGGCGAGGAAACCGACCGTTCGCCGCAAATCTCCGTGAGTTTGGATTGGTATTAAATAACAAGCAATCGTATGGCTATAATTGGTATCAGCAAGAAGCGCGATGTATAGAATTGCGCACATGTGATGGGAGGACACACATGAAGGAGACCGAGAAGATCGAGATCATGCACTTCGACCAGGAGGGCTACCTCG
>CAUHJB010000051.1:0-4745 GCA_959606495.1 uncultured Collinsella sp. | reverse complement strand
CTGCCGATCCTGCACCTCAACGGCTACAAGATCGCCAACCCCACCATCCTGGCCCGCGTGTCCGACGAAGAGCTCACCAAGTTCTTTGAGGGCATGGGCTATAAGCCGCACTTCTTTGTCGCCGGCTTTGACGACGAGAGCCACGCAAGCATTCATGCGCGTTTCGCTGCCCTGTTTGAGCAGGTCTTTGACGAGATCTGTGACATCAAGGCCACCGCGCAGGCCCAGGCCGCCTCAGGCGAGACCGTGGTCCGCCCGGCCTACCCCATGATTGTGTTCCGTACGCCCAAGGGCTGGACTTGCCCCAAGCACATCGACGGCAAGAAGACCGAGGACTCCTGGCGCGCACATCAGGTGCCGCTGGCGAGTGCCAAGGACACCCACGAGCACTTCCGCGTGCTGCGCGAGTGGCTGCGTTCCTACAAGCCCGAGGAGCTCTTTACACCCGAGGGCCAGGTGCGCCCCGAGGTGACGGCCTTTATGCCGACCGGCGAGCTGCGCATCGGCGCCAACCCCAACGCGAACGGCGGTAAGGTGCGTCGCGAGCTCGAGCTGCCCGATGTTCATGCCCACGAGGTCCCCGTCGCAACTAAGGGTCATGGCTGGGGCTCCACCGAGGCCGCCCGCGTCTTTGGTGAGTACACTGCCGACGTTCTGGCCAAGAACATGGATGACTTCCGCATCTTTGGTCCCGACGAGACCGCGTCCAACCGCCTGCAGGCTGCCTACAAGGTGACCAAGAAGCAGTGGGACGCCGGCTTCTACGAGGACGAGGCCAACGACGAGCTGCTGGCAGGCTCCGGTAAGGTCGTCGAGCAGCTGTCCGAGCACCAATGCGAGGGCTTCCTCGAGGCCTACGTGCTCACTGGCCGTTCCGGCGTGTGGAGCTCCTACGAGAGCTTTGTCCATGTGGTCGACTCCATGGTCAACCAGCACTGTAAGTGGCTCGAGGCTACCAAGCGCGAGATTCCGTGGCGTGCCCCCATCAGCGGCCTTAACATTTTGCTGTCGAGCCACGTCTGGCGTCAGGACCACAACGGCTTCTCGCATCAGGACCCCGGCTTTATCGACCTGCTGCTCAACAAGGCCAACGACACGCACATCGTAAACGCCTACTATCCGGCCGACGCCAACATGGCTCTCGCCGTGGCCGAGCGCGTCTACCAGTCCACCGACTGCGTCAACGCCATCTTCTGCGGCAAGCAGCCTGCCCCGACCTTCCAGACGGTCGACGAGGCCAAGGCGGAGCTCGCCGAGGGCGTTGCGACCTGGGAATGGGCATCGACCGCCGACTCGCTCGCCGAGGCCGACGTCGTGGTCGCCACCTGCGGCGACGTGCCGACGCTTGAGGCTCTGGCTGCAACCGACATGCTGCGCGAGCTGGGCATCAAGGTGTGGTTCGTCAACGTGGTCGATCTGCTCAAGATTCAGAACGTCTGCGAGAACGACCAGGCTCTCAGTGACGAGCGCTGGGCTGAGCTGTTCGGCTGCGGCGAGAAGCCCGTCCTCTTTGCGTTCCACGCCTATGCCGGCACGATTCGCCGCCTGATCTGGAACCGCCCCGGCCACGACGCCTTCCGCGTCCACGGCTACGAGGAGAAAGGCTCCACGACAACGCCGTTCGACATGCTGCGCCTGAACAACATGGACCGCTGGGCACTGGCCGCGGACGTGCTGCGCATGGTCGACGCCGATAAGTTTGCCGAGCAGATTGATAAGTGGGAGGCATTCCGCACCGAGGCCTTCGAGTTCGCGTGCGATGAGGGCTACGATCACCCGGCCTTCACCGACTGGGTCTGGCCCGACGCTGCAGCCGCAACCGCTGCCGACGGCGCGCTTTCCGCAACGCAGATGACCGCAGGCGACAACGAGTAACTTAGTTACGCGGTTTTACCAAACCGCGTAATGGCTCGACGCTGCGCGGGCCCCAGGCACCCCATCTCGCCGTTCAAACCGTCGCTCGCGTACATAAAGTACGCGTCGCTCCTCTTTCACGGCGACCTGGGGCACCTGGAACCCGCTCGCTGACTTTTGTGCAACCAGCGGCGAGCGGTTGCTCGGGGAGCGCTTGTGCTGGATGGTCTCGCGCTGGGGCCTTGCCCGCCGGGCAAGGCCCTCTCGACCGTTTCAATATGCGGGGGGCTGATTCTTTTTAATGTAATAGGGACTTTGCTCACGCTGCCTTGTGGACCGTGCATCCAACTATGGTCAGCCAAGGTTACATCGCCAGGGCCGGGGCACCTGTCTTGTTTTGAGAAGTTCGCGAAGCCCACTTCTCAAAACAAGACAGGCGCCCCGGCCCTCGCCCGTATTACCCCGCTGAGCGAGCTATAGATGCCACGCACCGACACGCTAAAGCATGAGCTTGAAATTGGTGCTATATTCGGCTTGAGTTGTTTAATGCTAGTACGGGAGGCTGATATGGGGCTGTTCAAGAAGAAAAACCCGCAGGATGCCTTTGATCCCGATGTGTTTACCATCACGGATACGATTTTGGACCCGCCGCGGTTTACGTTTTTGCCGGCTATCTACCAGGATGCCACGCGCCGCAAGTGGGCTGTGCATCAGCGCGGTGCAGAGCCAAAGATATTTGACTATGCGGATGTGCTGCAGTGCGAGATTGTCGAGGCCGGAAATCCCGAGGATGTGCCGGAGCTTAGCAATCGCGAACTAGCTCAGCAGATTTTGATTAATCCAGCTCAGGCCACCAAAAACAACGCTGCCAAGCGTAATATGTGCCTTGGTATGGGTGTCATCGTTGCCGTGCAAACCGGCGAGGATGAGATTTCGAAGCTTGAGATTCCGGTGACCGCGGGCGAAGTCAAGCGAGACTCCGGTCTATATCGGTCGTATCGGAACGTTGCGGAGCAGATAAAAGAAGCCTTCGACGCCATGGGGCGTCCGGAGAAATGATGCCCGCAGCAGCAAGCGGTTGAGGAGCCTTGCCCATGTCGAGTGAACCATATGCGATTCCGCCCAAAGATTGCGCCTTTGAGGGCGTTCGTTGGTATATCAAACATTATGACCTGCAGGGTGGCGACCGGCTGCCCGCCGAGCGTGTGCTCTGTGAAGCGCTGGGTGTGTCGCGCACGGCGTTGCGCGCCGCGATCACGCGCCTTATTTCGTGCGGAACTTTGGAAAGCCGCCGTGGTTCGGGCACCTATGTGTGCCCGCCCAAACCGCTGGACATCTTTCAGGAAACGTGGAACTATACGCAGGCGGTGGAGAGGGTTGGCTCAAAGTCGACCGCACGCCTGATATGGTCCAAGGTCGCGTACGCCGATATCGATTTGGCCCAAAAAGCCCAGATCGATCTGGGCATGCCGCTCTTTTGCATTCGGCGCGTGCGCGTGGTCAATGGTTCCCCGGCGTCAATCGAGACGGCTTACGTCAATCTGTCTTTATGCCCCTCGCTTCCCGATCACGATTTTGAGCAGGAGAGCCTCTACGACGTTTTGCTTAAAGAGGGGAATGTCCATGTGACGCACGGCAAGGAGCATATTTCCATCAGTCGTCTGAATGCCGACGAGGCTAAGTTGCTGGATGCCCAGGAGGGCACGCCGGTGTTTTATAAGACTTCGCACGAGCGCGACGAGAACGATGGCTTTGTCGAGTACTGCAAGTCCGTGATTCTGCCGACCAAGTATCGATTTGCCGATAACGGCGAGGCAGACGGCGTTGCAACGAAGGTGGGTGTCGAATGGCTGAGTCAGTAGAAGACATGCCGGTATACAAGCAAATTCGCCGCTGCATTGCGGAGCGAATCGAGCGTGGCGACTATCCGACGGGGTCGATGATTCCATCCGAAAATGAGCTGGCAGAGGAGTTTGGCACGACGCGCCTGACGATCCGTAGCGCCATGGACGAGCTGGTTAAAAGTGGTCAGATTCGTCGCGCACAGGGCAAGGGCGCCTTTGTGGGGCACAAGTGGTTTGATGAGCATGTTCGCAAGGGCGGCTTCCGTCAGTCGGTTTTGGCATCGGGTTCGACGCCGTCGGTGCGTATCCTGGCGCGCTCCAAACGCTATGCCGGCCCGTATTATGCCGACTTGTTTGGTATCGCCGAGGACGATCTGCTTTACTCGGTGCGCCGTCTTAACTGCATTGACGGTGAGCCCGTGTCGATCGAGATGACGCTGATCCCGTGCCTGCTGTTCCCGGGCATCGAAGGCGTGGACATTTCGGTATTCAGTCTGTTCGAGACCTACGATATGTTGGGCAGAAAGCCAGATAAATCTATTGAGAAGCTCGATATCGAGGCGCTGGGTGCACGCGATGCGAGCTTGCTCGACCTTGAGCCGGGCGATCTAGCGCTTGTGCTGGAATGCCTGACATACGACTCGAGTGGGCAGGTTATCGAGTATGCCAAGTCTTTTACCCGCGGCGATGCCGGCGGATATACCTACAACTACTAGCACCTGGAGCGTCCTTGCGCACGGCGAGGGCGCTCGTTTTTTACGGACATACGTCGCGTGACCGATGAGCGGCAAAAACTGACCGTCTACCGAGATTGGAGAATGAAATCGAAAAATCGGTATTAAAAACGGCTAACCTGTAATCGTTCACTGGTATTAAGAACCTTTGAATTGTTGAGACTGGGGTCAAGGTGACCATAAGGTTAAGCGGTGCGACGGGACGGCAAGCCCGTCCAGTCCGTGCGACAATTCAAACTGCTCGTGAAAGGAGCGGGAATGAAGGAGACCGAGAAGATCGAGATCATGCACTTCGACCAGGAGGGCTACCTCG
>CAUHJB010000050.1:0-4757 GCA_959606495.1 uncultured Collinsella sp. | reverse complement strand
CACCGGGTTGGCGCGGGCCGTCGCCCAGGTCGTTGAGGTTATCGTTGCCGGACACATTAGCGGTCATCGTGGCGACCGAACCGGAAGAAGTATACGGGTTCATCTAGCAACCCTCCTTTGAGCAAGTAGGCGCAGGGGCAGTCGGGGCGGACGCGGGCACCGTGCTCCCCTGCTGGCCCTCGAGCTCCTCGCGGCGCAGCTGCGACTGGCAAATCTCGCGATAGAGCTGGCAGCTTGCATACAGCTCGTCATGCGTGCCCAGGCCCGCAACCGATCCGTGGTCGAGCACGCAGATCATGTCGGCATCGCGCACGGTCGAGACGCGCTGGCTCACGATGACCGTCGTGAGCGGCAGCCCGCCCTCGGCGGCACCGCGCACGCTGCGCTCGCGGATGGCATGGCGAAGCGCCGCGTCGGTCTTAAAGTCGAGTGCCGAGGCGGAGTCGTCCATGATCAGGACCTGCGGCGAGCCCACTAAGGCGCGCGCGATGGTCAGGCGCTGGCGTTGGCCACCGCTGAAGTTCTTACCGCCCGCCTCGACCGGGGCATCGAGCCCCTGCGGCTTGTTGCGCACGAATTCGCTGGCCTGCGCCATATCGAGCGCCGCCCAGAGCTCATCGTCGGTCGCTGACTCGTCACGCCAGGTCAGGTTGCTGCGGATGGTGCCGCTCACCAGCGACGCGCGCTGCGGGACGGTCGCGACCACATGGCGCAGCTGGTCGAGCGGCCAAGTGCGCACGTCGGCGCCCATCACGCTCACGCTGCCAGCGCTCGCATCGTACAGGCGCGGGATAAGCGAAACGAGCGTGGACTTGCCGCTGCCCGTGCCGCCGATAATGCCGAGCGTTTTGCCCAGCGGCAGCTCCAGGGTCACGTCATTGACGGCGTTGGCGGCGCCCGTGCCAAACGAAAAACTCGCATGGTCAAAGCTCAGCGCGGAGACCGGAACAGCGTCACCCGCCAGGTCGCTCGGCTCGGGCAGCGCAACCGGCTGGTTGTCCTCGTCGGTGATGCTCGGCTCGCAATTGAGCACCTCGTTGATACGCGACGCACTGGCGCTCGCCTTGGTAAAGACCACGACCAGGTTGGCGACATACACGATGGAGGTCAGGGTCTGCGTCATGTAGTTGACGAACGCCATGACCTGGCCCTGCGTGAGCTCGCCCACGTTGACCTGGATGCCGCCCACCCACAGGATGGCGCACACGCCCAGGTTCATCACCAAAAACGTGACGGGATTAAGGATTGACGAAAGCTTGCCCACCGCGATGGCGGTATGTGCCTGGTCATCGGCCGCTTGGGCAAAGCGCTCGCGCTCATGGTCCTCGCGCACAAAGGCGCGAACCACGCGGGCGCCCGAAAGCCCCTCGCGGCAAATGAGCGCGATGCGGTCAAGCTTTGCCTGCAGCTGCTTGTAGTACGGAATGCAGCGCGCCATGACAAACCAAAACACCAGGCCGATGGCGGGCGTGCAAATCAAAAAGATGATGCCGAGCTTAAGGTCGATGGCAAGGGCCGCGACCATGGAGCCCACCGCCAGGAAGGGCCAGCGGATGAGCATGCGCACGCCCAGCGCCACAGCTAGCTGCACCTGGTTGACATCGTTGGTGATACGCGTGATGAGCGACGGCGTGCCAAAGCGATCGAGCTCAGCATAGCTCAGCTTATTGATGTGCCCGTAGAGCGCGCCGCGGATGTCGGTACCCATGCCCTGCGAGGTGAGCGCCGCCATCTTTTGGCAGACGAGCGTAAACGAGATGCCGATCACGGCCATGGCGGCAAGTACCATACCGTAGTGGACGACGGCGTTCACGTCGTGCGAGCCAATGCCCTTATCGATCATCTGGGCAATCACGAGCGGCGTCAGCAGGTCAAAGATCACTTCGATCAGCTTGCACGCAGGGCCAATCACCATATACCGTCGAAACTTGCCACCAAAACGCCTGAGCAGCTCAATCATAAAAGGGCGCTCCCTATCATCATTCACACTCAATTCGAATCATGATAGTACGGTGAGCCCAAAAGAAGCGTAAACAACTCGTCATTTCTAATGGGATTCGGTTTCCAGAGAAGCGGAGAGGTGCGCACGCCCGGTCAGCGGCGCGCCAATCGCTTGGTATACTTACAGTAGTGCTACCAGCTGAGTCGCCAACCCTTGAAATGAGGTGCCGAGATGAACGACATTCTCGCAAGAAGAGCAAGACGAGCAACCGTGGGCATCGCCCTTTCCGCGGCACTTGTCGCGGGAATCGCCCCCGCAACGGCGATCGCGGCAGAAACCAGTTCCCCCACCGGTGCAGTTGCCTTGCAGACGGAAGACGCGGCCGCCGCAAAAGAAAAAGCGTATGCAGCCATGCAGGAAGCGCTCAAAAACCTCGAGGCCGCAAAAAACGCCGCAAGTCCCGAGAAAATTGCGAGATTCAATGATGACATTGCCCGTTTTCAAGAGCTCCGCGACAAGATGGCGGCGCAAGCCGCCGAATTGAGGGAATCCCTTCCCACCATGCAAGCGGACATCAATGCAGCCCAAGCCAAATACGACAAGGCCATCAACCGGGTAAGCGAGCTCCAAGCAAAATTAGACATGAAACTTGAGGAGCTTAAGGCAGTCGAAGCACTCGGCGACGAGGAGCTTGCCGAAACTATTAAACAGCAAATAAAGTCGTTGCGCCAAGAGATCGTAACGGCAAAAGCGCGAGTTGACTTTTGCGAAATGGAGCTCCGCGAGGTCCAGGACCGCCTCAAAAGGCAGGAAAGACAAGTTAATGACTGTGAACGTTCTGCAGAGAAGTATAAAGCCCATACCGACCAGTTCATAGCCTGGCGAGATGCGCTCCTCGACAATTTGAAAAAGGCGCAAGCGGCCTATGACGACGCCTGCAAGGCATACGAAGAGGCGAAAGCCGCGGCAGACAAGGCCACCTCGCCCGAGATAACGCAACCGACCGAGACGACACCGCCCGCCGGCTCAGCGCAGCCGGCCGAGGCGACACAGCCCACCGGCTCGTCCGCGACCGGCAAAAATACCCCGCCAAGCTCCACCAAGCAGGCGAACTCGAGCAGCGGCAAGCAAGCAGATACGACCGTCGGCAAGCTTGCGAACACGGGCGACACAGCGCCGAGCGCAATCGCACTCGCAGCAATCGCCGCCGCAGGCCTCGGAATAACCGCCACGGCCACGCGCCGCATCAGGAACTCAAAATAGCCGCCAGAGCATACTACCTTCGCCAATCCACAAACCCAGAGACAAAAAGAGGTCCGTTTCCCCAACCCAGGGAAACGGACCTCTTTACTTGAAAAACAGATGGTAATGCCGCCGTCTCTTGAACCACGCAGCCATCAATGCCCAGACAACACTAGCAAGCCGCATTCCTTAAGGGATAGATTTAATGGCTGTTAATCAAGGGGTATACGCGCACGCCCGGTCAGCGGCGCGCCAATCGCTTGGTATACTTACAGTAGTGCTACCAGCTGAGTCGCCAACCCTTGAAATGAGGTGCCGAGATGAACGACATTCTCGCAAGAAGAGCAAGACGAGCAACCGTGGGCATCGCCCTTTCCGCGGCACTTGTCGCGGGAATCGCCCCCGCAACGGCGATCGCGGCAGAAACCAGTTCCCCCACCGGTGCAGTTGCCTTGCAGACGGAAGACGCGGCCGCCGCAAAAGAAAAAGCGTATGCAGCCATGCAGGAAGCGCTCAAAAACCTCGAGGCCGCAAAAGTTGCCGCAAGTCCCGAGAAACTTGCGGCAATCGATGATGACATTGCCGCTTTTCAAGAGATCTACGACATGGTGGTGACGGAAGCCGCCAAACGGAGGGAACGCCTTCCCGCCATGCAAGCGAACGTCGATGCAGCCCAAGCCAAATACGATGAGGCCCACAACCGGACAAGCGGCCTTCAGGCAGAATTAAAGGCACTTGAAGCACTCGGCGACGAGGAGCCCAGCATAACTATTAAAGAGCATATTAAGCAGTTGCGAAGTGAGATCATGTCGGCAGAAAGGCGAGAGAAATCTTGTGAAGATGATCTTCACTCCTACCAACGCCGGCTCGAAAGCCAGGAAAAACAGGTTCAGTATTTCGAAAGTGAGGCGGAGGAAGCCAAAGCCCACATCGACGAGGACGTAGCCAAGCGAGATGCGCTCCTCGGCGATTTGGAAAAGGCGCAAGCGGCCTATGACGACGCCTGCAAGGCATACGAAGAGGCTAAGGCCGCGGCAGACAAGGCCGTCTCGCCCGAGATAACGAAACCCGCCGAGACAGTGCCTCCCTCCGGCTCAACGCAACCCGCCGAGGCGACACCGCCCGTTGCCTCACCTGCAACCGGCAAAGACGCCCTACCAAGCTCCACCAAGCAAGCGAACTCGAGCAGCGGCAAGCAAGCAGATACGACCGCCGGCAAGCTCGCGAACACGGGAGACGCAGCGCCGAGCGCAATCGCACTCGCAGCAATCGCCGCCGCAGGCCTCGGAATAACCGCCACTGCCACACGCCGCATCAAGAACTCAAAATAGCTGCCAGCGGTTATTGTCTTCGCCAATCCACAAGCCCAGAGACAAAAAGAGGTCCGTTTCCCCACCTAGGGAAACGGACCTCTTTAACTGCAAAAATTCAAACAACAGCACCGCCGCCTCTTAAACTACGTAGCCATCAATGCCCAGACAACGCCAGCGAGCAGCAAAAGGCACGGGATTAAATTATTCAGATAAATGTGACCCTTCAGGCGGTTTTGGTCGGCTACCCGCGAGTGCCGGCA
>CAUHJB010000049.1:0-5117 GCA_959606495.1 uncultured Collinsella sp. | reverse complement strand
CGCTCGCCAACAGCCCCTCGGGCGGCGCGGTGGCCACCATCGCGGTCCCCCTGTGCGGGATCTGACGATTTCCTCGTTGTCTACCTCGACTGCGATATGTCGCTCGCCGAGGCCGCGACGAGATGGTGTTGCGTCTGCCCCGTTTGGTGCTTCTAGCTCAAATTTGATCTGATGTAAGGCCCGTGCAATCCTGCATGGGCCGTTCTTTTGGCAATTGCTCGACCGATTCGTGGCTTGAAACACAAATTATCGAGTTAAGGAGACATGGGGTCACACAGCGGCTCTCAGAGCGCCCGCCGAACTCTCCTGCCATTACCGCTGCGGCATCCTCGTATGGAGCCCATCCTGCTTGGCGTTTCGTTGCAACAGCCCACTTGTCCACCGATCAAGTGAACTACTGGAATAAATACAGCGACACGCTTGTCCGTTATAGTCGCTATATCTGTGTTAATCGCCGCGATAAATACAGCCTGTACTCGGCTGCATACCAGCTACGCGTATGTAGATTCATATTGCGTTAATAAATCGGCTCAAGCGCGTGCAAAACGCGCAAGTAGCCGCAAAAGGCGATTATCGCGTAGGTAGATTTTTGGCACCCTGTTGCTTACTGAAAATTAAGCAATTGCTTAAAACAAAAAAGGTCAGGCACTAAGTGCCTGACCTTCAAACTTCTGGTCGGGACGACTGGATTCGAACCAGCGACCCCTTGACCCCCAGTCAAGTGCGCTACCAAGCTGCGCCACGTCCCGAAGCTTTTGTTTGTTGCTCTGCTCTCGCTCGCAACAGGGAGTATATTAACCCGAAACTTTGTCCTTGTGCAAGAACTTTTTTACAAATTTTGAAGCAAGTCCAAAATTGTATCTGCGAGCTGGGGTTTTGTTAGTACGGGTAGTTCTTGCGTACCCGCTATGCTCACGATCCAAGCCTTGTTGGTGTCGGTTCCAAAGCCCGAATCGGCGCGTGAGACATCGTTGGCGATAATGGCATCGCAGCCTTTGCGGGTCAATTTGCGCTCGGCGTACTCGACGACGTTATCAGTCTCGGCTGCAAAGCCGATTACGAGGCGATCGCCCTTTTGGCGTGAAAGTTCGGCCAAGATGTCAACGGTCTCGACGAGCTCGATTCGATCCAGGCGCTCGTTGGCCTTTTTGAGCTTATGGTCCGCCGGGGCCGCCGGCGTGTAGTCGGCGACGGCGGCGGCGCAAATGGCCGCGTCGGCCGTCTGGAAGGCGCTCAGCGCTGCCTTGAGCATTTCTGAGGCGGTCTGTACGTGCACGCACTCCACACCGCGGGGAACGTCGAGCGATGTCGGTCCCAGCACGAGCGTGACGGCGGCACCGCGACGTGTGGCCTCCCCCGCCAGGGCGATACCCATCTTGCCCGAAGAACGGTTGCCAATGAATCGCACCGGGTCGATCGGCTCGTGCGTGGGGCCGGCGGTGATGACGATGCGCTTGCCCGTCAGGTCTTGCGGCACGGGGTTGAGCACCTCACAGACAGCCTCGACGACGTCCTCGGGCTCGCTCATGCGTCCCGTGTCCACGTCGCCGCAGGCAAGGTAACCGCTACCCGGACCCACAACATTGACACCGCGCTCGCGCAGCGTGGCCATGTTGGCCTGCGTGGCCGGTGCCTTCCACATGCCATTGTTCATGGCCGGTGCGATCACGATGGGGCGCGGCGTGGCAAGCAGCGTGGTGGAGATGAGGTCGTCGGCGATGCCGTTGGCCATCTTAGCGATGATGTTGGCCGTCGCGGGCGCCACGACCACCACGTCGGGCTCCTGCGCCAGCGAGATATGGTGGATGGGGTCGGAGGGGTCGTCGAATAGGCCCACGGCAACGGGCTCATTGGTGAGTGCGCGGAAGGTGAGCGGCCCCACGAACTCCGTGGCGTGCTCGCTCATGACGACCTTGACGTGGGCGCCGCGCTTTTGCAGCAGGCGCACGATATTGCACGACTTATAGGCGGCGATCCCGCCGGTAATTCCCAGCAGGATCGTTTTTCCCTCAAGTTGCATTGAATTGTTGGGTGCCGCCGCCATCGTTAGGCTTCCTTGCTGAGGAGCACGAGCAGGCGGTGGCAGTACGGGCAGTGCGTAATCTCACTACCGTCGTGGTTGAGGTCGCTCATGGATGACGCCTGCAGCGCGGTGTGGCAGACCGTGGGGATGTTGCCCTTGATGGTCTCGACGGCCAGGCCGCGGAACTGCTTGAGCAGACGCTCGTAATCGGTGAGCACGTCGGTCGGTAGCGTGGCGGCAAGCGCGGTGCGCTCCTTGGTGGAGGCATCAATCTGAGCCTGCAGATCGGCAGCCTTGGCGCGGGCAGCCTTGGTATCGGCCTTCACGCCCTCCTCGAACTTGGCGATGATGGCCTGCGCGCGAGCCTCGCGGTCAAGCGCTTCCTTATGAGCGACGACGACGTCCTTGCGGGTGTGCTCGATCTTGTCCAGGCGCTTGGCCAGGGTGGCGAGCTCATTTTCCAGATCCTGGACCTCGCGGTAGTCAGAGCCGTCGACGTGGCGCTTCTTGGCGGCCTCGATGGCGTTGTTGGTCTGGATCTCGGTGGTGTTGAGATCGTCCAGCTCAATGTCCAGGTCCTTGCGCTGAGCATAGAGTTTGGTCATCTCGGACTTAAGCTTTACATAGGTTTTGCGCTTTGAGGCGAGCTCCTTGAGCTCCGGCATATTGGCAAGTTCGCTCTTGTTGCGGGCGAGCTCCAAATCGATCTGTTGCAGCTTGAGTAGCGTAGCGCCGGCGCTCATAAGTTCTCTCCTTTTGTCACAGTCCACCATTGGCAAGGGTTCAGTATTTTAATCGCATGACGGGGGTCGACCCCGGCGTCAACTGCAGAGTTCATCAATATATCAACGAACGGCTCTTCGGAGCGGTCGTGGCCGAGCAAGATCACCGGCAGCCCGCGCAAGGCAAGGTCTTGCGCCACGTGGTAGCCCGCCTCGCCGGTTACGATGACATCTGCGCCCGCGGCGATGGCGAGCTCTCCAAAGTCTCCCAGGGAGCCGCCCAAAATAGCGACGGTACGGCATGCGTGCTCGGCTTCGCCCCACACACGCGGGTCGCTGCCGAAGGCCGTAGCAGCACGGGCGGCAAGATCGCGCAGCGTGCACGGGTCGTTGAGCGTCGCAAGCGCGCCCAGGCCGGTGGCCTCGGGGTCGTCCACGTGCTCCAGCGAGCTCATGGGCTCAGCGCCCAACAACTCACTCAGGCGAACGCGCGCTTCGTGCGATCGGTCCAGGTTGGTGTGAAGCGAGATGATGCTCACGCCGCAACGAGCTGCCTCGTACAACGCAGCGCTGCATTGGGGACGCGATACATCCGCCGGGCAAAACGCCTCGGGAGCCTTGATATAGATGGGATGATGCGTCAGCAGCACGTTGGCGCCGGCCTCGAGAGCGCGGTGCACGTTATCCTCGGTCGCGTCGAGTGCGCAGGCAACACTGGTGATCTCGGCAGCGGGATCTCCCACAGATAGCCCTACATGATCCCAGCCCTCGGCGTCCGCTTTGGGGTAGCGCGCCAGCAGCGCACGTTCAAGCTCGGATAGGATCATGCGGCACCTACGATCGAGAGCAGCGTCTGGGCGAACTCATCCAGGTCGACAGGATTCACGCGGTCATCAAACGAGATGCGCAGTGCGCCCAGCGCCTGCTCGCGACCAATGCCCATGGCGCTGAGCACGTGGCTCGGGTCCATGTTGCCGCTCGAGCAAGCTGATCCGGCCGAAACCTCAAAGCCGGCGGCGTCGAGCTTAATGATGAGCTCCTCGGAGTCCATGCCGTCGACGTAGATTGAAACCATACCCGGCAGACGATCGGCCTGCGCGTAGTCGCCCATCGTGGCGTGAATGCGCGAGTGGGCCGTAAGCGTGGCGTAGAGCTTGTCGGATAAGGCCTGCAGCGTTGAGCGCTCCTGGGCAACATTCGGCAACAGCGCGGAAGCGGCAGCGGCAAAAGCCAGCTGCGTGCGCAGGTCCTGCGTGCCGGCGCGACGACCGGCTTCCTGCCCGCCGCCAAAGATGCGGGGGCGCAACGGCGTGCGGGTCTTAACGTAGAGCGCGCCGGATGCCACGGGGCCGCCAATCTTGTGCGCGGCAACGGTCATGGCGTCAACGCCCAACTCGTGCACATCGAGCGGAATATGCAGATACCCCTGGATGGCATCGGTGTGGAACAGGGCACCCGTGGCGTGCGCGGCGGCGGCAAGCTCGCGGATGGGTTGCACCACACCGGTCTCGTTGTTGGCGACCATAATGCTCACGAGCGCTACGTCGTCGCCCAACAAGTCGCTCAGCGCAGCGGGCTCTATGTAGCCCGCGCGGCAGGGCTGCACCAGGTCGACGGTAAAGCCGGCGGCACGCAGCAGCGGCAGGTTGTCCAGAATCGAATCGTGCTCGATGGCAGATACGATCACGCGGTTACGCTTGCGATCGCGCTGACGAGCGCCCTCGGCAAGACCGAGCAGCGCCAGCTGGTTGGCTTCGGTGCCGCCGTTGGTCAAAATGATCTCGGACGGGCGGACGCGCGCACCAAAGCTGCGGGCAATCTCGCGACGTGCCACTTCTAGGCGCGCAGCGGCCTTGCGGCCAAGCGAATGCAGCGAGTTGGGGTTGACGCCGGCAAGCTCGCTGTCGTCGTACTCGCGCTGTGCAAGGAGCGCCTCGGCGCGCATGGGCGTCGAGGCGGCATAGTCAAGATTCACGGGTATGCGGTTTTGACCTGCGGTCATAAGGGTTTATGCCTCCTGTGCGGCCTCGTTGCCCAGCTTCTGCAGCAGCGCAACCTCGGCGGCGGGATCTTCGGACTTAAATACGGCGGAGCCGGCTACGAGCACGTTGGCACCGGCCTTGACGACCTCGGCGATGTTCTTGGAAGAGATACCGCCGTCGACCTCGATCAGGGGCGACACGCCGTGGCGCTCGCACATGGCCTTGAGCTCGTGCAGTTTGGTAATGGTACCGGGAATAAAGCTCTGGCCGCCAAAGCCGGGGTTCACGCTCATGAGCAGCACCATGTCGACGACGTCGATGATGCTCTCGAGCACGCAGACGGGCGTTGCGGGGTTGAGCACCACGCCGGCCTTGACGCCGCGCTGTTGC
>CAUHJB010000048.1:0-5200 GCA_959606495.1 uncultured Collinsella sp. | reverse complement strand
CGCGGATGGAGTCGGAGCCAGTGAGCAGCATGCACACGCGGTCCAGGCCCAGGGCGAAGCCGCCCATCGGGGGCGCACCAAACTTGAGCGCCTCCATGAGGAAGCCGAACTGAGACTCGGCGCGCTCTTCGGTAAAGCCCAGGAGCTTAAGCATGGACATCTGCATCTCGGCGTTGTGGATACGCATACCGCCGCCACCGGCCTCAAAGCCATCCATGACAAAGTCGTAGGTGCAGGAGCCGGCTGCCAGCGGGTCGGCCTCGATCTTGGCGATGTCGGTCTCGGTCGGCAGGGTAAAGGGCTGATGCTCGGCGGCATAGGCCTTGCGGTCCTCATCCCAGTGGAACAGCGGGAAGTTGACGACCCACAGGAAATCGTGGCCCTCGCGCTTGATCTCGAGCGCATTGGCCATGTGGGAACGCATGCCGCCCAGGATCTCGTCGGAGATCAGGCGCGGGCCGGCGGCGAACATCACAAGGTCGCCGGGCTCGACGTCCATGCGCTCGCGCAGAGCCGCCATCTCCTCGTCCGAGAAGAACTTGACGATGGGGCTGTTGATGGAGCCGTCCTCGCGGAAAGCGATCCAGGCCAGGCCCTTGGCACCAAACGTGGAAGCCACGCCGGCGAGCTTATCGATCTTGGCACGAGCCCAAGCACCGGCGCCCTTGGCGTTGATGGCCTTGACGACAGAGCCCTCCTCGTTTGCGGCAGTCGCAAAGACCTTGAACTTGGAGTTGGCAAAGATGTCGGTCAGGTCAACCAGGTGCATGCCGTAGCGAGTATCGGGCTTGTCGGAGCCATAGGTGTCCATGGCCTCCCAATAGTCCATGCGGCGCAGCGGCGTGGGCATCTCGACACCCATGCGGTCGAAGGCGTCGGCCAGGACCTCTTCGAGCGCGCTCATGACGTCGTTCTGGTCCACGAAGGACATCTCGATATCGACCTGGGTGAACTCGGGCTGACGGTCGGCACGCAAGTCCTCGTCGCGGAAGCACTTGGCGACCTGGTAGTAGCGCTCGACGCCACCGACCATAAGCAGCTGCTTCAGGAGCTGCGGGGACTGCGGCAGAGCGTAGAAGTTGCCCGGCTGGATGCGGCTGGGGACGATGAAGTCGCGGGCGCCCTCGGGCGTGGACTTGAACAGGGAGGGCGTCTCGACCTCCATGAACTCACGGTTGTGCAGCGCCTCGCGAATGGCAAAGGTAAAGTCGGAGCGCAGCTTGAGGTTGGCCATCATCTCGGGACGACGGAGGTCCAGATAGCGATAACGCAGGCGGGTGTCCTCGCTGGTCTCGATGCCGTCCTCGATCTGGAACGGCGGGGTGACGGACGTGTTGAGCACCTCGGCGTGGTCGGTCAGGACCTCGATCTCGCCGGTCGCGAGCTTGGTGTTGGTGGTCTCCTCGCCACGGGCGCGCACGACGCCGTGGATCTTGATGGGCCACTCGGGACGCATGGTCTCGGCGATCTTAAAGGCGTCGCCGTCGGAGTGCTCGGGGTCGAAGGTGAGCTGCGTGATACCCTCGCGGTCGCGAAGGTCGCAGAAGATAAGGCCGCCGTGGTCGCGGCGACGGCTCACCCAACCGGTGAGGGTGACCTCTTCGCCCACGTTCTCGCTGCGAAGCTCGCCGCAGGTACGGGTGTGCATGGAATGCTCGTCGATGGGACGGGTCTGGCTCATACCAGTGATCCTCCTTTATGGATCTGTGCCGCCCCGTGTCGTTCCGGGCGGCGTCGTACAGATTTGCCCGGCCTGCGTAAACCGCGCAGCCAGACATGGCGTTCTATCTTATCGCACCTGTGTCGATGTGCCGCGGAAAAGTAGCTCCTGCCCAAAGACTTGACGGAGACGAAACAATTGACGCGCCGCGGCACCCGCCCGCGCTCGTCACGTGCGACAATGTGCCCCAATACAACTGCACTCGGAAAGGCCCGTCATGACCGCACGCCTCATCGTTATGGATATCGACTCCACGCTCATCAACCAGGAAGTCATCGACCTGTTGGGCGAGGAGGCCGGCGTGGGTGAGCAAGTTGCACAGATCACCGAACGCGCCATGCGCGGCGAGCTTGACTTTAAGCAGGCGCTCGAGGAGCGCGTGGGGCTGCTTGCCGGCCTGGACAAGAGCGTGTTCGAGCGCACCTTTGAGCGCGTGACGTTTACCCCCGGCGCGCTGGAGCTTGTGCGCTCGGCACACAGCAAGGGCTGGAAGGTCGGCGTGGTGAGCGGCGGTTTCCACGAGGTCGCTGACAAAATCGTGGCTGCCGCGGGCATCGACTTTTGCCTGGCCAACCGCCTGGAGGTCGTAGGCGGCAAGCTCACCGGTAAGCTGGCGGCAGACATCGTGACCAAGGAGTCCAAGCTTATCCAGCTGCTGGACTGGGCCGTTGAGTGCGGTGTCGATATGGCCCATACCGTGGCGATCGGCGACGGAGCCAACGACATCCCCATGATCCAGGCCGCGGGCACCGGCATCGCATTTTGTGCCAAGCCCAAGACGCGCGAAGCCGCCCCGTTTGCCATCGACGAGCGCAACCTGATGCTCGCCATGGACATCATCCTGCGCGACTAGCCGATCCATCTAACAACAGAATTAAATCCTCTATGTCTAGTTTCCGAACAATTTTGTTCTAATGTTCGGAAACTCCCTTTTGAGTGCTAGACTTTGCGCCGTCGAAGGGAACATATATGGATAAGCGAGATCTTGAGCAATTGCTGAGCGACGTTGCCGGCGGAGCAGTCAGCCCGGCCGCCGCCCTCACGCGCATCCAGACAGCGCCGACCGCCGATCTGGGCTTTGCGCAACTCGATCTTTCGCGCGGGGTACGCCAGGGGGCCGGCGAGGTTGTCTACGGTGCCGGTAAAACCGCCGAGCAAATTGCCGCCATTATCAAAGCATTACTCGTTGCCGGCCAGGAGCGCATCCTGGTCACACGCTTGGATGCCGAAAAGGCAGCCCGCACCGCTGAGCTTCTCGGCAACGACATCGACCTGGGATATGTCCCGGACGCCCAGCTCGCCCTCGTGGGCGGCAAGCCCTCCCCTACCGGCAACGGACGCATCGTCGTCGCCTGCGCCGGCACGAGCGACCTGCCCGTCGCCGAGGAAGCCGCGTTGACGGCCGAGTTCTACGGCAACGAGGTCAATCGCCTCTACGACGTGGGTGTCGCTGGCCTGCACCGACTGCTCGCGCACGCCGAGGAACTTGCCCGGGCGCAGGTGGTCATTACCATCGCCGGCATGGAGGGCGCCCTTGCGAGCGTTATCGGCGGCCTGGTGAGCTGTCCGGTCATCGCCGTTCCCACCAGCGTGGGCTACGGCGCAAGTTTTGGCGGCGTAGCCGCGCTGCTCGCCATGCTCAACTCCTGTGCCAGCGGCGTTTCGGTCGTCAATATCGACAACGGCTTTGGTGCCGCCTACCAGGCAAGTCTTATCAATCATCTGAGCGCCGGCACACCCTGCGCCCGTTAAGGAGCATTCCATGTCAAATCATCAGCGCACGCTTATCATCGACGGCACCTCGGGCATCAGCGGCGACATGACCGTCGCGGCCCTGCTCGACCTGGGCGCCAGCGAGGAGCACCTGCGCGAACAACTCGCCACGCTGCCGGTCGACGGCTTTACGATCGCCGTCACACGCGTAAGCAAGCATGGCATCGACGCCTGCGACTTTGACGTCCAGCTTGCAGAGGAGCTCGAGAACCACGATCACGATATGGCCTGGCTCTACGGCAACGAAGCAGCTGCCGAGCACACGCACGAGCATGAGCACCACCATCATGATCATGGCGAGCACGAACACGAGCACTGCCACGAGCATGACCACGACCACGAGGGCCACCATCACGCCCACCACCATCACCACCGTTCTTTGGCAGATGTCACCGCCATCATCGACGGCTCGCAGCTAAGCGATGGCGCCAAGCGTCGCGCGCTCGCCATCTTTACCGCGCTCGCCGCCGCTGAGGCCAAGGCTCACGGCAAGACGCCCGAGACCGTCATGTTCCACGAGGTGGGCGCCATCGACTCCATCGTCGATGTCTGCTCTGTCGCCATCTGCCTCGACGACCTGGGCGTTGAGGATATTGTGGTCGAATCGCTCTCCGAGGGCCACGGTACCATTCGTTGCGTCCACGGCCACATGCCCATTCCCGTCCCCGCTGTCGTCAACCTGTGCCAGGCAGGCAATATCGCTCTCGCGCCGGCACCGGTCACCGGCGAGCTCGTGACGCCCACGGGCGCCGCCATCGTCGCCGCGCTACGCACGTCCGAGCACCTTCCGGTCCGTTACCGCATCGAGGCCGTCGGCTACGGCGCCGGCAAGCGCCCTTACGAGGGCTGCTCTGGCACGCTCCGCTGCCTGCTCGTTCACGCGGACGCATAGCCATGGATGCCCGCAAGGCAAAAAGCCGCGCCGCCATCGTCGCGGCGTTCTCCGAGCTGCTGCGCGAAGAGGACTACGGCAAGATCACCGTCGGCGACATCATCGCTCGCGCCCATGTGGGTCGGGCCACGTTCTACGGCCTCTTCAAGAGCAAAGATGACCTACTGTCCGAACTCGTGAGCGACATCTGCACCCACGCCCTCGACGATGACGGCACACCGCTCGATGATCCGCTCGTACAAGTCGAGCATATCCTCAACAACCTCTGGGAACGCCGCCAGGGCGTACGAGCCCTCGTAGCCGGCGCCGGCTCACGCGTCTTCGCCGACTGCTTACGCAAGACCATCATGTCACGAGCAGCCGAAACCGTCCCTACCGACCCAAACGGCCCCGCCGCCACTATGGACCGAAGCTTCCTACTACACCACATAGCTTCAAGCTTCGTAGGAATGGTCCAATGGTGGGCCTGGCACAACTTCCAAGCCCCAAAAGAGGACGTAGCCAAAGACTACCTATCAGCCATTAAGCCCCTCTTCAACTAAGTAAGAAGCTCATCTCAAAGCATCGCCCCAACCTAAGCCGCCACGCATCCCAAAGTGTCAACAGCTACCCAACGCCCCTACCAGCAACAAGCCCCTCCCATCCAAATTCAGATATATATGTTGGGTTGCTTGCTCGAGCGCAGCAAAGACCCCGCAGCCGTCCGCATGGGGTAACTTCCCAGCGCACTCCGCAGGACGAAAGAACCCCCGCCGCACGAAGTGTGAACTGCCTCCCATTTCTTGGACACAAGAAATGGGAGGCTTTTTATGGCT
>CAUHJB010000047.1:0-5612 GCA_959606495.1 uncultured Collinsella sp. | reverse complement strand
CACGCCGCAAAAACGTCACGCTCGGCTCTTCGAGCAGATCGTCAACCATACTGGGTAAGCCGGCGAACACCAGCGCAAGACCACGCTGGTCGCTATCGGACAAGCCCGTGGCATCCTGGTCTCCGAGCACCTGCTGATAGAGAACGGCAAGAGCCGCCAGCTCCTCGATAGACGCAGATTGCGCCTCGTCAATCGCAAACAGTATGCCCTTGCCTGGACCGAGCTTCTTGAGGCGCTCGTTGACCAGCCCTCGCAACGTCTCGCCCTTTGCTCGCGCCGCCTCGACTGACATCCGGCCAAACGACGGACCGAACTCCAACGACGACACAACGGGTTTATTCGAGCGAAGCGCGTCGGCCAAGCGGTCGCATAAGCCAAGCGAAGCGGAATCGGAGACAACCGCCCATCCTTGCTCGCTGGCCAGACGTTGCAGCTCCCGCAGGAGAACCGTCTTGCCGCAGCCGCGGTTTCCCGTAATGAGCATGAGCCTGCCCGGCGCCCCGGCGCCGTTATCGAGCCCTTCCTCGAAATCTTCGACGACCGACTCACGACCGATGAGTATCGGAGGCCGCTTACCAGCCGTGGGCTTAAAGGGATTTGGATTCATATCGGCCTCCTCGGATTGGCAAACGCTGATAATAGTTATACCAACTTATACCGAGTTATACCAACTCGATGTGACAAAGGGACGATCCCTTTGTTACATGTGGCCGAAAAATTCCGCGTCGGCGGGGCGATAGGGACGGAAGGTGGCGGGATCGATCTTTACGTGCGCCGCGGCGGGTACGTCGTACCATTTGACCGTATAGCCGGCGCCGTGAGCGCAAAAGACCGAGTCGGGCGTGTTGGGCAGATCGGCCTCGGGCTCATAGGCGGCCGCCTCGATGACGCGCTCGGCATCATGGCAAGCCGCATAGCCGGCGAACTCTAGGTACAGATGCCCACGACCACTCGTATAGGCAGCCACCTCCAGCGCATAATCCTGCACCTCGGATGCCGGCACGCGACCCACAAGCTTCGCCCGGTCTCCCGCCATCGTCGGCGGCTCGTACTCGGCACCCATGCGCGTGGCATCCGAGAGCGCCCGGCCCACGCACTCCCCCGGCACCTCGAGCTCAAAGCGATACCACGGCTCCAACAGCACCGCCGCGGCAGCCTCACGCGCCTGCATGAGCCCCTGGCGAATCGCGCGGTACGTTGCCTGCCGAAAGTCACCGCCCTCGGTGTGTTTGGCATGCGCACGGCCGCCCGTGAGCGTAATGCGCACATCGGTGATGGGCGAGCCGGTCAGCACGCCCAGGTGATCGCGCTCCATAGCGTTGGTGAGCGCCAGACGTTGCCAGTTAAGATCGAGCTCGTCGGTCGAGGTCACGGTGCCAAACTGCACTCCCGAGCCCGCCGGCAACGGCTCAAGGCGCAGGTGCACCTCGGCATAGTGGCGCAGCGGCTCAAAGTGGCCCACGCCCTCAACCGGCTGCGAAATAGTCTCCTTATAGAGAATGCCGCCGGGCTCAAACTCGACCGCAAGGCCAAAACGATCGGCCAGCACGCGCTGCACGACCTCGAGCTGCACCGCTCCCATGAGCTGCAGATGTATTTGTTCAAGATGCGTGTTCCAGCTTACGCCGAGCATGGGGTCTTCGTCTGCCAGCTCAGCCAACGCTTTGAATACCACATGGACGTCGTGTTCGCCCGGTAGCACGGTATAGGTGAGAACCGGCGCAATGACAGGTGCATCGCCCGCGGGCTCCGCGCCCAGGGCATCACCCGGGCGAACGTACGCAAGACCCGTCACGGCACAAATACCGCCAGCGGCAACTTCCTGGGCAAGCTCGTACTTCTCGCCGTTATAGATGCGTACCTGATCGACCTTCTGTTCCCACACCTCGGCACCGGAGCGCCCCTCAATCATCTGCTTTGCGCGCAGCGTGCCGCCGGTCACTTTAACCCAAGCCAAGCGCTCGCCGCGAACGCCTCGGCTGACACGATAGACGCGCGCGGCGAACTCCGGGGCCCACGCCTGTTCACGCATCAGCATGCATATGCCATCCAGCAGCTCGCCCACGCCCTGGTCCTTGAGCGCCGAGCCGGCAAAGCAGGGAAAGAGCCTGCGCTCGGCAACCATGCGCGACAGCGTTGCGACAGAAAGCTCACCCGTCTCGAGAAACTCCTCGAGCGCCGCTTCGTCCAACGCAGCAGCGTCCTCCTGAACGGCGCCGCCCGCCAGCAGTTCGTTGGCATCCAGGCAGCCCTCGGAAAGACGCTGCCCGAGTTGTGCCAGCAAAACATCGTGGCCGGGATTCTCCAAATCGATCTTGTTGATATAGATGAACGTCGGGATGTCATAGCGTGCAAGCAGACGCCACAGGGTTTCGGTGTGCCCCTGCACGCCGTCGTTGGCGCCCACCACCAGAATCGCGTAGTCCAGGGCACGCAGCGTGCGCTCCGCCTCGGCAGAAAAATCGACATGGCCGGGAGCGTCCACGAGCATAACGTGGGTTTCGTCGTGATCGAGCACAGCCTGCGACGAGAAAATCGTGATGCCGCGCTCGCGTTCGATAGCGTTGGTATCCAGGTGCGAGTCGCCGTCGTCCACACGGCCGCGCTTGCGAATACGACCTGCGTTGAACAGCATGGCCTCGGCCAGCGTGGTCTTGCCGGCATCGACATGCGCCAAGATTCCAACGACAGCTTGCTTCGACATGGCTCTCCTCTTATTGCAAGCCCATCGCACGCGGCAACGGGCATCCTCGTTCCACACTGGATGATACAATTTACGGGCCGGCGGGCGAAGTGGGCCCTATCCCCCCAACCGAGCTCATCGCCCTGCGTTGCCGCGCGGCGATTTTCGTAGGTTCGCGCCTTGCGAAAGCCGGCACCTCCCCTTTTTGTCTGCCCGGGTTCATCTGGGGCGGTAACAATGCGAGTCCCACAACGACGCGTTTTACCAAAAATTGCCCCACTCGGGGCCATTTTTTATTTGAGCTGGGTGATGATACGTGCCTTGGCTCCTACGCCTCGCGCAGCCAATCGAACGCGACACGCGCCGTGCCGTCGGACACATAGACGACGCCGACACGCTCGAATCCCGCCTTGATGCTCGCACCCTGCATGGGCAGATTGTCCTGATGCGTGTCGATGCGCAGGTGATCGGCACGCTCTTTGGCAAAGGCAAACATCGCAGCCGCGATACCGTGCACGGTGCCGTCGGACGCCACACGGTGCAGCACGGCGTACGGAGTGTCGCTACGCCATTGACCGTCCTCAATTACGTCATAGCACTCGTCCGGGCCCGGTAAAAAGGCAAACGTCGCCACCACGCGACCGTCGACTTCGCACACATAGCTGCCACCAGCGGCAATATCGGCAGCCAGTTGCTCGGCAGAAGGCGTGCCCTCGGGCCACTGCGTGGCGTTGCCATGCGCGCGCATAAAGGCGCGGGCCGCGCCATAGATAGCCATGACGGCGGGAATGTCGGTATCGAGGGTTTTTCTTATCATCACGCGGCGACCTCACGTTTATTGGTATCACTTTGATTGAGCAATGATACCAACGTTTGGAGAGGGGCGCGATGCGGATGGGAAGCAAAAAGCGAGCCGCCTGGTCAAAGGCCAAAAGCGAGTTTTTGGGCGCTGCCACCGGCGGCGATATGAGCGACCTGTTTGCGCGCGAGGACGAGCGCCGCGACGCCCTGGACGCCAAGCGCGATGAGGCTTGGCGCTACAAGTCGTGCGAGCGCAAAAACCGCTACGACACACGCGCCGAGGCCGAGGCCGTTATGGCCGACTGCGAAAACCACGGGCGTCGTGGCTTGGCCTGCTATAAATGCGAATACTGCGGCGGATGGCACCTGACGTCCCACCCTTGGAAATAGGCCCCGCATCGGCGCGGCGCTCACGCAGCACCGGCCATCGCGCGCAGGCTACGGGCGCGGCGGCACCAAAACATCGTAACGAACGGCCTTGCCCGCAAGCTGATAGCTCGGCTTAACGCCGGCAAGCAGCGGCCCCTTCACTGGCCGCTTGATAACAACCTTGCGCGGGCACGGCGCAAGCGCAGCTTCGACCAGCGCCTCCTCATCGGCACACGGCTGTTCCAGATGGTGCAAGAGCTGGAACTTCTTTTTCACCGCCGCGCTCTTGGTGCGCTCGGGAAACATGGGGTCCAGATACACCACATCGGGAGCCGCGAGCTCACCGCGCTCGACCAGCTCAGCTGTATGGCGAAGGCCGGCAATGCTGTCCTCGCCCGCATGTAAGCGCATGCGCGCCACAGCAGCCGCAAGCGCCGGATCATCCGCCGCGCGGTCCAAGGCATCCTGCAACAGCGCCGCGATCACGCAGTCCTGCTCATACAAATCGACGGTAAAGCCCGCGGCGGCCAGCAGCAGCGAATCCTCGCCAAAGCCTGCCGTGGCGTCAATCGCCCATGGGCTCTCGATGCCTTTTGTGCGCGCAGCTTTCACCAGCAGCTCTTGCTGCAGACGGCCCTGCTTGAGCCGTGGAAGCATGCGGGCAAAATCGGCACGCAGCTCCATCGTGCCGTCGGTGAGCGTGAGGCCCTCGGACTTCCCGGTCAGCTCAAGCCCCGCGGCCCGAGCAACAGAAAAGGGATCGACGACGCCCATGGACACTCCTTAACAAGCAAAACGAATACGTGAGCGCCGTTTATGCCAGCACCCAACCGTCCGTTATTGTCCCACATGCGACATGGTCCACAGCATCCCAATGCAAAGCACCGCCATCAATCCCGTGCACACGGCAGCGATCACGGAATCGCCCATACGCCTTCCTAACGAACGCGGCTCGCGCACTTGCTTGGCCCCGTACATCATGGCCCCTCCTTCGGTCCAGCTCTTGCCATGGCCCCATCATCGCAGCGCCGCGCATACGCTGCCATCGATTTTGCTTACGCCCAGCTTTCCTTTTTGAAAGGTTGGGCCGCACAGGCAAGAGTCGCTTTCAGGCGCATGCATCGCCGCGTTGAACTACAATGTGCTTCACCATATGTGCAGCACAAAGGGTGCGCCAGGTTGGCGTACTCGTATCGAAAGGACCAGCCATGAGCTTCACTCGCAAGACTCTCAAAATCCTTGCCCTGATTTATTTTGTTCTGGGCATCGCCAGTCTCGTCATTGGAATCGCCGGCATCGTGACCGGCAAGCTCGAGTCCACCTACGGATCGAACGCCATGCTCGCCGCGGCCGTGATTATCGCCAAGGGCCTCATCGATCTCGCCGCAGGCGTTGCGGGCATCAAGGGTGCCAACAAGCCTTCGCAGGTTGACGGCGCGTTTAAGCTCGGTATCGTTGCTGCAGTCGCCACGCTTGCCCAGGCGGTGCTCACGCTTCCCGCGTTTGGCGGCGACGCCATAAACTATGGCGCCTTTGTCATCGTGGTGTACGACCTGTTCTTTGTTCAGCAGGCACACGACGTTAAGGCCGAGAACAAGGATCGTCTGTAGGCACCTGCCCCCACAGCTCCCTGCAGCCAAGCAACTAAAAAGGGCCGATCGCGCATCTCCGCGGTCGGCCCTTTACGTTTGCCCAGATAAAACCGGGACTGCGGACGATTTCTTGGACCGCTACGCGGCCCTTCCCAGCGCGGCGCGGA
>CAUHJB010000046.1:0-6903 GCA_959606495.1 uncultured Collinsella sp. | reverse complement strand
ACACCTCTTTTGCAACAGTACTCATATTTGGCATTTTTTGACCACGGGGTCCAAAACCATGTCCCAAAACACAAAAGGAGGGGCCTCGTAAGGCCCCTCCTTAGGAAAGGGAATCGATTTATTCCACAGCCGCAGATTAATCCTAGCCGCTACTCCATCATGTCGAGGACGGAGGGGCGAAGCTCGCTCTCGGCAGCCTCGGGATCGGTCTCGCGCAGGCGGTTGATGTAGCGGTTGTACCACATCACGGCAAGGCCCAGGAAGATAACTACACCGCCAACGTTGTAGACCAGTGTCAGCCACAGAGGCTGATCGAGCGGGATGGTGCCGCAGATAAGCACGAAGCAGAAGACCACAAGCAGGAATGCAGCAATGGCCAGGCCAAAGGTACGCGAACCCATGCGGAAGCCACGGGGAGCAGCGTCGAAGTTCTTGCGCAGCATAAAGTAGGCAAGCAGGATCAGCAGCGGCGGGAGCAGAGCGGTGGCAGCCGTCATGTTGGTGACGATCATGAGCAGGTCGTCTAGGTTGCCGGAGCCCAGGGCCGGGATGATCAGGATGGGGACGACGATGGCAAACTGCAGCCAGGCAGCGCGGGCAGGAATGCCGTGCTCGTTGAGCTCGACGATCTTGCTACCAAAGACGCCCTTGGGGATCTCGGTGAAGAAGACCTTGATGGGAGCAGAGGTCCACATCATGAGGGAGCCCAGCGTGGCAGCGAGAAGGATCAGGCCAATGACGCGCGTGGACACTTCCATGGGAATGCCAAAGTGGGCAAAGACAGCGCCGAATACGTCGAAGATACCGGTGGAGATGGCAACGCCGCCCTCGGGAATGAACAGGTTGACCAGCAGCGAAGCGCCTGCATACAGAAGGCCGATGGTCAGGCCGGCGATAACGACGGTGCGCACGAAGGCCTTGACGCCGCCCTTAAGGTCGTTAAGGAACACGCCGACGGACTCAGCGCCGCCAACGCCCTGGATGATCCAGGCAAGCGTACCGAAGAAGCCCCACGTAGTTGCAAAGTTGCTCGTGTCGGGTGCCATGTTAGCCGGAGTAGGAGCCGTGGCGAACTCGACGCCGCCAAAGGCAGCGGCCAGGGACAGCAGGATGAACACAGCGGTCAGGCCGAGAGCCGCAGTCGAGCCAAAAGACGAAATGGATCCGATCCACTTAGCGCCCTTAGTCGACACCCACGTGGCGATAGCAAAGACGACGATCTCGATAATGGTGATCCACAGCTGTGAGAGCTCGGCATTGGCACCAAAGAATACGTAGCTCGCGTAGATGATGACGTTGGGCAGGACGGACGCAAAGTAGAACAGGTTAACAAACCAGTAGCTAAATGCCGTCAGGAACGCCCAGCGGCCACCCATCGAAGTCTTAACCCATGCGTACACGCCAGACTCGGAATCCTTGTTGAGGCCGACAAACTCAGCGGTAACCAAGGTATAGGGGACAAAGTACAAAAGCGTGGCGAAGAAGAACGACGGCGCAGCTGCCAAACCGATGGCCGCGTTGTTGTTGATGATGTTCTTGATACCGAACACGGCGGCGACCGTCATGCCCAGCAGAGCGAACGAACCAATCGTTCCTCGTTTTTCAGAGCTCATAAGCCCTCCCAATCATCCGTTAAATGTCTCTAAAACCGTCCGGGCTGCAAGCGCAATCGTGGACGGCGCACCTGCTAAGGGGAATGGGGAAAAGGGAGTCAACAAAGCCATCCCCCTTAACGGCGCTAAGCAAACGCCCAAACGGACGAATACTACTTGTTGGGGAAGGAGTAACCTTCAACCGTCACGTGCAGTACCACGACGCGGGAATCCGCGACATCGGCCACGACACGGTAGGCCTCGTCAATTTCGACGACGGCAACGCCGCCGGCGGGAATCGTCACGGTCTCCCCCATACCCTCAAAGCGCTCGCGATCGTCGATATCGCTGTAAGTGCGCGTGCAGGTAAGATCCGCCTTGGAAGCCACCTCGACGGTCAGGTCGCCGTCGAGCGGAGCGAGCACGGCATGGTAGCGACGGTGACCGACCAGATCGGCGGTAGCGGCCTCGCGGGCATAGACCCACCAGTACACCAACGAGTCGCCGATGGAGTAAGCCACGTCGTGCTGCAGGTCGGCAACGCCATCGAGCGCCTGACCGGTGCGCATCCACTTCTTGACGGACTTCATCTGAGCGTCGAAATCGGCGCGCGAGTTAAAGACATGCATGACTTATGCCTCCTTAATGGGTGCCAGCGCCTGAGCCAGATCGGCAGACGTCAGCGGTCGCAGGGACACCTCAAAGCTGAAGCTCTCAAAACGGGTGCGGTAGGAATCGAGCACCTCGGAACCCCAAGAGTTCGAACCAAGGCCGAGCAGCTGGTCGTTGATATTGACCGTAACCGTGTCGCCCTTGACAAGGTCGTAGACGTGCTTGGCGTTATCGATGGCCTCGCAGCTATAGGGCCATGCCGAGAACGAGAACGGGTTGGAAGCGGCGTCGCTCGGACGTGTCACGACCAGACCGTCACCGTGGCTAGAGCGCAGGGCGACCCAACGGGTGCCCTCGCGGTTAGCGCAATCCTGAGGCATAACGTAGGGCGTGAACATGTCGTCGACCGTAGTGCGGTAATGACCGACCGGGTTGGCGCGCAGCGAGTCCGGATAGTTCTCGCCCGGGCCGTGGCCATACCACTCGACGGCACGATCGCAACCGGGGACCTCGAAGGAGATGCCGATGCGCGGGATGATATCCGAGTAATCGCCGTAGGGCTCGCCGGAAACCTTGAGGTCGACGCGACCGCTCGGAAGCACGGTGTAGACGAGCTCGACGCGCATGCCGAACGCGCGGACGGGAGGAGCGATACGCTGGCTCACGGTAACGACGACCGCATTGCCATCCTGCTTCCAAGAAACCTTGCGGGTAGACGTCTGCATCACATCGATGAAGTTGTCCTTCCACAGTGAGTCATACTCCTGGGCATGGTTATCGACGAGCGGATGCCAAAAACCAACCTGGGGACCAGAGGCCATTACGTCGCGGCCGGATGCCTTCCACTCGCTCACGGTACCGTTGACTTTGCTGAAGGTCAGCTCGCCGTTGAGGGAGTGGATGCGGATCTCCTGCTCGGTCTCCTCAACCGTAAGCTCAGGACGAGCGGGGGGCACGATGGCCGGCGCCGGATGGTTTGCGATGGCAAACTGGCTTGCGCCCAGCTGGAACATCGGCTCGCACCAGACGTGAGCGGCCATGGTGTAGGCGCGCACGGTCAGCAGGGTCTCGCCCACTGCGGCCTCGCGAATCACCAGCGGCAGCTGGACGGACTCGCCGGGGGCAACCGCGCCGGGCATGAGCGTCTTGCGGCAGGCCACGTCGCCGTCCACCAGGGTCTCGGCCGACAGGCAGACATCCTCGAGGGTGGTGAACCAACGCTTGTTGGTGACGGTCAGCTCGCCTGCCTCGGCGTCATAAGCCATGCGGACCGGGCAGATGACCTGGCCGTACTCGGTAAGGCCCGGGCTCGGCTGCTGCCAGGGGAACACCATGCCATCGATGCAGAAGTTGCTGTTGTTGGGGTAATCGCCGTTGTCGCCACCATACATATCGTAGGCAACGCCGTCCTCGGTCACAGCAGCCAAACCGTGGTCGCACCATTCCCAGATAAACTGGCCTTGGATGCAATCCCAGCGATCGAAGACCTCCTGGTACTCGGACAGGCCTCCGGGACCGTTGCCCATGGAGTGACCGTACTCGCAGTTGATGCGCGGCTTGGGGAACGGATGCTCACCAAAGTCGTTCATCTGCGAAACACGGGAGTACATCGTGGAAATGACGTCGACGGTATCGGCGTTGCGGTCCTCCTCGTAATGGACCGGACGATCATCGAGCTCGTGAGCCTTGGCGTACATCGCGCGGATGTTGCAGCCATAGCCGCTCTCGTTGCCCATCGACCACATAATGATGCAGGCATGGTTGCGTTCCTGCATCACCAGGCGCTCAATGCGGTCGACGTAGGCCGGCTCCCATGCCGGGTCGTCGGTGACCAGGGCGATATTGCCGATATTCTCGAAGCCGTGGCTCTCCATATCGGTCTCGGCGACCAGCATGATGCCATACTCATCACACAGCTCGTAGAAGCGCGGGTCATTGGCATAGTGAGAGGTGCGCACCGCGTTGATGTTGTGCCGCTTCATGAGCTCCAGGTCGCGGCGCATGCGATCGAGGCCCACGGCGCGACCCTTGTGATCGTCGTGATCGTGGCGGTTGACGCCATGCATCTTAAAGTAAGTGCCGTTGAGGTAGATATGATTGCCCTCGACCGTCACCTCGGCAAGTCCCTGGTGATGCGGAACGTACTCGCTGACCTCGTCGCCGTCGTAGACCTCAAACGTAAGGTCATAGAGGAAGGGGTCCTCGGGGTTCCAGAAGTGGGCATCGGCAACGCTGCACTCGGCATGGCCATCGACGCACTCGCCCGTAGCGACCACGTTCTCGCCATCGCTGAGCGTAAACACGACGCGGGAAGCGCCCTCGGCCACCGTATCGAGCGTGATCAGAGCGGCATCGCCCTCGCGGTGCGTGCGGAACCTAAAGTCGACCAGGTGCGCGGCGGGACGCTGCATAAGGTACACATCGCGGAAGATGCCCGAGGCCCACCACATGTCCTGATCCTCGATATAGCTGCCATCGCTGTACTGCAGGACCTTGACCGCAAACAGGTTGTCGCCCTCGACGAGCG
Source organism: uncultured Collinsella sp. (assembly GCA_959606495.1). GTDB lineage: Bacteria > Actinomycetota > Coriobacteriia > Coriobacteriales > Coriobacteriaceae > Collinsella. Next base: position 2,172 of record CAUHJB010000046.1, on the reverse strand, counting down.
CGTCGGTCACGTCGAACTCGGCAGACAGGCGCGAGCCCTTGGTCATGCCGATAAACTGACCGTTGACGTACAGCTCACCATAGCTCTCGATGCCGTCAAAGCGAATGATCTCGCGAGCGCCGGCAGGCACGGCGGGAAGGTTGACGATGCGCTGGTAGACGCCCGTGGGGTCGTCGGAGGGAACGAACGGCTGATCCACCGGGAACGGGAAACCCTCGTCGGTGTAGGCAAGGTTGCCATAGCCGTCTACCTGCCACAGGTGCGGAACCTCCACGTGATCCCACTCGGGCTCGTACGTAGAGAGCTCCTCGTTGGAAACGGCAGCAGGGCCCTCAAAGAGACGGAACTGCCACGAGCCGGACAGCTGGACAAACCCGCGCGACAGCTCGCGGCTGTACGTTGCAGCGAGATCGGCGGTCTCGTAACCCATAAAGTACGCATGGGGTGCCAGGCGGTTCCTGTGGGTGAGCGCTTGGTTTTCCCAATCGTTAATGGTGTCCATGGTGATGCTCCTTCGTCATCGTAGTGATTCTTGTGCAACCGGTTGTCCTTATCTTACGGGCGGTGCAAAATATTGTGCAACCGGTTGTCCGCTGAACGGTCGATTTGGCCGGATTAACGGTGCAACCGGTTGTACAACCGCGATACTTATGTCACCCTGAGTATCGATGCAGCGCGTAAAACATCGTCCTTAAGCTCGTGGGCAATCGCCGTACCCGCTGCTTCTCGCCTATGTAGGACGCATTCAATCGCGGCTTGATTGCAAAACGACACCGATCGCCGGGTATCGCAAACGCCGTTCAGGCGCACTATAGTAATCTGTATCCGCATTAGCCTCTATCGATAGCCACCGACCAAATTGCTCAGGAGACGCCATGACCCAACCAGCACACACCGCACCCACGCTTGCCGAGGTTGCCGAAGCTGCCGGTGTATCGCGCTCCACGGCATCGCGAGCACTCAACGATTCACCCCGCATTAGCGAGGAGACAAAAAAGCGCGTCCGCGCGGCGGCAAAAGAGGTCAACTTCGTTCCCAACGCACGCGGCAGGGCGCTCGCCGTCGGACGCACGGAAATAATCGCCGTACTGGTTACCGAGCCCCTGAATGAGCTGTTCGGCGACCCCACCTACAGTGAGTTTTTGAGCGGCATTACCGAGGAGCTCTCGGAATCGTCTTACCTACCCGTGATCTTACAAGCGTCTTCATCCCATGAGCGTAGCCGCGCACGTGAGCACTTTGAGCGCCGCTCCTTCGACGCCGTCATCGACGTCTCGCCCTACAAGGGCAGCGAACTGCTCGAAGTGCTGCGCGAGTTGAACGTTCCGACGGTATTGTGCGGCCAGCTCGAAGGCCATCCCTACCGCGATGTGTTCTCGACGGTCTATTCGGACGACGAAGAGGGCGGACGCTTTGCGGCGCTCGCCATGAAAGAGCGCGGGCGCAAGGACATCGTCGCCGTGTTGGGACCTCGAGACAATCCCGCCGTTATCGACCGCCTTCGCGGCTACCGTGCGATTTTGGGCGAAAGTCTTCCGGACGAAAACGTCATTTATACTGGGTGGAGCAGCGGAGACGGCTACCAAGCCACGCGACAGCTGCTCGCGCGCGAAATCCACGCCGACGGCGTGCTATGCGGATCGGACCGTATCGCAACCGGCGTTATCGCCGCGTTCAACGAAGCCGGTATCAGCGTGCCAAAAGATGTTTCGGTCGTGGGCTTCGACGACCACGAGGTCGCCGCTCGCACCGTCCCCGCGCTTACAACCATTCGTCAGCCCCTGCGCGAAGAAGGCCGTGCGGCCGCAGGCATCGCGCTCGACATGATCAACGGCGCCGAGCCCACCACCACCGTCATGCACATGCAGCTCGTTCAGAGAGACTCGCTGTAAAAACTGGGATGGGCTTTCCGCTCGGCCCGGTCATCCCGCACCCTCGCAACATCGGCGCATAAAAAACGAGGGAAGGCACGTGTCCTTCCCTCGTTGCAAGCAATATGTAGCCGCTTACCTACATCAGGCGCAGGCTGACGTCCTTGAGCTGGGCACCAGAAACGGCACTCGGGGCGCCCGACATGAGGTCGGAGCCGCTGGCCGTCTTGGGAAACGCCATGACGTCGCGGATGGAGTCGGAGCCAGTGAGCAGCATGCACACGCGGTCCAGGCCCAGGGC
>CAUHJB010000045.1:0-9417 GCA_959606495.1 uncultured Collinsella sp. | reverse complement strand
CCTGTGTGCGGCGTAGGCCGCTTATTAGCCCGTCCAAGAATTGGGGCGCAGTTCATAGTTGCTCGGGGCCCTTAGTTCGCCTCGCTCTAGCGTGCGACGCGTATGTTACTTGCGCTTGCCGCCGCCGTCACCGGGGCGACGGGAGCTGCCGCCGCGCTTGCCACCACGGCTGTTGCCATAGCTGCCACGGTTATCGCGACCGCCGGCACGACCGCCACGGGAGCCGGCCTGGTTGCCGCCACGCCCGCCGCGATAGCCGCCACGGCGCTCCTCGCGGGTATCGTCGTAGTTGCGCCAGTCATCGCGGCGATCGCGGCTGGCACGCGGGTCGCGACGATCGCGCGACTCATTCGAACGACCGGCGCCGCTGCGGCCACCGTTGCCACGAGCGCCCTCGCGACGCTCACCACCGCGGCCGCCCTCGCGGCCTCCGCGCTCGTCAAAGCGCTTGCCGCCGCGGGCACCACGCTCGTCACGCGAACCACGGCCTTCGCCGCCACGGCGCTCATCGCGCTCGCCGCGCTCGCCATCGCGACCGGAGCGACGACGGTCACCCGAGCCGCGCTTGCCGCCACGCGAGCCACGGCCCTCGTCCTCGCGCTCAACACGACGACGACCGCCACGGTCCTCGTCCTCACGACGACGGCGGTGCGCCTCGCCCTGGAACTGCTTGGCACGACGCTCGGCACGGTTGCCGCGCGGGCCCTGCTCAACAGCAGCAGCACGCTCCTCGGCAGCCACCTCGCGGGCCACGCTCTCCACGGCCTCATCCACGCGAGCCTGAACGCCCTCGCGCACGCGGGTCTTGCCGCCGCGCTTGGGACGGCTCGGGCGCTCGCCGTCGCTGCGGCGCTCGTCGCGACCGCGGTTGGAACGACCGGCCACATCGCCGTAGTCATCGCCGTTGCGCTTGCCGTCGCGACGCGCCTGCTCGAGCTTCTTCTTGCTCTTGGACTTGCCGCGCTTGGTCTTCTTCTTCACCTTAAAGGCCGCGGGGTCGCGCTCGGGGTCAACCGCGGGCGGGTTGGGGCCCACATGCAGGTCGCCGGCGTCATAGATGTCGGCCGTCTTGTCCATGAGCTTCTCGATCTCGTAGAACTCATCGACGTCCTGCTCGGTCACAAACGTGATGGCCCAGCCCAGCTCGCCGGCGCGGCCCGTGCGGCCGATGCGGTGGATGTAGTCGGTCGGCTCGGCCGGCACGTCAAAGTTCACGACGTAGCGCACGTCGCTGATGTCGATGCCGCGGGCGAGGACATCGGTCGCCACCAGCACGTCGACGGTGCCGTCGCGGAAGGCCGAAAGCGCGCGCTCGCGCTGGGCCTGGCTGCGGTTGCCGTGGATCGCGGCGGCCTTGATGCCCTTGCGCTCCAGACGACGGCAGCAGCTGTCGGCGCGGTGCTTGGTGCGCATAAAGACGATAGTGCGCTCCGGGCCCTCCTTTTTGAGGAACTCGGGCAGCAGGTTGTTCTTGGCCTCGATGGACACCGGGAACACAAACTGGTCGACGGTGTCGGCGGTCGACGTGGCAGGCGCGATCTCCACGCGGGCCGGGTCGCTCACCAGGTCGGTGATCTCGCCCACGGCCTCCTCGTCGAGCGTTGCCGAGAACAGCAGCGCCTGGCGCTCGGCCGGCGTCTCGCGCACAATACGACGGACGGCGGGCAAAAAGCCCATGTCGAGCATGCGGTCGGCCTCGTCGAGCACCAGCACCTTGACCTCGTCCAGGTGGCAGGCGCCCTGCTCGATCAGATCGACCAGACGGCCCGGCGTGGCGACCAGGATGTCGCAGCCGTACTTGAGGGCAGCAGTCTGCGGCTTGTAGCTCACGCCACCCACGACGGTCACGGCGACATGGCCGGTGACGTCGGCGATCTTGCTCGCGACCTCGTCGATTTGCTGGGCAAGCTCGCGCGTGGGGGTGATGACGAGCATCACGGGGCCGCGGCCGTTGCCCTCGGGCTTCTTGGCACCGCGACGGCGGTTGCGGCCGCCGCGCTCGCGCACAGGCTTGGGCGGAGCGATGTGCTCCAGATTGTTCATGGTCGGCAGCAAAAAGGCGGCCGTCTTGCCGGTGCCGGTCTGGGCGGCGGCAAGCAAGTCGCGGCCCTCGAGCACCACGGGGATGGAGCCGGCCTGAACGGGCGTGGGCGCCGTGTAGCCCAGGTTCTCGATAGCACGGAGCATCTCGTCGGAGAGGCCCAGCTCGTCAAAGGCGGGCAGGCTCTCGGTAGCGGACTCGACGGCCTGGGCAGCATTTGCCTCGACGGCGGCATCGAAGGCGGCCTGGGTCATGGCCTCGCGGGTCTCGTCCAGAATCTCGGCGTCGGTGACGTCGGATACAGAATTACGCATATGTTGTTGTTCCTTATCTGCACGCGCTATGGGCACGGCATGCGGCCGCGCTGGCGTGCTTGGTAGTGCGCTAATACATACAAAAACGGGTGCGCACAGAGAGGACGTTGCTCAGCACGCTGGCGATCGCTTTGGCAACCCTATCACGCGCCGTCCAGACGCAGCAGCTCTAAGCGATGGAGCAGATTCGCCGCCGGTTAGTATACCCGCACTCCGTATGCCCCCACGTAAACCACAGATGACGAGGTGGACGAGGTGGGCCTGGCCGATTGTCTCAATCTGTAACAGATGCAGGGCAAAACCGGGTCCAAATGTTACAGATCAAGACAGAGGGGGATTTCCGTTCAGTCCAAACCAAATCTCTCGGTCTTCCTGCAATTTCGAACATGTGGCCTATAATGTTGCTTTGGTTACGCTATATATTGCGCAGCCATTTAATACGTCGCCCACCGGGGCCATTAATTCCTATCGCCATATTGGCTAGGAAGCAATCAAAGGAGGTATCCGTGGCAGCAGAGACGCCTTGCTCGGTCCTCTATAACGATATTCGCTCGTTCGGCGGTCTTAAACATCTCGAGATCGCCCGAATGCTCATCAATGGAAACTCTTATCTCGGCAGTACCCTGCTCGAGAAATGCTCTTCCAACCGCTCGTATCTCACCCGTTACATCGTCCATCGCAAGCCTGACCAGTGCGCGCCCGCCATCTACAGCGACTTTACCGTCACCACGCTCAACCTTTCCGCGGCAATCTGCAGCAAGCTCGGCGGCGGCGAGTCCGCCTATCAGGCAATCGCCGAGCACTATCGCGGTCCGGCCGCCAACGAAATGATGTCGGCTCTCGCCAGCTACAAGCTGGACAGCCGCCTATATGCAAATGCCCTCAATCGCATCGACAACTTTGACGGCAATGCCGTGCGCGAAAAAAGCACGCTCTTCTTGATGCTCTTTGTAGCAACGGGGGCGCTCGCCGATCCCGTTCAGGGCGTGGCCACCGTCGAGCGCTTTTGCGACAGCAAGACGGGCGGGCACTTTGGCACCACCGAAACTACCGTCGGACGTGGCTTTATGAGCAGCCTGGAGCAGCCGCACACCGTCGCTCCCAACCTCGGTCTGCTCAGAACCCATGCCGACAACTGCGCCGACATGCAAATCCATCCCCTCACACGCGATCCGCGCGGCACCGTGATTGGTTCTTTGCCCAAAACCTCGCCCAGCATCACCGATGTAGGCGCCGACGCCTCGCGCGAGCATCTTCGTATTTGGCTCGAGGGTGAGCACTGGTACGCCCAGGGCCTTGGATCGACCAACGGCACAGTGCTCGAATCGGGCGCGGGCGACGGCGATATTGTGATTGAGCCGCCGCGCGACCAACGCGAGCCCGGCAAAGCCTATCCCCCCGTAGAAATCGCCAACAGCGACAGGCTCCATCTGGGTCTCTACACGACATTCCTTGTCATTGTGGACTAGCACGGACAGCGATCGGAAGACGGTCGCCGTCCGTCTTTCGTCTTCTACCTTCTGCGTCGTAAACGACAATACTCAGCGGTACACGTGAGCAGTGCGGCTATCATGGTACTTTACCGATATCCGCACTGCTCACGTGTACGCGCGGCAACCCATGCCAGACAAAGGAACGCCATGGATACTACCGATAGCGCCTATGGCGACAAACTCATCCGTCTCGATACGTTCGATACCGCCGTGGCGGTCGACCCCAGCGCCGAGGACGACGCCAAGCGTCGGTTTATGACGCTTATTCTCCAGACGGCCCACCGCAACAACGGCAACATCGGGCACGTGCTGCGCGCGACCAACACGAGCGGCGAGGTCTTTGCCGTCAAGCTACTCAAGGACAACGCCATCCTTTCCGGCCAAGCCCCCGACCGCTCCGCCGAGCAATCGGCAGCGCACCTGGCCAACACCGCCGCGCTATTCGAGGAGTACCGTCATCTGTGTACCGTCTCGCACCTGCGCGGATTTCCGCGCGTCTATGGCTACGGATCGTGCGAGGATGACCCGCTCATCCTCATGGAGTGGGTCGAGGGCACCTCGCTCAAGCAGGCGCTGCCCCTGCTTCCTCACGACGCCTCGGGCGGGCTGACCACCCAGATGGTCGCCGCCGTCGGAAACGCCGTGCTTCGTGCGCTCTTGATGACCCAAGGCCTCGTGAATCCGGTCATCCATCGCGACCTGTCGCTTGCCAATATCATGTTCCGCACCACCAGCCGAACGCTCGAGCAGCAGATTGCTGATTGTTCCTTTGACCCCTGCCTCATCGACATGGGCTCCGCGACCATGGCTCTCGGCGACGACACGATCACCCGGCGCGCCGACATCTGGCGCTTTGCCACGCCCGCATACGCCGCGCCCGAGATGCTCACGCAGGATATCGAAGGCATCGCGGCCCTTCGCCGTTCGCCGGCAATCGACGTCTATGCGCTTTCGAGCATTCTGTACCAGCTCTACAGCGGTCGCAAACCGTTTGACTTTGAGTCGACGGACGCCGCTGCAACCGGCTCGTTCTATCTCGTAAAGACCAAGACCAAGCCGGCACCGCTCGAGCCGCGCTGCGAGGGCGATGAAGCGCTCGTCCAAATCATCGTGAAGGGTCTCTCAGTCGAGCAGTGCGATCGTCCCACCGAGCAGCAGATGCTCGAGGTGCTCTCGGCATACCTCACCGATGCCGAATCCGAGGGCCGCGAAGGCACAGGAGACGAGGCCGCGATTGATATCGATTCTGGCACGCACCTTAAGGTCGACGTCGCCGGCGAGCGCGCACGAGAGATCCTGAATCAGGCCCGCCACGATGCCATGACCCGCCGCCGCTTTATTATCGGCGGCGCTATCGCAGCCGTTGCGGGGCTCAGCGTTATCGGGGCGGCAACCCATGGCTTTGGCATCCCCGACTACCTTGACGGCATCCGCGGTTCACTTGACGACTACACCTGGGATCAGCTGCAGGAGATTTCGCTCAAGATTAAGGCCGCCGAGACCCGTAGCGAGGCACGCGAGATTGCCAAGCGCTATCACCTGCTCGATGCCGATGGGCATATCCCCTATCCGTGTACCAAGCGTGTCACGCTCACCAACGGGCTGCAGGTTGGCGCGCAGCTTGTGGGCATCCGCCACGATGAGCTTCTGGACGGGACGGGCAAGGCCGGACTGACGTTTATGTTCGATGCGGGTATTGCCGAGCGCAACGCTGCGGCTGAACCGCCGAGCGCCGGCTGGGCAGATTGCGAGCTGCGGGAATGGCTCAACGGCGACGGCCTTAAGCTGCTGCCCAACGAGTTGCGCGCACTCATTAAAGGGGTCAAGAAGGTCTCGAACAATGTGGGCGCCGCCAACAGCGCATCGTGCCTGAGCGAGTTACCCGCAACCCTTTGGCTGCCCGCCATGGTCGAGCTGTGCGGTACGCAACCGCCCGATTCGTTTACCGAGGACTATCACTACCTGGCAGACATCTACAACGGCGAGGGCAAGGAGTATCAGCTCTTCCGCGAGCTCAAGGTGAGCCCGTATTCCACGAACGAGACGATGGTCCGCCAGTGGAAGGGCGAGGACACCTGTTGGTGGGAGCGCACGGTGAGCCCCGACACATCGGAGAGCGAAGGCACGCTCTATATGAACCGCGTGGGGCACGACGGCGACGTCTTTACGTACGCAACGCCTGCGGAAAAGCCAAACAAACGAACCTGTGTGATCCCCGGGTTCTGTATCTAGGGAGCGGGCATCTTGCCGTGACGGGACCCCTCCCCGGCAATTGTCTCAATCTGTAACAGTTAGAGGTTATTTTCCCTGCTAGATGTTACAGATTGAGATGATTGATTGGGACGGTCCATCGGTAAACCAACTACCCTCATCTGCAGCGAGATGTCATACATTAATTCTGTACTAGACACCCCCAGGGGGTATGGGTGTATAGTATCGGCAGGTTAACAATTTCAACACCAAACTACAGAAAGGAGAAGCCGTGGCTCAAGATAAGTTCGACGTGGGCGGCATGACATGCGCCGCCTGCCAGGCGCACGTGGACCGTGCCGTGAGCAAACTCGACGGCGTCCAAAGCGTCGCGGTCAACCTACTCGCCGGTTCCATGATGGTCGACTACGACCCCGCGCAGGTCTCCCCCGACGACATCTGCACCGCCGTCGACCGCGCGGGCTACTCGGCCTCGCCCGTCGATGCGGACACCGGCGCCGCTGGCTCAAACGGCAGCGCACAAGCCAGGTCCGGCGCCGCCCACATGGAGTCGCCGACCAAAAAGTTGGAGGCCGCCGCCTCTGCCATGCGCACCCGTCTTGTCGTCTCAATCGTATTCCTCATTCCGCTGTTCTACATAGGCATGGGACACATGTTCGGCTGGTCGCTGCCCGGCATTTTCACCGACCATACCCACAGCATGACGCTCGCCCTCACCGAGCTTGTCCTGCTCATCCCCATCGTCTATGTCAACGACGCGTACTTTATCAACGGGTTTAAATCGCTCGCGCACGGCGCGCCCACCATGGACGCCCTCATCGCCGTGGGCGCCACCGCTTCCGTCGCCTGGTCGCTCTACGCCATGTTCATCATGGCCGACCAATTAGCCGCGGGTCAGGTCCACGAGGCCATGATGACAGGCATGGACAATCTGTATTTTGAGAGCGCCGGCACGATCCTGTCGCTCGTCACCGTGGGCAAATACCTCGAGACGCACAGCAAGTCCAAAACCGGCGGCGCCATCGAGGCGCTGATCGACCTGGCGCCCAAGACCGCGACCGTCGTGGCAGAGGACGGTACCGAGGCCACCGTCGACGTCGATGCCATTCTGCCCGGCCAGGTCCTGCGTGTGCGCCCCGGCGAGTCCATCCCCGTCGATGGCGTGGTGCTCGAAGGTAGCTCGGCCGTAGACGAGAGTGCGCTCACCGGCGAGTCCATCCCCGTGGAAAAGACCGCCGGCGACACCGTCAACGCCGCCACCGTCAACCGCACCGGCTCGTTTACCTTCCGCGCCACGCGTGTGGGTGCCGAGACATCGCTCGCCAAGATTATCCAGCTCGTCGAGGACGCCAACGCCACCAAGGCGCCTATCGCCCGCCTGGCCGACAAGGTCGCCGGTGTGTTTGTGCCCGTGGTGTTTGTGATCTCGGCCGTGACCTTTGCGGCGTGGACGGCACTGACCGGCAGCACAAGCGAGGCGCTCACCTCCGCCGTGGCTGTGCTGGTGATCAGCTGTCCGTGCGCATTAGGTCTGGCCACGCCCGTCGCCATTATGGTGGGCACCGGCAAGGGCGCCGAGATGGGTATTCTGTTCAAGAGCGCCGAGGCGCTGGAGAACCTGCGCAGCGTGGGCACTGTGGTGCTCGATAAGACGGGTACGGTCACCCGCGGCAAGCCTGCCGTAACCGATATCGTGGTAGCCACGCGCACTGACGGCTCGCCCGCCATGAGCGAAAAGGCGCTGCTCAAGCTGGCCGCTGCGCTGGAGCGCTCAAGCGAGCACCCGCTGGCCGAGGCGATTATGGCCGAGTGCGAGGCGCGCGGAATCGTCGCGCGCATGGTCGAGGACTTTGCCGCCGTGCCCGGTCGTGGCGTGACGGCGCGCGAGGGGCAGAACGCCATTGCAGCCGGCAACATACGCCTGATGGACGAGTTGGGCGTTACCGTGCCCGCGGGTCTTGCCGAGCAATTTGCCGCCGAAGGCAAGACGCCGCTGTTCTTTGCCAAGAACGGCGAGCTTGTCGGCACCATCGCCGTGGCTGACGAGGTCAAAGAGACGAGCGCCGAGGCCATCGCTGCGCTCCGCAAGCTCGGCGTCGACGTGCGCATGCTCACCGGCGACAACCGCGTGACGGCCGAGGCCATCGCCCGCCGCGTGGGGCTGAGCAGCGAGCAGGTCATCGCCGACGTCCTCCCCGCCGACAAGGAGCGCCATGTGCGCGAGCTGCAGGACGCGGGCGGCAAGGTCGCCATGGTGGGCGACGGCATCAACGACTCCCCCGCCCTGGCGCGCGCTGACGTGGGCCTTGCGATCGGCACCGGCGCCGACATCGCCAAAGAAGGGGCAGATGTGGTGCTCATGCGCAGCGACCTCATGGACGTCGCCCGCGCCATTGAGCTGTCGCGCGCCACGATTCGCAACATCAAGCAGGACCTATTCTGGGCGCTGTTCTACAACGGCATCGGTATTCCGCTCGCCGCGGGCGTGTTCTTCCCCCTCACCGGTTGGCAACTCTCACCGATGTTTGGCGCCGCGGCGATGAGCCTGTCGAGCGTCTGCGTCGTAAGCAATGCACTGCGCCTGCGAACCTTTAAGCCTAAAGTGGCAAAATAGGCTCACTATTACGTCCATTTAGAACGGGTTTTCCAGGTGCCAGAGATTGACCTGAAAGAGGAGCGACGCGTACTTTGGTACGCGAGCGACGGCTTGAAGGTCAAGGTCGGGTGCCTGGGAAAGCCGACACAACAGAGAGGAATATCCATGCGTTTCACAATTAAGACTTCCGGCCTTATGTGCGGCCACTGCGACGCCACCGTCGAGACGGCGTTGCTCAACGTGGCCGGCGTGACCGACGCCGACGCCGATCACGAGACCCAGACCGTACAGGTGGAGTGTGCCGACACCGTGACCGCCGAGCAGCTCGCCGCCGCCGTCGAGGGCGCCGGCGAGAAGTTCCACGCCCTGTCCGTGACCGCCGCGTAACAACCCGCACGTACCCCCCCGACCAGAAACGAGGACCCGCCATGATGGCAGACCATAAATCGGTGACCCGCATGCTCAAGACGGCACGCGGCCAGATCGACGGCATCTTGCGGATGGTCGAGGAGGACCGTTATTGCGTCGATATCTCCACGCAGCTCATGGCCACACAGGCGCTCCTCGCGCGCATTAACGCCGACGTGCTCAAGGCGCATATCGAGGGCTGCGTGACTTCGGCAATCGAATCGGGCGACGAAGACCTCAAAGCCGCCAAGCTCGCCGAGATCGAACGCGTCGTCGACAAGCTCTCCAAGTAATTGGGGGCATTGGGGGCAGACTGCTTTGCACCATCTTGGTGTATCGGGGACAGGTACGTTT
>CAUHJB010000044.1:0-10700 GCA_959606495.1 uncultured Collinsella sp. | reverse complement strand
CCGTCTGATGACTTGAAGAAGGGGGAGGCCTCGCGGCCTCCCCCTTTTTTGCGTTAATACATCACGATGTAGTCTCATTTCACCTGTAACCCGGTTGGGCTTATGGGTGATGAGCTTTTATTTAAAGACAATAAATCGAATCACAAGGGCAACTGCTATGACCACAATGATCAAAAGCAGGAATTGGAGTCGATGCTGTTTACGTCGTTTACTTGATGAAACGAAGATCGTTTTCCCTTGTTTTGGCGTCTCGAGATAACGAGCCGAATGCGTTAAGGTTTGCTTAGGTCGAGGACCTCTTTGCTGCCGAGTTGCGGGCGTTTTCGCCGGGTCGTCATTGATTGCGCTGTTTTTTGATAACGGTGCATCTTTCAGATATACGGGATCGCCCGACGCGACGCCCATATGCTTACGTCCCGTTTGGGCATTCTCGAGCGTTTGATATCGATTTCTCGTCACATACTCGGGCTCTGGATCATTAATGGGCTCTTGCGAGATGTGAGGGCGATGGAACCGTGGCGGCTGCGTGGAAGTATCTTCCCCCTGCGTCGGCATAAACATATTGTTCTGGTTTTGGTCGTCCATGATGCCCTTTAGTTCGTTACCAACAACGTGTACGCGCTCATTGTAAGCCCCTTGTTATTTGTAGCTGTGGACATACTCGTTATTTAAGCTCTGGTTCAAAGAACCTTAACCTTCCTAAAACCTGAGTCACACACACTTAGATATGCTTATAATACCGGACTCAAAAAACTTTATAGTCGGTGTATATATGAGCACCGGGTGGGCATATATAAGAGCGTCAAAAGAAGTCCTGGTCACCTAGGAGATGACTCGGCAGTCCTATAAAGGAGTGGTAAACATGGCAAGCATGGTTCCTTATCGTTCGGTTTTTGGCGTTCGTCCCTCTGCAAGCTCGCTGTTCGATCTGTTTGATGATATGACCGACCTTGCAAACAACTCGATTGCCTCCAAGGCGTTCCCCGTTGACGTTGAGGATAAGGGCGATGGCTATGAGGTCAAGGCTTATCTGACCGGCGTCGCAAAGGACGATATCGATGTCGAGCTTAACGAGGGCCGTTTGTCCATTAGCGTGAATGTCGAGGAAGACGAGGAGAATGAGGGCAAGAACTTCCTGCAGAAGGAGTTCAGCTCGTACAGTGCAACGCGTGGCGTGTATCTAAAGGACGCTTCGAGCGAGGGCCTCTCGGCTAAGTACGCTGACGGCATCCTGACCGTTACGGTTCCCAAGATCGTCGAGAAGAAGAACGTTACGAAGATCTCTATCGACTAACTTCGTTGGCGTTCTGCGCTATTAAAAGACGGCAAAAAGGGGCCGGGAAGCGATTCCCGGCCCCTTTTGCTGTTTAGGACAGTCTATTGAATGGTTGCTGGCCGATGCTGGCTTGCGGGGCATATCGAGAGTTTTCGCGATCCTTGGAGAAGGGTGGCGGAGCTGCCGACCTCGTCATCCAAGGTTGCGGCTAGAGCTTTGGCATAGCTTTTGACGGTAAGGCTCGGGCGATTGTTATCTTGGCTGATATGCATGGCAATGAGCTGTTCGGTGCGATCGGTAACAAGTTCGCGCGCGGCTTCGGCGGCTTGGTCGTTGGAGAGGTGCCCCCTTGCAGACAGGATGCGCTCCTGAAGAAAGCGGGGATATTCTCCCTCGCGCAGCATGGTCACATCGTGGTTGCTTTCGAGCGCGAGGACTCGACAATCTTTGAGGGTGTTCATGGCTTGGCTCGATAGCTCTCCGGTGTCGGTGGCAAAGCCGATGGAATCATCGAGGACGTCGAATCGATAGCCGACTGGATTGATGACATCGTGTGATGTTGAGTAGGTTTGCACGTGGATGCCGGCAATGGATAGGATGTCACCGGGATCGAATTCCTCAACAGGCAGATGCGAAAGATTTTCTTTGCCCGAAAGTGTGCCCCTGCTGGCAAAGAGGGGGCCGTGCCAGTGCTTGCACCAGACATCGAGGCCCTTGATGTGATCGCTGTGCTCTTGAGTGATGAGAAGAGCCGAGACGTTGTCTGCCGAGAGCCCCAGTTCTGCCATGCGCTTTAATGTCTCGCGGCGAGAAAGACCGTCGTCAATCATGATGAGCCCCCGGGGGCCTTCGATGAGCGCGCAGTTGCCTTTTGAGCCGCTGCCAAGGATATGAAGGTGCAGACGAGACATAAGATTCCAAAGGATACAATGGGTGCGAACGAATAGAGGAGGAAGCAAATGCCAACGGTATCTCAGCATTATGGACACCATGCTGCATCGTGGGCCGATGATAAAGCCCTGGCAACGCGGCAGACGGCTGCCCCCGTGGTGCTCATGGTATCAGGTGGTGCGGACTCGACGGCTTTGCTCCTTATGGCATGCACATCAAAGTTGGATATTCTGGATGGGCGTGGTGTGGCCCCCATCGCGCGCGAGCGACTGCACGTGCTGCATGTGAACCATCATCTGCGCGGCGAGGCATCCGATGGCGACGAGGCCTTCGTGCGCGGCCTATGCGCACAATATGGCTTGCCGCTGTGTGTTGAGCATGCCTATTTTGATGATGAATCGGGCAATATCGAGGCGGCTGCCCGCGAGGTGCGCTATGCCGCGGCGCGGAGGTATGTTCGCGAGCTCTGCGCCCAGACGGGGGCACCGCGAACGGCGGCTCGTATCTGCACCGCACACACGTCTTCGGATCGCGCGGAAACGTTTTTGATGAATGCCATTAAAGGGTCGGGTCCCGCGGGTCTATCGAGCATTCCGCGCCGTCGGAACATTGTAGTTCGCCCCTTGCTCGACCTCACGCACGATGAGCTCGTGAGCTATCTGCAGGTGCACGGTCAGCCATGGCGGGAAGATGAAAGCAACGAGGACGTTTCGTACCTGCGCAACTATGTACGCCATCGGGTGATGCCGGTGGTGGCACAGCGCAACGCGAGCGTCTGTAAGACGATTGGCGCCGCTTGCGAAATTCTGGGCGACGAAGACGCCTTTCTTTCCCAGCTTTCCGCGCAGGCGTTTCGAAGCTGCCTGCGTAAGGAGGCGGCGGGCGCACTGGTCCTTGACGCTCGCCGACTGGCCGCGGCCGAGGTGGTGATTGCTCGGCGCATGGTGCGACTGGCAATTAAGCGTATTGACCCCGACGCGCGCCCGGAGATGCGGCATGTGGAGCGCGTGCTCGCCTGTGTCGCCGAAGGCTCGGGTTCGGTCACGCTGCCGGCGGGAATCGATGCGCGCGTGGAGTTTGGCATGCTGTCATTCAAGGCCCCGGCGGCGCGCGAGGGGTTAGTTGCCGATTGGGTCACCATTCCCGGTCGATTGCCGCTGGGGGCGGGCCGCATCCTGGTAGCAGAGACGATGGCCGTCGAGCCGGGGTGTGATATTGTGCGCCGTGCCCGCGAACTCGCGGGTGCCGGAGGGGTGGCCGCTATGGTGGATGCCGCGACGCTGGGCTTTGCCGATTGCGATAACGAACGGATGCTCACCGGCTCGCGCGGGGAGATTCCCGCCGAGGCGCGTTTGGCGCGTCTGTGGGTAGACGGTCCCGCGCCGGGGGATGTGATGTGTCCGTTGGGCATGAGTGGGCGAAGTAAGAAGGTGTCCGACCTGCTCAACGAGGCTCGTATTCCCGTTTCTGAGCGTGCGGGCGTTCCTGTGGTGAGAACGGCTCCGGGAGGTGCCGTGGTATGGGTCGCAGGCGTTCGCGCGGACGAGCGTTTTAAATGCACGGCCGCAACGCGCGTGGCGTATCTGCTTCGTGTGGCCGATGCGGAATAGCGTCCCACGTCAGCTATTCTGTGCGACGTTGACGGTATTCCCGCGCTGATGGCGTACGGGCTGGAAAATATACCCCGTGCGCTGCTAGAATGTGAAGTTCGCGTCCATACGGCGGTGTGTGGGCGATAAGCACAAGAAAGGGTTGTCATGGCTTCTCAACATCCGGATATCGAGAAGGTTCTGTTTACGCAGGAGGATATCGACGGTATCGTCTCTCGCCTAGGCGAGCAGATTACTCGCGACTACGCGGGTAAGGATCTGGTGCTGATTGCGGTCCTGCGCGGCGCCGTGGTCTTTATGGGCGACCTGATGCGCAAGATCGAGCTGCCGACCAACATCGATTTCATGGCTGTTTCGAGCTATGGCGACGGTGTGAAGTCCTCGGGTATCGTGCGTATCATTAAGGACCTGGATATCGACATCCGCGGTCGCGACGTGCTGATCGTCGAGGATATTCTGGACTCGGGCCTGACGCTCAAGTATCTGATGAAGAACCTCGAGAGCCGCAAGCCCGCTTCTCTGGAGGTCGCCGCCTTCCTGTGGAAGGACGTTGAGGACCGTACCTCGGCCATCACGCCCAAGTATGTTGGAACCCATTGCCCCGATGCCTTTGTGGTGGGCTACGGCCTCGACTATGCCGAGCGCTATCGTAACCTTCCGTATCTGGGCATTTTGAAACCGGAGGTTTATTCGTAAGATGCCCGACGACCGTAACGATAACAATTCCCAGACTCCCCGGGAGCCTAAGATCCCGGGGATGCCCGGAGGCAAGAAGCCCACGCGTACGGGCTGGCTGTATTTTATTTTGGCTTGCGCGCTCCTGGGCTACGCCTTCTTTAACATGGGTTCCGGCTTTGCCAATTCCAGCAATACCGTAAAGCTCGCGACGAGCGAGATGGTCAACGCCATTAAGCAGGACCGTGTCGAAGATTTGACCTATACGGTTCAAGACGGAAGCGTGGCGGGTCATTACTGGAAGACAAAAAAGGACAAGGGCGATACGAGCGAGCTCAAGAGCTTCTCCTCGACCTATGTCGGCTCCGATTCGCTTGCCGAGCTTATGGCGGAGCACCCCGATACCAAGTACATCGTCAACACCAACGATCCCGATTTTTGGGGCGACCTGGCGATGAGCGTGCTGCCGACGATCGCCCTGATCGCCATCATGTTCTACTTTATGCGCCAGATGATGGGCGCCAACAACAGGAACATGCAGTTTGGCAAGACCAACGCCAAGACCAACGAGGCCACGCGCCCCAAGGTCAAGTTTGAAGACGTTGCCGGCGTGGACGAGGCGGTCGAGGAGCTCGAGGAGATCCGTGACTTTTTGAGCGATCCGGACCGCTATCGCAAGCTGGGCGCCAAGATTCCGCGCGGCGTGTTGTTGGTGGGCCCTCCGGGCACCGGTAAAACGCTGCTGGCCAAGGCTGTAGCCGGCGAGGCGGGCGTGCCGTTCTTTAGCATCTCGGGTTCCGACTTTGTCGAGATGTTCGTGGGTGTCGGCGCCAGCCGTGTGCGCGACCTCTTTAAGGAGGCCAAGTCCCAGGCCCCGTCGATCATCTTCATCGATGAGATCGATGCCGTGGGACGTCAGCGCGGAGCTGGCTTGGGCGGCGGTCACGACGAGCGCGAGCAGACGCTCAACCAGCTGCTGGTCGAGATGGACGGTTTTGAGGAGAGCGAGTCGGTCATCCTGATCGCTGCGACCAACCGTCCTGACATCCTTGATCCGGCATTGCTGCGTCCCGGTCGTTTTGACCGTCAGGTTACGGTCGACCGTCCGGATGTGAAGGGCCGCGAGCAGATCTTGCGCGTGCATGCCGAGAACAAGCCGATGGACGAGGACGTGAAGTTTGAGAAGCTCGCCCAGATGACCGTTGGCTTTACCGGTGCCGATTTGGCGAACCTGCTCAACGAGTCTGCGCTGCTGGCTGCCCGCCGCCATCGTTCTGTGATCTCGATGGACGAGGTCGAGGAGTCGATGGAGCGCGTGATCGCCGGTCCGCAGCGCAAAGGTCGCGTGATGACCGAGGCCGAGCGCACCACGATTGCCTACCACGAGAGCGGTCACGCCCTGGTGGGCCACATCCTGGAGCATTCCGATCCGGTTCACAAGATCTCGATTGTCAGCCGCGGCCAGGCGCTGGGTTACACGCTGCAGCTTCCGCAGGAGGACCACTTCCTCAAGACCAAGAACGAGATGCTCGACGAGCTTGCCGTGTTCTTGGGCGGTCGCGTTGCCGAGGAGCTCATGTGCGACGACATCACGTCGGGCGCGAGCAACGATCTGGAACGCGCGACCAAGATGGCGCGCGAGATGGTCACGCGCCTGGGCATGAGCGAGGAGCTTGGAACGCAGGTGTTTGGTGAGGCGCAGCATCAGGTATTCCTGGGCCGCGATTACGCCGATCACCAGGATTACTCCGAGGAGACGGCACGCCGCATCGATATCGAGGTCCAGCGCATCATGCGCGAGGCCCATCGCCGTGCGGTCGAGATTTTGGATGCCCGCCGCGATCAACTCGATCTGATGGCCAAGGTGCTGCTTGAGCGCGAGACCGTCGAAGGCGACGCCGTGAACGCCCTGCTCGACAACGAGTGGGATGCCTACCTTGAGTGCGAGGGCGACATCCTGGCGGCCAAGGAGGAGCGCAATGCCAAGGCGGCCGGTATGCCGACCAAGAAGCGTGCGCCTCGCATGAGCGAGGAGGAGCTGGCGGCGGACGCCGCGGCATTTGCGCAGGCGGCCATGCAGGAGGATACCGAAGCCGCATCCGATGATGCCGGCGATGACCGTGCCGTCAATGCCGGTGCTGACATCGACGACGACAAATAGTCTTTGTGGCTAAAGCCTCCGCGGGGAAACCTGCGGAGGCTTTTTTCTTTTGTCTGTTGATTGGGGACAGACTTAAATGAGCGTTTTCACGCATTTAAGTCTGTCCCCAATCAACATTGCTGCGGCACTTTGCCCGACTAAAGCGTACAATACCGCATATGCGAAAGGGGAATAGATGATCAACGAAACCATGTATGCTCGCGGTGCGGAAAGCTCCATCATTCGCGAGATTTTTAGCTATGGCCTTGAGCGCAAGGCGCAAATCGGCGCGGAAAACGTGTTCGATTTCTCGCTGGGCAACCCGAGCGTTCCTGCTCCCGCTGCCGTCGCGGAGTCCATCAAAAAGGCGCTTGAACTGCCGAGTGACCAGCTGCACGGTTATACGCCCGCTCCGGGCCTGCCGCAGTGCCGTACCGCCGTGGCTGAGTCGCTCAACCGTCGCTTCGGTACAAACTATGAGGGCAAGGATGTCTTTATGACCGTGGGCGCGGCGGCTTCGCTCACCTGCACGCTCAATGCCGTTACGAACCCGGGTGACGAGGTCATTGTTATCGCCCCGTACTTCCCGGAGTATCGCGTGTGGATTGAGAAGGCCGGCTGTACGTGTGTCGAGGCGCTTGCCGATGGGGATACGTTCCAGCTGAGCGTGGATAACGTGCTCAAGGCGATTACCGACAAGACGGCAGCTGTCATCATCGACTCGCCGAATAACCCGACTGGCGCCGTGTATACGCGCGATACCCTGACGCGACTGGCTGATGTTTTGTGCGAGGTCAACGCCAAGCGCGATCCCGAGAACCCGATCATGCTTATCTCGGATGAGCCGTATCGCGAGATTGTCTATGGCGCCGAGGTGCCTTGGGTGCCTTCGATCTACGAGCATGCCATCGTGTGCTACTCGTATTCCAAGTCGCTGTCGCTACCGGGCGAGCGCGTGGGGTGGATCTTGGTGCCCAATACGAATCCTCACGCAGCTCGTCTAATGCCAGCCGTTGCCGGTGCCGCCCGTACGCTGGGCTTTGTGTGCGCTCCGGCGCTCTTCCAGCGCGTGATTATCGATTGCATCGATGAGCCGAGTGACGTTGAGGCCTATGCGCGCAACCGTACCGCGCTTACCGATGCACTAGCGGAGTACGGCTACACCTATGTTGAGCCGGATGGTGCATTTTACCTGTGGGTGAAGGCGCTGGAGCCCGATGCGAATGCCTTCTGCGAGCGCGCAAAGAAGTATGAGCTGCTCGCGGTGCCTTCGGATAGCTTTGGCATGCCGGGCTGGTTCCGCCTTGGCTACTGTGTGAGCTACGAGACCATCGTCAACTCGCTACCCGCTTGGAAGCAACTGGCCGACGAATACCGTCGAAAGTAAAGCGCTCTGCTTACAATGTTTTACGTGAAACGGGGTTTGGTTTTAGCCAGACCCCGTTGTCTATGCCGTTGTGTGATTGGGATGAAGCAGTTTTACGACTACCGAAAGCTATGCGTACAATGAATATACGCGACGGCCATACTGGACAAGGAGACCCGATGCCCTACCTGCTTTCTTGTGACATTCATACCCATACGATGTTCTCTGCGCATGCATATTCGACCATTGAGGAGAATGTGTACTGGGCGGCAGAGCGCGGCCTGCAGGTGCTCGGATCTGCCGACCATTTGAGCTCTATGGTTACGGCTTGCCCTAATGACCTGCGCAGTTACCAGTTCTTTATTAACCAGGATATCTGGCCGCGCATTTGGAGCGGCGTGCTGGTGCTGCGTGGTGCCGAGGCCGATATCGTTTCGCTGGATGGAAGCCTGTTTGGCGAGGACACGCCGGTCACCCTCAATATTGCCGGGAATTCGTACAGCCGCCCGCATTCGCTGTTCGATTTGGTTACGCGCAATTTGGATTATTTGGTGGCAAGCGTGCATAATCCGCAGCTCGCTCAAAGCGCGACGCCGGCTCAGGCCACCGAGATGTACATCAATGCCTTGGAGCACCCCAAGGTGTTCATGCTGGGCCATACGGGTCGTTCGGGTGTTCCCTTTGATATCGATGAAGTGTTGCTGGCGGCCAAGGCCAAGCATAAGATTATCGAGATTAACAACCATAGCCTTGAGCATGGTTCCGATGCCGAGCATTGGGGCGTGTGCCGCAAGATTGCCGAGCGCTGCGCCGAGCTGGGCGTGGGGATTGGTGTGTCGACCGACGCGCACATCGGCATGGCAATTGGCAAGCTCGACCAGGCGCGCAAGATGCTCGACGAGATTCACTTCCCGCTGGACCTGATCGTGACGCGCGACCGCGAGACGCTGCTGCGCGAGATGGCGGCAGCCGGCGTGTGTGACCTGCGCAAGGGGATGTAACGAAACTCATATGTTCAACGAAAGGGGGCGGTCCAGACGGGCCGCCCCCTTTCTTGTCCCAAAAATCTACCGGGATGGATTAGCGGCGTTCGAGGACCGCTACGGTTTCGGTGTGGTCGGTGTGGGGGAACATGTCGACGGGTGTGATCTTGAGAAGGCGATAGCCTCCGTCGAGGAGCTGGTGCAGGTCGCGCTCTTGGGTCACGGGATTGCAGCTGATATAGGTGATACGGCGCGGCCTAAGTGCGCAGGCGGCCTCAAGAAACTCGGGCGTGGAGCCGGCTCGCGGCGGGTCGATGGAGAGAACGTCAACGCGCTCGTTGTTATCGGCAGCGTCCAGGATGTAATCGGTGGCGTCGTCGGCCATAAACCAAGCGCTGCGGGTGAGGCCGTTGAGCTCGGCATTGCGACGTGCGTCGGCAATGCCCGCCGGGTTGCGCTCCACGCCGAGCAGCATAATGCCGATGCCCTTGTCCTGGGCATCCTTCGCGGCGCACAGGCCGATGGTTCCGCTGCCGCAGTAAGCGTCCATAAGAATGTCACCCTGCTGCAGGTCCATGCCGTCAATGGCAAGTCGATAGAGCAGCTCGGTTTGCTGCGGATTGGTCTGATAGAACGCGGTGGGGGAGATATCGAACTCGCAGCCGAGCAGCTGGTCGCGCATGCATTCGGCGCCATAGACGATACGAGTCTCCTCACCCAAGATGGCATTGCCGGGGCGACCGTTGATGTTCTGAGCGACGGTGACGATATGCGGATCGAGTGCGGCGACAGCCTCAAAGAACTCCTGCGCATGCGGCAGGTCGCACTGAGCGGTCACGAGGGTGACCATAATCTGGTCGGTGCGCCAGCCGCAGCGAACGACGGCATAGCGAAGCAGCCCCAGATGCTTGTCTTCGTTAAAGGCAGGAATATGCAGACGTTCGGCCTCGCGAGCGATGCCGTTGAGAATCTGACGAGTGCCCGGCGCCTCGACAGGGCATTCAGGAACAGCAACGATCCTGTGCGTCCCACGTTCAAAAAAGCCGCAGCGGACAGCGCCCTCTTTGCCGGGAGCAAACGGAGTGGCAGCCTTATGACGAAAACCACGCGGCGCAGGATACTTGCCCGGGTCGCCCAGGGTAACACCCATACCGCGAATGGGATCAACGGCAACACCCTCGCGCTCACAGAGCTCAGCAAACAGCTCCTCCATAGCAGCCTGCTTGGCCGCCAACTGCTTCTTATAAGGACGATTGAGCGCCGTGCACCCACCGCAAGCTTTCATGATCGAACAGGGAGACTTGGAGTCCACAACCTTACGCGCAGACGAAACCGGATCTTTATGCGAGCGCTTGGAGCGAGTCTGAGATGCCTTATCCTCGCTCCGACGAGAACTGGGGCGCTTGGCCTTAGCCTTGCCCTTGGCCGACTTACCCTTCGCATCCTGAGACGACTTGGATTTCGTAGAAGATTTTTTCTCCTCCGACCCCTCAGCCGCCTCGATCAAAGCACGACGAGCCTTACGTTCCGCACGAGATTCTGCCATGAATTAACCCCACTAATTTATAAATTGAAAGCTGCAAGCATTGTACCGTGCCAAGCTAGCAGACGATATGCAAGCGCCCATTTCCTGTCAGCGATAAGTCCAACGACGTTTGCCCGCCGGGCACCGGGGCAGGGGTTAAGTTTGTCGCGAGTTCCGCACGAACAGGAGGCCACTTAATGTGGCCTCCGTCGTGAGCAGGACTGTAGAGCAGCA
>CAUHJB010000043.1:0-10946 GCA_959606495.1 uncultured Collinsella sp. | reverse complement strand
TTGGTCTCCTGGGGCTTGTCGCCCTGCTTGGCCTCGGCGGCGGCCTTCTCGGCCTTCATCTTCTTGCGTTTGGTCTCGATGCGGAGTTTTTTGTTGATGCGCGCCTTGAGGAAGGGGCCAAACTGCTCGGCATCGCCGCGAACAAAGGTGTCCTTGGGGATCGTCACGCCCTGGTCGGCGAACATGGCCACAAAGATGCGCTCGCCGTCGAGCACGTGGTCGAGCTTCTCAAACGGGAAGAACTGCGACTTGCCGCTCTTGCCCCAGACCATCAGGCCGTCCTCGTTGGCGGCGACGCGGCGGTAGCGGCCGCCCATGGACTCGTCGGCCTCGACGGCATCGATAAAGTCGCGGGCGAGCGTGTGGTGGAGGTTCTTGCTCCACCAGGCCAAAAAGGCGCCGAACACGATCAGCACGACGCCGAACTTGATCCAGCTGCCGCCGGCCACCAGCATGCCGATGCCGATGAGCGCGGCAATCGCGGCGGCGACGTACAGGGAGCCACGGCGCCTGGGCGAGGCGACCAGGCGCGCAAAGTCGGTGACCAGGTCGTTTTCGTACTGATACTCGTTGAGGTACAGAATGCCGTCATCGGCCGCGGCCTGCGCCTCGAGCGCGACCTCGACCTGGTCGGCTGCTTCGGAGGGAACGAGGTTGCTCTCTGCGTCTGCCATGCTCTTTGGACTCCTATCGCGGCGGGCTCGCCGTACGGGTTATTATGGAATGCAGTATGCCGTGCGACCGCATGGCCGCCGCGGCAACAAGACTCAGTATACCCGGGGGAGCACCCATGGAATCGTTGTACCGAAAGTATCGCCCGCTCACCTTCGACTCCGTGGTGGGCCAGCAGCATATCGTCTCGACGCTCGAGCACGCCATCACCGAGGGACGCCTGTCCCACGCCTATCTGTTCTGCGGTCCGCGCGGCACGGGCAAGACCACCATGGCGCGCATTCTTGCCAAGGCACTGCTCTGCCGCAATGCCGAGGCGGCGCGCGCCGAGGGTGCGAGCGGCTGCATGCCCGACGGCACCTGCGAGGAGTGCGAGCTCATTGCCGAGGGCAACCACCCGGATGTCTACGAGCTCGATGCCGCAAGCCGTACCGGCGTGGACAACGTGCGCGAGGAGATCATCAACTCCGTCAACTTTGCCCCGGTGCGCGGCAAGTACAAGATCTATATCATCGACGAGGTCCACATGCTCACGACGGCGGCGTTCAACGCGCTGCTCAAGACGCTCGAGGAGCCGCCGGCACACGTGATCTTTGTACTGTGCACCACCGATCCGCAAAAGATTCTGGAGACCATCCTCTCGCGCTGTCAGCGTTTCGATTTCCATCGCATCGGCAACGAGGATATTGAGCATCGCTTGGCATACGTGTGCGAGCAGGAGGGCTTCGATTACGACGACGAGGCGCTGGCCATCGTGGCGCGCCATGCCAAGGGCGGCATGCGCGACGCGTTGTCCACGCTGGAGCAGCTGAGCGTCTTTGGCAACGGTTCTGTGCATGCGGACGACGCCCGCTCGCTTTTAGGCGAGGTTTCGGACCAGATTCTGGGCGAGTTTTCCCGCGCCATTGCCGATCGCGATGTTGCCGAGCTCTATGGACTGATTCGTGCGCAGGTCGAGGAAGGAAACGATCTGCTGGAGCTGACGCGCGACCTGGTGGCGCATGTGCGTGACGTGTACGTTGCCTGCGTTGCCGGTGCCCGTGCCGAGCTGTTTGAGGGCGGCTCCGAGCAGGCCGAGGCGCTTGCTGCCGAGGCCGCTGCCTTTGGCGAGCATCCTGCCGACCGCCTGGCCCGTGTGCTGACAGTGCTCGACGATGCCGCACTGGAGATGAGGGGCGCGAGCGACGTGCGCCTGGTGCTCGAGATTGCCTGCACGCGTCTGGCACGTCCCGAGGCCGATATAACGATTGAGGCATTGGCCGAGCGCGTGGCACGCCTGGAGGCCATGGTTGCCAATGCCGCGGTGCCGGCGAGCGTGGCTGCTGCTCAGGCCGCCGCGCCTGCAGCATCCGTACCCGCTGCCGCCCAGCAGCCGACGCTTATCTCGGGTGCCCGAGCTGCCGCTCCGGCGGCATCTGCTACCCCTGCTGCTACGTCCGCGCGCCAGGGCGGTATGCCTTGGGATCGTGGTGCTGCCGCTCCGGCGGCTCAGCCTGCGCCCGCGTCGACCCCCAAGCCCGCCGCCTCTCCGGCTCCCGCACCTGCCGCCGTGCCGGCACCTAAGCCCCAGCCCAACACTGCCGCTCAGGTTGCTGCCGCCGGTACTGCCGAGACGCCCGCGGTCGAGGATGCCGGAGAGCTGCAGCGCAAATGGGCCGAGGTTGTCGAGCGTGTCAAGGCGCGTCAGGCTTCCTACGCAGGGCTTTTGCTCAACGCCCGTGCCACGGCCGACGACGGCTCCAAGCTCACGGTTTCGTTCCCCGCGGGTTCGACTTTTGCCATTAAGATGCTCGGTCGCGCCGATACGCAGTCGGTGGTCCTGCCGACGGTCTGCGCGGTCTTCGGTCGTCGTACCGTCGACTATGTCCTGGGTGGGGGTGGCACGCCGGCTCCTCAACATGAGGAGCATTCTCCATCTGCACGGGCTGCGGCATCTGCGGACCCGCAACCCGTGTCCTCGGCGGCCCCTGTATCCTCGAGCGCCAGCGCGCCGCAGCAGCAAGCGGCGCCGGTAGCGGCATCGACCCCGTCGGCGCCTAAGTCCGCGGCGCCCAAACCGGCTGCTCCGACACCCGCGCCCAAGCCCGTCTCGCCCGCGCCCAAGTCGTCTGACCTGGGCAAAGCCCCCTGGCTACGCTCCGACAACCCCGCCGGCGCTCCTGCCACGGGTAAGCTCCCGACCGAGCCCGCACCCCGTGCGCCCGAGCGCTCGGCTGCCCCGAAGGCTCAGCCTGTCGCGCAGTCCGCGCCGTGGGAATCCGAGCAGGTGCCCTACGACGACGCCATGGTCGGCGGCTTCGCTGGCGATGCGAGCGGGGACGATCTGCCTCCGTTCGACGTGCCGGGTGCGACGCCCGCGCCCAAGCCCGCTGCGGAGGCACCCGCGGCCCCCGCAAGCGACGACGCCCCCGCGGCTCCCTGGGAGTCCAACCCCGGTGCGGGCAGCCCCTTCGGCCATCAGGGCGCAGCCCCGAGCATCCCGCAGACCGAGGACGAGGCCAAAGCCCTCATCCGCAGCGTCTTCGGCCAGTCCACCATCTTCAAGCCGGTGGAGTAGCTGCGCAGGCGGGTATACTGCTCAAGAAGAGAACCCTTTGAACGGAGCGAGCTTATGATGTGGGAATATGTCCGCCTTGAGGACGATACGCAGGTTTCGTATTCCGAAGTCCGGGAGGACAACACGGTGAAGGTTGTTGTGGAGCGCCCGCGCGATTGGGGTTTTGACACGGCGGAGTGTATCTTGCCGGCATTCAATTGGGTGTCACACGAGGGCTTTAGCGAAGCGAACCTCAAAGAACTCGATGATTTCGTGCGCAACAATGCCCCGCTCATCCTGCGTTTTGCCTACGAAGGCGGACGAGTCTATGCCTAGTCTGTTTCGACTCGGGCCGTACATCATCTTCTTCTGGACGGGGGAGAACGGCGAACCTGTCCATGTTCACGTTGCGGTCAAGCGCCCCACTGCCGAGGCAACCAAGATATGGCTTACCCGCTCCGGCGGATGCAAGCTGGCCCATAACAAGGGCGATATTCCTGCTCGGGATTTACGCGATATCATGCAGTTTGTTTCATCTAACCATGCGCTGATTTGCAAACGCTGGAAAGAAACAACCGGTGGGCTGTCGCTTTACTGTTGAGAATCGCTTGCTGGGCTTAGGACCCCTAGCCCTTTAGGGGCTCTTTATCCGGGCGCATTTGAATTTCGGACATGTGTAGCGTGGTGCCGCGTGTCTCGCATTCGAGCAGGCAGATGCGTGACGGTCGGCCTAGGGTGCTGAGGTCGACACGATACGTCGCGCGGCTGTCCGTGTACTCGACTTGCTCGGCGTCGAGGGTTGCTCCGATTGTCAAGAAAGCGCCTGGTTCGGCACCGACAATCTTGGAGTCCTTTATCTTGACCTTGAACTCTTGGTAGAGGGACGGGCTGTTGTAGTAAATGGTTCGGGTTCCGTCGGTGCATTCATCGGTCGTCTCCCATTTGACGACGGGCTGGTCCGAGCTGGCTATCAGCAGTTCTGCTCCAAAAGCTATGGCATGGGTGATGATAACCAGTAATACCCAGACGACAAAGAGATAGAGAACCACATATGCAACGGGGTGTTTTGAGCGGATGTTTTGGAGTACGGCTGGGACATTCACGAGGGCACCTCCAAATCGTCATCTATGACAATCAAATTATACCCAGCCGCCATGCGTGCCGCCTCGAGCAGCGGCTCGGCATTTTGCCATGTAGCCTTGTAGCCCTACGCATAAACTGCCTGGTTCCAGCTCTGCTAGATGTAGCTTGAGATAATTATGCAACCTTGCATAATTCGACCTTGCATAATCTTGGGCGTGCGTCACGCTCAAGGACATGTATATCGACTGAGGTAGCGTGTCCGCCCCGCTTGCTTGCCCCGCGCCGTGGTACGATTTTTGAGTTTGAAAGTCCCGTCGCGCTCCGGCTGCCCTTGCAGCTTGTCGCGCGGCCGCACGTAAAGGAGCCATCATGGCCGGTATGAACATGCAGCAAATGATGAAGCAGGCTCGCAAGATGCAGGAGCAGCTTGCCGCCGCGCAGGAAAACCTTAAGTCCCAGACCGTCGACGCCTCTGCCGGCGGCGGCATGGTCAAGGTGACCGTTAACGGCGAGATGGAGCTCGTCAACCTCACCATCGACCCCGATGCCCTCGATCCCGAGGACGTCGATATGCTGCAGGACATGATCATGGCTGCCGTCAACGAGGCCGTCCGCGGTGTCAACGAGCTCGCCAACAAGCAGATGGGCGCCATCACCGGCGGCCTCAACATCCCGGGCATGCCGTTCTAAGACACGCATATATATGAGTGCCAACCATAGTCTGCAAAAATTGCTCGATGAGCTGGGCCGTCTGCCGGGCATTGGTCCCAAGTCGGCCCAGCGCATCGCCTATTACCTGCTCGAGGCCGATGCCGAGGAGGCGCGCCGCCTGGCCGAGGCTATCCTGGAGGTTAAGCAGGAGGTTCACTTTTGCAGCCGCTGCTTTAACTACGCCACGGCCGACGAGTGCTCCATCTGCCAGGATTCGATGCGCGATACCACTCGCATTTGCGTGGTGGGCGAGCCGCGCGATGTCCAGGCGATTGAGCGCACGGGCAGCTACCACGGTCTCTACCACGTATTGGGCGGCGTGATCAGTCCCATGGACAAGATTGGTCCCGAGCAGTTGCACATTCGTGAGCTGCTGGCACGCTTGGGCCACGAGGACATCCACGAGGTCATCATCGCCACCAACCCCAATATCGAGGGCGAGACCACGGCGAGCTACCTGGCCCGCACTATCAAGCCGCTGGGCGTTGAGGTATCGCGTCTGGCGAGCGGCCTTCCCGTGGGCGGCGACCTGGAGTATGCCGACGAGCTTACGCTTGGGCGCGCCATCGAGGCCCGTCGCACGATTTAGGTGGCGAGCCTGCTCCTGCCGTATGTCTTCATCGCGACGCACGGGGTAGCCATAATTTCCCCGTGCGACTGTAAGTTTGTTGTGCAACAAAGATACTTTGTATCCGCTTATCGCATGGATGCTTCCACTCGCATCCTTAATTTGCCCATTCGTTGCGCAACCTTTTGGGTTCGCTGATACACTCAAATATGGATTCGAATGAATGCGCCGCTCCCGAGCGGCGTGTTTTTGTTGGAGGAGAACGCATGCGGCCCGGTGGCACTCAGACAAAGCGCGGCGCCGCGGTGCGCATGCGACGCCGACTGGGCTTGGCGCCGCGGGCGTACGCACTGCTGTCTTGCTCGCTGGTGCTGGTCATAGCTGGCGTTTCTGCCTATGGCATGACCGTGCCGTCCATGATGCAGGCACATGCCGCACGCGAACCGCGCGTGGGGCATGAGGTCAAAAGTGACCTGGGGACCACGACTGGATATGCTTGGGCAAGTGTGGTCGCGCATATTGTGTTTGACACCGGCGACGCGGACGGCGCCGAGGCCCCGGACAACGAAGTCACGCTTGCCAATGGCAAAACCATCGTGCTCACCAACACCAAGATCATCGATCGGTTGTCCAACAATAGCGTGGCGGCAACGGTGAATAAGGTCGAGCAGCAGAAGGAGCAGGACGCCCAGCAGTCCGGAAAGCCCGGTAGCTCGGATACTTCTGGCTCCGGCTCGGATTCGTCGAGTTCGGGCGGTGGCTCTGGGTCGGGTTCCTCTGCCGGAGGGTCTGGAAACGGCGGCTCGACGGGCGGCAACACTGACAACGATGCAAACTCCGGTGGCCTTTCCGCTGCTGAGGAAGAGAGCATTCACAGCTGGCTTGTGACCAAGTACAACATGCTCGACGGCTATGTTTCTCGTGCCAATGACGTGGTCTCGACCTATAACTCTACGGGAGATCCCAGGCCGTGCGACAGCCTGGTCGGGGAGATGTTTGTCATTCGAGCCGAGTTCGGTCGTCAGACATTCTCGCCCCGGTCAAAGTGGTATCAGCAGTATGCCAATCTGTGGGGCTGTTACACCAACCTATGTCAATGGGTCGGCCATTACGGCGATGATGACGTCGCGCTCGGTAACTTCAACAATAACGTGGCGGCGCTTGCCCTATGATGACCGATCTTGCATCCACCACACCACAATCGCTCGGTCGCGATCCCATGGTCGGCCTGCGCCTGGCGCGTGTCGACGGGTTTGAGCCGGCCATTGCGCTCGGTCAGGGCGAACTGCCTGCCTATCTGCGTCGTTTTACGATGCTGTTTGCCGACGATGCCACCATGCGCCGTGGCGGTATCGGCCGCGTGACGCGTGCCGTCAACGCCCAAGGCGAGGCCGTGGCACTCAAACAGCTCATCTTGCCGACGCGCGATGAGTTTGACGACGATGCCGCTCACGAGGCGCTGGTCGCCAAGTTCAAAGCGGCGTTTCGCGAGGAATACGAATGCCATCGCGCCCTTTCGGGCCTTAAGGGCTTTCCCCGCCTCTATGGCTGGGGCGAGGTCGACGGTGTGCCTGCAATTGTCATGGAATGGGTCGAGGGCGAGACGCTTGCCCGCTTGCGTTCGCGACTTGCCGTGGACGATGCCGGACGCCTGTCGCCGCTTGTGGCGGCGCGTCTGGGTCGCGACCTGTTCGATCTGCTCTGCCGTATGAGCCTGGTGGGCGAGGGCTTTGTCCATCGCGATATCTCGCCCGCTAATATTATGGTGCGTACGGCGCGTCTACCGCTTGACCGGCAGCTTGCCGAGGGCACCTTTGACCTGTGCCTGATCGACTTTGGCTCGTCGCTGGCGCTTGAGCCTGCGTCGGCCGTGGCCGGTACCGGCGGCAAGGCGTCGTTTACGGAGCGTTATGCCACGCTGCGTCGCGCGACGGTTGCCTATGCCCCGCCCGAGATGCTCACCGACGATATTCCCGACCTGCGCGCTTTGCGTATGTCGCCGGCGATTGACGTCTATGCCGCGGCAAGCACGGTTTACGAGCTCATTGCCGGCATCGCGCCATACGAAGCCGCGCCGAGCACTTCGGGCACCTCGGGCTCGCGCAAAAAGACGCGCGATATTGCCAGCCCTTATCGCCTCAAGATGGATACGCTGCCCGATTATCCCGTCGGCGCCCACGCGCCCGGCTGCGACTTGACGCAATTGCTGCGACGCGAGCCCGATGTGGCACTTGCCGCGGCCGAGCAGGCTCAGCAGCTGGGGCTTGAGCCGGATTCCGAGGAACTACGCGATGCGCTGGCGTTTGTCGATGCCCAGCTGTTCGACGTGGTGATGGCCTGTCTGTCCAGCCATCAAAAAGATCGTCCCGAGCCGGCGGCGGTCGAGGCGGCACTCTCGGCGTTTTGTGACCACTATGCGCAAAATGTCGGTCGTTCGCTCCGCGGCGAGCCGCTCACGCCGTGCCCCATGGATGCGTCCGGCCGCGCGGTTCGTCGCGCGCTGATGGTCGGCGCGGCGGTCGTCTGCGGCGTGGTTTGGGCTGCGGTCGTGGTTTCGGCCGCGCTGCTGGCGTCGGGCGCTCGCGTGACGGCGACTTTGGGATCGCTCGTGTGGTCTGGGTCGCTACCGGGTGTTATTGCCGCACTGGCGCTGGCGCTGCCAGGCATGGCCGGCGTTGCCGCGGGGGCACTTGCGCGCGATCGGCGCTCGGGGTTCCTGCAGGGTGTGCTTGCGCTTTCTGCCTGCGAGGTTCCGGTACTGGTTGTGACTGCATGTAGCGTATTCTCTCAACGCGCCGTGATGGGCGGCCTTGTTGCCGCTCTGATTGCAACCTATACGCTTACGTGGTTTTTGCTTGCGATGGGCTTTGCCTTTGAACTTCCCGTTTCGG
Organism: uncultured Collinsella sp.; assembly: GCA_959606495.1. GTDB lineage: Bacteria > Actinomycetota > Coriobacteriia > Coriobacteriales > Coriobacteriaceae > Collinsella. The sequence goes on along the minus strand of CAUHJB010000043.1, from coordinate 2,485 downwards.
CACCGCGACGCACAAAAGCCCAGATGGCGACTCCGCTTGCCGGTGGAGCCGCAGCTGCCCGTACTTTTGGCGGACCTGTCGAAGTATCGTCCGATTCTATTTCTACGACCAAGGAGGCCTAGGTCATGGCATCTCAAGTTGAGCTCACCCCATGCGGGGCCATGTTTGACATCTTTAAGCGCGCGGCGCATCTGAGCCATATCGAGCTGTGCGGCTTGGTGCTTTCGTCCCGTCCGCTCGCCGACGGCCGCAGCCCGCAGAGCCGGGCCGCCGATCGCTCTTGGGTTTCCCGCTTTATCGTTCGCGCGCCGGTCGGCACGCTTCAGCAGCGCTACTTTGCCGAATACGGTACCTCGGCTGCGCGTATTATGTCGCAACTGGCCCTGCGCCAGCGCAATCCCATGGACTCCACGGCTGTGATCAATATGGTGTGCGGCCCTGCAGGTGAACCGATGGTACGCGCGCTCGAAGAGTGTCACCAGGACACAAATCTCTATCGCAACGCGCTCGATCGCCTGTCCCAGGCGGCGGAACTCATGCCCGCCGAGCGCGCCGAGGCCGTGCTGGTGCTGTTTGTCGCCGTCGGTTGTTCGGCGGATGTGCGGTCCTCGGTGAACTATGCCATCGACTACGCGCACGCGACCTGTGGCGGAGGCACCTCCACGCCGCGTTCGCTTGGCATGTCGATGACCGCGGGCGAACGCGAACCCGCCCCGGCGCACCCCTTGGGCTTGCTGCGCGTACAAAACAGTTTTGTCGTGAGCGCCCCGCGCTGGATTCAGCCGAGCGAGCAGGGTGTTGAGATTGGCGCGCTGGCCACTGGTGAGGGCGATATTACCGACGTCGGCGACGATGTCTCGGCCCGCCATGCCCATATCTGGTGCGATGCTCAAAATATCTGGCACGTCGAGGACTTGTCGTCCACCAACGGAACCGTGGTGGTAAACGGGGCCACGCGCGTCTGCATTCAGGTCGAGCCCGGCCGTTCCGCCCAACTCAATCCCGGCGACGAGCTCAAGCTCGGCGAATCCACTACCTACGCCATCCTCTTCGGTGCCCTCTAGCCAGTCCCGCCAAATGGTCCCTCCGTCCCCAAGGGATCATTTTGCTCCCGGCAGTCACCCGAGGTAAACCTTTACCGCCCGCCTATATTTGCCGAAATTACACTTGAAGGCGGGGTACAATAAACCCGCATGCGGATTTCCGTTGCGGGCGCTTCCCATCGCCGGGGCGTGCCCGGGAGCATCCGGCATGCGGCCTTTGCGGCGCTCGGTCATGTGCAAGACGGGCGGTCGGGTCTGTGGGGCGCATCAACTGCCCCTCGCCTCGGCATGTCTTCTCTCCACGCCATGTACCTGCTGCTGAGCCTGCCTGCCAGATGATTGGAAGCAACAGCGTAAATCCCATCACGCCAACATCCCGGCGATCGCCGGGGCCTGTATACCTATATGAGAGGAGAGGGGTATATGGCGCGTAAGTTTAAGTCTATGGACGGCAACGAGGCGGCCGCATATGTTTCGTATGCGTACACCGAGGTAGCGGGAATCTATCCCATTACGCCGTCCAGCCCGATGGCCGACCATGTCGACCAGTGGGCGGCCCAGGGTCGCAAGAACATCTTCGGCACCCCGGTCAAGGTCGTCGAGATGGAGTCCGAGGCAGGTGCAGCCGGTACCGTTCACGGTTCGCTGGGCGCCGGTGCTCTAACCACCACCTACACGGCTTCTCAGGGTCTGCTCCTGATGATCCCGAACATGTACAAGATCGCGGGCGAGCAGCTCCCGGGCGTCTTCCACGTCTCCGCGCGTTGCGTCGCTTCCCACGCCCTGAACATTTTTGGCGATCACTCCGACGTCATGGCCTGTCGTCAGACCGGCTTCGCCATGCTCGCCGAGGGCAACGTCCAGGAGGTCATGGACCTCTCGCCGGTGGCTCACCTTGCCGCCATCGAGGGTAAGACCCCGTTCCTTAACTTCTTCGACGGCTTCCGCACCAGCCACGAGATCCAGAAGGTCGCCATGTGGGACTACAAGGATCTGGCCGAGATGTGCGACATGGACGCCGTCCAGGCTTTCCGCGACCATGCGCTCAACCCTGAGCACCCGCACACCCGCGGCAGCCACGAGAACGGCGATATCTTCTTCCAGAACCGTGAGGCCTGCAACAAGGTCTACGACGAACTTCCCGCCGTCGTCGAGGGCTACATGAAGAAGATCAACGAGAAGCTCGGCACCGATTACGGCCTGTTCAACTACTACGGCGCTCCCGATGCCGACCGCGTCGTCGTGTGCATGGGCTCCTTCTGCGACGTGCTCGAGGAAGTCATCGACTACCTCAACGCTCACGGCGAGAAGGTCGGCCTGGTCAAGGTTCGTCTGTTCCGTCCGTTCTCCATCAAGCACTTCGTCGACGTTCTCCCCGAGACCGTCCAGAAGATCGCCGTCATGGACCGCACCAAGGAGCCGGGTTCCATCGGCGAGCCGCT
>CAUHJB010000042.1:0-10965 GCA_959606495.1 uncultured Collinsella sp. | reverse complement strand
GGGCGCAAGCCCCCGCTCCCCGCCGGCTCTTACACCACATCTGTGCGCACTACCTGGAGTCGGCTCGAAAAGAGTGATTTTGGGTTGTTTGCTGCGGGTGTGGGCTTGGAAACAACGTTCGGGGTGGCGAGGCGCCCAGAATTCGGTCGCAAGGAGGGCGTTCCTCGGCTGTGTCAGGAGTGTCCCTGGGTGCCGGCATATAAGGAACGTCCCTAACTGCCGGAGGGGGTGCCTGCCGTGGCAGGCACCCCCTCCGGATGTGGGAAGTTTGCGCTGCAGGTTACTTGTCGGTGCCCAGCTTGTGCGGCTTGAGAGCGAGCGCATTGACGAGTGCGTCGGTGGCAGACTTGACGGCCGCCGGCTGCGGATCGTTGACGTGATCCTCGGGATGCACGGGCAGGTCCTTCTTGACTGCATCGTGGATCAAGTTGAGGTACTCAGTCACGCCAGTGGTCGACAGGTGCGTGCCATCGCCATCGAACAGGTCGTTGCGATTGGCACTGTATCCGTACCAGTCGATAACGCGCACGTTCTTGTAGCGCGTAGCGGCGTTGGCGATGGCCTGGTTGGTAGAGCCAACCCACGGCTGCGGGCTGCGCGTGTTCACAAACACCACAATACGCTTATCTCCTGCATCGGTCATGATGGCGTCGATCTGGTCGTCGGTTACCAAGCCGTTGGTGCCCAGTGCAAAGACCACGATCTTGCCGGCAAGGTTCTGTTGGAGATAGCCCTCAAATGTCGCGCGGCCCGCATCAAACTGGCGGCCCTTTTCGGCATCGATATGGCTGTGCGGGAACACGCCGTCAAAGGAATCAACGGCGCGCAGCGACACGGAGTCACCGATCATCAACAGGTCGTAGGAGCCATCGGGGAAGCCGTCGTTGTCCTTGTCGGTGTCGTCGGCTGCCTGTTGGTCCGTTGGCGCGGTGTTCTTGGCTTCCTTGTTGAGGACTTCGGCGCCCTCACCGCTCAGTGCAGACGTCTCGGGCACAAAGACCAGGCCGCCCAGTGCAACAACCAACACGACAGCGCAGGCTGCGCAGACAGGGACGTGCGCGCGTACCCAGTTGGCGGGCGTGGTGGCGCCGTCGCGAAACTCGGATACGGTGCGCCCAAAGGCGCCCTTTCTAAACGGCGTCTCGATAAAGCGATATGAACATTCGGCTACGGCGACCACCAACAACACCTGCAAAATGTACTGCCACCACGGCGTATCGTTGATGTTGGCGACCGGGTTCATGAGCAACAGTAGCGGATAGTGCCACAGGTAGATGCTGTACGAGCGCTTGCCAACCCACACGAGCGGCTCGGCGGACAGTGCGCGGGCAACCATTCCCTGGGGCTGCACGCAGGCCGCGATGACCATGAGCGTGAGGATGGAGCATAGCAGCGTGCCGCCGCGATACTGGAACGCGGTGTAGCCGTTGGTGAGCGCGACCATGGCGGCAAGGCCAACCAGACCCACGACGCCCAGCACATCGATGGATGCGGGCGAGGACCAAAAGCGCACGAGGGCGCTCGGCTGTGCCGGGACGGTCTCGGCTGCGTTGTCGGCCTTCTCGCCAGGCTTGCCCTCGGCGTTCTTGCCGTGCTTGGCGGCGCCAGCCAGGCGATTGAGCCCCAAACGATGAGCGAGACGCACCGGCGCCAGGTCGCGATCGGGGATAAAGGCCATCCAGGCGCCCAGCAGCAGCGAGAAGACGCGGGTGTCGGCGCCGTAGTACACGCGGCTGGGGTCGGCGGCAGGGTTGTAGAGCACCATCATGGCAAGGGCGGATACCGTTGCGAGTCCCAGGACCACACGGCGCGTGTTGGGTTTGCTCACATGCATGGACACCATGGCAAACAGCAGCGGTGGCCAAACCAGGTAGAATTGTTCCTCGATGGCGAGCGACCAAAAGTGCGTAAGCGGCGAGGGGTCGCCCAGGGCGTTGAAGTACGAGACGTCCTGCATGATCTGCCACCAGTTGTTAAAGAACAGCAGCGACGGCAGAATGTCGGGACGCATCTTGGTGAGCATCACGTGGTTGAAGACGGTGCACAGCGCACAGGTTACAACCACAACGGTCACCACGGCGGGGACCAGGCGACGGATGCGGCGAATCCAGAAGCTCTTAAGGTCGATGCGGCCGGTCTTAGCGACTTCGTTGAGCAGCAAGCGCGTGATCAGATAGCCCGAAAGCACAAAGAAGATCGTGACGCCAAGCAGGCCGCCCTGAGCCCACGTGAGGTTGAGGTGATAGAGCACCACCGCGACGACGGCAAGCGTGCGCAGGCCGTCGAGGGCAGGGATGTAGCGGGACTTGGGGCGAGCAGGCGTCTGCTCCGCGGCGGGAGTGTTGGCGCGGCCCGCGTTGTTGGCAGAAGCGCGATGGGGGCTCGCGGTGCGTCGCGGCTCGTTGGCACGGCGCTCGCCCTTCACGCGTTCGTGCGGCGCCGGCTCGTTGCCCGTGCGGCGTCGACCGCGCGAGCCCGATTGCGAGAATTGTTCCATAAAACATCATCCAATGACGAGAATAATCAGCACGTATTCATTGTAGCTGCCTACCCCTGTGAATGCTTGCTGCTGGCGCAAGCTCAAGCGCGCGTCCACATCAAAGTGGACTAAAGTTATAGGGGGTGCGAGAGTGCACAATCGTTGGTCGACGGTGGGCGCAAAGCCTGAAGACGAGGAGGTTTCCATGGCGGATCACAGCATCGTTGCGGTGTTCGGCAGCATGAACATGGACCTTTCGGTGGCGTGCGAGCGCATGCCGCGCGCGGGCGAGACCGTCGGTGGCAGCGGTTTTATCACCAACGCCGGCGGTAAGGGAGCCAATCAGGCCGTTGCCGCTGCGCGCATGGGTGCGCGCACGTGCATGATTGGCGCTGTTGGGCGCGATACCTTTGGCGATGCGCTTGTGGCAGGGCTCCAGGATGCCGGCGTGGGCGTTGAGTTTGTGGCGCGTCGCGATGACGTGGAGACCGGTACCGCGACTATCATTCGCTGTGAGAGCGACAACCGCATCGTGCTGTCGCCGGGCGCCAACCATGCGCTTGCGGGCGAGGACGTTGCCCGCGCACTGAGGCGCTTGGTGGCCGACGAGCTCGACGGCGATGCCAGCGAGATTGCCCCGGCTGCCGGAAGCGTCTTTATTGCCCAGGGCGAATGTGACCTTGCAGCAACGGCCGCGGCGCTTTCTTGCGCTCACGAGCTGGGGTTCTATACGATCTTTAACCCGGCGCCCGCCTGCGACCTGCCGGCAGGAGCGTGGCCTGCGGTCGACCTGGTCTGCCCCAACGAGACCGAGTGCCAGGTGCTGACGGGCATTCTGCCCACAGATGATGCGAGCTGCGTCGCCGCGCTCAATGCGCTGCTCGACAAGGGCGCCGGCGCCGCGGTCATCACGCTGGGCGGCGCCGGCTCGGTTACGCTCGGCGATGGCGGTGAGCCGCTGCGCATGCCGGCGCTTTCGAGCGTGGTGGTCGATACGACGGCCGCGGGCGATACATTTATTGGCGCGCTTGCTGCAGCTCGTCTGGAGGGCCTGCCGCTCTTTGAGTGCATGGCGGCGGGCGCTCGCGCCTCGGCGGTGACGGTGTCGCGCTTGGGCGCTCAGCAATCAATTCCCACGCGTGCGGAAGTCGAGCACAAGTTTGGTTTAGACGGTTTGGATGTAGACGGAGAAGCGGAGTAGAACAATGGCAACCAAGAAGCTGATCCTTGATCTGGATATGGGTGTGGACGATGCGATGGCGCTCGCCTATGCCATCGCGAGCCCCGAGGTGGAGCTCGTCGGCATCACCACGTGCTTTGGCAACGTGCGCGTCGAGCAGTCGGCGCACAACTGCTTGGCGGTGCTCGACCTGTTGGGTCGTCCCGAGGTGCCGGTGTACCTGGGCGCCGATCGTCCCATGAAGGCGACCGAACCCTACACGCCGCCGGCGTCCACCACGCTTATCCACGGCAAGAACGGTATTGGCGGCGCAAGCGTGCCCGCCTCGCCGTACGAGCCGGTGGGCGCGACGTCGGCCGATGGCAATGCGGCGGTCGATTACCTGATTGATGCCGCGCGTACCTATGGGCCCGATCTGGTCTACGTTGCGACCGGCCCGCTCACCAATCTGGCGCTTGCCCTGGAGCGCGATGCGGCGGCGATGATGTCCATCGGCCGCGTGGTCGTGATGGGCGGTGCGCTTACCGTGCCCGGCAACGTGAGCGCGGGCGCCGAGGCCAATATGGCAAGTGATCCCGAGGCGGCCGATGACGTGCTGCGTTCAGGTCGCAAGCTCACCATGGTGGGCTTGGATGTGACGCACCGCGTGGTGCTCACGCGTCGCGACATTGCCGGCTGGACGGGCTCGGGCACTATGGCTGGCTGCGCGTTTGCGAGCATGGTCGAGCACTATATCGGTTCGTACGAAATGAACGCGCCCTACCTGGGCGGCTGCGCGCTGCACGATCCGCTGGCGGTTGCCGTGGCGATTGATCCCACGCTCGTGGGCGCGCTCGGCTGTAACCTGCGCGTTGACTTGCTGGGCGAGTATCGCGGCCGCACCATCTGCGACGAGCACCATCTGTCCGATCCGGATAAGAGTGCGCTCGTGGCCCTCACCGTGGACGCCCCACGTTTCCTCGTGGAGTTTAAGGCACGCATGGCTCGCATCCTTGGCTAAACGGTTTCTGTGCCCCGTTCCAGATTAGCTACCGAGTAAATACGCCCGTTGGGGGAATAGTCGCGTCGCTTCGCTTGACAACAGGCTAAACTAGCTATTAAACATTTACTATTCTGTTTAGATTAAATTTGCGGTCGTTTAGTTGTCGAGTCACGGGGCGGTCAGGCCACGATGCTCGACCGCGACCGCTACTAGGGGGAACAATGGCCAAAGCAAGTGTCCGCGAAATCAGCCGCATCACCGGTTTTTCGCCTGCGACCGTGTCCAACGCGCTCAACCGCAAGCGCAGCGTGAGCGAGGAGACCGCCAAGGTCATCCTGGAGTGCGCACAGTCGCTCGGCTACCAGCAGTCGACGCAGCTCGAGAGCATCCAGTTTGTGCTTGCGCGCAAGACGGGCGCCATCCTGGACGAGAGCACCTTTCACCCCGCGGTTATTGAGGGCGTGGAGCGCCAGGCGCGTCGCCACGGCATGAGCACGAGCTTTGTCTCGCTCGACTTTAGCGACCTGGACGCCGTGCGTCCGCAGGTCGAGGGCCTGATCGCCGACCCGTCTGCCGCCATCGTGCTGATGGGCACCGAGCTGGGTGAGGAGGACTACGCCCTGTTCGCCAACGCTGCCGCCCACCTGATTGTGCTCGATGGCTGGAGCGATCGTCAGTACTTCGATGCCGTAGTCATTGCCAACACCGATTCGGTACTGCGCGCCGTGGACTACCTTATCGAGAAAGGTCACAAGCAAATCGGCTATCTGGCAGGCGACCTTCGCATTCGCAACTTTAAGGATCGCGAGCGCGGCTATCGCCAAGCGCTCGAGGACGCGGGCCTCGAGGCCAATCCGGCATGGCGCGTCACGCTGGGCACCACGCTCGAGGGCGCTTATCGCGACATGGGCGCGTGGCTCGACAGCGTCTCACGCGACAACCTGCCGACGGCTTTCTTTGCCGAGAACGACGTGCTTGCCGTAGGCGCCATGCGCGCGCTGAATGAGCACGGTATACGTGTGCCCGAGGATGTCTCGATCATCGGCTTTGACGACCTATCTCTGGGCACCTTCTCCAACCCGCCGCTCACCACGGTGCATGTTCCCAAACACGAGGTGGGCGAGATCGCGGTGCGCCGTCTGGTGGGCAACATCCGCAATCCCAAGAGCTATACCTGCAAGACGGCCGTATCGACCTATTTTGTCGAGCGCCAAAGCGTGCGCGAAATCTAGGCGGAGACGGCATCGCCTGCAGCGTGCCAAAGCTCGCTAGGGCAGTAAACATAGCGCTATTCAAAAGAGGGTCCTTCGGGGCCCTCTTTTTGTTGCCCTTGTATGTTCAGATTGTTTACATACCGTTTAGGCTGATTTCTCTACCGTTTACGAGACTTTCGCGCTAAACTTTTAAACAAAAGAGTAAAACATTTAGTAAACAGAACAAAACGAAACATGCGTCTGTTTACTGAACATGTGACTAGGGGAGGACGTACATGGACAAGATCAAGCTCGGCTTTGTGCCCACGCGCCGCAGTATCTTTAGCGCGCCGGACGCGATCAAGTATCGCGGTCTGACGGCTGATCGCCTGCGCGAGATCGGCGTCGAGATTGTGGATATCGACGACATCAACGACGAGGGCCTGCTGTTCGACGACAGCCATATCGCGCCTATCGTCGAGAAGTTCCGCGCCGAGGGCGTCGACGGCATCATGCTCTGCCACGCCAACTTTGGTACCGAGTATGTCTGCGCCCGCCTTGCCCGCGAGCTCGGCTTGCCCGTGCTGCTGTGGGGGCCGCGCGACGAGCGCCCCGAGCCCGACGGCACCCGTCTGCGTGATAGCCAGTGCGGTCTGTTCGCCACCGGCAAGGTCCTGCGCCGCTTCCAGGTTCCCTTCACCTACATGACCAACTGCCGTCTGACCGATCCCGAGTTCGAGCGCGGCGTCTGGGACTTTTTGGCCGTGTGCAACGTGGTCAAGACCTTCAGGCACACCCGCATCCTGCAGATGGCCACCCGTCCGTTCGATTTCTGGTCGACCATGTGCAACGAGGGCGAGCTGCTCGAGAAGTTCAACATCCAGCTTTCGCCTATCCCCATGACCGAGCTTGTCCAGGCCGTGCGCGACGCCCAGGCTGACGAGCAGGCCATGGCAGCCATGCTCGCCCACATTGGTGACAGCTTTGAGATCTGCATCCCCGAGGACAAGGTTCCTGCGGTCGCAGGACTCGCCATTGCCATGAAGCGCCTGGTCGAGAAGTACGGATGCAACGCCGGCGCCATCCAGTGCTGGAACGCCCTGCAGGACGAGTTGGGCATTATGCCCTGCGCCGCCAACGCAATCCTCAACGAGATGGGCATCCCCATCGTCTGCGAGACCGACATCCATGGCGCTATCACCGCGCTGATGGTCGAGGCCGCCGACCTGGGCCGTCACCGCGGCATGTTCGCCGACTGGACCGTGCGCCATCCCGATAACGAGAACGGCGAGCTGCTGCAGCACTGCGGCCCCTGGCCCTGCAGCTGTGCGGCCGTCAAGCCCAAGCTCACCTACCCGCTGGCGTTCGATCATCCCGGCGCGCTGACGGCCGAAGCCAAGCACGGCGACCTCACCCTTGCCCGCTTTGACGGTGACAACGGCGAGTACTCGCTGCTACTGGGCAACGCCCGCGGCATCGACGGCCCGGCCGGCATGGGCACCTACCTGTGGGTCGAGGTCGACAACCTCAAGCGCCTCGAGGCCAAGATCGTTGAGGGTCCCTACATCCACCACTGCGTCGCCATTCATGCCAACGTGGTGCCGGTGCTCTACGAGGCGTGCAAGTATATCGGCATCGCCCCCGACCTGTACGACCCCATCGAAGAAGACGTTAAAGCCTACCTGCGAGGAGAGTAGAAATGGCAACTATCGAAGAGCTTGAGTCCCTGCGTTGGGACCTTCGCCGCGATTGCGTCGATATCATCATGGCTGGCGCCGGCGGCCACATCGGCGGCGACATGTCGGTGATCGACGCCCTCATGACCCTCTACGCCAACCACCTCAACATTTCGCCCGAGACCGTCGACGATCCCAATCGCGACCGCTTCGTGCTCTCTAAGGGCCACGCCATGGAGGCTTACTACGCGGTGCTCTGCCACGAGGGCTATCTTGACCTCGACGACGTCAAGGCCCGCTTCTCCAAGTTCGGCAGCCCCTACATCGGCCACCCCAACAACAAGCTCAAGGGCATCGAGATGAACTCGGGCTCGTTGGGTCACGGCCTGCCCGTGGCCGTGGGCATGGCGCTCGCCGGCAAGATGGACGGCCGCGACTACCGCGTCTACACCATCATGGGCGATGGCGAGCTTGCCGAGGGCTCGGTCTGGGAGGGCGCCATGAGCGGCGGCAACTACCAGCTCGATAATCTGTGCGCGCTCGTGGACCGCAACCGCCTGCAGATCAGCGGCAGCACCGAGGACGTCATGAAGCAGGATTCGCAGGAGGAGCGCTGGGCCGCCTTCGGTTGGAACGTGCTGTCCATTCCGGGCAACGACGTCCAGGCCATCGACGCCGCGCTGACGCTGGCCGCCGAGACCAAGGGTAAGCCCACGGTCATCATCCTCAACACGGTGAAGGGCTACGGCTCGCCGGTTATGGAGGACAAGGCCGCCTGGCATCATCACCTGCCCAACGATGAGGAATATGCCCAGATTATCGCCGATTTCGCTGCCCATAAGGAGGCTATCAATGGCTAACAAGATCGCCAACCGCAAGGTTATCTGCGACACGCTGCTCGAGGCCGCCGCAACTGACAAGGACATCGTCGTCCTGTGTTCCGACTCCCGCGGCTCTGCATCGCTCACGCCGTTCTTTGACCAGTATCCCCAGCAGTCCATTGAGGTCGGCATCGCCGAGCAGGACCTGGTGAGCATCGCCGCCGGTATGGCCTCGTGCGGCAAGAAGGCCTGGGCCGCCTCGCCGGCGTCCTTTGTGACCACGCGTTCGTATGAGCAGTGCAAGGTCGACGTTTCGTACTCCAACACCAACGTCAAGCTCATCGGCATCTCGGGCGGCGTGTCCTACGGCGCTTTGGGCATGAGCCATCACTCCGCGCAGGATATCGCCGCCATGAGCGCGATTCCCAACATGCGCGTGTATCTGCCGAGCGACCGCTTCCAGACCGCCGAGCTCGTGCGGGCCCTGGTCGCCGATAACAAACCGGCCTACATCCGCGTGGGCCGCAACCCGGTCGAGGACGTGTACACCGAGGACGAGTGCCCGTTCCAGATGGATCGCGCCACCTGGGTACGCCGCGGCACCGATGTAACGCTCGTCGCTACCGGCGAGATGGTCCGCCATGCCGTGGACGCTGCCGACCTGCTGGCCGAGCAGGGCATCTCGGCAACGGTACTCGACATGTACTGCGTCAAGCCGCTCGACGCCGAGGCCGTGATTGAGGCCGCCGGTGCCACGCGCGCCGTCGTGACCGTCGAGGAGCACAGCCCCTTCGGCGGTCTGGGCTCTATGGTCGCGCAGGTGGTGGGCGAGCATTGCCCGCGTCCGGTCAAGTGTCTCTCCCTGCCCGACGCGCCGGTCATCACTGGCACGAGCCCCGAGGTCTTTGCGCACTACGGTCTGACGGGTGTCGGAATCGCCAAGACCGTTGCCGAGTTCCTGCCCGCAGAGTAACTGGAATGTGACAAAGGGACCGTCCCTTTGTCACATTCGTTTTGAAAGGGGTGGCCATGGGCCGCTACATCATCGGAATCGATCAATCCACGCAGGGCACCAAGGCGCTGCTGGTGGACGAGGGCGGCCATTTGATTCATCGTGCCGACCGTTCGCATCGCCAGATTGTCAACGAGGCCGGCTGGGTGAGCCATGATCCGGCCGAGATTGCCACCAATGTGCTGGCCGTGGCGCGTGCCGTGGTGGAGGAGACCGGGGTCGATCCGGCCGACGTCGCCGGCATCGGCATCTCCAACCAGCGCGAGACCACCGTTGCATGGAACCGCACGACGGGCGAGCCACTGTGCGACGCCGTGGTGTGGCAGTGCGCCCGCGCCCGCGAGCTGTGCGACGAGCTGACCGCGCGCGAGGGTGTGGCCGAGCTGGTGCGCGACACGACGGGTCTGGTGCTCTCGCCCTACTATCCGGCGGGCAAGATGGCCTGGATCCTTGCGAACGTTCCCGCTGCTGCCGAGGCCGCGGCGGCAGGCGAGCTGTGCCTGGGCACCATCGATGCCTGGGTGGTCTGGACGCTCACGGGCGGCGCGGAGTTTCGCTGCGACTGGTCCAATGCCAGCCGCACGCAGCTCTTTGACCTGCGCCGTGGCTGCTGGAGCGAGCCGGTGTGCGAGGCCTTTGGCGTTGACGTGGCCTGCCTGCCGCAGGTGACCGATTCCGATGGACTGTTCGGCACGACGGATCTGGGCGGCTTTTTGCCGGCGCCCGTGCCCATTCACGGCGTGCTGGGCGACAGCCACGCGGCCTTGTTTGCCCAGGGCTGCCATAGCCGCGGCATGGCCAAGGCGACCTATGGCACCGGCAGCTCGGTCATGATGAACGTCGGCGACGAGTTCGTTGCCAGCTCGCACGGGCTTTCGAGCTCGCTCGCATGGCGCATGGACGGCGTGACCGAGTACGTGCTCGAGGGCAACGTGAGCTACGCCGGTGCTGTCAAGACGTGGCTGCGCGACGATCTGGAGCTCATCAATAACCCCGAGGAAGTTACCGACCTGTGCTACGCTGCCAATCCGGCGAGCCGCGTCTACTTTGTGCCGGCGTTTACCGGTTTGGGCGCGCCGCACTGGGCGAGTGACGCCGAGGGCTGCGTCTTTGGCATGACGCGTACCACGGGTCGCGCGGAGTTCGTAAAAGCTGCAGACGAATCGATTGCCTATCAAATCTTTGACGTAATTGACGCAATGGTCGAGGATTCTGGCGCGGCACTTGCCGAGCTTCGCGTTGACGGCGGTCCCACGCGCGACGCGTACCTGATGCAGTTTGAGAGCGACTTGGTTGGCTCGCCCATCCGCATCGCGAGCAATGACGAGATGAGCGGCCTGGGCGCGGCCTGGGCCTGCGGTATTGCGCTGGGCATGTACACGCGCGATGTCGTCGACGTCTACGGCGCCCGCGGCATCGTGGAGCCGTCGATGCCCGCCGACGAGCGCGCCAAAAAGATCGCCGGCTGGCGCCACGCCGTGAAATCAACGATTGCCTACACAGCCTAGAATGGTTTTTCTGGGACGGGGATTAAAAAATCATTGGTCCTCGTCCCAGGTAGTCAATTTGAACTGCCTCCCATTTCTTGGACACAAGAAATGGGAGGCTTTTTATGGCTGGAA
>CAUHJB010000041.1:0-12631 GCA_959606495.1 uncultured Collinsella sp. | reverse complement strand
GGTCACCAAGCACAACCTCAAGTACCGCCGCTACTACCACCAGTTCGACTACTAAGAGCTGGTCACGGGTCCGATATCTTGGCTGGTTGATATCTCGACCCTGCACAAGGGCGTCCGCAATTGCGCGGGCGCCCTTTTTGCGTTGTGACAAGAGACTGCTGCTAACCGCTTGCCCTATGTTTCCAAATGAATACGGTGTGAGCCGAGGAGGACGATTCTCCCCGCAAACACTCTAGTATGCTAAAGTACCCAGAAGACCGGCGGAGCTATGCCGGTCTTTCGTTCTATATGAAACACAGCATGAGGAGGCTCACCAGATGACGGCCACACCGTGGGGATTCCGGGACATATTGCCCGAGGAGGCTCAGGCGCGCGAGGAGATCGCGCTGACGGTGAAGGGCTGCTTTAGGGAGCATCATTACCTGCCGGTCGAGACGCCGCTACTCGAGGACAAGGGTTCGCTCGAGGAAGGCGGCCGCATTGCGGATACGCCGTTTAAGCTCTTTGATGACGACGGTCGCCTGCTGGTGGTCCGTCCCGACAACACGCTGCCGATCGTTCGCCTGGTTTCGACTCGCATGCGCGCGGCCGACCTGCCCCTGCGCCTTCGCTACGAGGCGCCGGTGGTTCGCGAGTGCCAGCGCAATGCCGGCGGCTCGCGCCAGTTTACACAGCTGGGCTTTGAGCTTATCGGTGCGGGCGATACCGCGGGCGATGTCGAGATTGTCTCGCTCGTGGCCGAGGCGGTGCGCAAGCTGGCGCTGCCCGATGCACGCATTATCGCAGGTAGCGTGCGTCCGTTTAAGGAACTGCTCGCGGCGTGCGAGGATCGCGAGCTGGCCGCCGAGGCCCTGCGCTGCGTGCACGCCAACGACTTTGTGGGCCTCGATGCCCGCGTGGCGGCAAGCACCGAGTCCGATGCCGTCAAGGCCGCCATTAGCGAGCTGCCGCGTCTGCACGGCGGTGCCGAGGTACTCGACCGCGTGGACGCGCTGCTGGAGGCCGCCGGTATCGTCGCGCCGCTGACGCGCGAGCTGCGTGCTCTGGTCGAGGGCCTGGCTCCCGGGGACGCCCAGGTGCTGTCGTTCGACTTCTCTATCATGAACTCTTTCGATTACTACACGGGCCTGGTCTTTAAGGCTTATGCCGGCGGACTGCCCGATCCGGTCGGTTCGGGCGGCCGCTACGACTCCATCTTTACCGGCGCATTTGGCGACGGCATCGAGGTGCCGGCGGCGGGTTTCGCCTTTTCGCTCGAGCGTCTGGAGGCCGCGCGCACCTCGGCCGAGGACGCCGCCCCCGATGGCGACCACGCCGTGGGCCGTGGCGCCGAGGGTCCGCTGCGCATTGCCGTGCCCAAGGGCTCGCTTAAGGTCGACACGCTCGACGTGCTCGAGGCCGCGGGCTTGGATGTCTCGGAGCTGCGCGATCCCGGCCGTCACCTGATCGTGCGCGGCCGCGACACGCGTGCCGGCGAGGGTACGGTCGGCGATATCGAGTTTGTCATCGTGCGTCCCAGCGATGCGCCCGCCTTTGTGGGCTGTGGCGGTGCCGACTGCGGCATCTGCGGTTGGGACTCGCTTATCGAGGCAGACCTCAACCTGCTGCAGCTGGTCGATCTGGGCTACGGCCTGTGCACTTTCATTGAGGCGGAGCCCGCGTGGCGCGCCGGCCAGGCCGAGCGCAACTATGCCCGTCGCGGGTCGCTTCGCGTGGCCACCAAGTATCCGCGCATCGCGAGCGCCTGGTATGCCGAGCGCGGTGTGAACGCCGATATCGTCTCGCTGCACGGTAACATTGAGCTGGGTCCCATCGTCGGCATGACCGATCGCATCGTGGATATTACCGCCACGGGCGCCACGCTGCGCGATAACGACCTCGTTATTACTGGTCGCATTATGGACTGCACGGCCCGCTTCTTTGTCAATCCGGGTGCCGCACGTCTGGATCCGCGCGTACGCAATCTGGCAGATCGCTTGGCGGCAGCCGTGAAGGACAAGCATTTTGAGCCCGTTGCGGGCTCGGCACAATAGCGCGAGCACACACGGGCGCCCCAACGTCCGGGCGGCGGGCCGACTGGCGCCGCCGCCCGGTCTCTCGTTTTTCGAACACAACCTCGACCGATAGGGGATACCGAAATGAAGACCATCAAGCTTGCTCCCGGTGAGCGCCTCGTTACCAACCAGCTCAACCGTAAGGGCGTGCTGCCGCAAAACATCGTCGACGCCGCTCGCGATATCGTGGCCAACGTGCGTGCCAACGGCGATGCCGCGGTGCGCGATTACTGCCAGCGTTTTGACGGTGTTGAGCTGCAGAGCTTCCGTCTTCCGCAGGAGCAGATCGATGCCGCGCTCGAAGGCCTCGATCCGGCCTTTGTCGCCGCGCTCGAAAAGGCTGCGCGCCAGATTCGCGAGTTCCACCAGCGCGAGGTCGAGCAGAGCTGGTTTACCACGCGCCCGGACGGCACGATGCTCGGCGTTAAGGTGACCCCGCTTGCTGCGGCCGGCATCTACGTGCCGGGCGGTCGCGCGCAGTACCCTTCCACCGTGCTTATGAACGCCATTCCCGCCAAGGTTGCCGGCGTTGAGCGCGTGGTCATGGTGACCCCGCCGCAAAAGGATGGACTGATTAGCCCGTATACGCTCGCGGCGGCCAAGCTCGGCGGCGTGGACGAAATCTATATGGTGGGCGGCGCCCAGGCCGTGGCCGCGCTGGCGTACGGTACCGAGACCATTCCGCGCGTCGACAAAATCACCGGCCCGGGCAACGCCTTTGTTGCCGCTGCCAAGCAGATTGTCTCGGGTGACGTGGGTATCGACATGGTCGCCGGTCCCTCCGAGGTCTGCGTGCTGGCCGATGCCACGGCCAAGCCTATGGTGGTCGCGGCCGACTTGATGGCGCAGGCCGAGCACGATCCGCTGGCAGCCTGCTATCTGGTGACTTGCGACGAGCAGTTTGCGCGCGAGGTCGAGGCAGGTATCGACATCCTGGTGGCGCAGTCCCCGCGCGCCGAGATCACGCGCGCCTCGCTCGATAACGAAGGCACCATCGTGGTGGCCGCCGACATGGCTGCCGCCGTCGAGGCCGTGAACACCGTGGCGCCCGAGCACCTGGAGCTGCACTGCAAGGATGCGATGGGCCTGCTCGGTGGCATTCGCAACGCCGGCGCCATCTTTGTGGGCGCTTGGAGCTCCGAGCCGCTCGGCGATTACGTCGCCGGCCCCAACCACACGCTGCCGACCGGCGGCACGGCCATGTTCTCCAACCCGCTTTCGGTCGAAGAGTTCGTTAAGCGCTCGAGTGTCATTTGCTATACGCCCGAGGGCCTACTCTCGGACGCTCCCGCTACGCAGCGTTTGGCCGAGGCCGAGGGCCTGTGGGCGCACGCGCTTTCGGCCGCACTGCGTCGCCGCGTGTTGGAGCAGGGCGAGGATGCCGTGAGCGCCGAGTCGCTCGCCGCGGCCGACTTGACCAAGGTTGCCTGGCCGGGCGACGCCGTGGCGACGGTTGCCGAGGGCGTTGACCTGGCGGCTGCGGGCGCAGATGGCGTTGGCCCGACCGGCAAGGAGGCCTAATATGGCCGAGTTGACGTCCCGTATGAAGGAGCTCGTCCAGCCCTACTTGGCCGGCATTGAGCCCTACGATCCCAACTTTACGCCCACGCGCATCAACCTTTCGGCCAACGAGAACACCTATCCCGTGCCGGCTGGCGTGCGCGAGGCGGTCGACGCCGCCCTGGCTGCCACGCCGCTCAACCGCTATCCCGATCCCATGTCCAACGATCTGCGCGACGAGCTTGCCGCTTGGCATGGTGTGGCGCGCGAGAATGTCTGCGTGGGCAACGGCGGCGACGAGCTGCTCTATAACTACCTGTTGGCGTTTGGCGGCGCGGGACGGACCCTGCTCAACTGCCCGCCGTGCTTTAGCGAGTATGCGTTCTTTGCGTCGCTCTGTCAGACCGAGGTGCGCGACGTGTGGCGCGACCCCGCGACCTTTGAGCTCGACCAGGCAGCCGTGCTTGCGGCGGCACCCGAGTGCAACCTGGCAATCGTGACCTCGCCCAATAACCCCACGGGTGACGTGGCACCGCTCGACTTTGTCGCGGCGCTGTGCGATGCGTGCCCCGGCATGGTCATGGTTGACGAGGCCTACGTTGAGTTTGCCGACGATTCGTTTGGCGCGGCCACTACGGCGCAGGGGCTTATCGCCGAGCATCCCAACCTGGCGATTCTGCATACGTTGTCCAAGGCGTTTGGCGCCGCCGGCACGCGTCTGGGCTATGTGATTGCGGCACCCGAGGTCGTCGACGTGTTCGCGGCGATTCGCCAGATCTATTCGGTCAACGTGCTGAGCCAGGCCGCCGCGCTTGCCTGCGTGCGTGCCCGTGATGCCTACACGCCCGTGGTGGCGCAGGTCGCATCCGAGCGCGAGCGCGAGCTGTGCGCCCTGCGTGCGATGGCTGCCGAGGGCTTGCCCGTGGAGCCATGGCCGAGCGCGGCGAACTTTGTGCTCGTGCGTACGCCGCATGCCACGCGCGTGCGCGAGCGTCTGCGCGACGAGTATTCAATTTTGGTGCGCGACTTTAGCTACGCGCCGGGGCTCGCGGACTGTCTGCGCATTACCGTGGGTACCCCGCAGGAAAACGACGAGGTGCTGGCCGCGTTTGCCGCGCTGGTGAAGGAGGAGATGTAGATGGACCGCTATGCCGAGGTAACCCGTAAAACGGGCGAGACCGACATTGTCGTAAAGCTCGACCTGGACGGATCCGGCGTGTGCGATATCTCGACCGGCGTGCCGTTTTTCGACCACATGCTCAACGCTTTTGGCCGCCATGGTCTGTTCGATCTGACGGTGCACGCGGTGGGCGACGTCGAGGTCGATGCGCACCACACCGTCGAGGACACGGGTATTGTGCTGGGCGAGGCGTTTTGCCAGGCGCTGGGCGACAAGGCGGGCATTACGCGCTTTGCCGACGCGGCGATCGCGATGGACGAGACGCTCGTGATGGCCGCCGTTGACATCTCGGGCCGCGGGCAGGCCTACTGCGAGCTGCCCGTGCCGACCGAGCGCGTGGGCAACTTTGATACCGAGCTGGCCGTCGAGTTCTTCTACGCCTTTGCGCGCGATGCCAAACTCACGCTGCACGTGCGCGAGCTGGCGGGCGGCAACTCGCATCACATTATCGAGGCCGCCTTTAAGGCCGTGGGCCGCACGATGCGCCACGCCTGCGAGCTCGATCCCCGCGTGCAGGGCATCCCCAGCACCAAGGGCTCACTGTAACCGTCACAAGGGTAAAACCACCACGAAGGTGCCTGTCCCCTTTGTGGTGGTTTTGGATGATGAGAAGTGGAGGGGTCGCGTGGGCGAACCGAAGATCGTGGTGGTCGACTACCACAAGGGCAACTTGTCGAGCGTTGTGCGCGGGCTCGCGCGCGCCGGTGCCGCCGCCTGCACGTCGGACGATCCGGAGCAGATCCGCAACGCCGACGGCCTGGTCATCCCGGGCGTGGGCGCGTTCTATGACGCGATCGCCTTTATGCGCCAGAGCGGCGAGGCGGACGCAGTGCTCGATGCCGTCGCCGCCGGAACTCCGCTGCTCGGCATCTGTCTGGGCCTTCAACTATTTTTTGAGCGTGGCGACGAGGGCGTGCCGGCGGGCGAGGGTGTTGCCGTGGACGGCGACGCCTCCGGGCAGGCCGGTGCTCCTTGGGTCGATGGCCTGGGCATCATGCGCGGTTCGTGCACGCGCTTGGAGTCGAGTCGCCTGAAGGTGCCGCACGTGGGCTGGGACCAGGTGCACATGACGCCCGCCGGGGCGGCCGATCCGTTGCTCGCCGGTTTTGCCGAGGGCGCCAACATGTACTTCACCCACAGCTACGCGGTGGCCGACGAGGCCGATGCCGCTGATGTTTTGGCGTGCACGCACTACACGCGGAGTTTCCCGTGCATCGTGCGTCGCGGCAACGTGTGGGGCTGTCAGTTCCATCCCGAGAAATCCTCCGCGCTTGGTCAGCGCATCCTTAAGAACTTCGTCAACATCGTCGAGGAGGTTGGCCGATGATCCTGTTTCCTGCAATCGATTTGATCGGCGGCAAGGTCGTGCGCCTGGAGCGCGGCGACCGGAGCCGCTGCAAGGTATATTCCGACGACCCCGCGGCCGTTGCTCGCTCCTTTGCCGAGCAGGGTGCGAGCTGGGTGCACGTCGTCGACCTGTCCGCTGCCTTTGGCGAGGACGAGGACGCGTGCGCTGCCAACTCGGCGGCGATCGAGGCCATCTGCGGCGTCGACGGTCTGTCGGTGGACGTGGGCGGCGGCGTTCGCTCGCTCGCGCGCATCGACGAGCTGGCCGGCTACGGCGCGCGTCGCATCGCACTGGGCACCGTGCTGGTGACTGAGCCGGGTTTTGCCGAGGTGGCGGCCCAAGGCTTTGGCGAGCTGCTGGTGGCAGATATTGCCGCCCGTGACGGCCAGGTCAAGGTGAACGGTTGGCGCGACGGTGCGGGTGTGGCGCTCGACGATGCCGTGGCGCAGCTCACGGAGCTGGGCTTTAAACATCTGGTGTATACCGATATCGCGCGCGACGGTATGCAGACGGGCATCGACGTGGCAGCATATCGCCATGTGGCCGAGGTCGCGGGATTTCCCGTCGTGGCTTCGGGCGGCATCTCGACGCTCGACGACATCCGCGCGCTGGCCGCGGTGGGCGAGGGCGCGATTGAAGGTGCCATCACCGGCCGTGCGCTCTACGAGGGCAACTTTACGCTGGTACAGGCGTTGGCCGCTGCCCGAGGGGAGGAGTAGCCCATGCTTACCAAGCGCGTGATTCCCTGTCTGGATGTTAAGGACGGCCGCGTGGTCAAGGGCGTCAACTTTGTGAGCCTGCGCGATGCGGGCGACCCGGTGGAGCTGGCCCGTGCCTACGACCGCGAAGGTGCAGACGAGGTCGTCTTCCTGGACATTACCGCCACGAGCGACAACCGTGCGACGACCATCGAGATGGCGGCGCATGCGGCCGAGGAGCTCGCCATTCCCTACGCCGTGGGCGGTGGCTTTCGCGACCTTGCGGGCATGCGAACGATGGTGGCGGCCGGTGCCGACAAGGTATCGCTCAACTCTGCCGCTGTGCGCGACCCATCGCTGATCAGCCAAGCTGCCGCGGCGTTTGGCAGCCAGGCCGTGGTCGTGGCGATCGATGCCAAGCGCGTCGGCCTGCCTGGGCAGCCGGATGCCGACAAGTGGGAGGTCTTTACCGCGGGAGGCCGCAATGCCACGGGTATCGACGCGGTGGCGTGGGCCGAGGAGGCGGCTCGCCGCGGCGCCGGCGAGATCTTGCTGACCAGCATGGACCGCGACGGCACCAAGGCCGGCTTTGACCTGGCGCTCACCCGCGCCGTGGCGCGCGCGGTGCCAATTCCCGTCATCGCGAGCGGCGGCGTGGGCACGCTCGAGCATTTTGCCGAGGGTGTGATTGAGGGCGAGGCCGATGCCGTGCTGGCAGCAAGCGTCTTTCACTTTGGAACTATCAGCATTCGCCAGGTGAAGGAGTATATGGCCAGCCAAGGCATCCCTGTGAGGCTGGACTTCTAGTGCTGCGGCTTGCCCAGGCACCGCATCTTGCCGCTCAAACCGTCGCTCGCGTACCAAAGTACGCGTCGCTCCTCTTTCGCGGCAACCTGCGGCACCTGGACAACCCTCGCCGACCTGTGGGATTTCGTTTGTTACTTGGGAGAAATGATGACTGAGGTAATAAATGCTACCGAGCTTAAATACGACGCCAACGGGCTGATTCCTTGTGTGGTTCAGCAATATGACACCGGTGAGGTGCTTATGGTTGCTTGGATGAACGAGGAATCGGTGGGGCTTACGCTTAAGACCGGCACCACGTGGTTTTGGAGTCGCAGCCGTCAGGAGCTCTGGAACAAGGGCGCGACGAGTGGCAACATGCAAGAGGTCAAGGAGCTCTGGGCCGACTGCGATAGCGATACGCTGCTGGTCAAGGTGGACTCGCCGGGCCCGGCCTGCCATACCGGCAACCGTACCTGCTTCTTTAAGCGCGTGGAAGGGGGAGTGCGATGAGAGTCGTGACGCCGTTCGAGGTCGCCGACTGCAACACCGAGCTCCTCCGCGCGGGCGTGCCATGCCGCGTGCACCTGACTGATGCCTGCGGGGCGCAGTCGCTTTGGCTCGAGGCCGAGAAGGAAAGGCTCGATGAGGCCCATGCCGTCATCGTCGAGTTCTTTGAGAAAAAGGGCGCAAAGCCTCGGTTCGATGAGACCGGTAATTACTTTACGCTGCAGTAACGAGAGGAAATAACCATGGGAGTCAGAACAGCTAACGTGCAGCCGGGAAATATCGGCGAGACGCTGACGGGTCTGGCCGAGGTGATTCACGGTCGTCGCGATGCGTCGCCACAGGAGAGCTACACCGCCCGTCTGCTGACCGACGTCGAGGACGAGCTGCTCAAGAAGCTTGCCGAGGAGGCGAGCGAGGTGATCATGGCCTGCAAGGATAACGACCACGATCACATTCGCTACGAGGCCGGCGACCTGATCTACCACCTGCTCGTGACGCTCGAGCGCTACGGCATTACCCTCGACGAGCTGGCCGGCGAACTCAACGCTCGCCGCCACTAGTCATTTAAGAACGTCCCCAATGACTAGTCTTAGGTGAGAGGGACGGATTCCCATTCGCCGGTGGGGTGGGGGATATCGAAGGTTCGGTAGCCGCAGTCGTAGGCGTGGGTCTGGGCCTCGCGGATGTTCCAGCAAATATCGCAGGCGCGGTGTGCGTCCGAGCCAAAAGTAATCGGCACCTCGGCGTGGGCGAAGCGACGCAAAAGACCGGTCGCGGGATAGTAATCGTCGAGGCCCTTGCGCGGCGCGGCGGTCGAGACCTCAACGCGGCGACCCGTATCGTGGGCGCATTCGGCCATCTGCTTCCAAAACGGCGCGGGGTCAAAGTCGGGCGCAAAGCCTTCCTTCGAAAAGCGCATGACCAGGTCGGGGTGGGCCATCACGTCAAAGTTGAGTGAGCTTTCGCAGGCGCGGCACCAGTCGTCGACGTAGCGCCCCCATACGCCGTGTACCCCCAGGTTTTCCCAAACATGCAGGTTGGTATCGTCGTCGATCCAGCCGCAGAGCGAATCGGGTGCATCGGGGCGAGCGACGTCCTTCGTTCCCGCCGTGCCCGCAGCGCCGGCCATGATATCGCCCGGATCGCCAATCCAGTGCACACTGCCCAGACGCACCACGGCGCCATCGGACCAGCGCTCCACCAAGGGCTCGCAGCCCTCGTACCAATCGCATTCAAAACCGTAGATAAAGGCGAGCTCCGGCGCGATTTGCGCGGCGAGCTTGCGGGCGTCCTCAAATGCCAGGCGATGCGCCGTCAGGTCGCCCTCGACAACTTGCACTTCGCAGTTGGCGTCCATGCTGGCGGGCAGGGTGAGGTGGTCAGTCGAGACCATGACGCGGCAGCCGGCCGCAGCAGCGGCGCGGACGTTGTCCTCAAACGAGGCATGGCCATCCGAAAACGAAGTATGGGTGTGGCAATCGACCAGCGGGCAGGCGGACATGGCGACTCCTTTGCATTTGGCGAATCCGCTCCATTGTAATGGCGCAGCCTCGGCGCGTCGGGAACGCTGCAAGTCGAAACCGACTGGAAAGGGCAGGCGGCGCGCCGGCGCCGGCGACTACTTGCTTCGTGCCGCCACGCGTTTGGCCTGCACTGTTACCATCGCGTGCCGCACGGCGGTGATGGGGCGATAGCGGATCATACGTGGTCCCGACCAGCGCATGACCTCGCGGATCTTCTCGCGCATGGCAGACCGGTAACAATGCGAAGGACAGGCCGAGCAAAATGTCTTGGTGCCCATGTGGGGGCAGTGGCCAATGCGCGCGACGGCGTATTTCTGCAGCTCGGCGCATTCGGGGCAGAGCGTAATGGTTCGGAGTCCGAGCTTGACGCGCACGGGCTCATCGTCGCCAGCCTGTTTGACCGCATGCTCGCTGCCATGATGTCCACGACACCACAGCGCAATCATCTGCGACACCATTTGGGCCTCGCGCTCACGTTTGCGTGCCAGCTCCGGTGTGTCGACCGGGCGCGCCATTAGCTCAGCCTCCCGTGCTCGACCGAAAGCGAGAAATCGGCAAACGCGCAGGTGCTGGCACGGTGGCTTACCAGCACAATGGTCTTGCCGCGACGCTTGAGCTCGTCGATCGCCTGCATCACGGACGCCTCGTTGAGGGCATCGAGCGCGCTGGTGGGTTCGTCGAGCAAGATGAAGGGTGCGTCGTTGAGGAAGATGCGCGCAAGGCCGATGCGCTGGCGCTCGCCGCCCGAAAGCGAGTCGCCCAGCTCGGCAACCGGGGTGTCGAGTCCCTGCGGCAGACGGTCGATGAGCGTGGTGAGTGAGGCGGAGCGGCAAGCGTCGAGCAGCTCGGCATCGGTGGCGTTGGCGTGCGCGACCAGCAGGTTCTCGCGTACGGTGCCGCAGAACAGATGCGTGTCCTGGGTCATATAGGCCTCGTGGCTGCGCAGACTCGCCGTGTTGATGTGGCGGGCATCGACGCCGCTCACCGTGATGGTGCCGGCTGCGGGGTCCCAAAAGCGCATGAGCAGCTTAAGCAGCGTCGACTTGCCCGAGCCCGAGCGTCCCATGATGCAGGTCATGGTGCCGGGCGCAAAGGTGCAGGTCACGTCGTCGAGGATGAGACTCGAGGCGGGGTTGTTCGCGGCCTGCTCTGTGGTGTCGGCACCGCCCGCGTCCACGCCGCCCGCATAGCTAAAGCTCACATGCTCGGCTGCGGCGCCGGCAAACCCAACGTCCTGTCCGTCGGAGACCTCGGCGCACTGGGGCTGCTCGTCGAGCAAATCGAGCACGCGCGCGCCCGAGGCGAGCGTCTCCTGCAGTGAGGCGCCCAGGCGGCTCACTGCCATCACCGAGCCAAACGACGACACAAAGGTAAAGACGGCGACAAACGCTGCGGCAAAGTCAATCGTTCCCGCAGCCACCAGCTGCAGCGCACGTCCGAGCATCACCAGATTGGCCGCAAGAATAAGCGCATCGGCTACGGCCTCACTGGCCGCTTGGCGGCGCTTGAGGCGCGCGTCCACGGCGCCGACTTGCTCGGTCAGCTTGCCCAGGGCACGGCTGCGATCGGCGCCACCGGCAAACTGGATAGTCTCGGATGCGCCGCGCAGACTGTCGAGCACAAAGGCACCCAGCTTGCCCGCGCCCTCGCGGCTCTGGCGGCCGGTGGTGCCGCATGCCTTGGCCGAGATCAGGGGCAGCAGCACGCCCAGGACCGCGTAGGCCACGAGCGCGATGCTCGCGAGCTCGGGGCTCACAGCCAGCAAAAAGCCCTCAAACACAACAGTGCAGACCAGGGCGATGGCAATGGGCGAGATGGTGTGCGCGTAGAAGACCTCGAGCAGCTCAATATCCGAGGTGACCAGGCTCACGAGCTCACCCTTGCCGCGGCCCTCGAGCTTGGCGGGGGCGAGCTGGCGCAGGGCGCCAAACACCAGGTCGCGAATGTGTGCGAGCAGACGGAATGCGATGTAATGGTTGCAGAGCTGCTCGCCGTAGTGGAGCGGCCCGCGCGCGATGCCGCAGGCGGCGCAGGCCGCGCATGCTGCGATAAGACCAAGCCCCAAGGCGTTGCGGCCCAGCGCGGCCATAAGGCCAAGGGCGCCAAAGGCCGGCACGAACGCGGCGGTGAGCATGCCGATGCTGCCTAGCGCGACGGCTAGCACAAGCCAGCCGGCAAGCGGTCGGACGAGCCCCATCATGCGCCACATGACGGACGGCGCCGAGCGACGGGCGCGGCCGGAGTCAGGCGCCGCGGCAGCGGAAGACGAGCCAGCACCGTTGAGGCCATCGGTACAGGCGATGCTGCCGTCAACAGCCTCAACCGCGCCGGCATCCTCAGCATCACCCTCTGCATACGCATATGCCGAGAGCTGCTCCTGACTGTTCCACATGCGCGCATAGGCGCCCGCGCCCGACAGGAGCTCGTCATGGGTACCGCGCTCGGCAATGCGACCGCGCTCCAGCACCAGAATCTGGTCGGCGTCCACAATCGTTGACAGGCGGTGCGCCACCACAATTACAGTGTGCTCGCCGGCAAGCGATGCGATGACCTCGCCGATCGCGGCCTCGCTTGCGGCATCGACGTTGCTCGTAGCCTCGTCAAACACATAGATCGGCGAATCATGCAGCAGGGCGCGGGCCATGCACACGCGCTGGCGCTGGCCGCCCGAAAGGTTGGTGCCGCCCTCGTTAATCACCATGTCGAGCCCGCCGTTGGCCTGCACAAAGGCCGCCACACGCGTGCGGTCGAGCGCGCGCAAAAGCTCGGTATCGGTGGCGTTGGGCTGGGCGAGCAGCAGGTTGTCGCGCAAGGTGCCGGCAAACAGGTAGCCGTTGGTGGGCACCAGGGTGACGGTGCGCATGAGTGAGGCGGCCGTGGCATCGCGCAGCTCGACGCCGCCGATGCGAACGCTGCCACGGTAGGCACCCTTGCGGCCCGCGATAATCCCCGCGAGCGTGGACTTGCCGCCGCCGCTTTTGCCCACGAGTGCCACGAGCGAGCCGTGCGCAATGGTCGCGCTGGCGCTGTCCAGC
>CAUHJB010000040.1:0-14055 GCA_959606495.1 uncultured Collinsella sp. | reverse complement strand
CCCGGCCCTCTCTACTACGGCTCTACTGTATGTCATGCGGACTCCAAACCGGACCCTGACGGTCCAACTTTTTGTCCGCAGTCCCAGGTTTTAGAAGCGGACGATGAAGGTAATCTGGTTGCTGTGGCCGCAGACAGAAGCACTCCCGCCATGGGCCTCGGCGATGGCTCGCACCACAGATAGGCCCACGCCCGAGCCGCCCGTCTTGGAGTTACGCGAGACATCTGCGCGGTAGAAGCGGTCAAACAGCCGGTCCAGGTCACCCTCGGGCAGCTCATCAACAGCATTCGATACGACAAGCTCGGCCGAGCCTTTGCCCGCACCGCGCGAGTCTGCGCGCAGGCTTAGCTCAATCACGCTGCCCTCGCTTGCGTAGCGTGTGGCGTTGTCCAGCAGCAACTCAACCACCTGCGCTACCGCCGCAGCATCGGCATGGGCCCGCACGCCACTCGCAATCGACGTCGACAGACGCTTGCCGCGCGAAACCGCCACCGACTCAAACGGCGCCGCCGCCTTGTCCACGGCCTCCGAAAGATCGATCGATGTCATGGTAAAGCCGGCCGAACCCTCGTCCATACGCGCCAGGAACACCAGACGCTCCGTCAGCGCCGTCAGCCGCGCGACCTGCTCGTGAATGCTCTGCGTCCATTCGCTCTCGCCGCTCTCGATTTCCTGCACCTCGTTGGCGGCGTCGATCACAGCTAGCGGCGTCTTGATCTCGTGGCTTGCATCGGTAATAAAGCGCTTTTGCTTGCTGTAGCTCTCGACCATCGGCCGAATCACCGCACCCGAGGCGCCCGCCACAATTGCCAGCACTGCCAACCAGCCAATGCAACTGATTGCCACGCTCGCGCTCAAAAACGAATGAAAGCTTGCAAGCTCACGCGAGCAGTCCACGAACACATAGGTGGTCTCACCGTCTTGAACGTCAGTCGTATAGCGATAATTGCCAGAAAAACCCGAGACCCAACCCTTGGAATGCAACTTTGCGGCAATACTGGCGGCGCGCTTGGCACCCACCGCGGCAATGCGGGCCGTGTTGACATCGGCAACCTGTCCGGCGGCAATCGTCACCGTAAAGTAGCGCGTGTCAAAGGGAGCTTCCGCCGTCATGCCTTCAAAACGCCCGTCGCGAACAGCCGCCCGGTTACCAGTAGCAACCTTGCCGGCAACCGCATCCTGGCCGGGATCGGCTTTAGGCTCGTTCCCCCAATCGATACCGTCCTTGCCCGCCAGGATATAGTCCAGGCGAGCGTCGGCCATCTTGCAGACATGCGAATAATTGACGATGTTGATGCCGGCGATGATGAGCGTGAGCACCACGGTCACGGCGCCCATGGCAACCAGGATGAACTTGCGACGCAGGCGGCGGCCCAATGCGTCAGCAGAATTTGCCCGCCCCGTACTACTCGAGGCGGCGTGAAACCGCTCCGTCATGCGTTTACACCACGTGCGCACGCTCACGCCTGCTCGCCTTCCTCGACAACCTCAAGCGAATATCCCTGGTTGCGCGACGCGCGGATGGCCACATTGGCACCCAGCGCCGCCAGCTTTTTGCGCAGGTACGAGATGTAGACCCACACCACGTTGGCGCCTTCGGGCGCGTCCTCACCCCAAACCTCGAGCATCAGACGCTCGGTGGGCATGCGCGTGCCAGCGTTGCGCATAAAGAGTTCCATAAGCTGAAACTCGCGATTGGCTAGGTGTTCCTCGCCCAAGGGACCCACAAGCGTGCAAGCCGCCGTATCGAGGCGCACGTTGCCCACACTGAGCGTCGTGGCATCGATCGCAGTCGCGGCGCGCGTCATGGCGCGAATGCGCGCGAGCAGCTCCTTGGCGGCAAACGGCTTGGTCAGATAGTCATTGGCGCCGGCGTCCAGGCCCTCAACCTTATCGGACACCTCGCTTTTGGCCGTGAGCATGATGATGGGCAGTCGCTTACCGGCGGCGCGTGTGCGCTTGAGCACCTCAATGCCATCCATGCCGGGCATCATGATGTCCAGGATTGCGGCGTCATAGTCGTTGGCGAGCAGATATTCGAGCGCCGTCAGACCGTCGAGGGCGGCATCGACCTCGTAGTCGCTATGTTGAAGAATCGCGGTAAGGGCACGGGAGAGGCCGGGTTCGTCCTCGGCAAGCATCAGCTTCATAGTTGTTCCTTTGGCGCACGGCTATACAGGTTTCGATACCGCCGATGATAGTGCACCGCCAGCCGTCTTAGCGCAGCCTTAGCTGCTCAACCTGCGCGTTTTCAAATACGCAGGATATAGCTTAACCAAACTTAAGGCTCAGATGCCGAGCGCTTGGACGCATGCCGGTCGCGAAAAGACAGCGACTCGTCCTTTCGCGACGTCCTAGTTATGCAAAGTGTTCGAGCGTTACGCCTCGTACGCGCCCTCAAGCCGAAGCAGCCACTCCTTGCGATCGAGCCCGCCGGCATATCCGTTAAGCGAGCCGTCGGCGGCAACCACGCGATGGCACGGCACGATAATCGAAATGGGATTGCGAGCGACCGCAGCCCCCACCGCACGGGGAGATACAACAGGGTCCTCATTTCTCGGCACACGATGTCGAGCGGCAACACGCTGGGCGATCTCGCCATACGTAGCGACCTCGCCACGCGGGATAGAAAGCAGCTCAAACCAAACCTCGCGCTGAAACGCCGTACCAATCATATGCAACGGCGGCGTAAACCGAGGCTCCTGCCCCGCAAAATACGCATTCAGCCAAGCCCAAGAACGCTCAAGCACCGAAGAAGCCGCGCCATTTGCCGGACTCACCGAAGACATCCCACCGGTACCAGAAACCGCATCGGCACCTACGACATACTCCGCATCCTCTTTGAGCAGCGTAGAGCCAAAGTGCTCCTGCCCTTCAAACCAAAGCCCCGTCAAACCGCGGCCATCAGCGGCAAGCAGGATTTCGCCCAAAGGCGAAGCAAATGTCGTCGTGACCACCAGCGGCTCCTTTCAAAACTCCGCAAACATAATACCGCGAACTGTGCAGACAACCTGTCAGATACACCTGGGCAGGCTCGTAATTGTTTAAGCGAGGCCGCTTTCCCCAATCAAGCGAAGAAGACGCAGGGCTTCGACGCCAGAGCGGTACCTCTATCAGCTGAGCTCTAATACTTTCCCGAGAAGTGAACGAGTAAAAACGAAGCCCCGGAGCATCCACATCTTTAGACCAGAAAACCGCAGGATTCGCGCTGCAAAACCTCAGGAAATAGCGGTCAAAATATGCCAATGCTTCGGGGGTCCAAATAAGGTCGTTCACTTCTCGGGAAAGTATTAGACCCCGATTCACCCCAACCCCAAAGTCACCCCAGGCAGCAGGCGCAACGCGCCGCAGCTGCCGGCCGCGCTCCGCAGTCCCCCAAGGCGGCAGGCGCGAAGCGCCGAGGCCGCCGCCGGGGCCAGGGCCCGCAACGGCCACGTGCCCTCACATCAGCCCAGCGGCCCCAACCAACAACGGCCCCATCGCAAGCCGCTTACAGCAGCGTCGCCGCAGGCGGGGCCGGGCTTAGTTTTCAGAACACTCCGCAGACCAGTGTGGCGCCTTGTCCGCAGCTCCGAAGGAGCAGGACAAGGCGCCACACATGGTCGAGGACGTTCTGAAAACTAAGCCCGGCCCCCGCCGGACAGGTCAACCGCTACTCGCAGAGCAGCTTAGCGATCTGGACGGCGTTGGTTGCCGCGCCCTTACGGATTTGGTCGCCGCAGCACCAGAAGGTGATGCCACGCGCGGCCTCGGGGTTCGAGATATCGCGGCGCACACGACCGACCCAAATCAGGTCCTGGTCGGAGGTGTCCATCGGCATGGGGAAGCGCTCGTGCGCATCCTCGGCAGCCATATCGTCAACCAGCTTGACGCCGGGAGCGGCAGCCAGCGCAGCACGGGCCTCGTCAACCGTAATGTCGCGCTCAAACTCAAGCGTAATGCTCTCGGAGTGCGAGCGCAGCACAGGCACGCGCACGCAGGTGCAGTTCACGCGCAGCTCGGGCAGGTGCATGATCTTGCGGCCCTCGTTCTGCAGCTTCATCTCCTCGGAGGTAAAGCCCTCCTCCTTGACGCCGCCAATCTGCGGAATCAGGTTGCTCGCGAGCTGGGCGGCAAATGCGCGCGGCTCGGGAATCTCCTCGCCACGGCCCAGGGCAGCAAGCTGCGCTTCGAGCTCGGCCATACCGGGAGCACCGGCACCAGAAGCCGCCTGATACGTCGAGACGATCATGCGCTTCACGCCGGCGAGCTGATGCAGCGGCCACGTGGGAACCAGGCCGATGATGGTCGCGCAGTTGGGGTTGGCGATAAGGCCGTGATGCCACTTGATGTCGTCGGCATTGATCTCGGGCACGACCAGCGGCACCTCGGGATCCATGCGGAAGGCATGGCTGTTGTCGACCACGACGGCGCCGCGCTTGACGGCCTCAGGCAGTAGCTCCTTCGCGATATCGTCACCGGCGGCTCCGAGCACAATATCACAGCCCTCAAAGGCCTCGGGGCAAGCCTCTTCGATCACGATTTGCTCGCCGCGGAACTCGACGGTCTTGCCCGCGGAGCGTGCGCTTGCCAACAGCTTGAGCTTGCCGACCGGGAACTCCTGCTCGTTGAGGCACTCGAGCATCTGGGTGCCCACGGCTCCCGTCGCGCCCAAAATAGCAACCGTGTACTGTTTCATGCTTCCCCCTTTAAAGGTTGTGGCTTTTGCCCGCACGCCGAGCAGGCCGATTATTGTTGCCAGTTTATACAAGAACAGGGCGGGCATGAAACCCGCCCCGTCGAAACGAAACCGAAACGAAACGCCCCGCCGTAGATTTTTGAGACATGACCCAAAAATCTACCGAGCAGTCGCTACTTTTTGAGCGCGGCCAGGGTGGGATCGACCGGCGCGGAAGCCTCCAGGTCGGAGACCTTCACAATGCCGTTCTCGTCGGAGAAGGCACGGTAAATGGTCCGAATCGCCAGGTCGAAGTCCTTCTCCTCGACACCGATAATGATGTTGATCTCGTCGCAGCTCTGCGAAATCATACGCACGCTCACGCCGGCCTGGCCAAGCATACCAAACAGATGGCCCGAGATACCTGCGCGGCCGCGCAGGTTACGGCCGACGGTAGCGATGAGCGCCAGGCCCTCGACAACCTCGATCTCGAGCGGCTCGACCTCCTGCTGAATGTCGCTCACAAGCGAGTACAGCGAATCGTGAACGTCCTGCTCCTGCACCACGGCGCCAAAGCGGTCGACACCGGTGGGCATGTGCTCAACGGAAACGTCATAGCGCTCGAAGACCGAAAGCGCGCGGCGCATAAAGCCGACACGGGGCTTGGTGCGGTCGCGGGCCACATTGATGGCGACAAAGCCGCGTTTGCCGGTCACGCCGGTAATGATGGGCTCCGCCTCGCCCTCGTCAGCCGTCTCGCTAATGATGGTGCCGGGGTCCTGCGGCGCATTGGTGTTCTTGATGACCAGCGGAATGCCTGCCTCGCGCACGGGGAACACGGCCTCCTCGTGCAGGACGCTTGCGCCCATGTACGAAAGCTCGCGCAGCTCCTCGTAGGTAACGCGCGCAATGGGCTGAGCCTCGGGAACAATACGCGGATCGGCAGAATAGAAGCCCGAAACGTCGGTCCAGTTCTCGTACAGGTCGGCGCCCAGGCACTTGGCCAGGATTGAGCCGGAAATATCGCCGCCACCACGGTCGAGCAGCTTGATCTGGCCCTCACGCGTCGCGCCGTAGAAACCGGGCATAACAAAGCCGCCCTGCTGGCCGTACTCCTGCACCAGCTCGGAGGTGCGGTTCATGCTGAGCGTACCGTCGTGATGGAACGCCACAACCGTCGCGGCGTCCAGGAACGGCAGACCCAGGTACTCGGCCATCAGGCGAGCGGTGAAGTACTCGCCGCGGCTCACGAGCTCCTCGGTGGAGTAGCCGCCCGAGCGGGCGCGCTCGGCAAAGGCCGCGAACTCCTCACGGATGGGATAGGTGAGCTCCAGCTCGTCAGCGATATCAAAATAGCGCTGGCCAATGTCCTCGAGCAGTTCCTCGCACGACACGTGATACTTAACGTGCGCGTTAACCAAGTAGAGCAGGTCGGTCACCTTGGTATCGCCCTTAAAGCGGCGTCCACAGGCAGAAACCACCACAAAACGGCGAGCCGGGTCGGCATCGACGATGGCCTTGATCTTCTTAAAGTGTTCGGCGTCGGCGACCGACGAGCCGCCAAACTTGGCAATCTTAATCATGGGCTGGAGGTTACCTTTCTAAAAAGCCTCTGCGAACCTATTTTGCGCGCTCTGATACCATGGTTTCACCGATTGGGACCAAGGCATCCGAGGAGCAGTGTTATATGGGAACTTATCATAGTACACGAGGACGCACTTTATCGTGCTCAAGTAAGGTGGCAATCCGCACCGGCATCGCTCCCGACGGGGGTTTGTTTGTCTCGGACGAGCTTGGCACCCAGCAGGTCGATATCAGCTCGCTTGCAGATAAATCGTACTTTGAAATCGCTCAAGATGTGTTGGGAATGTTACTGAATGATTACACGGCCGAAGAAATTTCGGCGTGTGTCGACGAGGCATACCGCGGCACGTTCGCGAGTGAAGAGGTTACGCCGCTCGTCAAACTCGACGCAGCGCCGGGTGCTGACGCCCCTCAGACCTATGTGATGGAGCTCTTTGGCGGCCCCACAAGCGCCTTCAAGGACGTCGCCCTACAGATGCTCCCCCGCCTCATGGCCCGCACTTCCGCCAAGGACGGCGGCGCCGAGCGCATCATGATCGTCACCGCCACGTCAGGCGACACCGGCAAGGCCGCGCTCGCCGGTTTTGCCAACGCTCCGGGCACGGGTATTACCGTCTTTTATCCCGAAGGCAAAGTCAGCCGCGTCCAGAACCTGCAGATGTCCACGCAAGAGGGCGACAACGTCGCCGTCTGCGGCATCCGCGGCAACTTCGATGATGCCCAGAGCGCCGTCAAGCGCATCTTTGCCGATAAGGAGCTTGCCGAGCGTCTTGAGTCCGCCGGCACGGTGCTTTCAAGCGCCAACTCGATCAACGTCGGTCGCCTGGTGCCGCAGGTCGTCTACTACTTTGCCGCCTATGCGCAGCTGCTGCGCGCCGGCGCCATCGAGGCCGGCGACGCCGTGGAGTTCTGCGTACCGACCGGCAACTTTGGCGATATCCTGGCCGGCTACTATGCCAAGTGCATGGGTCTGCCCGTCGCCAAGCTCATCGTCGCGAGCGACAAGAACAACGTGCTCGCTGACTTCCTGACCACCGGCGTCTACGACCGCAACCGTCCGTTCTTCACGACCATCTCGCCGTCGATGGACATTCTCATCAGCTCTAACCTGGAGCGCATGCTGTACTTCCTGTCCGATGGCGACTGCGAGCTCGTTGCCGGCCTTATGGAGCAGTTGGCACAGACTGGTCGCTACGAGGTTCCCGCCGACCTGCTGGCAAAAATTCAGAGCGTCTTTGGCTGCGGTTGGGCCAGCGAAGACGAGGTTCGCGCTGCCATCAAGAGCTGCTGGGACGCGAACGGCTACGTGATCGACCCGCACACCGCCTGCGGCTATCACGTCTTTGAGCAGGTCGCCCCCGCCGAGGACGCCAAGGCCCGCGTGCTGCTTTCGACCGCCAGCCCTTACAAGTTCCCGCGCGCCTGCTGCGACGCCCTGGGCCTCGACGTTCCCGAGGATGATTTTGAAGCCATGCGCGTGCTCGAGCAGGCCACCAATACGATCGCACCGGCACAGCTCGCCGAACTCGAGTCCAAGCCCGTCCGCTTCGAAGACGTCTGCGACGTCGACGAGATGGCAAGCTACGTCGAGTCTGCAGCAAAAAAGATGGCTACCAACTAAACCCCATATAAGGCGCCGGCGAAAGCCGGCGCACCTTCTTTTTATTTAGCTTTCGGGATGATGACGAGCATGCGAGCGGGTCTGCCTGTTTAGTTCGTCGCGAGTTCCGCACGAGCCGGAAAGCACTTAATGTGCTTTCCGAGCGAGCCAGGACTGCCCGAGCAGCGAACTAAACAGGCAGACCGCCCAGGAGATTCCCATGATCAAAATCACCGTCCCCGCCACCAGCGCGAACCTAGGCATTGGCTACGACACCCTCGGCATGGCCGTCAGCCTCTACTCGCACTTCACCTTCGAGCGCGCCGACAAGCTCACCATCACGGGCTGCCCCGAGGAATTCCAAAACGAGAACAACCTGGTCTACGTTAGCTTTGTCGATGCACTGGCCGCATGGGGCGAGCCGGCCTTCCCCGTCGCCATCGACATTCAGACTGACGTTCCCGTCGCCCGCGGCCTGGGCTCCAGCTCCACCTGTGTCGTCGCCGGCATTATGGCCGCCGCCGCGCTGACAGGCCACACCGTCGACCGTGCCGAGCTCGTCCGCATTGCCACCGAGGTCGAGGGCCATCCCGATAACGTCGCCCCCGCTATCCTGGGCGGCGCCGTCTGCTCCTTTACGCCGACCGATTCGCTCCCCCAGTGCCTGCGCTACGAGGTGAGCGATCGCCTGCGTTTTATTACCGTGATTCCTCCCTACGAGGTGCATACGAGCGAGGCGCGCAAGGTCGTGCCGCAGGAGGTTCCGCTCTCCACCGCCGTATGGCAGATGGGCCGCATCGCCGGCATGACGCGCGGTCTTGAGTCCGGCAACCTCGACCTGATTGCCGCCGCCAATGACGACCGCATCCAGGAACCCTATCGTCGCCGTCTGATTCCCGACTACAACGCCGTGCGCGACACCTGCCTTAACGGCGGCGCCAAGACCATCTGGATCAGCGGATCGGGCTCGACCCTTATGGCTGTGACCGACGACACCATCGTGGCAAAGTTCCTGCAGGTCAAGCTGCGCGAGCAGTTCCCTAAGTGTGATACGCATATTCTGACGTGCGACACGGAAGGCGCTCAAATCGAGTACCTGTAGACATCGCCGATCGGTCTGTCCGGGCCACCCAGGGGCATCCCCTTAAAAACGTCCTCGCACTTGAGGCCCGCTTATCCTGCTCCTTCGGAGCTGCGGATAAGCGGGCCTCGTGCTGCGGAATATTTTTAAGGGGATGCCCCTGGGTGGCCCTATGGCAACGTGGCGAGCGATGTCTACAGGGACCCACGCTTTGAAGGGGCGCCGGGCTGATAATTTGGCTCTTTATTGGGGAGGGCTCTTGCTAGGCTGGGGCACTTATTAGAGGCAGGCTTCGGCGATGCGGCGCTTGAGTTCGTCGATGCCGGTGCCGGTTTGGGAGCTTGTGATGATTACGTTTTCGGCCGGGACGTTGAGTTGCTTTTTGATGGCAGCTGCCTGGCGGGCCTGCTGGGTGCGGCTGAGCTTGTCGGCCTTGGTGAGGCAGACGATAAAGTTGAACTCGTTGCCCTGCAGATAGTCGATCATGTCATGGTCGAGCTTGCTCGGGTCGTGACGAATATCCACCAGCGACACGACCAGGTTAAAGCTGCGCTCCGAGTCAAAGAAGTCGCCGATAAGTTCTGCCCAGCGGTCACGCTCGGCCTTGGAACGACGGGCGAAACCATAGCCCGGCAGGTCCACAAAGTGCACGTCGTCGGCCTCGAAGAAATTGATGTTGCTCGTCTTGCCCGGCGTGCTCGAAACCTTCACCAGGTTCTTGCGGCCAAAGAGCTTGTTCATAATGGACGACTTGCCCACGTTGGAGCGGCCAACAAAGCTCACCTCGGGACAGGTGGACTCGGGGATCTGCGAAACCTTGCCGTAGCTGGCGACGAACTTGGCAAGCTGGTAGTTAATGGAATCGGCCATGGACACTCCTTGGTCGTAGGATCTTGCAAAAAACGCGCTATTGCGCAGCGGCAATGCGTCGAACGATATCGAGCGTGATATCGCTTGCGGCACGCGCATACTCGAACAAATCGAACTCGCGGTCGCAAATCGCATCATACGCCTCGTCACAATTATCGCTGATAGCACGCAGCACCAGGCAATCGACACCATTTTTGGTTGCGACATGGGCAATTGCCGCGCCCTCCATGCCGACACAATCGGCATGCGTCGCCTCGATGGCATCATTGCGCATAGCGGCGCCCGTCACAAAGCGGTTACCCGTGGCAATCGTGCCGACCAGGAACTGCTTTGCACCCTCGTTCGAAGCGGTCTCATTTGTCGAAGCATCAACAAACCCACGCTCAGCAAGCACATCGGCGGCAATATCGACCAGCGCGGGCGTCGAGACAAACTCCTCGAGCCCCGGTGCAGACTCGGCGATAAGCGCGGTATCGGTATCTAGATAGCGCAGGCATTTGCCAATGACGACATCGTCGATATGGAGCTTGGGATTCAGGCCACCTGCGATACCAGAAAACACAACTGCCTGTGGAGCATACTTGCTAATGAGGTGCTGTGTTGCGGCGGAAGCGTTTACCGTGCCCATACCCGCCGTCGTGGCGACAATCGACAGGCCGTCGAGCCCGCCGGTCACAACGTTCAAGCCCGCCTCCTGTACCATGCAAACGTTGCTCAACTCTTCCTTAATCTGCATGATCTCTTTTTCGAGCGCACCGATAATCGCGATGGTAGCCATGCCATTCCCCAAACCTATACGAAATTCTCAACCACGGTATGGTACCAGCATTTTGTTTGACCTCGTCAAACGAACACGTTAGGCCAGCGCAGCTCGGGTATCAAAGAATGTCTTAGCAATCGCAGCCACCAGCTCGCTCGAGCGATCGCTCCATGGCATCGATGTCATGATACTCATAATGTAGGTGTCGCCATCGACATCGATGAGGCCCGCATCGCATGTCGAATAGCAACCATCCTCGCTAATCCAGCCGGCCTTGTTGCGCACCAGGGCTTGGTCGTCCGCAATGCCGTCGCGGATAAAGGACCGGGTCGTAGAGGCCAGAAGATCCGATAGCCATTGCGACGTCTCGGTATCACGGCTCAAATACTCGCTCATCTCGCGCCACAACTTGGCCGAGGTGCGCGGGCAATAGGTGGGAAAATCACTCATCGGATCGAGTGCGGTATCGTAATCGATGCCAAGACTGGCAATCCAATCCTCGTAACCGACACGGTCAAACGTCGCGCGTAACGCAATAAACGAATCGTTGTCCGAATTAACGATCGCGGCCTCGATCAGGTCGCGCACCGTCTGCCAACCCATGTTGTAGCCACCATAGGTGCCAAGGGAATCATCGAGTGAAACCTGACCCGTCTCGACCAGAAATTCGCAGATGTACAACGCATAGAGCGCCTTGTAGCTACTCGCGCCGTAAACCTCGACATCGGGGTTATACGTCACGCCCTTGCCGCTTGACAGGTCGTAGAACACCACGCCCACATCGCCTAGCTCCTGCGCCCGACTCAGGGCATCCTGGAGCAAGGCAAGGCTCTCATCCTCCAAGGTAGGAGTCTTGTTATCCACCAACGAGAAGGCCTGAACGGTATCACCCGAAGGGATATCGTTGAAGTCCGCCTTCGAAAGTCTCGTCTTGAGATCTGCCGACGCTTTGGACTTTGAAACCTTCTCGTTTTGCGTCTGTACCGTTGACGCATCTGAGTGTGCCATTCGCTCCGACGCGTAGGTTTTGGCGGTAATTCCGAGGATAATAATCGCCAACGTTAGCATCCCAATGGCGGCAATCTTCGTCACGCGGACGCGAGCGTCGGCAAGGCCACGCGAAGATGTGCCCTTCGTCTCATATCTGCTGCTATGCTGCGGCATATACTCGTCCCGCGATGCGTTATTTCGCGCGTGGTCTCCTGACTGCTACCGTTCATATACGAGCAGCATAATACCGAGCAGGCATTTCTTTCCAAAGATATTCAGCGGCGTTTAAGGCGTCTTTAAAGAAACCACAAGCGTATTTATCCAAATGGCGCGATTCTGTTGCGCATCTCCGCCCAAAACGCAGTTGCGGTGGAATAGTTCCTATTTGGGCGGCATAAGCCGAAAAACAAGAACTATTCCACCGCAACTTGACGGAGCTCTTTGGCAATCAACTTGGTGCCCAGGGGCACTCATTTAAGTCTGTCCCCAATGAGTGCCTTTGGGGAGCGAAAATGGCTCGCTAGCCGATAGCGTTTTTGAGTTCCGCGCGACGCTTTTTCATGCCCGTCATGACGGCGTTGCGCAGCTCGGGCATGCGCGCGGTATCCATCTGTGGAACGCCCTCGAGCTTATAGGGAATGCCCAATTGCTCGTACTTGACGACACCCATCGTGTGATACGGCAGCATTTCCAGGCCCACCACGTTGTGCCATGGAGCGATGAGGCGGCCGAGCGCCTCGCACTCCTCAACCGTATCGGTAATGCCGGGCACCACCACGTGGCGGATAACGACCTTAATCTTGCGACGGGCAAGCTCATCACCAAACGCCAGAATGCGTGCGGGATCGCAACCGGTCAGCTTTTTATGCTCAACGGGATCGGCATGCTTGATG
The DNA here is from genome assembly GCA_959606495.1 of uncultured Collinsella sp. Classification (GTDB taxonomy): domain Bacteria; phylum Actinomycetota; class Coriobacteriia; order Coriobacteriales; family Coriobacteriaceae; genus Collinsella. The sequence continues at coordinate 1,620 of CAUHJB010000040.1, read as the reverse complement.
TCGAGCAGCACCATGTCGGTCTCGTTGAGAACAGTATCGAACTTCTCGGGATGGTTGGGGTCAAACGCATAGCCGCAGCTGTCGAGGCAGGTATGCACGCGGCCATCGGGGTTGTTGTGCATTGCACGGAACAGGTCGGCTAAAAACGCGGGCTGCAAGAGCGGCTCGCCGCCGGACACCGTAATACCGCCGCTGCGGTAAAACTCATGGTTGCTCTGGAACTCGTCCATCAGGTGCTCGACGGTCACCATGGTGCCGCCGCTAACCGACCAGGTATCGGGGTTGTGGCAATACGCACAGCGCATGGGGCAGCCCTGAACAAACACCACAAAGCGGATGCCGGGTCCATCGACCGTTCCCATCGTCTCAATCGAATGTACGCGGCCCAGGGCAAACGCAGAGTCCTCGGGACGAGCGTCCACACCCTCGAGCGTCATCTCAGCCATTCCCGCTACCTTGCCTCTCATTGGTTTTAGCTACATAAATGCCAGAATCATTCTAGCCCATACGCATGATGGCGAAACGGTTTAGCGGTCAATTGGGTTGTCCTATTTGGCCCTACGCAAGAGCGGCGGGAAGGTTATCGCAACCCGCCCGCCGCTGAGGCAATAGAAATCGATAGACGCCAGACCTTACGCCTTAAGCGTGAGCACCGCACCGAAGGCGGTCGGGCCGCAATGGCTCGAGATGACACCGCCGACCTGAGTCCAGGTAACGTCCTTAAAGCCCAGGTCGTGCGCATAGACTTCCATGTCGTCGCGCAGCTCCTGGGAAAGGCCTACCGAATACGCCAGGCCAATATGCGAGTAGTCAATCTCGCCCTTCGCAACCATGTGGTCAATAAAGGCGCGGGCGCACTTGAGCATAGAGCCGCGGAACTTCTTGGTTGCCACGAACTTGCCGCCCGTTACCTCAATGCAGGGCTTAATCTTGAGCAGATGGGCACCGAGGAATGCCACGTTGGATAGACGACCGCCCGCCTTAAGGAAGGCTAGGTCGGTAGGAACAAAGCCCAGCAGCACACGGTCCATGACGGAATTCGTAAATGCAAAGATTTCGTCGACGGTGGCATCGGGGTGAGCCTCGATGTATTTGGCGGTCTCGACGGCAACAAGCGACTGGCCCACCGAGACAAAACGCGTGTCCATGGAGTAGACGTAGTCGCGACCCTTGGCGGCAATCTTAGAAGACTGGTGTGAGCAGGTCGTGGCCTCGGAATACGCAAGGTGCAGAATAGTCGCATCGGGCTGCTCGGCATGGATGCGATCGTACACGTGCGCAAAATCTGCCGGCGCGCAGCCGCTGGTCTTGGGCATCACGCCAAACTCGTTGCAGCGCGAATAAATCTCGAGCGGATCGATCGAGCCGTCCTCGACGGTCTCGTCACCAATCGTGACATGCATAGGTACGCGCACGATACCGTAGCGTTCGCAGAGCTCCGGCGTCACATCCGAACCAGACTCAACCACGATTACGTACTTGCCCATTATCATCACGACCCATCTCAACATTGGCTTTTCAACACATGGCACGCGCCGCCGCACTGTTGCACAACGGCGGCAGAGCGCCAAAGAGACGCCGCCCCTTGCACACAACAAAGGACAGCGTCTCCCTGGAAAA
>CAUHJB010000039.1:0-14134 GCA_959606495.1 uncultured Collinsella sp. | reverse complement strand
GCGCCAAATGCCGCGGATACCATTATTGGGCCGTCATCGATAACTGGTCTTGGGCCAATGCCTTTAAAAACCGTTACGGCTTTGTCGAGGTCGACCTTATGGACGGCTACAAGCGCCGCCTTAAGAAGTCGGCAGCTTGGCTCAAGCAGGTTGCAACGACCCACGTGGTTGACTAGCGACCAAGCAAGCGCCCAAACCGCGCGCAACACATGGCACATCTGGTGGCAGAGGGCGACAGACCACCGTGCGCATAGGAAAAGGCCGGATTTGAAAGTTAGGAGCAATCATGGCCAGTGACAACGGAAAGAGCTTCCTCGACAAGTTTGCCGAGGTCTCTGCGAAGGTGGGAAACCAGGTTCACCTGCGTTCCCTGCGCGATGCCTTCGCAACCATCACGCCGCTCTATATCCTTGCGGGTATCGCGGTTCTTATTAACAACGTCGTGTTCCCTCTGTTCCCGCTCGATGCGGCGGGCCTTGCCAACCTTCAGACCTGGGGCTCGGCAATTACGCTGGGCACCCTCAACGTCTCTGCCATCATCTTGGCTGGACTGATTGGCTACAGCCTCGCTAAGAACGAGCGCTTCGATAACCCGCTCGCTTGCGTGGTCGTCGCCATCTCCGCTTTCGTCATCATGATGCCGCAGCAGATCACCGCCACGCTTGCCGCCACGAGCCCGCTGCTCACCGACAAGATCACCTCCGCCGAGGTCACGGGCGCCCTTTCGACCGCCAACACCGGCACCAACGGTCTGTTCTCGGCTATTATCATCGCCCTGCTTTCCGTCTCGCTCTTCATCAAGATTTCTGGCATCGAGAAGCTCAAGGTTAAGCTGGGCGAGGGCGTGCCCCCCGCGGTTTCCAACTCCTTCAACGTCATGATCCCGATGCTGCTCAACCTCTCGGTCTTCGCTCTTGCCGCAGCTCTGCTCGCCGTATGCGCCGGCACCGATCTGTGCGCCATCATCTCCACGTGCATCTCCAACCCGCTCAAGAGCATCATGAACGCCGGTCCGTGGGCTGTTATCCTCATCTACACCCTTGCTAACCTGCTGTTCTGCGTCGGTATTCACCAGTCCACCATCTCTGGCGCTACCGTCGAGCCGATCCTAACCATGCTCATCGTCGACAACATGGCTACCTTTGCCGCCGGTGGCACCATCCAGCCCGATCACTACATGAACATGCAGATCGTTAACAGCTTCGCCCTCATCGGCGGCTCGGGCTGCACCCTCATGCTCCTGCTCGACACGCTCCTGTTCTCCAAGAACAAGGCTTCCGAGACCGTTTCCAAGATGGCTATCCTGCCTGGTCTGTTCAACATCAACGAGCCGGTTATCTACGGTTACCCCATCGTGTACAACCTGCCGCTCATGATCCCGTTCGTCCTCCTTCCCGACCTGTTCATCGGCATCACCTATGGCCTTACCTGCGCAGGCATCATCAGCCCCTGCATCGCCCAGGTGCCCTGGACTATGCCTCCCGTCATCAATGCCCTGCTCGCTACGGGCTTTGACTGGCGCGCCGGCGTGTGGCAGGCTCTCGAGATTGTCATTGGCATGGCCGTCTACCTGCCCTTTATGAAGATTTCCGAGAAGGCAATCGCCAAGCAGGAGGCTCTCGCCGAGTAGAACGCCTAACGTTCGTCCCTTTCACCGTTGCGGGCACCGGTACACGGTGCCGGTGCCCGCGGCTCTCTCCCTTGTGTAAAGATGCAGGGGGTGGGCACAATAGCCGCAAGGAATAAAACCAGTCGTCGTCTGCGCGCCGCGCAGTTATAAGGAGGAAACCATGAAGAAGATCATGCTCTGCTGCAATGCCGGTATGTCCACGAGCCTGCTGGTCCAGAAGATGCAGGCCGAGGTTGCAAACCGTGGTCTGGATATTGAGGTCGAGGCTCGTCCCATGAACGAGGCCCACGATCACCTGGGCGAGTGCGACATGTTGCTGCTTGGCCCGCAGATCGGCTACACCAAGGGCGATTTTGAGAAGGAGGCCGCCGGTCGTTTCCCGGTCGAGGTCATCAACATGGTCGACTACGGCCGCATGAACGCTGCCGGCATCATCGACCACTGCGTCAGCGTGATGGGCTAGGTGCTCCGCATGGAGGATATGAACGAACTGCAGATGACCTGCTTTGAGATCATCAGCTACGTCGGTACCGCCAAGAGCATGTACATCAATGCCGTGCAAAAGGCCAAGGAGGGCGATTTTGACGCCGCCGAGGAGCTTATCAAGCAGGGCGACGAGGCCTATAACGGTGGCCACGATGTTCACATGGGGCTTCTGAAGAAGGAGGCCAACGGCGAGCGTAACGGCGAGGCCCCGTTGATTCTGCTGCATGCCGAGGACCAGATGGCCGGTACCGAGACCATGCGCGTCATGGCGACGGAGCTCATCGAGATCCACAAGCAGCTGCAGGCACTTCAGGCCTAGTCGGCGTTATCGCCGCGATGGACCGTGCGGTCCAACAGACAACACAGTTCCTTTGACGGGCGTCGGGAGTCTCCGCCTCCCGGCGCCTTTATATTTGGGGAAGGTCTTGCGCGATCTATTGAGTGACCATTCGCGCTTCCCCAGATAAAACCTGCCAAAACAAACCTGCCCCTTTTTGGCAGGTTTTTGCCTTGGGAGCGGTACCATACAGGCAATGTTTAAACGAGAAAGGCGGGCTCCCATGGAACCTAAGCAGTATTACATCGGCATCGACGTCGGCGGTACCTCGGTCAAGGAGGGTCTGTTTGATGAGGACGGAAACCTGCTTGCCAAGGCCAGCGTGCCTACGCCTCCTATCGTTGACGCTGCGGGCTTTGCCGCGGTGACCGAGGCTATCGACCAGGTGGTCGCCAAGGCGCAGATTCCGCGCGCCTTTGTGGCGGGCATTGGTCTGGCCGTTCCGTGCCCCATCCCGGCATCGGGCGATGCCAAGGTCAAGGCCAACATTGCCATTAACCTGCCCGAGCTGAGAGTCGCCATTCAGGAGCACTGCCCCGACGCGGTCGTTAAGTACGAGAACGATGCCAACGCCGCTGCCATGGGCGAGGCCTGGCTCGGCTCTGCCAAGGGCGTACAGAACGTGGTGATGGTCACCATTGGTACCGGCGTGGGCGGCGGCGTTATCGTTAACGGCGACGTGGTATCAGGCGTTGTGGGCGCCGGCGGCGAGATTGGCCACATGTGCCTGAACCCGGCTGAGGAACGCACCTGCGGCTGCGGCGGCCATGGCCATCTGGAGCAGTATTCCAGCGCCACCGGCGTGGTGAGCAACTACCTTGCCGAGTGCGAAAAGGCGGGCGTCGAGCCCATCGAGCTGACCGGCCCCTCCGATTCCAAGGACGTGTTCCAGGCCTGCCGCGAGGGTGACAAGCTCGCGCTGGCAGCTGCCGATACCATGGCCGACTATCTCGGCCGCGCCCTGGCGCTTATTGCCAACGTGGTCGATCCCGAGATGTTCCTGATCGGCGGCGGTGCTTCCGCTTCGGCCGATGTCTACCTCGACAAGGTCCGCGAGCACTTTAAGCAGTACGCGCTCTCCGCCTCGCGCGAGACGCCCATTAAGGTCGCTTCGCTCGGCAACGACGCCGGCATCATCGGTGCCGCTTACGTAGCCCTGCGCGCCGCCGGTAAATAGCTGGTGCGGGGGCAGGTGGTGAAAGGGGGACAGGCTTCGTCCCTGACCTCGCCTCAGCGCTTGCCCCAAATTGTGCCGCGACCCTTCCGTCTCATAAGGTTCGGCGTCAGCGTGCTACCATAGCTACGTCCAAGTACACATATCAAGTGGAGGATATCCATGGCAAACGTTCTTGTCTTTGGTCACCAGAACCCCGATAACGACGCCATCATGAGCGCCGTCGTCCTGTCCCAGCTGCTCAACCAGGTTGAGTATGCCGGCAACACCTACGAGGCCTGCGCCCTTGGTCAGCTTCCGGCCGAGTCCGCCAAGCTGCTTGCCGACGCCGGCATTGCCGAGCCCCGCGTGATCGAGTCCGTCGAGGCCGGCCAGCTCGTCGTCCTCACCGACCACAACGAGTCCGCCCAGTCTGTCGCCGGCCTTAAGGACGCCACGGTCTTTGGCGTCGTCGATCATCACCGCATCGGCGATTTCGAGACCGCCGGCCCGCTGCACTACATCTGCCTGCCCTGGGGTTCCAGCTGCACCATCGTCACCAAGCTCGCCGGCGTGCTCGGCGTTGAGCTTTCCGACGTCCAGGCCAAGCTGCTGCTCTCGGCCATGATGACCGACACGCTCATGCTCAAGAGTCCCACCACCACCGATGTCGACCGCGCTGTCGCCGCCAAGCTCGGCGAGCAGGTGGGTGTCGACCCGGTCAAGTTTGGCATGGAGGTCTTCCTCACCCGTCCGTCCGGCTCCTTCACCGCAGCCGAGATGGTCGGCAACGACATCAAGATGTTCGAGCCCACCGGCAAGAAGCTGCTCATCGGCCAGTACGAGACCGTCGACAAGAGTCGTGCGCTCGGCATGATCGACGAGATTCGCGAGGCCATGCGTGCCTACGCCGCCGAGAAGGGTGCCGATGGCATTGTCCTGTGCATCACCGACATCATGGAGGAGGGCTCGCAGGTCCTGCTCGAGGGCGAGACCGAGGCCGCTCAGAAGGGCCTGGGCATTGCCGACGAGCACGACGGCGTCTGGATGCCGGGTGTCCTCTCCCGTAAGAAGCAGGTCGCTGCCCCCATCATGGCCGCCTGCTAGGTTTAGTTGACCAAACGCCACGACCGGATCGCGGACGTCCCGCGCTCCGGTCGTTTTTTGTGCACGGCGCCGCGTCGTCTCTTGGACAGGCGTGCCCGTGCCGTTGAGCAAATAATGTTCAACCTGTGGTTCCGCTTTTCGGCCACGCCTGCGTGCTTGTCGTGCAGGGTAGGCTAGATGCAAGCGTAATACGTTAGAGCGCGGCGCCGCCACTTGGGCGGGCCGTGCTTTTTTAAGACGGGAGCTTTCCCGTGAAAGGAGCCGCCCATGGCAGCAACTGAGCAGCTGTTCAACGTTCGTGAGCGCAAGCGCTTTGAACGCCACGACATTTGGGAGCGCATCGCCGAGAACGGCACGATTTCCGCCGCCGTCATGGTCTTCGCCGCTATCGCCGCCGTTATCTGCGCCAACACCGATGCCTACGAGGCCATCCATCACTTTTTGGAGACCCCGCTGTATGTGGGCCTGGGCAACCTTACGGCTGGTCTCACCGTTGAGCTTTTCGTCAACGACTTCCTCATGGCGATTTTCTTTTTGTTGGTGGGCATTGAGCTTAAGTACGAGATGACGGTCGGCGAGCTCAAGAATCCGCGTCAGGCCATGCTTCCCATGTTGGCGGCGGTGGGCGGCGTCGTCGTTCCCGCCTGCATCTACCTGATCTTTAACCATGCCGGCGCCCGCAACGGTTGGGCCATCCCCATGGCAACCGATATTGCCTTTGCGCTGGGCGTGCTGTCGCTTTTGGGCAACCGCGTTCCCAACGGCGTGCGCGTGTTCTTCTCGACGCTCGCTATCGCCGACGACCTGATCTCCATCGCCGCCATCGCCATCTTCTACGGTCAGAGCCCCAATCCGTTTTGGTTGGGCGCCGCCGCGCTTGTGACCTGCGCGCTCGTGTGGCTCAACAAGACGCAGCATTACCGCCTTGCCCCGTATTCGGTACTGGGGCTGCTGTTGTGGTTCTGCATGTTCAAGAGCGGCGTACATGCCACGCTTGCTGGCGTCATCCTGGCCTTCACCATTCCGGCCAAGTGCGGCGTCAAGCTCGATAGTCTCACCGATTGGCTGGGCGAGTGCCTGCCGCTGCTCGATGACCGCTACGACGACGAGGCACACATCCTGGGCCAGCATGACTTTACCGTCTCGACTACCAAGGTCGAGCGCGTCATGCACCGCGTGACCCCGCCGCTTATCCGCATGGAGCGTCTGATCTCCACGCCGGTCAACTTTGTGATCCTGCCGATCTTTGCGTTCGTAAACGCTCAGGTTCGTTTAGTGGGCGTGGACATGAGCACGCTGCTCACCGATCCGGTGACGCTCGGCGTGTACTTTGGCATGCTGCTGGGCAAGCCGATCGGCATCTTTGGTATGACGTTTGCCCTGGTTAAGCTTAAGGCCTGCGAGCTGCCGCACAATGTCAACTGGCACATGATTGCCGGCGTGGGCATTCTGGGCGGTATCGGCTTTACCATGTCGATTCTCATCAGCGGCCTTGCCTTCCCGACGGCCCAGTTTGAGGTTCTTGCAGCCAAGGCCGCTATTCTCGCCGGTTCGGTCACCGCAGCCGTGCTCGGCATGATCTACATGAGCGTGGTCTGCAAGCATCCCTCGCCCAAAGACGAGTAAGAGCGCGAAAACCGGCTCCAGAACCGATTCGGGCGCGTCCAAAATGCGGATTCTGGCGGTGCTTGCCGCCTGCCAGACACGCCAGTGGTCAAAAAACGCCGTTTGTGAGTACTGTCACAAACGGCGTATCATTTTAGGTGCGGAAAATAATGAACAAAGTTATAAGAACTGTACGTTAATGAGTGACCATCGACTTCCAATTTGGCGCTAGCTGACGGTGATTAGGAAGTTTCAAGTCGAGTTTTGCCGATTTCGACCAAAAATCGCTGCTACTAAAAAGGTAACAGTACTCATATTTGCCCTTTTTTGGCCACAAGCCCTAAAACAAGCCTCGCCAAGGTCGGGAAGCGGGCCAAATCGCCGGCCTCGAGGCTTATTCCACCGTTCCGTAGACGGCGCCCCAGCCGTGGGCGGCCAAGGCGGAGTTGAGCTGGTCGCAGAGTGACTGGCGGTCGTAATAGCCGGGCGGTAGCAGGTTGACGATTTCCATGAGATCGGGCGCCAGGTCCAAGATTTCGGCCTGTACGATCAGGTCCAGGCGGTCGATGGCATGGCGGTCGTAAAACAGCCCGTCGACCAGGCGCTGCAGGTCGCCGAATTCCTCGGCCCTAAACGATCCGTACTCCATAGTGCCTCCTTGGGCGCCCCACGCCGCCATGCGCGGCGATTCGTAATTCATTGCGATGAACTTAATCTATCACGGCTTCATACCGTTGTGGCGGTGGCGGTCTATACTTAGACGAACTGCAACGTACCGCTTCGCGAAAGGTCGCACCCATGCAGACGATCTACCAGAAGATGGAAACCACCGAACTCGATGCCGCCATCGAGGCGCTCAAAGCCGAGGTCGCCGAGGTCAAGGCCAAGGGCCTGGCGCTCGACATGGCCCGCGGCAAGCCGTCGCCCTCCCAGGTGGACATCTCTCGACCTATGCTCGATATCCTCAATGCCGATGCCGATCTGCACGACGGCAACGTCGACTGCTCCAACTACGGCTGCTTTGAGGGCATTCCCTCGGCACGCAAGCTAGCGGGGGAGTTCCTGGGGTGCCCTGCCGAGCAGACGCTCGTGCTGGGCTCGTCGAGTTTGCTGATTGAGCATGACATCGCCGGTATGTTCTGGCGTTGCGGCTCGTGCGGCAGCGAGCCCTGGGACGCCTACGAGGCCGCGCACGACGGCAAGAAGGTCAAGTTCCTGTGCCCCGTTCCCGGCTACGATCGCCACTTTGGCATCACCGCCGACTTGGGCATCGAGAACGTCCCCGTCGCGATGACCGACAACGGCCCCGACATGGACGAGGTTGAGCGCCTGGTTGCCGCCGACGATTCCATCAAGGGCATCTGGTGCGTGCCCAAGTATTCCAACCCCACGGGCATCACCTTTAGCGAGGACACTGTGCGCCGCCTGGTCGAGATGCCCACGGCCGCGCCCGATTTCCGCATCTTTTGGGACAACGCTTACTGCGTGCACGACCTGTACGACGAGACCGACGAGCTCGCAAATATCTTTGACCTCGCTCGCGCGGCGGGCACCGAGGATCGCGTGGTGGCCTTTGCCTCGACGTCCAAGATCACCTTCCCGGGCGCCGGCATCGGCTTTATTGGTGCGAGCCCCGCGGTTATCGCCGAGTTCTCCAAGCGCCTGAAGGCCGGCCTCATCAGCGCCGACAAGCTCAACCAGCTGCGTCACGTGCGTTTCCTTCCCACCATCGAGGCGGTCAAGGAGCACATGAAAAAGCATGCCGAGTTCCTGCGCCCGCGCTTTGAGGCCGTTGAGCGTAAACTCACCGAGGGCTTGGGCAACACGGGTTGCGCCACTTGGACTCATCCCCATGGCGGCTACTTTGTGAGTTTCGATGGCCCCGAGGGCTCGGCCCAGAAGGTCGCCGCGCTTTGTGCCGACCTGGGCGTCAAGCTCACGCCGGCTGGTGCCACCTGGCCTTATGGCAAGGATCCGCGCGACACCAACATCCGCATCGCGCCGAGCTATCCCACGGTCGAGGACCTGGAGGCCGCGCTCGATGTGCTGGTGCTGGCTGTCAAGCTCGTCGCTGCCGAGCTTGCGCGTGCCGAGCGCGCCTAACGCGTAGGGCCCCGCAAGTCCGCGCCTAGTACTATCCGCACTTTCGATACGTAAAGGAGCGTATACATGGATTTGGGTATTTCCACCAACCCCACGCCAGAGCTCTACACCATTAAGGTGACCGGTGAGATCGATATCTCTAACGCCGATAGCCTGCGCAATGCCATCGACCTGGCGCTCGAGCAGCCCACTGAGGCCGTTGAGCTCGATTTTGCCCAGGTGAGCTACATCGATTCGACGGGCATTGGCGTGCTTGTGGGCGCCGCACACCACGCAGCTGATCATGGTAAGCGTTTTAGCTGCGTCAACGTGCAGCCCCCGGTGATGCGCGTGGTTCAGCTGTTGGGCGTCGACCAGGAGATTTCGATCACCGCTGCATAATCTTTGCCCCCAAAAGGGCGTGCCGTTTGGCATATGTTTGTGATGCGCTCGGACGTTTTGGCGTCCGGGCGCTATACTTGACCGAATGAATAGACGAGTTCCGGCCGAATGGCGCGGTGCGGGCTCGACTCACATCGAGCCTTGGAGGTATGTGTGTTTGGTATTGGAGAGGGTGAGCTCGCGATCATCGTGGTCTTCGGCTTTTTGCTGTTTGGCCCGGATAAGCTCCCGCAGATGGGCCGCACGATCGGCCGTGCCATCCGTCAGTTCCGCGAGACGCAGGAAAAGATGACGGCCGTTGTTCAGTCCGAGATTATCGATCCGGTGAGCGAGGCCGCGTCGGCCCCGGTCAAGCCCAAGAAGGCCGCTGCGACCGACGACGATTCCGATGCGGACGAGGATGCCGCCGAGACGGCAGCGCCCGCCAAGAAGGAGACCTTTGCCGAGCGTCGCGCCCGTCTTGCTGCCGAGAAGGCCGCAAGCGAGGGTGCTGCTGAGGGCGAAGGCGCTGTTGATGAGGCCGAGGGTACAGAGCCTGCTGCTGCCGTCGAGCCCGAGCCTGCTGCAGAGCCCGAGCCCGAGCCGGCAGAGCCCACGACGGCTGACCTCTACGCCCGTCGTCCCCGCAAACGCAAGGCCGTCGTCGACCAGCTCGCTCGCGAGCTCGAGGTCGAGGACGATGCCGAGGCTGCTGCCGCCGACGCCCCGAAGGGAGGCGATGAGTAATGCCGATCGGACCTGCGCGCATGCCGCTCTTCGATCACCTGGGAGAGCTTCGTCGCCGCCTGACTATCGTGGTCGTATCGGTGTTTGCCGCCGCTATCGTGCTGTATTTCGCCACGCCTGTGGTGCTCGATATCCTGGAAGACCCCATCCGCTCCTTTGTGCCGGACGGTAAGTTCTACATCACCACCACGCTCGGCGGCTTTGGCCTGCGCTTCTCGCTGGCCATCAAGATGGCCGTGGTCATGTGCACGCCCATGATCATCTGGCAGATCCTGGCATTTTTCCTGCCGGCACTGCGCCCCAACGAGCGCAAGTGGGTTGTGCCCACGGTGCTCGCCTCGACGGTTCTGTTCTTCCTGGGTGCCATCTTCTGCTACTTCATCATCATCCCGGCGGGCTTTGAGTGGCTCATCGGCGAGACCTCGGCCGTCGCTACGGCGCTGCCCGACCTGGAGAACTACGTCAACATGGAGCTGCTCTTTATGATCGGCTTTGGCGTGGCGTTTGAGCTGCCGCTCATCATCTTCTATCTGTCCGTCTTTCACATCGTGTCCTATGCGGCCTTCCGCAGCGCCTGGCGCTACGTGTACGTGGGCCTGCTCGTGGGCTCGGCTGTGATCACGCCCGACGGCTCGCCCGTTACGCTGGGCCTTATGTACGGTGCCCTGCTTTCGCTCTACGAGATCTCGCTCGCCATTGCCCGCGTGGTCATTACCGCGCGCGAGGGCAAGGAGGGCCTGTTCGTGAGCCGTCTGGACCTGTTCTCGGACGACGAGGACGACGAGGAGTAAAACGGTATGCACGAGGTTGGCATTGTCAACGGCATACTCGATACAGTGATTCGCGCGGCGCGTGGGGCGGGGGCCTCGCGCGCCGTTTTGGTAACGCTGCGTATCGGGGATATGACCGAGGTCGTGCGCGAGGCGCTCGACTTTGCGTGGGGGACGTTTCGCGACGAGGACCCGCTCACGCGCGGCTGCGAGCTTGCCGTGGAGGAGGTCCATCCACAAAGCGAGTGCCTGGACTGCGGCGAGGTCTTTGAGCACGACCGTTTCCATTGTCGCTGCCCCCAGTGTGGCGGCGCCAACGTGCGCCTGCTGCACGGCCGCGAGCTCGATATCGCAAGTATCGAAATCGAAACCCCCGACGATTAGCCCGCTAGCCATCTGGTGATGGGGTATAAAGGAGCCAAAGTAAGGAGCGCTAAGTATGGCCGAGAAAACGATTGATATCGCGTCGCCGATCCTGTCGCGCAACGAGCGCCTGGCAGATCAGCTGCGTCAGCGATTTAATGAGGCAGGCACCTACGTGATCAATGTGCTGTCGAGCCCCGGCTCGGGTAAGACCACCACGATTCTGGGCACCAACGAGCGCCTGCGCGACAAGGCCGGCCTACGCTGTGCCGTCATCGAGGGCGATATCGCCTCGGATGTCGACGCCATCACCATGAAGGAAGCCGGCATGCCCGCCATCCAGATCAACACGGGCGGCCTGTGCCACCTCGAGGGCAACATGATCATGGAGGCCGTCGACGCCTTCGACCAGGCCGTCGGTCTGGAGAACATCGACGTCATCTTTATCGAAAATGTGGGTAACCTGGTCTGCCCGGTCGACTTTGACCTGGGCGAGAACCTGTCCATCATGATCCTCTCGGTGCCCGAGGGCGACGACAAGCCCATCAAGTACCCGGGCATCTTCCAGCACGCCGGCGCGCAGCTGCTCAATAAGGTCGACGTGGCCCCGGCTTTCGATTTTGACATGGATAGGTATACTAAGACACTCGATGACCTCAATCCGCAGGCGCCGCGGTTTGCCGTGAGCGCGCGCAAGGGCGAGGGCATGGATGCCTGGTGCGATTGGCTCATCGGGCAGATTGAGCAAGCAAGGGCGTAAGTCGGCCGCCAAGAGGGCGGGCGCAGCCGCAGACACACGAGATAGGAGCCTCTTTTGAAGCTCATCATCGCTGAGAAAAACGACGCCGCGCGTCAGATCGCCGAGCGTCTGTCCACGGGCAAGCCCAAAAAGGACAAGGTGTACAACACCACCATCTACCGTTTTGAGTGGAAGGGCGAGGAGTGCGTGACGATCGGCCTTGCCGGTCACATCCTGGCACCCGATTTTTGCGACAGTGTGCTGTTCGATAAAAAGTTGGGCTGGTATTCGGTCACGGAGGACGGCGAAATGCTGCCGGCCGATATGCCCGATGGCCTGGCCCGCCCGCCGTACGACACCAAGCGCAAGCCGTTCCTTGCCGATGGCATTTCCATCAAGGGCTGGAAGCTCGAGAGCCTGCCCTATCTCACCTGGGCGCCCGTCATTAAGCTTCCGGCCGAGAAAGAGCTCATCCGCTCGCTTAAGAACCTCGCCAAAAAGTCCGACAGCGTCATCATCGCCACGGACTTCGATCGCGAGGGCGAGCTGATCGGTTCGGACGCCCTCAACAAGGTGCGCGAGGTGGCGCCCGACTTGCCGGTCGCCCGCGCCCAGTATTCTTCGTTTACCAAGGCCGAGATCACGCAGGCCTTCGATAACCTTGTCTCGCTCGACCAGAACCTGGCCGACGCCGGCGAGAGCCGTCAGCACATCGACCTCATTTGGGGTGCGGTGCTCACGCGCTACCTGACGCTCGCCAAGTTTGGCGGCTTTGGCAACGTGCGTTCCGCCGGCCGCGTGCAGACGCCGACGCTTGCCCTGGTGGTCGAGCGCGAGCGCGAGCGCATGGCGTTTGTGCCCGAGGACTATTGGCAGATTCGCGGCATGGGCGCCGCGCAAGGCGCTGCCGAGGACGATCGCTTTAAGATTGCGCACAAGACGGCGCGCTTTACCGACAAGGATGCTGCTGAGACGGCGTACGGTCACGTTGACGGCGCTACGACGGCAACCGTCGCCGCGGTGACCAAGCGCTCGCGTAAGCAGCAGCCGCCCACGCCGTTTGCGACGACCTCGCTGCAGGCTGCCGCCGCGGCCGAGGGCATCTCGCCTGCGCGTACGATGCGCATCGCCGAGTCCCTCTACATGGCCGGTCTCATCAGCTACCCGCGTGTCGATAACACCGTGTATCCCGCGACGCTCGATCTGGGCGCCGTGGTGAGCGACCTGGCAAAGATCAACCCGGCGCTGGCGCCCGTGTGCAAAAAGGTGCTCGCCGGCCCCATGAAGCCCACGCGCGGCAAGGTCGAGACCACCGACCACCCGCCTATCTACCCCACGGGCGAGGGCGATCCGTCCACGCTCGACGGCGGCCAGCGCAAACTCTATGACCTCGTCGCCCGTCGCTTCCTGGCAACGCTCATGGGGCCCGCGACCATCGAGAACACCAAGCTCGAGCTCGACGTCAACGGCGAGCCGTTCGTGGCTTCGGGCGACGTGCTCGTGACCCCGGGCTTCCGCGAGGCATATCCGTACGGCCTCAAGCGCGACGAGCAGATGCCGCCGCTTGAGCAGGGCGACACGGTCGACGTGTTCGACATTAAGCTCGAGGCCAAGCAGACCGAGCCGCCCGCGCGCTACAGCCAGGGCAAGCTCGTGCAGGAGATGGAAAAGCGCGGCCTGGGCACCAAGTCCACGCGCGCGAGCATCATCGAGCGCCTGTATGCCGTGCGCTATCTCAAAAATGATCCCGTTGAGCCGAGCCAGCTGGGCATCGCCATCATCGACGCGCTGTCGCAGTTTGCCCCGCGCATCACGAGCCCCGATATGACCAGCGAGCTCGACGGCGACATGACCCGCGTGGAGCGCGGCGAGGATACCGAAGAGCATGTCGTGACACACTCGCGCGCGCTGCTGGCCGGCGTGCTCGACGAGCTGCTCAAGCATACGCAGGAGCTGGGCGACGCCATCAGCGACGCCGTCACGGCCGATGCGCGCGTGGGCGCCTGCCCCAAGTGCGGCAAGGACCTGGTTATGAAGACGAGCGCCAAGACCCGCGGCAGCTTTATCGGCTGCATGGGTTGGCCCGACTGCGACGTGACCTATCCGGTGCCGAGTGGCGTCAAGGTGAGCCCGCTCGAGGGCGAGGCCGCCGTGTGCCCCGAGTGCGGCGCGCCGCGCATCAAGTGCCAGCCATTCCGCCAGAAGGCCTTCGAGATCTGCGTGAACCCCACGTGCCCCACCAACTACGAGCCCGATCTTAAGGTGGGCGAGTGCAAGGTGTGTGCCGAGGCCGGACGTCACGGCGACCTGATCGCGCACAAGAGCGAGAAGAGCGGCAAGCGCTTTATCCGCTGCACCAACTACGATGACTGCGGCGTGAGCTATCCGCTGCCGGCGCGCGGCAAGCTCGAGGCGACGGGCGAGACCTGCCCCGAGTGCGGCGCCCCCATCGTGGTGGTCAACACGGCGCGCGGTCCGTGGCGTATCTGCGTCAACATGGACTGCCCGACCAAGGAGAAGAAGCCCGCCCGCGGTCGCAAGACCACAACCAAGGCGAGCACGGCAAAGAAGACGACGGCTAAGAAAGCCACTGCCGCCAAGAAGACGACCGCGAAGAAGTCGACTGCCAAGAAAGCAGCCGCCGACAAGTAACGGCGCAGTCGAAACATTGCCCAAAAAAACGATCGCGTCGAAAATGTTGGTGTAAGGGTGGCACCCTAGCGCTCGTTTAACG
>CAUHJB010000038.1:0-15867 GCA_959606495.1 uncultured Collinsella sp. | reverse complement strand
CCTGTGTGCGGCGTAGGCCGCTTATTAGCCCGTCCAAGAATTGGGGCGCAGTTCAATTTGGGACGGGGCTTTTTTGACTGGTATGATTGGTGCGACCATTCGAACCAGCTAAAAGAGCCCGTCCCAATTTGACTATCGAGAGGATCTGCCATGGAGCGCATCGCGAGCTTTTCTGTTGACCATCTGCTGCTTGAGCCCGGCGTGTATGTGAGCCGCATCGACCGCGATCCGGCGACCGGCGCCGCCGTCACCACGTTTGACCTGCGCCTGACCACGCCCAACAAGGAGCCGGTCATGAACACGGCCGAGTGCCACACCATCGAGCACCTGGGCGCGACGTTCCTTCGCAACCATGCCGAGTGGTCGAGCCGCATTGTCTACTTTGGACCCATGGGCTGCCGCACGGGCTTTTACCTCGTCGTGTTTGGTGAGGTGACGAGCGAGGAGATTCTGTCGCTCGTGCGTGAGCTGTTCGAGTTTGTCGCCGGCTTTGAGGGCGATGTCCCCGGTGCCGCTCCCGAGGAGTGCGGTAACTATCTGGACCAGAACCTCCCCATGGCAAACTGGCTCGCACGCCGCTACCTCGACCGCGACCTGGCCGATATCGACGAGAAGCACCTGCATTATCAGCAGGCGTAAGGGCTTTATCGCCTAAAACGCACGGATTGGGCGCCTTCGCTTATGCGGGGGCGCCTTTTTGTTGAGTGGTCAGGATGAGCGTTCAAAATCGCTCATGTTTGTTCTAGAATGTTCGTATAGTCACATTTACGAACAGGAGTGAACATGCATATCTACTCTGTCTCTGATCCCGAGTTCAAGTCCTATGGCCGCGTGTGGGATGACGTTCCGTCCAGCCTGACCGCTCCACTCGTCGAGGCACTCGCGGCTACGCCCATCCCCGAGGGCAGCAAATACGTGGCCTCCGCGCCCGAGCTCGAGCAGGTTGAGGGCGCCGACACGCTCGGCCTGCTCATGTACGGCGGCCGCCCCTTCCAGCTCGGCTGGTGCAACGGCCACAACACACGACTCAACTGTCTGGAGTATCACCGCGCGAGTGAGTTTAACCTGGGCGCCCGCGACTTTATCCTGCTCGTGGCGCATCGCTGGGAGATCGAGGACGGAAAGCTCGATACCGCGTTCGTCAAGGCGTTCCGCGTGCCGGCGGGCAAGGTTGTCGAGGTCTTCAACACCACGCTCCACTACACGCCGTGCATGGTCGATGAAAGCGGCTTCCAGGTGATGGTGGCGCTGCCCGCCGGTACCAACGGTCCGCGCCCCGAGGCCGCAACCGACATGCCTGCCGCCGGTGACAGCTACTGCTACTGGAAGGCCGACAAGTGGGTCCTCTGCCACGCTGACAGCCCCAAGGCAGCCGAAGGCGGCTACGTGGGCCTCATCGGAAAGAACCTCGACATCACCGTGGACTAGAATCTTCTGTCTCAATCTGTAACACCTAGCGGGCTAGATCGTCTCTACCTGTTACAGATTTAGACAAACTGCAGGGGACAGGCCGAACAATCTCAATCTGTAACACCAGGCCCGGTTTTGGCGGCCTAACTGTTACAGATCGAGACAAACGGGCCCCAGCCATCACAAAGGTGACTGTCCCCTTTGCGGTGGCTGGGGCAGGTGGGTATCAAAAAGTGTCAGACGGGGTGGTTGCCGGGCGCCTGCACGCGAAAAGAAGTATCGGCCTGCGCCGTTGCCGTTGAGCGACGCGTTGTTTGCAGGGATACTGAGCCTATGACAACAGCGTGCGAAAGGATTGATGCATGGCTTTCCGTAATGACTTCCTGTGGGGCGGCGCGACGGCTGCCAACCAGTGCGAGGGCGCCTACAACGTGGACGGCCGCGGCCTTGCCAACGTGGACGTGGCTCCGCACGGCCCCGAGCGCTATGCGGTGGTCTCCGGCCAGCGTAAGATGCTCGACTTCGAGGACGGCTATTACTATCCCGCGCAGACCGGCATCGATTTCTACCACCATTACAAGGAGGACATCGCTCTCTTTGCCGAGATGGGCTTTAAGACCTTCCGTATGAGCCTGGCTTGGACCCGCATCTTCCCCAACGGCGACGAGACCGAGCCCAACGAGGCTGGCATGGCCTTCTACGAGGATGTGTTCCGCGAGTGCCAGGCGCACGGCATCGAGCCGCTCGTGACTATCACGCACTTCGACTGCCCGATTCATCTCATCAAGGAGTACGGCGGCTGGCGCAACCGCAAGCTCATCGACTTCTACAAGAACCTCGCGACCACGATCTTCACCCGCTACAAGGGCCTGGTAAAGTACTGGCTCACCTTTAACGAGATCAATATGATCTTGCACCTGCCGTTTATGGGTGCCGGTCTGGTCTTTGAGGAGGGCGAGAACAAGGAGGCCGTCGAGTACCTGGCCGCCCACAACGAGCTCGTCGCCAGCGCTTGGGCAACCAAGATCGCCCACGAAATCGACCCCGAGGTCAAGATCGGCTGCATGCTCGCCGCAGGTAGCTACTACCCCTACAGCTGCCGTCCGGGCGATGTGCGCCAGGCGCAGATTGACAACCAGAGCAACTATTTCTTTGTCGACGTCCAGAGCCGCGGCTACTATCCGGCCTATGCCGTCAAGAAGCTCGAGCGTCTAGGCATCGATGTGGGTATGACGGACGAGGACCGCGAGATCCTGGCCGCCAACACCGTCGACTTCATCAGCTTTAGCTATTACAGCACCCGTTGCTCCGCCGGTGCCGATAACCCCGATGTCGAGCGCACCCAGGGCAACGCCTTCGCCGGCGCCAAGAATCCCTACCTGCAGGAGAGCCAGTGGGGCTGGGCCATCGATCCGCTGGGCTTCCGTATTACGCTCAACGACCTGTACGACCGTTATCAGAAGCCGCTGTTTGTGGTCGAGAACGGTCTGGGCGCCAAGGATGTTGTCGAGGAGGATGGCTCCATCAACGACGACTACCGTATCGACTACCTGCGCCAGCATATCGCCGCGATGCGCGATGCGGTGACCGAGGACGGCGTTGACCTGCTGGGCTACACCACCTGGGGCCCGATCGACCTGGTGTCTGCCGGCACGGGCGAGATGTCCAAGCGCTACGGCTTTATCTACGTGGACCGCGACGATGCAGGCAACGGCACCCTCAAGCGTTCCAAAAAGAAGAGCTTTCACTGGTACAAGCACGTCATTGAAACGAATGGTGAGGATCTGTCCTAAGGAAGCCGAGACACTCAACTTCAGAGTTTCCTAACCAAAACGCCCGGCGAGCAGTTAATGCCCGCCGGGCGTTTTGTTAAAAGAAGTGAAAGCACTCATTGGGGACGTTCTTAAACGAGTACCCGCAGAATGAGAGTGGATAATCTCCCGTTTTTGGCCTGTGTGCAGGCTCAAAGTGGGAGATTGTCCACTCTCGTCATTTGGGCGTCCAAAAATCCTCGCTCGTTTGGCGCTTGGGGGACACTCTTTGTCGAATGTGGGCGTTGCCCTTGCTACGCCACGGTCACGGCGACCTGGGCGTAGCGGCTGCAGGGGCGCTCGGCGCGCGTCTGCACGGTAAGGGTGAGCACAAGGCGGTCGCCGGGCCGCGCGTCGGCGGGCACGATGAAAGCGGTGTCTACCGTGCATTCTTGCCACAGCGACAGATCCTGGGCGCCTGCATAGCTCGACGGGTCCACGGCGACATCCCAATGTACATCGAAGCCCTTGCCGTCGGGGTCGACGATGGTCGCTGTAAGGTCGACGCGCTCGCCGGCTGTGGCGCTGCGGTCGGCCGTGACCTCGACAACATGTGCCGGATGCGAGCAGATGGCCGGATCATGGGCACACCATTGCGCGCGGGCGGCAAAGTCTTCTTGATAGGCACGCAGATAGGGATTGGGATTGTCGTCTGCGGGCGTGTTGATGGCGGCAAGACCGGCGGGCGCGTTCGCATCGGGGTGTCCATCAAGAAACATGCGGCCGAGCAGCGTATCGAAGTCGCGGTCGTCGATACCGCGCAGGCCAAACGGCAGCAGCGGAATATAGGTCATGCTGTCGCCTTCGGCCATAAAATCGCCGCGCTCAAACTGCACCGCGGGCATGCCTTCCAGGCCCCAATCCAGACGGGCATGCTTGCCAAACTGAAAGCGCTCGGGCTCGTTTTCGTAGACCCTGCCATCGCCATAGAGCATATAGCGTGCCATGAGGGGGCCGTTGCCCTGCGTGAGATTCTGCTCGGGCCAGGGAGCCTTAAACAGCGGCAGCGCATCGGGCTGAGCTGTTTTGGCGTCGAAATAGTTGCCATACATATAGGGCGTACGCCAAAAGATGAGCTCGGGAAAGAGCTCACGCCCATGGTCGAGCCACGAGTTGTCCTGCCCCACGCCATCGGCAACGCCCATAACGCGCACCTTCTGATAGACCCGCTGCTGCACGGCGGGCCACTCGGGCGTAGCGCGATAACGTTCGGCAATACTCATGAGGGCACGAACGATTGTATTCATACCGCCCCAGCTGAGCAGCCACAGCGTGTGCGGGTCGTCGTCCATGATGGCGTCGGCGATGACGCGCGAACCGGGCGTTTCCTCGCGCACATCACCCTCAAAGGCAACATTTCCCACAAACGTACGCTCGATCATCTGGGCAGGCGTGGGAAACGGCGGTTCACCGGCGGCGTCCGCATTTGCCTGCAACTGCGGCCAAGCCTGGGCATATTCATTACTCCAGAGACTCTCAATCCAATGCTCGGGAAACGGCCGATACTCACGAAGCTCGCCGGCTAGCGGATCGGGCTCATGAGGCACAACAGCCCACTCATAAGAGCGCCGCCCTTTGGTCCGCCAATGCGAATTCACCTCGCCGAGCGTATGAACCCCATCCCCAAGAAAGTGATACTGCGAAGCCGTATACACCACAGCCTGAACATCAAGCAAGTTGAGATACAGAGCCAAATGAACAAGCGAGTTCATATCGTCGACTTCCATATCGGTAGTAACAATCACCCGAGTCAACTTCTGGGACATAGGAACAGCTCCAATCAAAATCAATTCAGCCAGTTACGCGCAAGGCAAGACGGGACCCATGCCCCCATCGCCACCGACCCGGCGGCCCGCTAGAAGCGGCCGGCCAGGGTCACGGCAACGTCAACGCAGCGGGGACCGGGGTTTAGTCTTGCAAACATTCCGCAGGGGGCATGGGCAGGCGCAGCGCGAAGCGCAAAGCGCCAGCCCATGCATGCCCGAGGACGTTTGCAAGACTAAACCCCGGTCCCCGCGATGGGAGGGCTTAGCGGTCGACCCTGGCCGACCACTCCCAGCAGCCCACCGGCTCGCCGTCGATGAGTACGTTGCCCCCGTCGAAGTCTTGATAACACAGGTCGTTGAATTGGTGGATCCACACGCCGTGGTTGAACGTCTTCTTGGCCGAGCCGTCGGCCTCGCGATACACGCCGGTCAGGTCCTCGACATGGCTAAAGTAGGTGAGGTGCACGTTGGCGCCGGCATCGCGCAGGCGCGCCGTGAGCGGCAGCACGGTCTGTTGCGGTGACACGAGCTCGTCGCCCTTGGAGTGCGTAAACCACAGCGGCGTCTTGGCGAGCGCGGCCACGTCCTCGTCCGTGGCGTTGTACCACGGGGCGCAGCAGGGAAGGCCCGCGGCGAAGAAATCGGGGTAGTCGGCGCACAGGCGCAGGGTCATAAAGCCGCCGTTGGAAAGACCGGCGACCACGATGCGGTCGGTGTCGATGCGGTCGGCATGCTCGGCGACAAACTCATCGATAAGTGCCTTGAGCACGGGGGAGTAGATGCTCTGGTTGGAGTGACCAAGCTGCTCGACGCCGTTGTCCATCCAAAACGTGGGCGACTGCGGTACGAGCACCCAGGCAAAGCCGCCAAAGTAGCGCTGGATCTGCGCCTGGCTAATGGCCGTCACGCGGTTGCCGATATAGGCACGCGTGGCGCCTTCGCCCTGCGTGGCGCCCTTTCCCTCGCCGGCGCCGTGCAGATACACCACGAGCGGTGCCTTTTGGGGTACGACCGTGGCCTCGGGCGCAAAGGGGTTGAAGCATGCCGAGTCTTCGGCCTTAAAGCTGGGCTCAAAGAAGCCGTATTCGAGCGCGATGCCGTCGACGGCGGTCTTTTGCGTGGCGTTGCTCCAGCCTTTGAGCGCGGGGCAGATATCGCCACGGCAGGTGTCGAAGACCAGGCCGCAGGTGGGATCGTCGCCGTCGTTGCCGGGAAGAGCTGCGAGCTGCGTGATGCGCAGTTGGTCATCGAGCATGCGCGAGCCCATGACGCCGCCTTCGATCTTTTTGGTCAGGCGCTGCTCAGCGACCTCGAGCGCCACATGGGTGCCCACGGCGAGCTTACGTCCGTTCTCGTCGCACGGATATGCGGCGAGAATGTCGATGTAACCCACGGAGGGCGCGGCATGGTCGGCGCCGCGCTCCTTGCGCATCAGAACCTCGCCCGAGCGTTCGTGACGCTCTACATATATATGGAAGGTGTTCGCGTCGATGTCGTTGGCGCGCACGGTGCAGGGCAGGTCGAGTACGACCTTGCTGATCCAGGGGCCAAAGTCGCCCAAGGTGGTGACGGTCGCGTAGGTACACAATTTGAGTTCCATGAGCTGCCTCCCTTGCGCCGCTAGTGGGAAACAAAAGCGGCAATACAATCTAAACATGTTTAGTTTAATCCAGAAATGCAGAACAAGCTGATAAACTCGGTAAACGGCAAAAATGAACACGCCATGAACTACTAAACATATGTTTACTAGCTTCTAGCAGGGCTTCTGTTGATGAGTTAACAGGTCATAGAGGTGTTTATCAAAATAAAATCCCACGTAAATAGCCATATATTGATAGAGGGTCAAATAGATCTTCTCCCGCCATTTAAATACGCTCACCCCCGATTTCCTACCGTTCACCGGACTGTAGACGGCAAAATTGCCATAAATTCGGCGCTCCGTGTAAACTAAAGCCCGTAAACGTTCAGTAAACACCTTGTTTACAAAAGCGTATCCAAGGGTCCGGCAACCGTAAGGGGTTATAGTCGCCGGGCCAAAGGCGTGCCTGCGAACGAACGACCAGGCACACGAAGATATGGGGTGGGGTTCCATGGCAGTAGATAACAAGCAGATTGCCACCGATGTCCTCGAGCTCGTGGGCGGTGCGGAGAATGTCACCGTCGCCACCAACTGCATGACGCGCCTGCGTCTGACGCTCAAGGATAACAACAAGGTTGACGTGGAGAAGATCAAGAAGGTCAAGGGTGTTCTGGGTTGCCAGTTCGCCGGCAGCCAGCTCCAGGTCATCATCGGCCAGAACGTGCCCAAGGTGCTCGCCGAGTTCGTCGCCATCTCCGGCGTCAAGCAGGGTGAGGCCGTCAACGAGAACCTCGATGCTCCCAAGGAGAAGTTCGAGCTCAAGAACCTGCCTAACATCATCCTCGACTATCTGTCCGGCTCCATGACCCAGCTCATCCCGCTGCTCATGGCCGGCGGTCTGTTCCGTACCATCGCGGCCGTCCTCGGCCCCACCATGCTCGGTGTGCTCTCGGCCGACGACCCGACCTATACGTTCCTCTACACCACGCTGTACGAGGCCACGTTCACCTTTATCCCCATCTACCTGGGTTATGCCGCGGCTAAGAAGCTCGGCGCCAGCCCCGTGCTCGGCATGCTGCTCGGTGGCGCCCTCATGGCTCCGTCCGTTGTGACGGCTGCCACGCAGGAGGGTGGCGGCATCATCTCCGTCTACGGCATCCAGATCGCTGCTGCCAACTATCAGCAGTCCGTCCTGCCGATCATCCTTTCGGTGCCTGTCCTCTACTTCGTCGAGAAGTTCTTTAAGAAGGTCATGCCCGACGTGCTCTCCACGGTCTTCACGCCGTTTTGCACCATGATTGTTACCATCCCCATCGCCTTCATCGTCCTCGCCCCCATCGGCAACGAGATCGGTACGCTGATCGCTAACGCGCTCTTCGGCCTTGCTGATCTTGGCGGCATCGGTATTCTGATCGTCATGGCCGTCCTCGGCGCCTTCTGGCAGCTCTTCGTGGTCTGCGGCATGCACATGCCCGTCATCCTGCTCGCCCAGGTTCAGATCATCGCTGCCGGTTACGATCCCTTCGTCTTCGTTTCCACCAACTGCGCTATGGCCGCTGTCTGGGGCTGCGCCTTCGGTGCCTTCCTCAAGATGAAGAACCCCGACGAGAAGTCTCTCGCCATCGGTTACGTCATCTCCGCCATCGCCGGCGGCGTCACCGAGCCCGCGCTCTTCGGCATCCTCATGCGCTTCCGTCGCACCATGTTTGGCATGTTCATCGGCGGTGCTATCGGCGCTGTGTTCTCCGGCCTCATGGGTGTTACCTACTACCTCGCAGGCGGTGCCTCCAACTTCCTGGTCTTCACCAACTACCTGCAGGGTGGCCAGATGAACACCGTCTGGGCTATCGTTGGTATGGCAATCTCCTTTGTCATCGCCGCTGCCGTCGTCTTTGCCTGCGGCTTCTCCAAGGAGGAACTCGCCGAGATGGAGGCCTAAGGCCAAACCGTTCGGTCACATATGACCTCACCTACACGACAGGGCCCCGTCAGGCGTAAGCCCGGCGGGGCCCTTCTTGCAAGGTAGACTGATGGAGGCGGGTGAGATTCGCCCGCGAGGGTTTGCCAAGCGGCGGGGGCTTTCGCGCGGGGTTACCGCGAAAGCCCCCGGCGGTTCGCAAATCCTTTATCAAACGAAAGGACATGCAGATGAGTTTGGGAAAGCTGACCGTCAACGGTCGCCAGGATGGCTTTTTGTGCGAGGGCAAACCGTTCTTCTGGTTTGCCGATACGTGCTGGAGCGCATTTACGAGCATCGCCGAGAACGACTGGGATTACTACCTGACCCGCCGTGCCGAGCAGGGCATGAACGCACTGCAGATCAACACGCTGCCGCAGTGGGATCGCTGCTGCCCCGACCTGGGCATTTGGCCCTATGCCAGCGAGGACGGCGTGCACTTTGATTGGTCCCGTCCCAACCAGGCGTACTGGGATCGTGCCGCCGCCATGTGCCGTGCTGCCGTCGAGCACGGCATTCGTCCGGCGCTCGTGCTCATGTGGTGCAATTACGTGCCCGGTACCTGGGGCGCCAAGATCGCCGAGCGTTGCGGCGCCGAGGTTATGCCGCGTGAGGAGGTTCGCGCCCACGTTGCCCGCGTCGTCGAGAACCTGGGCGAGTTCGACCCCGTCTACGTGGTGACGGGCGATACCGACTTTGCCGGCGACGAGGCGATCGCCTATTACGAGGACGCGCTCGACGAGGTCGTCAAGCGTGCGCCCGAGGCACTGCGCACCATGCATATCAACCGCGGTAACCGCACCATTCCGGCGCAGTATCTGGACCGTCTGGACTTTTATATGTTCCAGCCCGGCCACAACTACGAGGGCCAGCCCGAGGCATGGCGTCTGCCGCAGGACTTTATCGCCAGCTATCCCAAAAAGCCGATGGTCAACTCCGAGCCTTGCTACGAGCAGATGGGTGCGTCGCGCAACGTCTACTGGCGTTTTACCGCGCAGGATTGCCGCGCGAGCGTATGGTCGTCGATTCTTGCCGGCGCCAGTGCCGGCGTGACCTATGGCGCACACGGCGTGTGGAACTGGCAAACATCGCGCAGCCAGGGTTCGGTCCTGGGCGAGGGCTTTGACATGCCCTTCCGCTGGCAAGAGTGCCTGCAGTTTGCGGGTGTGTGGGACTTTGGCGCGATCGAGCACGTGCTTGCCGCCCTAGGCGCTACGGCTGCCGACGATGCACTTGCCGTGGTTCCGGCGCAGGAGCTCCTCGACGACGCGCGCGAGTCCATCCGTGTGGCGCGCGTTGGCGATCGCATCGTCGCGTACCTGCCGCGTACCACGGCGCTCAAGTTTAAGCTCGACGGCGCGCGTGGCTGGACGGCGACGGTCCTCGACATGGAGGACAAGCGCATCGCAAAACTGCCCGTCCGTGACAACGGTGACGGCACCGTGCGCGTGGCGCAGCATCCCTTTGAGCACGACGCTCTGGTGATCCTGACACCCGGGCGCTAACGGCTCTTCTCCAACATTTACTACTCATTGGGGACAGACTTAAATGAGTCCCCAATGACTACCCACAGAATGAGAGTGGATAATCTTCCGTTTTTGGCCTGCATGCGGGCTCAAAGTGGGAGATTATCCACTCTCGTCATTTGATTGGCACTTGCACTCATTGGGGACGTACTTAAATGAGTGGCAGTTGGGGACGCTCCTTGCCGAGCTGGAAGTCGCGCGTGCATCTTCTGGGTCATGCGGCTCAAAACCGGTGTATGCCGTGGGCTGTTGGGGTCAAATTGGCGGCATTTCGGGGATGGGTTCGATATTGGGACTGGTTCTCTAATAGAATAGATTTGCAGGCAATTAAACGACTGCGGGGGGGGGTATTCATGAAAGGTATGGGAGACGCGGCCGCGTACTTTCGTCGGGGCATCCGGGAGATTATATGCCTGGCGCTGTTCTATTTTACGTTTTTGGCTGGCGAGTACCTCTTCGACGTGCGTGTGGCCGAGTTTGTGCCGCCGAGTGAGGTCGTTGTCTACGAGGGCCTCATCGTCGGTGCGAGCGTGATCGGCTTTTTTGTGCGTCCTATTCTGTACTATCGCCGCCCCCGTGCGATCGATACGACGAGCGACATCACGGGCGTGCTGCTGGTAGCGGCATTGCTGCTGATGATTATGGCGGTACAGTTCGGGGTGCTAATTGCCGGCGGTTTGATGGCATGCTGCACGCTGGGCTACTGCGGATCGACCGCCCACGCCAACTTTGCGCGGCGCTTTGCGCGGACGCCGTATTTGGCGCGCGCGGCGGCACTTTCGTATGGCCTTGGCGTTCTGGTGCAGGTGCTCAACCACATGGTGATGCCCGCGGGGATTCCGCAACAATTTGTTTTTGTTGCCTGTGCAGTTGCGCTGGTGGCGCTACTCCACGGCGCCCGTCGTGCCAAGCTGCGCGGTGAACCCGAGCTTGGGCAAGAGCCTGATATCGCCGAGCTTTCGGTGGATGCGTCGGAGTTTGGCGCCAAGTGGCAAAACGATTCCGAGTCAACGGCGGCTTTTCGGCGCGCCGTGGTGCGTCTGACGGTCGCAATCGCCTGCCTTACCGGTGTGTTTGCCGCCCTCAACGCGGGGCTCACGACCTCGCACGCCGCCGGGGCCATCGACTTGGGCGATTGGCCGCGCTTGCTGATGGGCGTGAGCGCTCTGGTCGCCGGCGCCCTATTTGACCTGCACGATCGTTCGTATATGAACATCACCATGACTTGCACTGCCATGTTGTCCGCGCTTTCGTTCTTTGTCTTGCTCGTCGACGGCAATGGCGGCAATGCGCTTGCGGCCATTGCGATTTTCTATCTGGGTTCGGGCTTCTTCGTGGTGTTTTTCACGACGAAATTTGCTGCCATTTCGGTTTATGCGCACTGGTCGTATCTGTGGCCGTGCATGGGCCGTGTCATCAACAACGTTTGCGCGATGTTCGTGACGGCGCCGGCGGTGGCGATTGTTTCGAGCCAGAACACGCTGCTGGCGGTGGGTGCCGGGCTCGTGCTGTTTGTGGGTATTGCGATTTCACTGCTGGGACAGTTTGGGCATAGGACCGATGACGTTGCGGCGCTGAACGAGCTGGCGTTTGCTGCCGACGACCTTGATGATGGCTCCGTGTCTGCCCAAAGCGAGCCCGCCCCCACGGAGGTGCCGGAGCTCACGCTCGACGAGCGTCTCGATGCCTTCATCGCTGCCTTTGAGCTTACGCAGCGCGAACGCGATATTTTGGAGGCCTTGGTCGCATCGAATGAGAGCGTTCAGGACATCGCCGCAACGCTCTTCCTTTCGCGCTCCACGTTCTACCGCCATATCGCCTCGATCAATAAAAAGACTGGTGCCGCCTCGCGTGTGGCCCTCATCAACTTCTTCTGGTCCTGGTCACCCAAGGACTAGCTCATTTGGGACGGGGCTTATTTAGCTGTTTTGGGCCGCCGCGGCCAGCGGGGGCGGGTCGCGGCGGCCCAAACATCCTTGACGAAGGTGCCGGTGAAGTTACAGCAGCTCGCCGTGGCGGGCGATGTAGCGGCGCTTTGCCAGCTGGGTGAGCGCGATGTAGGCGGCGACGATGCCGATGAGCAGCGCGAAGAAGCTCGTTGGCAGCGGCATGAGCCCCAGTGCATCGGCGATGGGGCTTGCCGGCAGCCAGGTGACGAGCGCCAGGCCCAGCACGGTGAGCACGCACAGCGCGGGGGCGGCGTGGTCGCGCGGGCTTGGCAGACGCGGGGAGCGCAGCATGTGGATCACGAGCGTCTGCGACCACATGGACTCAATGAACCAACCGCTCTGGAAGAGCGCCGCAAAGGCCGACATGCCTGCGACGTCGCCCGCGGCGGCAAGCTCTGCCCAGCTCGCGCCCATGGCGGCAGGGCATACCACAAAGAAGAGCGCGGCGAAGGTCACGATGTCAAACAGCGAGCTCACGGGGCCCAGCTCGAGCATAAAGCCCTTGATGGACGCGGCGTCCCAGGCGCGCGGACGGGCAGTCCAGGCGGCGTCGACGGTATCCCACGGCAGCGCGATGCACACGATCTCGTAGACCAGCGACAGCAGCACCAGCTGCAGAGCGCTCATGGGCAAAAACGGCAAGAACAGGCTCGCGACGGTTACGGACAGCACGTTGCCAAAGTTGGAGCTTACCGTGGTCTTGAGGTACTTGAGCAGGTTGCCGTAGGTGCGGCGGCCTTCGATGATGCCGCGCTCGAGCACGCCCAGGTCCTTCTGGAGCAAGATGATATCGGCGGATTCCTTGGCGATATCGACGGCGGAGTCGACCGAGATGCCGCAGTCGCTCGCGCGCATAGCGGCGGCGTCATTGATGCCGTCGCCCATAAAGCCCACGGTGTGACCGAGCAGCTCGCGCATGACGCGCACCAGGCGCGCCTTCTGCAGCGGCGAGAGTTTGGCAAAGAGATGAGTTTTCTCAGCGCGCTCGGCAAGCTCGGCGTCATCGAGCGCATCGATCTCGGAGCCCAGCAAGACGTTGCTTGCGTCGATACCGATTTGCTCGCAGACGGTGGCGGCCACGCGGTCGTTGTCGCCGGTCAGGACCTTGACCGCTACGCCTTTGGCCTCGAGGGTGGCGACGGCTCCCGCGGCACTTGCTTTGGGTGGATCGAGGAAGGCCAAAAAGCCCATCAACACCATGTCGCACTC
This sequence comes from uncultured Collinsella sp., assembly GCA_959606495.1. GTDB lineage: Bacteria > Actinomycetota > Coriobacteriia > Coriobacteriales > Coriobacteriaceae > Collinsella. Next base: position 2,660 of record CAUHJB010000038.1, on the reverse strand, counting down.
GTCGGCGATGCCAAACTCGCCCACGCAGCGTGGATTGGTCTTCTGCGCCACGGCAATTACGCGCAGGCCCTCGGCGTTGAGCCCGGCGACCTGTTTGCGAATCAGGACGAGCTTGTCTTCGGTGAGCGGCTGGGCGGCGCCATCAACCTCGACAAAGGAGCAGATCTCGAGCATTTCCTCGGCAGCTCCCTTGGTAACCATCTGGGTTTTGTCTTGGGCATCGGCGACGACCACGCTCAGGCGACGGCGCGAGAAATCGAAGGGCACCTCGTCGACCTTGGTATAGCGGTCGCGCAGACTCTGGCCCAGCATAGAATCGGGCACGACGGTCGAGGGCGTCACATCGGCACGGTCGATGACGGCCAGGTCGATAAGGTTTTTGAGGCCGGTTTGGAAGAAGCTATTCAAAAATGCATGGCGCAGCACGCGTGCGTCTTCGTTGCCGTCGGTGCTGAGATAGCGCTCGAGCACGATGCGGTCTTCGGTGAGGGTGCCGGTCTTGTCGCAGCACAGGACGTCCATCGCGCCGAGGTTTTGAATCGCCGGCAGCTCCTTGACGATAACCTGGCGACGGGCGAGGTCCTTGGCGCCCTGCGATAGGCTCGTGGTCACGATAACGGGAAGCATCTGCGGCGTGATGCCCACGGCCACGCTCGTGGCGAACAGCAGCGCGTCGATGACGTTGCCCTTGGTGGCGGCGTTGATGGCAAAGACGGCTGGCGCCATAACGAGCATGAGGCGCACGAGCAGCATGGAGACGCTCGAGGTGCCGCGGTCAAACGCGCTCTTCTCGCCGCGCCCGTTGAGCATCTTGGCGATGCCGCCCAGGTAGGTGTCCGAGCCGGTGGCAACGACAAGCGCCATGGCGGTGCCGTTTTGCACGGAGGTGCCGGTAAAGACGATGTTCTTGCAGGCAGACAGTGGCAGCGCGGAGCTGTCGGCACCCTCGATGACCGTGGCGGCAGTGGTCTTCTCGACGGCCTCGCTCTCGCCCGTGAGCGCGGACTCAATCACAAACAGGTCGCGCGTCGTGATGATACGGGCATCGGCCGGCACCATATCGCCGGCAGAGAGGCGGATCACATCGCCGGGGACGAGCTCGTCAAAGGGGATCTCGATACGCTCGCCGTCACGCAGGGCACAGCAGGTGTTGGAGACCAGGTCCTTGAGGGCCTCGGCCGCATTGCCGCTGCGGGCTTCCTGGATAAACTTCATGCCGCCCGATACCAGCAGCATGATGCCGATGACGATGACCGTGGAGGGGTCGCGCTGCGGCTCGGGCACGGCGAGCACGTCGATGTAGAGCGAGACCAGCGCGAGCGCGGCGAGGATGCCGGCGAAAGGATCGATGAACGCATCGGCGATGCGGCGGGCGAGCGTCTTGGTCGGTGCCTCGATGGTGTTGGGGCCGGAGGCGTCCAGGCGCTCGGTTGCCTGCTCGGCGGTGAGGCCGTTTGCCGTGGCGTCAAGCAGTACGAGAGCGTCCTCGGCACTATGGGTGGCGGCGAATATGGTGTTCTTGGACAGGCCGGTATGAGCGGCGGGGCGCGCCGTGCGGCGGCGCTTGGAGATGGCTTCGAGTACCGTGGCGGTTTTGAGCATCAGCATAGGGTCCTCCTTGTTGAAGGGAGTTAGCGTACGTGTCGTATTTGCTTCAAAAAACCTAGATGTCGCTCACGTCATGCTCACGAATCACCACAAAGGGAACAGGCACCTTTGTGGTGGTTTTGACGATCTGCTGTTGGCGCTTATGCGGATACGGAATCCTCGCGGCGTGCCGAGGGCGACATGCAGGTTTTTCGACTATGACTGCCTTCCATGGCACACCTCCTTAAGGCCGGGCGCTGCGCGCTTTGGGTATCTCGTACCCGTTTCAATCCGCCCGTATTCTTGATGAGGGGGTTTGACATGTCAACCCCCATTGTTCGGAAAACCATTCCCCCTGACAAAGCCTTTACAGAATGCCGTGGCCTCAAAGCGCACCCGCATCGACGCTTCGCCTGCGCTAAACTGGAAGGCACGTACGCGATTACGAGAGGAGCCCGCATGGAGGCTTACAAGCAAGAGTTCATCAAGTTTATGGTCGAGTCCGACGTCCTTAAGTTCGGCAGCTTTACGCTCAAGAGCGGCCGTCAGTCCCCGTTCTTTATGAACGCCGGCGCTTACGTGACGGGCTACCAGCTCAAGAAGCTGGGCGAGTATTACGCCCAGGCCATTCACGATAACTTTGGCGACGACTTCGATGTGCTGTTTGGACCGGCCTACAAGGGTATTCCGCTGGCCGTCGTGACCGCAATTGCCTACCACGAGCTGTACGGCAAGGAGGTCAAGTACTGCTGCGACCGCAAGGAGGCTAAGGACCACGGTGCCGATAAGGGCAACCTGCTGGGCTATGAGCCCCAGGACGGCGACCGCGTGGTCATGGTCGAGGACGTCACCACCAGCGGCAAGTCCATCGACGAGACCTATCCCAAGGTTAAGGCTGCTGCCGACGTCGAAATCAAGGGCCTGATCGTGTCCCTCAACCGCATGGAAGTCGGCAAGGGCGGTGTGACCACCGCGCAGAAGGAGATCGAGGCCAAGTACGGTTTCCCCGTCGCGAGCATCGTCTCCATGGCCGAGGTCGTCGAGACCCTCTACAACCACGAGATCGACGGCAA
>CAUHJB010000037.1:0-17078 GCA_959606495.1 uncultured Collinsella sp. | reverse complement strand
AGGCATTGCCCGCAATGTGGCTACGGCGCTCCAAAACGGCAACACGATAGCCGATAGTTTCGGCAAGACGGCGGGCGCAAACGGCACCGGCATAACCGGCGCCGACAACGATCATGTCGTACGCACCGGCATTAAAGCCTTCAGGCAGGCCTGAGGTAATCTGCATCGATACTCCTTGTCAAAAGCCACACGCTTTTTAACTGGGCTTTTTCTCGAACATACGTCGAGACATATTTATCAGAGCGATTATAGCGCTAATGCGTCCTATAATGAGCTTGCCACACAAGGAAAGCTCAAGCACCGCGGCGTACATTATTGAAAGGTAAACCCGCTAGCAGCGGGTTTATTCGTGTACAGCCGAGGGCCTGGAGCTTAGCGAAACGCTTGTAAGGAGTATCATGAGCGATTTCCTAAACCGTATGAAGTCTGCCGCCAAGGCCGACCTTAAGACCATCGTCCTGCCCGAGGGCGAGGATCCGCGCACCATCGTCGCGGCTAACAAAATCATCGAGGAGGGCCTGGCAAAGCTCGTCATCCTGGGCAACCCCGACGAGATCGACGTTCCCGGCGCTACCATCATCGACCCGCGCAATGCCGAGAAGCACGAGGAGTACGCGCAGAAGTTTGCCGAGCTCCGCGCCAAGAAGGGTGTCACCATCGAACAGGCTCGCGCCCAGGTGATGGACGCTACCTACTTTGGCACCATGATGGTCAAGATGGGCGATGCCGATGGCCTGGTCTCCGGCGCCTGCCACTCCACCGCCGACACTCTGCGCCCCGCGCTGCAGATTCTCAAGACCGCTCCGGGCACCAAGCTAGTCTCGGCTTTCTTCGTGATGTGCACCGACACCCCGCAGTTCGGTACCGACGGCACGCTGATTTTTGCCGACTGCGGCCTCAACATCAACCCGTCCTCTGACGAGCTCTCCGAGATCGCCATCGCCTCGGCCCACTCCTGGTCCACCTTCATGGGCAATGTTGAGCCGCACGTGGCCATGCTCTCCTACTCCACCATGGGCTCCGCCGGCGGCGAGGTCGCCAAGAAGGTCCAGGAGGCCGTGAAGTTCTGCAAGGAGAAGGCTCCCGAGGTCGCCATCGACGGCGACCTGCAGCTCGATGCTGCTATCGTCCCCACCGTCGCCCAGCTCAAGGCTCCCGGCTCCTCCGTCGCCGGTAAGGCCAACGTGCTCGTGTTCCCCGACCTCGAGGCAGGCAACATCGGCTACAAGCTGGTCCAGCGCTTCGCCGGCGCCGACGCCTACGGCCCCATCCTGCAGGGCATCGCCAAGCCGGTCAACGACCTGTCGCGCGGCTGCTCCGCCGACGACATCGTGGGTGTCGTGGCCATCACCGCCGTCCAGGCTCAGATGGCTGAATAGCGGACGTATCCCCTCGGGACCCTACAGGGTAATGCTCTGAAAACGTCCTCGGACATGCATGAAACCCCCGCTGCGCACTTCGTGCGGCGGGGGTTTCATGCGTCCTGCGGAAAGTTTTCAGAGCTTTACCCTGTAGGGTCCCTGCCGCCACGTAGCAATCAGGGCATCTGAAGTGGACGGCGGCTTGGCTACGAGCTGGGGCTGGGAATCTGAATGATTGAGTGCCGTTGTTGGGAGCGCAAGCGTTGCCGGCGATGATCACTTTGGGACTGGAATTTCCGCCTGCTAGTAAAAAGGCCTCCGGAGCTGTTGCTCTGGAGGCCTTTTTGTCAATTACAGACGAATACTTTAGTTGTTCTTGGTCAGGCGTTCGACGTCGTGGGCGATCATGTATTCCTCGTCGGTGGGGATGACCATGACCGTGACGGAAGAACCGGCGGCGCTGATGACCTGCGGACCGTTGCCCACGGCCTCGCGGTTCTTGTTGTTGTCGATGCGCACGCCCAGCCACTCAAAGCAGTCGCAGAAGGCCTTGCGGATCGACCAGTCATTCTCACCGATGCCGGCGGTAAAGGTAATGGTGTCCACGCCCGCCATGGAGGCAATCATGGAACCGGCCTGCTGCATGGCCTTGTATGCGAACATATCGAAGGCGAGCAGACAGCGCTCATCACCCTCGGAGGCGCGCGTACGGATGTCACGGGCATCGTTGGAGATACCCGAGATGGCAAGCAGACCGGAATGCTTGTTCATCATGTCATCGACTTCCTGGTAGCTGTAGCCACCCTCGCGCTGCAGGTAGCACACGGTAGCCGGGTCGATGGAGCCGCAGCGGGTACCCATCATCAGGCCGTCAAGCGGCGTGAGGCCCATCGTGGTGTCGCGGCACACACCGTCCTCGATGGCGGCAAGCGAGGCGCCGTTGCCCAAATGGCACGAGAGCAGGCGGTGGCAGCGCGAACCCAGGATCTCTTTGGCCATCATCCACTCGTAGCGGTGGCTCGTACCGTGGGCGCCGTACTTGCGCACGTGGTACTTGTCGCACACGTCCTTGGGAAGGGCGTAGGTGTAGGCGACCTCGGGCATGGTCATGTGGAACGAGGTATCGAAGACGGCCACGTTGGGCAGCTCCGGATACTTCTCGCGGCAATACTCAATCGCCGCGGCCTCGCCGTAATTGTGCAGCGGGGCGAGCGGGGCCACCTCAAGGATCTTAGCCATGACCTCATCGTCGACGACCGCGGAATCATCGAAGTGCCAGCCACCCTGAACGATACGGTGGCCGATGCCATCGATCGTAAAGTCGGTCTTCTCGAGCTCCTCGAGCACGCGCGCAATGGCGCAGCGATGGTCGGGAAAAGGAATCTCCTCGGTCTGCTTGGCACCACCGTTCTCGGAGTGGCCAAAGATGCCCATCTCCAAGCCGATACGCTCGCAGTTGCCCTTGGCGAAAACCTCGCGGGTATCGGTATCCAAAAGCTGATATTTAAGGCTCGAGCTGCCGGCGTTGACAACAAGTACGTTCATGAGACTCCTTCGTGATTACAGTACGGTCGGCAAACCTATAAGGCGACCGTACCCTTAATAAGAAGTTATCAGAATCCAATAAATAACTATTAAACTCTTCGCCCAAAGAGCATAAAAGGGGGCTGAACGGCACAAGGCCATCCAGTCCCCTCCCCTTGCATCGATTACCTACCGTTGACGATGCGCTCGACGTCGGAAGCGATCATGAACTCCTCATCCGTGGGGATGACGAAAATCTTGACCTTGGAATCCTTGGCAGACAGGCACCAAGCGCCGTCGCCACGCAGGGCGTTGCGGGCGTGATCCATCTTGACACCCATAAAGGCCAGACGATCGGCCACGCCGGCGCGGACGGCCGGAGCGTGCTCGCCGATGCCGGCGGTAAAGACCAGGGTGTCCATGCCGCACATGGAGGTGGCCATCTCGGCGGCCTTGGCGGCAATCTTGTAGACGAACATATCGAAGGCGAGCTGAGCCTCGGGGTCACCAGCGGCGGCGAGCTCCTCGACGTTGCGGCAGTCGTTGGTCTTGCCGCCGGTCACAGCCAAGAGGCCGGACTTCTTGTTCATCATCTCGTCGACCTCGTCGAAGGTGTAGCCGCCCTCGCGCTGCAGGTAGCACACGGTGGCCGGGTCGATGGAGCCGCAGCGGGTGCCCATCATGACACCGTCGAGCGGCGTCAGGCCCATGGTGGTGTCCATGCACTTGCCGTCCTCGATGGCGCACAGGGAAGCACCGGAACCGATGTGGCACACGACAACCTTGCGGGCCTCGCCGTTGGTCATCTCGGCGACCTTCTTGGAGATGTAACGGTAGCTGGTGCCGTGGGCGCCGTACTTACGGATGTGCAGCTTGTCGCAAACATCCTTGGGCAGGGCGTAGGTCTTGGCGACCTCGGGCATGTTGAAGTGGAAAGCGGTGTCGTAAACCGTGACGTTGGGCAGGTCGGGATACTGCTCCAGGCAGTACTCGATAACGTTGGCCTCGGGGTTGTTGTGCAGCGGCGCCAGCGGGGCGACCTCGCGGATCTTGGCGAGGACGTCCTCGTCGACGAGGGAGGAATCGCCGAAGTACCAACCGCCCTGAACGATACGGTGGCCAATGCCCTCGATCTTGACGCCGTTAGCCTCGAGGTCCTTCAGGACGACCTCGATGGCGACCTTGTGGTCGGGGAACTCGATGTTCTCGGTCACCTTCTTGGAGCCGTTGGCAGCGTGGGTGAAGGTACCGCCGGTAAAGCAGACGCGCTCGCAGGAGCCCTTTGCGGACACCTTGTGGGACTTGGTATCGATGACCTGATACTTAAGGGTCGAAGATCCTGCGTTGACGACCAGAACGTTCATGTGTCTCCCTACTAACAGGCGGTGTGGCGCCGCCAGGTTACATACGTTTCAATAATAAACCCAAACGCCCTCGCGCTCGGGTTTATTGCGTTGATATATAAGTTATCGGTGCCTAAATACTCATGTCCTTTGACTTGTAAGATGAAATAGCGCGGGGATATACACAAGGGAAGAAATCCCGAGCGCGACAAGCAATACGACTCGAATGCCCGCAACGCTACTCAACACAGCGTTGAGCAGATAGAAAAGAACGGCACCCACCGCCACCATCTGGCTTTGAACCGAAATCAGTGAACAGCGCATCGAAGAATCGGCTGCTTTTTGAATAATTGAGTATTTAATTGGAGCAAATAACGAGTAAACGACCGTCTGCAGCACATAGAACACGGGCAGCAAATAAACCGGAGTTAAAGGAATCAAAAACAGAGCTGTCAGGAAAAGACGCACGATGCCGCAAATACGCGCAAAGCGGCCCTTGTCGACACGAGCAATCACACTGGGCACAATAAACCCTATGGAGGCGGAGGTCAGAAGCTGGACCGCAATGGTCACACCCGAAGCGACGGCATTCATTCCGCGACCCGCAAGCAGCAGCGAGAAAAAGTCTTCCAGGGCGACAAAAGCAAATGCCTGAGAACAGTCCATGATGAACGCTGAACGAAGAATGCCATTACCCGCAATAGCGGTACCGATCATCTTCGGGCTAATCCCATGTTCAGGTGTCGTCGCAGTGCCCCCTCTTCGCATTTCAGGAATGCAGACAACGACAACCAACGTCAACACCATTGCGATGATATCTGCCGAAAGACCAATGAGATATGCACCGACGGACGAAATGAAACCGCCCACGCAAGCGGAGATGGCATAAGAGGCATAGAAAACAAATCGCTCAACGACATTAAGTCTTACGAGCTGGTCCTGAGAGACGCTGTCAATGTAAATCGCTTCGATGGATCCGCTCACACACGCAACGGCAAAACCCTTGAGAGCGAACGAACCGATTAAAAGTAGAGGGGAACGGACGAGAAGCAGGGCGGCGTAGTATCCAAGCATTCCCACGACGCCAACGAGACCGCTTGTCTTTCGTCCAAACCTATCAGCAATATAGCCAGTGGGAACTTCGAGGATGAACTTGCTCACTTGATATGCAATCATCATGCTAGAAATCGATACCATCGAAAATCCGACGAACTCAAGGTAGACAGTTAGAAAATACAAGATGGTGCTGAAGTTCGACAGAAAAACGAACGTCATATAAAGCAAAACCGTACGGTTTTTCATGCTCCACCCTCCAAGAGTCAGCAATCTAAATCGGAATCTTGGAAAAGCATGAGGGCAAAGCTGTCAGCTATGTGTTACAAGGCGTCAATAATCACTTGATGCCTCGAAGCCAATTAATCTCACGAAGCAAGATGACGCAATAGGTGCAGAAAAACCGACTGGTGTCGATCAGTCCAGGCATTTTGTCGATAGCAAAAGTAGATGGGCAAGGCTACGTCATGTGAGGCTTCAATGGAGCACTCGCTCACTTCCGATCCATCCGATGCGAGAGAGGACCCAGACAAACTCAATATCAATCCCCCGGCTTGAAGAAACTCAGTCTGAGCCCTGCTTCCGTATTCAACATCACGGAAGCGAAAATTGACGAGCTGGGCTTCAGGGCATTGGTTAATCGCATTGAGACAGGGTGACAAATTAATGGGAACAGCGAGCCTGCCGCCCAGTAACTCGCGAATGGTCATGGCGCCCACAGATTGATGGCCCGCTGGGCATGAAAGAACCTTGAGCTCCTTTTCACCCAAATATTTTGAAGAAAGGACGCTGTCCCGTGGTTCCTCGAATGAGATAGCCGCGTCCGAAATTCCAAGTATAAGTGATTCAAAGCATGTTGCCGTTGGCTGATGCCACACATCAAGATGAATCTGAGGGTGCGAGCGTTCAAACGAGTCGTACCAGTTTTCGGCAAAAAGGCGCCCCCGCCCATGAAGGCAGGGGGCGTAAAGACGAAAGTGGCCATCGGGCGAGACGCCGTCGTCCCTCGATTGGGCGTACTTTTTGAGATCGTCGACTTGTGCCAGGATCACGCGTGCACGACGCGCAAATTCTCTGCCCGCCGGAGACAAAACAGCCTCCCCCGCCGATCGGTCGAGCAAAACAATCTGATACTCAGATTCCAACTTTTTGATTGCCGACGAAACGGCCTGCGGACTCACATGAACGGCGCGAGCTGCTTTGCGCACGCCGCCATAGTTCGCTACCGCTTGAAGGTATTCGAGTTGAGAAAGCTGCATAGATTACTCCAAAGGCAGCCAAGTCGACGGGCTACGCGTCCTCAGATGAGGTTCTCGCCCAGGTTTTTGCCGCCGAGGACGTGCATGTGGAAGTGCATGACGGTCTGGCCGGCGTTGACACCCTTGTTGGAGATGACGCGGAAACCGTCCTCCAGACCCTTGGCCTTGGCGACCTCTTGGATGGCGTGAGCCATGGCACCCATGGTCTCGGCAGGTACGTTGTCGGCGATATCGCTGTAGTGCTTCTTGGGGATCACGAGCGTGTGGACCGGCGCCTGGGGGTTGAGGTCGTCGAAGGCGATGACCTGGTCGTCCTCAAAGACAACGGTCGAGGGGATCTCGTGGTTGGCAATTTTGCAGAAGATGCAATCGCACATGGTTGGTTCCTTTCTTACAGACCAAGGTAATTATATTTGGTCGAGATGCTTAGAACGAGAGGTTGTCGTCGGTGTTGGCGGCCTCGCCGTCGGCGAGCACGTCGTTGCCGTCGACGTCCTTAAGGAGCACCGAGACCTTCTGCTCGGCATCAGACAGGCGGGCGCGCAGGCTTTTGAGGAGCTCGACGCCGCGGGTGTAGCTCTCGAGCGACTCCTCGAGCTCCATATCGCCCGACTCCAGGCTGCGGATGATGAGCTCCAGCTCCTGCGAGGCCTGCTTGTACGTAAGCTGCTCGACCGGGGTCTTCTCTGCCATATCTGTTTCCTTTCCTAAGGGTCTATCACTGCGAAACGCGGTCTACTCGACCGTATCGACCGTTGCCGCCACGTTACCGTCTGCCATGCGCACGCGAATGGCGTCGCCAGGCTTAAAGGTCTTGGCGCTCGTAGCCACCCCATCATCGCTGTACGCGATGGAATAGCCGCGGGCAAGCACCCTGAGCGGCGACAGGGCATCGAGCGACGCGGCAGCTCGGCCCAGGTCGGACGCGGGTTTGCTGAGCATCGAACGTCCCTGATGCTCCAGACGGGAACTCGCAAGCGTGAGCGCATGTCGCTTACCATCGAGCCCCGAGGTGCTTGTAACCAGACGCTCGGGCAAGCGCTCAAAGTTGAAGCGAAATGTCCCGACCGAGCGTACTATGGCGCCCGACAGGCGATCGGCAGTCAGCGCAAGCTCCGATTCGCGACGCTCGACCATAAATGTGGGGTCGTTGAGGCACGGGCGGCACGCGGCCGCATCGAGCGCATCGCGCAGACGGGCCATATAGGTATCCCAGGCGCGGCGACCGCGCTGGTCAAGCATCTCCAGATCAACCTGATTCGACCCAATCATCGATGCCATCGCGGCACCCAGGCGCTGATGGCGCGCCTCGAGCACATCGGCCAACTCCGTCATGGCCGGCGCCACCGATTCGGCCGCCGCCGTGGGCGTGGAGGCGCGGCGGTCGCTCACCATGTCGCAAATCGAGGTATCGGGCTCATGGCCAATGCCGGTCACCACGGGCACAGGACAAGCCGCCACCGCGCGGGCAAGCTCCTCGTCATTAAAGGTCATGAGGTCCTCAAAGGAGCCGCCGCCGCGCACCAGCAAAATACAGTCGGGCGCCGGCGTAATGGAAGCGGCGCGGCGCAAGCCCTCAATGAGCTCGGCCGGCGCACCCTCGCCTTGAACCTTGGCGCCCACGCAGACGAGCTCGACGAGCGGGTTGCGACGACGCAATGTGCGCTTGACGTCGTCGATTACGGCACCCGAAAGCGAGGTGACGACCGCCACGCGGGAGCAGAACACCGGGATGCGGCGCTTGCGCGCTTCGTCCATCAGGCCCTCGCGGCGTAGCTTTTCGGCCAGTTGCGCCACTTGTTGACGCAGCAGACCCTCCCCCGCCAGCGAGAACGAGCGAGCGACAAAGCTCATGCGGCCCGTGGCCTTATAGAGATTGAAGCTGCCCTTAAAGCTTACCTGCATGCCGTCGCGCAAGTCGAAGGTGCGCTTAAGGTAGGCGCCCTTCCAGATGATGCAGTCGACGGCCGCCGAATCGTCCTTGATCTGGAAATAGCAGTGGCCGCTTCGGGCGTTTGGGCCACGAAAACCCGTGACCTCGCCCAGAACGCTCAGCTGCGGAATGGCATCGAGCGCACCGGCGGCGATCTCTACCGCCTGGCTCACGCTGAGCTCTTTACGCTCTTGCTCGTCCGAACCGTCGAACTCGGCGGAAACGCTATTGCCGACTAGATTCCAGCCTGCCACGCAGCCTCCTTTCGTCATCGTGCACAAGAGCTTCGGCCCTGCGCAAATTCAAGTCCAACACATAGTACAGCGCCGCGGGGACACAAATCCCCGCGGCGCCCAGCGACCCAATTTGTTATCGGTTGGAGTTTCTGTTGTAGCGAGCCATCAGGTAGAGCAGCTGAATGATCGAAGTGAGCGCCGCAGCCACATAGGTAAGCGCGGCGGCCGTCAGCACCTTCTTGGCACCGTTGACCTGTTTGGAGCTCATGCCCGACTGCTCGATATACGCCACGGCGCGGCGGCTGGCGTCAATCTCGACCGGCAGCGTAACGAGCTGGAACAGCACGCTAAACGAGAAGAAGATCAGCGCGAGGGTCGTGAGTCCCGCGATGTTCATAAACAGGCCCATGAGCAGCACGATGGTCCAGGTGTTCTGGGTAAAGTTGACGACCGGCACGAGGGCGGTACGTACCTTCATCATGGCATAGCCGCTTTGACGCTGCGCGGCATGGCCTGCCTCGTGACAAGCGACAGCAACGCTTGCGACCGAGCCGCCCGAACGGTTGGAATCCGACAGATACAGGTTGTTGTCCTGCGGGTTGTAATGGTCAGTGAGCTCACCGGCGACACCCTTGATACCCACGGCATTGCAGCCGTTGGCGTCGAGCATGCGGCGAGCGACCCTGGCGCCCGTGTCACCGTCCGAGCGAACCTTGGACCACGTCTTGTACGTCGAATTGATATAGCTCTGCGCGGCAAGACCAAGCACCGTGCAGACAAGAACAAACAGCAGGTACAGCGGGTCGATGCCAAAGCCATATCCATAGTAATAGGGCATGCGAATTCCTCCGAATCGAGTTACACGTTGGAGGCATTCTACCCACTCAGCAGACTAGGCTTCCCTATAACAGCTCAATCTTTCCGTCCTTCACGGTGAGTCCCATATTGCCGGAAAGCAGATCGTCCAGGCGCGAACCCACAAGCTCAAAACGCCAGCCTTCGCGCAGGGGACTCTGCTCGGGGTGCTCAATATAGTCGGCCAGGTCATCGCGCGAGGCAATGACCGAGGTCGCCACGCCCGAGCGCTCAGCAACCAAGCGAATAAGCGCATACATCAGGTCCGTCACGCTCTCCAGCTCCGGCGAAATCTGGCGATGCCCACGCACCATGAGCGGCAGACGATCGTGCGGGCAGCTCGCACCGCGCTTGATGGCCATGAGCGCGCCGTCCACGTCGCGCTCCCCCAGCTGATCGGTACCGCGGATGCTACGGAACTCCTCAACGCGCACGGGATTGCGCTTGACGAGCGCCAGCAGCGTATCGTCGGACATGACCCACTTGCGCGGGATGTTGCGGCGCTCGGCGCGGTCCTCGCGCCAGGCCGCGAGCTCGCGCGCAATGCCCAGCTGATGGCGGCTGCACGAGTTGATGCGCTTGACCTTGCGGAATGCCTCATGGCGGTCGGCGCGGTAGTGCGACTCGTCGGAAAGCGGGCGCAGCTCATCGAGCACCCAATCCACACGGCCCAGCTCGCGTAGGCGGCTCATCATCTCGGTATAGGCAACGATCAGATACTTGACGTCATCGATTGCGTACTCAATCTGCTTATCGGTCAGCGGGCGGCGCGACCAATCGGTCAGCGACTCGGTCTTGGGCAATGAGACGCCGCAAAACGTCTGCACGAGCGCGCCGTAGGAAATCTGCTGGCGCTCGCCCAAAAAGGCGGCGGCCACCTGCGTGTCAAAAATGGGACGCGGCAGCACGCCCACGGTATGGAGCATAACCTCCATATCCTGCGAGCAGGCGTGAAAGACCTTGATCACGCTCTCATCGCCCATAAGCTCGGCGAGCGGCGACAGGTCGTCGATCACCAGAGGATCGACCGCGACGCTCTCGGCGGGGGTGGCAATCTGGACCAAGCACAGGCGCGGGTGGAACGTGCGCTCGCGCAAAAACTCGGTATCGACGGCAATCGCGTCGAACTCACGGGCGCGCTGGCAAAAGTCGAGTAGAGCCTGATGTGTGGAAATGTACATATCAACCCATCGAATAAGGTTAGACCCGAAAAACACGGGTAGGATATCGGCATTGCCTTACAACTATACTCGGTTAGTCACAGAACGGGAACGTAAGTATGCGCTGCCTTATCATCCACAACCCGGCATCGGGCCCCAGCTCAGATGAAATCTACGCATTTACGCACGCCCTCGCGCAGGGCGGCGACGAGGTCGTGATGCGTTTTATCGGCGATGGCATGGAGCCCGAGGACGCCGTGGCAGACGTGCGCGAGTTTGATCGCGTGGTCGTTTCGGGCGGCGACGGCACCGTCTCCAACGTGCTCGATCAGATGCGCGGATGCGGTGTCCCCACGCTCATCTTCCCCTCCGGTACGGCCTGCCTGTTCTTCAACAACATCGGCAATGCCCCCGAGGCGGCGGCGCTCGCCAAGGCCTGCCGTGCCGGTCGCACGGTCAAAGTCGACATGGGCGAGCTCTTTTGGCTCGACGAGAACGGCAACGAAAAGCGCCACGGCTTTATCATCATCGCCGGCTCGGGCTTCGACGCCGAGATCATGATGAAGGCCGCCCCCACCAAAAACGACATCGGCGAGATCGCCTACTTCCTCTCCGCGCTCGCCACGCCCAACCCCACGGTGGCGCACTTTACCATTGAGCACGACGGCATTGTCGAGGAGCTCGACGGCATCTGCTGCATGGCAGGCAATACCTCGGTCATCCAAAACGACATCAACCTGTTCCCCAGCTGCCGCATGAACGACGGCATGGTCGACATCGCGGTCATCGAGCCCGTAAAAACCGTCCAGCTGCTCCCGACCGTGATCACCGCCGCACTCGACCCCGCCGGCAAGGTACTCGGGCGCCCGCAGTTCAAGATCATCCAGACCAAGGAAGCCAAGATCACCTGCACGCCATCGCTGGGCATGCAGTTCGATGGCGAGATTATCTCCAGCAATTCGGGCGTCTTTGGTGCCCGCGCGCTTCCGCAATGCCTCGACCTCATCGTCGACGAATTCTCCCCGCTCGGAAAATAGGAGGACCCCATGAACGACAATCCCCTGCTCGGCTTTATCGTCATCGTTCTGGCCATGCTCGTCGGTTACGCCATCAACGTGATTCACCGCCGAAAGAAGTAGCCACCGCTCTTTCACAGCACGCGCAAACCCGGACCCCTCATCGGCATGACACAACGTGGCGGCGAGGGGTCCATCATTTTTTGCGACACTTTACTTAGCTACATCATTTGCTGGCGATATGCAGATTGAATTACCTAGTAAATGAGTACATTTAACCGTTCATCGCATTTTTCACTACGCTTATCGAGTAAAAATCTTTCATAAATGTATATTGTTTCGAATTCGTTACGCTTGGGGAGAGTATTTATTGGCTGAAGCCCTCTGGAGACAGAGGGCTTTCGCACGCTGGGAGGGAACATGAGTAAAACTCATCCCGTCAACGCGCTCAAGAAGCTTGGTATAGGCCTTGCATTTGGAGCTGCAACCATCATGTCCATGCCGACCTCTGCACTCGCTTGCACGCAGGTCTACATGGGCAAAAACCTTACGGCCGACGGCAACACGTACTACGGCCGTTCCGAGGACTATGGCCCGCGCTATCTTAAGCACTTTGGCATTGAGCCCTCTCACGGCCCGGGACATACGTACAGCTCGGACGAGTCTTCGTTCATGTACACCTCGACCAAGACCACGTATCGCTACACCTATGTACGCGACCATCCCTCCCAGTGGGACAACCGCTGGGATGCCTACTCTGAAGCAGGCATCAACGAGAAGGGCGTATCCTGCTCCGCCACGCTAAGCACCAGTATGAATGCAGATGCCGAGACAGCAGACCCCCTGACTAACACCGGCATCGGCGAGTACAACTACGCCAGCGTCATCCTGGGCGAGAGCGCCACGGCCCGCGAGGGCGTCGAGCTCCTCGGCAGCCTGATTGACGAGCAGGGCGTCTGCTCCAACGACCAGATCATCATCGCCGACAACAACGAGACCTGGCTGTTTGCCGCGCTTTCCGGTCACCAGTGGATCGGCATGAAGCTCGCCGACGACGTCGCCTCGATCAACCCCAACATCGGCAACCTCAACTACGATGTCGACCTCAACGACCCCGAGAACTGCCTGCACTCCGAGGGCATCGAGTCCATGCCTAAGGAGAAGGGCTTTGCCGAGTACACCGACGGCAAGTTCGACGTCGCCGCAACCTATGGCGAGACCATTCAGAATTCCGGTATGCACCAGTGGACCCGCTACGTCCAGGGCCGTAACTACTTTGGCAACGAGCTCCAGGAGGGCACCGACTACGAGATCGTCAAGGACGAGCGCGAAGAGGCTCGCGCCACGACCGGCGCCTTGGTCCACGAGATGCAGCCGCTGTTCTTCCAGCCCGGAAAGACAGACTGGACTACCTTTGAGATGATTCGCTCTCTCGGTAACCGTGGCGAGAATACCCCGGGCCTTAACGCCAACACTGACGGTGCCTATGCCATCGGCACCGAGCGCAACACCGAGATTCACGTCTTCCAGGTTCGCAACGGTCTTGATCCCCAGGTTGCAACAATCCAGTGGGAAATGCTCTCCCGCGCCGCGTACTCCGTCGCCATCCCCTTCTACTCCGCACTGCTCACCGAGGTTAGCCCGTATTTCAGCGACCAGACCGTCTCCTTCGACCACTGCAAAGAGACGGACGTCGTGTACAACGAGGAGCCCGAGAACTCAATCAACTACGTCCTCATGGACATCAGCTCGCTCTGCTTTGAGAACCCTGACACCCTTGGTATCAGTGTCCGTGCCTACCTCGATGCGCTCCAGAACGAGCTCATCGAGCAGAACAAGGAAGTTGACGCCGCCATGCTGGCCGAGACGACCCCCGAGGGCCGCACTGCCCTGGCCAACAAGGCCGGCAAGGCTGCTACCGAGAACACCTACGTCAAGTGCAAGGCCCTGCTCCAGGAGATGCGCGCCTATCAGAAGGCCGAAAACTTCGACCAGCCCTTCACCCCGAGCGACCTGAACACCGAGACCAACGGCCTCAAGGTGTCCATCACCTACGCCAAGGACGCTCTTGCCACCGACCCGGTAACCCCGGATCAGCCTGGCACCCCCGAGCAGCCTGGTACTCCTGAGCAGCCCGGTACCCCCGAGCAGCCCGCTAAGCCCGAGCAGCCCACCACCAAGCCCGAGAAGCCTGGCAAGTCGGACACCACGACCACGGTAACCACCAACAAGACGAACACCAAGGGCGGCCTGCCCACCACCGGTGATCGTTTTGATGGCCGCGTGGTGGCTGCATTCGCCATCGCTGGCGTTGCCGTCATCTCCGCGGGCGGTTACTTCCTCTACCGTCGCAATAAGGAGTAACGTCTTAGCTGAGCGGGCAAGGCAGCAATGGCGGCCTCGCCCGCTTAACCCGCCTTTTTGACCGACGGGAAACCCACCTGAAATCTTTTTAAAAAAGATTTCCCCGCACACACTTCGCTGTGCTATAGTGCAGCGCAACAGCAACTAGGTGCGACCGCGCCACGGCATCACGAAAGGAGCCACCAACATGAAGAACACGATGAAGTCTCTCAACAACTGGTGGTGGCGTGATGCGAATACGATCGGTCGACAGTGAGTCCCTCACGCCTGTTTTTGCGCTCTAGGTGATTGGAAGGCCTCCGGTTTCGACCGGGGGCCTTTTTCTATCTCGAGCCCGATCGCATTCGCATCACGCGCCTCCGCTTTTCTCTTGCAATCCCCTTCCGAAAGGATTTTCACCATGTCTCAGAACACCACCGCCACCCAGCCCCGCACCGTCCAGACCGCCGACCGTGGCAAACTCGATGTCCGCGCCCTCGTCCTGCTCGCCATCCTGCTCGCCGCCGGCTTCATCCTCAACTTCACCGTCGGCAAGGCAATCTCGGGCATCTCGGGCGGCATGATCAGCCCCGAGTTCATCATCTCGGCCTTCTGCCTCACCATCCTGGTCGTTCGCCCCAACATCGGCCAGGCGCTCGTCATTGGCCTCATCTCGGCTGCCGTGATCCAGATCACCACCACTTCGCCGTTCGTCGATTTTGCCGCCGAGGGCATCGCCGCCATGCTCATGGCCGGCATCGTCAACGCCGCCGGCAAGGACGGTCAGGTCAAGCCCGCCATCGCCATTGTCGCAACCTTCCTGACCACCTTTGTCTCCGGCGCCATCTTCATGGTCATCAAGATGGCCATGCTCGGCGTGGTCGGCGAGCTCGCCGCCGCCATGTTGCCCGTCGTCGCCATGACCGCCGTCTTTAACGCCATTCTGGTCGGCGCCCTCTACCTACCCATCCAGAAGGCCCTGAAGCTCAACTAACCCACAGTGCCCCATCGGTAAAGACTGTCCCAAACAACTAGCTCTTGGGGACGTTCTTAAACGACTAGTCATTAAAGAACGTCCCCGATGACTATGAAAGGTATCCATGGAAACGATCATCAACGTCGACGATGTCTCGTTCTCCTATGGCACGCAGACCGAGCAGGCGCTCAGCCACATCTCGCTCAGCGTGAACAAGGGAGATTTCATCGGCATCATCGGGCCCTCGGGCGCCGGCAAGTCCACGCTTGCCGCCTGCCTGTCGGGTGCCGTGCCCCACCACTACACCGGCACGTTCTTTGGGTCCGTCATGGTTGACGGCCACGACACCTGCGAAGCCTCGCTCACCGACGTGTCGCAAATCGTCGGCAGCGTGCTGCAGGATATCGACACGCAGATGGTCGCCTCGGTCGTCGAGGACGAGATGCTCTTTGGCCTCGAGAACTTTGGCGTTCCCCACGACCAGATCGAGCAGCGCGTGAGCGAAACGCTCGAGACCGTCGGCATCAGCGACCTGCGCGACCGCGAGATCGCCACCCTTTCGGGCGGACAGAAGCAAAAGGTAGCCATCGCCGCCATCCTCGCCATGCGTCCGCGCGTCTTGGTTCTCGACGAGCCCACCGCGGCACTCGACCCCGCCAGCTCCACGTTGGTCTTCGAGACGCTGCGTGAGGCAAACCGCACACTTGGAATCACCATCGTCGTCGTTGAGCAAAAGGTCGCCCTGCTCTCGGAGTACTGCAACCGCGTGCTCGTGCTCAACCAGGGCGAAATCGCGCTGCAGGGCGAGCCACACGAGGTCTTCGCGCATACCGACGAGCTCCGTGCCATCGGCGTCGACTGCCCTCGCGTCACGCGTATCTTCAATAGCCTCCAGGCCGATGGCCTGGTAAGCGGTACCCCTTGCTTGGATGTCGATGAGGCCGAGCGCCTGATTTCGGGCATCGTCGACCCCGCACACGCAAGCAGCGACATTCAGGCACCCGCCGGCTCACCGCACGCACCGTCGTTGCGCCCGCACGCCAAGGACGCCGAGCCCGTGCTCACCTTCGACCATGTTGAGTTTGCCTATCCCAATGGCGGCGCCGCCGTCCACGACCTCAACCTAACCCTCTATCCCGGCGAGCTCGTGGGCATCGTCGGCCAGAACGGTGCCGGCAAGACCACGCTCACCAAGCTGCTCACAGGCCTGCTTAAGCCCGCCTCAGGCAGCGTGCGCGTCACGGGACTGGATACCGCAGCCGTTCCCACGAGCCGTATCGCCCGCGAAGTCGCAACCCTCTTCCAAAACCCTGACCGTCAGATCTGCAAGGACACCGTGCTCGACGAGGTCGCCTTTGGCTTGGAGCTTGGCGGCATGGACCGCGCCGAGGCTCTGCGTCGCGCCCAGCTCGTCATCGACCGCTTTGGCCTGCCTGCCGATGAGGCACCTTTCTCGCTTTCGCGCGGTCAGCGCCAGATGGTGGCACTCGCCTCTGTCGTGGTCGTAGAGCCCAAGATCGTCGTGCTCGACGAGCCCACGAGCGGCCTTGATTACCGCGAGTGCATGACCGTCATGGAAACGGTGCGCACCATGGCCGAGCGCGGTTGCGCCGTTATCATGGTCTGCCACGATATGGAAGTCGTTTCGGATTTTGCCGAGCGCATTGTGGTAATGGCAAACGGCCGCATCCTCGACCGCGGCCGCACGCACGAGCTGTTTTCGAACATCGAACTCATGCAGCGTGCCTACGTCGAGCCGCCCCAGGTCATTGAACTCTCACGCCGCCTGGCATCCTCCGTCTCGCCTGCCTTTGCGCAGGTGAGTGAGGTCACCGATATCGTTCGTATTACCGAGGAGATGGACCGCCGTGGTTAACGTCATCGACTACATGCCGGGCGATACGCTGCTGCATCGCCTGAACCCCGTCATCAAACTGGGCCTCGCCGCCGCCATCATCATCGGCATCTTCTTGTCCGACACCTACGTGGCGCTGCTGGGCTTTTTGGCACTCACCCTTG
>CAUHJB010000036.1:0-17834 GCA_959606495.1 uncultured Collinsella sp. | reverse complement strand
CTTCGTTAAACGAGCGCTAGGGTGCCACCCTTACACCAACATTTTCGACGCGATCCGAGGTGGAAGAGCCGGTTCCAAGGGAGTAAGCGCCGCACAATTCAAAGTAGTACTCCACCAGTTCGCGAAAAGGGAGATAGGTGGCGGCCTGAAGTGCGCAAAGCTCAACGCCAACAATGAAGATGCCATCTTTGAGCTCTATAAAGCGTGAGCTCGAGAATCGTTTTGACGAAACGTGGCATTGACAGTTCATTGCATAGCGCGCATTCCTGCGATCAAACACCATTACTTCGAGGCAATCATTTGCGTCAAGGGAAACATCGTGTTTGGTGAGCCATTCTGCGGCTGCGTCAAGGAGCGTTCCGGTGGGACATGATCCGTAAATCGCGGCAGGGTTACAGGGCTCGGTGTCTTTCGTAGACGCCGAATGCGCGGCCTGGTAGACCGCTTTTGCAGTGGTATGTGACAATACGATACTCATGGTATATATCGTGTCAGCTAATGCCGTGCTGATGGCGCTGAGTGGGAAAGTCGTTTTAGGGGCCTAACCAAATGCTGTCCAAAAGCTTGACGCAATTATGGGTTGGCATGCCTAAAATCAATGTTATCGCAGCTTAGCTATAGCATATAAAAACTCAATTGCTGCACATTTGATATCGATGCATCACCATCCGACAACGAATTACGTGTCGGGAATTGGCCGAAATCGTTCAAAATGAGGGTTCAGAATTTGTGATGGCAGATCTATCTGTGGAACGTAGGGCGGCCCCGCTGCGGTGTTTCCCGCTGCGAGGCCGCTCGTGAGCAAGTAGTGTTTGTCGCAGGCGTTGCTATTTCGCGAATAGGTTCTTGAGGTTGAACTCGGCCTGTACCGTGCGGAGCATGAGGTCGGTGTCGTCCAGACCCAGATGCTGCTCGTTGGCGTCGGGCGCGAGGGTGCCGCGACGGCGTGCCCAGTTCTCGAGCGCGGCGGGGGCGGACTCGCGGGGGAGCGAGCGCACGTCGGCGTCCAGGCTGCGGCAGATCTGGCGCGAGTCGATGACGATGATCTTGCCGGCGCGGCGTGCCTCGGCGTAGCCGTCCAGGTGGATCTTGAACCAGCTGTCCTCAAAGGCGGCGTTGTGTGCCATGTACGGGTACTTCTTCATAAGCTTGAGCAGCTGCTTTTGCAGCTCTTTGTTCTCGCGGAACGGCTTTTTGCCGTCGATGTCGTCCCAGGTGATGTGGTGGATATTCGACAACGGCACATCCTCGCCGCGGTAGATGTCGGGCAGGCCGCAGTAGTGTGCCTCGGCGTCATGCGGGACGGCGTCGCTGGTGAGCTCCATGATCTCCCAGCCCACGTTGATGATATAGCCGCGCTCGGGTGCACGTCCGGTGGTCTCGATGTCGATACCGAGCACGGTGCCCTGGATGGGCTTGCGGGCGTAGGCCACGCCGAGCGCGTCGCGGTCGCCGCGGATTTCGCGCATAACGGACGCGGCGGTGCGCTTTTGCATCTTGCCGATGGCGGCGCAGGTGTCGGCATCGGACAGGCCGCGCGAGAGCGTCGCGGGCGTCACGTTGCGCAGACGCGCCTCGCCAATCTGGTCGCACAGGTCGCGGTTGCGGTCGGCCAGGTCGCGCACGGTGGCAAAGTCGAAGCCGGGGTCGCCCTCGGCGGTAAAGTACTCGGTCTCGAGCACCTTGAGGGCCTCCTCGCCCTTCTGGCGCTCGGACTCCATGGCGCCGTGGTCGCCGTAGATAAACATGGGGATAAACGGCTGGCGCTCGTATTCGAGTGCTTGCGATACGTTCATATGCTACTCCTTGGACGGGCCGCGTTGTGCGGCTCGAGGTTACTGAGTTATGGCGAGATGATAGTTTACCATAGGCAACTATTGGCACCGCGCCCGGGACAACTACAATACCCTAGTTGACCGCTAGGACTTTTACAATGCTGCCGAAAGACACGAAAGGTTCCATCCGTCATGGATTTACTGATTGATATTCTGCTCGACGCCGGCAAGGACACGCTGTCGCTGGTGCCGTTTTTGTTGGTGACGTATCTTGCTCTCGAGACACTTGAGCACGTTGCGGGCGACCGCGTCAACGGCGCTATCAAGCGCGCCGGCGCTGCGGGTCCCGTGGTTAGCTCGCTGCTGGGCATGGTGCCGCAGTGCGGATTTTCGGCCATGGCAGCAACGCTGTACGCCGGCCGTGTCGTGACCTTGGGCACGTTGGTGGCGGTGTTCCTTTCGACCTCCGATGAGATGCTGCCGCTGTTGCTTGCCGAGCAGGTTCCCGTGCAGACTATGGCGATGCTTTTGGCTTCGAAAGCGCTGATCGCACTGGTCACGGGTTTTATCGTGGACGCTGCCATTCGCGGCCTGCGCCGTAACGCCCGCGCGCACGCGGCGATTCGCCGTACCGTGCTGGGAACCGCGGCCAACCCGGCCCACGTGAACTGCGCGCACGACGACCACAGCGGCGGTGACATCATCGACGAGGTGGCCGAGGCAGGCGTGAGCGCCGACCACATCCACGAGCTGTGCGAGCGCGACCATTGCGGTTGTGATGAAGACGAGGACGAGCACGAACACGGACATGGCCACGATCACGGTCATGAGGGCGAACATGAACACCATGATGGTCACGGTCACTCTCACTCCCACGAAGGGACGCCTGTCCTGTCGATCATCCGCAGTGCGATCTCGCACACCGTGCAGGTCTCGGTATTCATTTTTCTGGTGACGCTGATTCTGGTCGCCGTGCTCGAGACGTTCGGCGAGTCCGCGATCGAGCAGTTCCTGCGCGGCAACGAGACACTCGCTGTCCTGGGTTCGGCGCTTGTCGGGCTGATTCCCAATTGCTCGGCGAGCGTGGTCATTACACAGCTGTATCTGGAAGGCGCGCTGCAACTGGCGCCGATGCTCGCCGGCACGCTCATTTCCGCCGGCGTGGGTTATCTGGTGCTGTTCCGCACCAACCGCAGCGCCCGCGAAAATGCCGTGTTCCTGATCATGATGTACGTCATCGGCGCTGGCTGGGGCCTCATCCTCTCCGCCGTTGGCCTCTAAGTAGGCCTAAAAAATGGGCTTCAAATAGCCATGCTCAGCGCCTGCGCAATGCGGCGACGCATGGCATTTTGAAGCCCGTTTTTTGTTGAGCCATGGATTCCGAGCGCTCACACCGCTCAAAACAAAAAGGTAGATTTTAGGCATGTCTCAAAAATCTACCTTGGTTAGTGCAGCAACTCGGTGAGGTTGCGTTTAAAGCGGGCGCGGTCTTCGCTGGTAAATGCTGCCGGACCGCGAGTGCGTCCGCCGGCGCGGCGTACCTTCTTTTCCTCGTGGCGAATAAACAGCTGCATGTCGATAGTCGCCTTGTCGTACACGCGCCCGCGCACACCGATGGCGGCGGCATCGCGCCCGAGCACCATGCTCGCCAAGCCAATGTCCTGCGTCACGACCACGTCGCCCGCCTGCAGGCGTTCGACAATGGCAAAGTCGGCGCTGTCGGCGCCCACGCTCACGTCGA
This sequence comes from uncultured Collinsella sp., assembly GCA_959606495.1. Classification (GTDB taxonomy): domain Bacteria; phylum Actinomycetota; class Coriobacteriia; order Coriobacteriales; family Coriobacteriaceae; genus Collinsella. The sequence continues at coordinate 14,318 of CAUHJB010000036.1, read as the reverse complement.
GCGTCGTGACCCAAAAGCCGCGTCGCGCGTGCTCGGCATCGCGCGGGTCGTCGCGGCGAATGTGCCGTTCCAGGTTTTGCGTGCTGTTGCCGGCGATAACAACGGCGACGCCCGCCCGCCGCGCGCAGTCAATCGACTCGCGCGTGACCGGGCAGGCGTCGGCATCAATAAAGAGCGTCTTTGGCATCTAGCGCACCAGTTTGCCAAACTGAATGGCGCGAACAATGAGCGTCACGCCAAACACCAGCAGCGCGGCACCGCTAAAGATGACGAGCATCTTGGCCGACCACAGCGGATAGATAAACACGAACATGCCGGCGATGATGGAAAGTGCGCCGCTCAGGATAGCGAGGGCGCGGTTGGACGAAAGCTCGGACTCCAGAATGGACATGACACCTTCGACAATCCAGCCAAAGCCGGCCACGATAACCACCATCGTGGTGAGCGTCGCGGTCGAGAAGGCCTGGTTGCGCAGGATTATGACGCCGCCCAAGATAATGAGTAGGTTGGAGATGATGCTCGTCACGCGCCAGCCGGTGGGCAGCAGCGGCTCAAAAATGGCAGTGAATAGTCTGATGGCAGCAGTGATTACAAAGTAAAAACCCAGGACAGTCGTCAAAAAGACGAGGGACTTGGCAGGTGCAAAAAGCAGCGCGATACCAGCAATGAGTGCTAAGACGCCCGTGATGGCGTAGATCCAGCGTACGGCCTTGACGGCTTTGCCCGCCATGCTTTTCTCGTCAAATCCAAACTGGCTCGATTTTTGATCATCGTTCTTAAAGATGCCCATAAGTCTCCTTTCCGTGCGGCGTAAGCCTTGATCGTTACAACCAGTATCCCCTAAGGGCGCTGACGTATGGGTCGGGGAGGGCGAAACGTAACCCAAAGGCCCCGAATTGTTTCCGTTGTTCCCCACGTCGCGATTTTCTATTCAACAGGTGTAGAACATTGCAGCCCTGTTCGTTATTGCCTACGTTTTAGGTTAGATTTTCCTAAGGACAATTGGCTTGTATTGGGGGTCCCTATGAACGAAGCAGTTCCCGAGGCACCGTCGAGTGTCGAATCGATGGCAAAGCAAGGTTGCGAAAAGCTTGGCCTGGACACGTTTGACGCGCTGGTCCGCCGCGCCCGTACGTGCCGCCGTTTTGACGAGTCCATGCGCGTGCCGCGCGAGTTTTTGCTCGAGCTGGCGGAACTGGCGCACCTGGCTCCCTGCGGCGCCAATGCTCAGCGTCTGCGTTTTCATGTGGTGAGCGGTGCCGAGGATTGCGCGCGTGTATTTGATGAGCTTGCATGGGCCGGCGCGCTTAAGGATTGGTCGGGTCCTGCCGAGGGCGAGCGTCCGACCGGCTACATCGCGATTCTTGCCGAGCGCGCTGTTCCGGGTAAGCCCGCCGCGCCCATCACCGAGGTCGACACGGGCATTGCCGCGCAGACGATGATGCTCGCCGCTCGCAGCGCCACGCCCGAGGTGGCAGCCTGCATGTTCAAGGCCTTTACGCCCCACGCGATCGATGCTATGGGGCTCGATAACGACAAGTATGAGCTCAAGCTGATCATGGCTTTTGGCGTGCCGGCCGAGACGCAGATGATCGATGCGATCGATTCCAACCCCGACGGCTCAATTAATTACTGGCGTGACGATGCGCAGGTGCACCACGTACCCAAGCGCCCGCTCGCCGACGTGCTGGTGTAGCTGAGCGTCACCGCGGCGTGATCAGACGGTAAACCACCACAAAGGTGCCTGTCCCCTTTGTGGTGGTACGAGGGGAGAGCGTGTGGCAGATCTGTATTTGGTGCGGCATGGGCAGACTGAGCTCAATGTGCAGAGCATTTTGCAGGGCTGGCACGATTCGCCGCTTACGGCGCGCGGGCGCGAGCAGGCGCTGACGGCGCGTACGGCGTTTGCGGCGCGTGGCGTGGCCTTTGATCATGTGTATTCCTCGCCGTTGGGCCGGGCGCGGCATACGGCCGAGCTTATCGTTGGCGAGGGCCGTTCCATTGAGCTGGTCGATGACCTGCGTGAGTGGCATTTTGGCTCGCTGGAGGGCACATCAAATCGCGAGATGCCGCCGCAGCCCTGGGGCGATTATCCGGTGGCCTTTGGCGGCGAGTCGGAAGTGCAGCTTCAGTCGCGCATGGTCGCGGCGCTGTCCCGTATTATGGCCCGGCCGCAGCACGACTGCGTGCTGGCGGTTTCCCACGGCTCAGCCTGCCAGGAGTTTCTTGAGTATGTGACTGGCGGGGGAGAGCTACCCGACAACGGTGCCGTGCTTCATTTTGGCTATTGCGACGGGGCGTTTTCGCTCTTGGGTTGGTAACGAACGAAAGGACCCCTATGAATAAAGATCTGTATCTGGTCCGTCATGGACAGACGATATTCAACCTTAAGCGTATCATTCAGGGGTGGAGTGACTCGCCGCTTACGCAGTTGGGTTGCGACCAGGCGGCGCGCGCCGGCATGTTTTTACGTGCGCGCGGCATTGAGCCCGATCATGCCTACACCTCTACGCTTCATCGCACCGAGCAGACTATCGCCAACTTGTGGCCGGGCTTGGCGTACGAGCGCCTGGACGGCCTGCGTGAGTGGTTCTTTGGCGACTTTGAGGCCGAGCGCGTGATGCTTATGCCCGAGCGCCCGTGGCGCGACTTCTATCGGCAGTTTGGCGGCGAGGGCCAGATCCAGGTGCGCACGCGCATGGTGGCGACGCTGACCGATCTTATGCAGCGTCCGGACCATACGTGCGTGCTCGCGGTAAGTCATGGCTCAGCTATCAAGGAGTTTTTGGACCACGTGCGGGGCGCGGCGGCCGACGAGCGCGAACGCGTGCCGGGCAACTGCTCAGTGCTGCATTTTGCGTTTGACGATGCGGCCGATACGTTTGAACTGGTCGAAGTCTTTACGCAGGAAGACTACGCGCGCGAGCTGGGGCTAGAGCCGCTCGTGGCGGCGGCAGGTCCGCAGCGTGGATAACGCTGACGTTGCGGCCCGGTTTACCGGCGTAATTGTTTGATGCGAAAAGGGCGGAGGTGCATGCGTTTGCTGCATCTCCGCCCCTTGTTTGTTTGGATGCTGGGTTTTCCAGCTTAGCGTTTGAGTTCGCTAGAACCGTGAGACCTGGTGAGTGAGCAGACCCGTCGGAACCTGCGGCGCGCTGCCGCTGACCTGCGCGGCGGGGAACAGCACGGCTACAGCAAAGTTGAACGGCTCTTTGCCAGAGTAGGCGCCGGCAGCGCGGGCCTCGTCGGCCAGAATCTGCGATGCCCCAGCCAGTGCGGAGACATAGGCGGAGTCACCGGCGAACACCGGGTCGGGCGCCTGATCGAGCATGGCACGGATGGCGGCAACGGCGTCCTCGCGCTTGACCTCCCACACGCGATGTGTGACGCCCGCGGGATCGGTGACGGCGTAGAGCGATGCGCCCTCTTTGGCAGCGCTCAAAATGATATCCATGACGGGCGACGCCTCGTAGGCGAGCGACACGGGGCGCGGCTGCACCTTAAGCTCGGCGATCGCGCGCGCGGCGGCGAGTGCGTCGACGCTCTCGGCGGCAGCCTCGTCGCTACCCGTCAGTACGTTAACCGGGCAAATCGCCACGACACCCGTCGCGCGACCCGGCTCGCCCGAGCATTCGTACACGTAATACGCCGCGCCTGGATCCTTGAGCATTAGGCCGTCAGCAATGGCGCCGCGCAGGGCGTCGTTGCCGCTCAGGATACCGCCCATCGCAGGCAGCGCCTCGAGCACACGGTCCTGAGCCGGGCGGATGCAGGGAAACGGAAGTGCTTTCATGGGCGGTCCTAACGCGCGAGTCGGTTTGTTCGCGGCTTATTATGCCCCAACTTGGCCGCTTGCGTCCCAGAGCGTGTTATCGGCAAGCGCGATGAGCACGTTTTGGCAGCGAACGATATCGGCATGGGGCACATACTCGTCGGGCTTGTGTGCGAGCGCCAACGAGCCGGGGCCGTAGCTCATACAATTGCGGTTGCCTGTCTTGCCGGCAATGACGGCGGTATCGGTGTAGCCGGTAAAGAAGCCGACGGTCGTGTCCGCGTCCGTTACGTCATCGGCGGCACGCTTGAGCGCTGCTAGAAGGGGAGAGTTCGGGTCGCGCTCGATGGCGGGGCGGTCGCCCGTCACGGTGTAGCTGCCATGGCAACCGGGAACGGCGGCTTCGGCGACGGCGATGGCATGCTCGACCATATTGATTGCGGCGGCCGTATCGGTCGGCGGGGTCAGGCGCATGTCGACCCAGACTTTGGCGCGGTCGGGTACGACGTAGGGGCGATATCCGCCCTCGATTTGGCCAAACGTGATGGTCGAAGGCCCCAGCTCATCGTGCGCGGGCAGCGCCGCAAACGCGCGACGAAGCGAACACACGACCTCGGCCATGGCGGCGACGGCATCCGCGCCCTTCCAAGGCTGGCTCGCATGCGCCGTCACGCCAGCCATTTCAATCTCGAACCACGTACGCCCCTTGTGCGCCACCTGGATCTGTCCGTCGGTGGGCTCGGTGTCCAGCACCCATTCGCGCGAGCTGACCCAGCCAGCATCGATCGCGGCCTCTGAGCCGCGCATGAAGTCTTCCTCGTCGACCGAGCAGATGAGCGAAAAGCCGCGGCGTGGCAGCGCGCCATCCGCCGCCACGCGCTCGAGCGTATGGACCAGTGCGGCAATGGCGCAGGCCAGGCCACCCTTCATATCGCAGGCACCGCGGCCATAGAGTTTATCGTCGCGCACAACCGCCCCAAGCGGTTCGATGTCTGCGTCCCAGCCATCGCCCAAGGTGACGGTATCCATGTGGCAGATATAGATCAGCCGCGGCTCGTCGCTTTGGCCCGGCACGGTGACTTTAAGGTTGCGGCGCCCGGGCAGCACTTCGAGCTCCTCAATCTGCACGGCATCGAGCGCAGAACTATCAAGTTGTGCCAGCTGCTGCTCAATGAGCCTCTTAATGAAGCGCTCAATTTCATCCTCATACGCGCCCGGGTCTGAGCTGTCGATCCGCACAAGCTCCTGCGCAAGCCGCCAGGCAAAATCCTCATCAACCATATGCAACCTCACAATCAGTTTGCTTTCCAAACCGATTGTAAGCCTCCTGAGAGATCCGCGACGTGGGCGTGGCAGTATTTACCGTTCGCAGGCCGAGCCAGCGCGTTTGCCGTCCGGGCGGGTTCACAAGCGACGCAGCGGGTACGTACCCTTCATGGACGACATGCTGTGCGACATATCTGCCTTTCGGTATCACCGGATACCTCCACAGGTCTTGGCAATAATGCCGGACCTGCCCGATTCTGCGGACGATCCGCGCAGGGAGCACCTATGTGAGCATCCGCTCGTCACGCATTTCCTGGGCACCCCGTTACACGTGTTGGCGCAGGGCAGCTGCGGACGTAAGGGCGATCGCATTGTCAGGCATGTTTGGAACGGGGAGAGGCCGTTTGATTCCGTGCGGCAGACGGAGTTTGGCCTCGATGTTGCGTCCCCACTCTTTACCCTGCTGACCCTGGCTTCCTCGGTCTCAAACGAGCGTCTAATCATGTGCATGTATGAGATGTGCGGCACCTTTGCCGTGTGCAAGATTGCGCCTCAGGTAAAGTCGGCACTTGAGCAGGCATACGGGGGCCGGTGGGGTGACGCACGGTCGGGCTGGGAAAACGTAAAGGATGTCTCGGGGAATCCAACGGACTTGTGGAAACGACCTCCCTTGATCGAGCTCTCTGAGCTTACAGAGTTCGTCGATAAGGTCCGGGGGCTCCGCGGCGCTAAATCGTTCATACGAGCCGCGAAATGCATTACGGGGGTGGCAGCATCGCCGCTCGAGGTCCAGGCTTCGATGCTGTTTGGCCTTACGAGGTTGCGCGGCGGCGAAGGGCTGAGCCTTACCAATAACGTTGAGATTCGTATGACGCGCAGCGCCCGCCTGATTTCGGGGCTTGATAGGCGCTATGCCGATATCCTGCTGGCAAATAAGGACGGCAGCCGAGAGTGTCTGGTTGAATGCCAGGGTAAAGCCATTCACGGATCCATTGAATCCAAGATTTCGGACTCCGATCGAACGACGGCGCTGCAAGCGATGGGATATCCCGTCATTCTGATGACCTATGGTCAGCTGGCCGACTCCGATGCCTTCCGCGTGGTGATGGAGCTCATCATGTCCTATCTCGATGTGCCGCTGAAAGACAAGACGCCGCGACAGCAGGAGCTCGAACGGCGGCTTCGTGAGGAGATTTTTATCGATTGGGCAGGAATGTAGCCGCGCGGGTGGAAAACGGTCGCGCGGACTAGAGTTTTGGTCACAAAAAGACTTATATTTCGTCTTGGAGGGGCCTTAAAAATGCTATCTAGAATAAGTTGTTTCGGAAAATGGACAGTCAACTTACATTCGGCACATAGAGATCGATTTTTACCTACTAAAGTCCCTGATAAAGCTGTTTATCAAAGCGGGTGTGCTTAGCGACTTGAGCCTCACTATCGATTATCTGAAAAAACTTGTTATGGGTATCATTTTAAAGTCGTCCGGAGCAACAAAATCGGCCCCCGTTTCGTGAAAACGGGGGCCGAATGGGCTTCGTGGTCTGTCTGGCAGGATTGGCGCCGGCGCTATTTAATCACGCGCACACGATACATCGACGGAATATGCTTGAGTGCCTCGATCGTGCTGCCGTCCAGGTGCTCATCGGTGTCGAACATGGTGTAGGCGTTCTCGCCAGCGGACTCGTTGGTCATGCGCTGCACGTTGGCGTTGTCCTTGGCGAGAATGGCCGTGATCTGGCCGATCATGTTGGGCACGTTGGCATGCAGGCAGGCAATGCGGCTTGCGGCGCGCGCCTTGCCCATGCTGCAGGCGGGGTAGTTGACGCTGTGCGCGATGTTGCCGTTTTCCAGGTAATCCTTGAGCTCGCTGATGGCCATGTCGGCGCAGTTGGCCTCGGCCTCGCCGGTGCCGGCGCCCGAATGCGTGGTGATAAACGTGTTGGGCATCTTGACGGTCTTGGGCGTGGCAAAGTCGCAGCTAAACCAGCTGAGCTTGCCCTCGCGCAGGGCAGCGTCGACGGCGTCCTCGTCAATGATGGTTTCGCGCGCGTAGTTGATGAGCACGGCGTCGGGCGCCAGCAGGTCGATCTGCTCGGTGCTGATCATGCCGATGGTATCGGCCTTGCTGGGCACGTGCACGGTGAGGTAGTCGCAGCCGCGGCAGAGGTCCTCGAGCGTGCCCACGCGCTGCACCTCGCGACTCAGCACCCATGCGTGCTCGACGGAAATGAACGGGTCGTAGCCGTAGACGTCCATGCCCAGATCGACACAGGCGTTGGCGACCTTGGAGCCCACGTTGCCCAGGCCGATGACGCCGATGCGCTTGCCCTTGAGCTCGCGGCCCACAAAGGCCTTCTTGGCCTTTTCGGCATCGACCTGAATCTCGGGGTCGTCGGCGTTGTCACGCACCCAGTTCATCGATTGCACCACGCCGCGGCTCGAGAGCACCAACATGCCCAGGACGAGCTCCTTGACGGCGTTGCTGTTGGCGCCGGGGGAGTTAAAGACGACGACGCCCTTCTTGGCGTACTCCTCGACGGGGATGTTGTTGACGCCGGCGCCGCAGCGGGCGATGGCGCGGATGCCCTCGGGCAGCTCGTAGCCGTGCAGGTCGGTGGAGCGCATCAGAATGGCGTCGGCCTCCTCGGCGGTGCCCACAAACTCGTAGCCCTCGCCAAATTCGACTTTGCCGTCCTTGGTAATGTCGTCGATGGTTTTAATCTTGCGCATGAAAAACTCCTTAGCGGATTTGTTTATAACAAGTGGTTTGAAGTGGCTGGTCGGCCCGCGTGTTGCGGGCTAGTTAGATCGCGGGCTCAAACTATGCTGCGCTTCGAAGTCCTTCACGTACGTGGCCAGCGCCTGCACGTCCTCCATGGTGACGGCGTTGTACACGCTGGCGCGCATTCCGCCGACGAGGCGATGGCCCTTGACGTTTTGGATCTGGTGCTCTGCCGCGCCCGCAACAAAGGCCGCGTCGAGTTCGGCGTCGCCGGTACGGAACGTGACGTTGGCGATGGAGCGGCTGTTGGCCTGCGCGGTGCCATGGAACAGCTCGCTGTGCTCGAGCAGGTCGTAGAGCAGGTTGGCCTTGGCCCAGTTGCGCTCGGCCATGGCGGCAAGTCCGCCGGTCTGCTCAACCCAACGGAACACCTTGCCGCACACGTAGATGCCAAAGGTGTTGGGCGTGTTGAGCATGGAGCCCTTGGCGGCCTGGGTCTTAAGGTTCATGTACTGCGGCGTCTGCGCAAAGGCCGGGCCGTCGGCGATCAGGTCGTCGCGCACGATGACCACGGTCACGCCAGCGGCGCCGGCGTTTTTCTGAGCGCCGGCGTAGATGAGTCCGTAGCGCTCGACGTCGAGTGGCTGCGACAAAAAGCAGCTCGAAACATCGGCGACCAGCGGCACATCGCCGCAGTTAGGCAGCTCGCGGTACATGGTGCCAAAGATGGTGTTGTTCTGGCAGATGTAGACGTAGTCGAGCCCGTCGCCCGCAGCCTCGGCGGCAATACGCGCGTTGATGTCGGCCATGTCGGGGATGCGGTCGAAGTTGGTGTCTTCGGAGCTCGCGAGCAGCACGGCCTCGCCGTACTTGGCGGCCTCCTTGTACGCCTTGTTGGCAAAGTTGCCGGTCACGATGTAGCCGGCGCGCCCGCGGCGCATGAGGTTCATGGGGATGCCCGCAAACTGCAGCGTGGCGCCGCCCTGCAAAAACAGGACACGGTAATTGTCGGGGATGCTCAGCAGGCGGCGTAGGGTTGCCTCGGCGTCGTCGATGATCTGCTGGTACATGCTAGATCGATGGCTCATCTCGAGCACGGACATGCCGCAACCGCGGTAGTCCATCATCTCGTCGGCGATCTCGGCGAGCACGCTTGTGGGCAGTGCGGCCGGGCCAGCTGAGAAGTTGTGCACACGTGCCATCTTCTAGTTCCCCCTCGTAGTCGTTTGAACGTTCGGGATACTTTAGCACAGTGGAGCGCTAGGCGCGACCGCATCACGGTAAAACTCGAGTGCGCCGCTATGATTTACAGGATGGTTACATGGGGGAGGGCGGTCGCAAGGTCTATATCGCCGGGATATACCGTGACAGGTACTCTTTGAGCGCGGGGTCGCACACATAGAGATACGTTCCTAACATGCCGCGCGTCATGAGGACGTAGTAGGCGTTGACGATGATCTTTTGCAGATCATCGTCGCTTGCCTTTTTCTTGGCAACGGCATCTTTGAAGTTTGCCCTGTTAACGTTGACTGCATCTTTGTTCGAATCGTAGTAAATGTCGGGACCCAGAATTACGAATCCGTAGTTGAGGTCGTAGCCTTGTACCGTATGAATGCATCCGACTTCGTTGACGGCGTTGGCGGAGTTAACCCAATCCTTCTGGGTTGAGTTCCAGCGTTTGGGAATGCCCTCGATGACGATATCGAACGCATCTTTGTTATTCTTCGTTTCCCACTTCCACGCAAAGCCTGCCATCATGCGGGATAGACCAGCTTCTTCTTCCTTGGTTTGCTGCAGAGAGCAGAAGTCCTCAAATCGGTCGACGATTCCAAACTGGTACCTGGGGATATCGCTGTCCGGATCCCCGGCTCGCGAATCGTAAGGCTCCTATGAAAAGAGTGCTTTGAACTTCATGCCGGCATGCATGTACGCTTTGTTATCAAGCAGGTCGTAGACAAAATCGAGGTACTCATCGCCGCCACGCACGCGCATTTGGGTACTCAAGTTGAATTCTTCGGTCTCGATGCCGGCTTCTTCGAGTTGGTTGAGTCGCTGCTCAAGGCCATCTCGGTTGAGTCCCGATGCGCGGACTTGCTGTTTGGGGTCAAAGAACAGGTACGCCTTGTCGCAGCATTTGAAAATCCAATCCACCTGGCTGCTCGTGCGCGGCAAGCTGAGTCGTTCACATGTGTTGTAGAAAGCTCCGATGCCGGCGCCGGCGGATAAGTAGTTTCCCAGTCGGTGCGCCTCGTCGACAAGCAAGACGTCATACCGATCGTTTTTTGTGACGTCGTTGGGGCTCAGGATATCGCCGGGCTTTAACCCGGGGAGGAAGTGCGTGAGTTTTTTGAGCGTCTTGCTCAGAGACTCCATGGGCGTCACGAAGCCGACCCGCAGACCGGAAAGGTTCGGCTCATTTTTGATTTTGAACATGAGACTGATGGCGAGGATTGTTTTGCCTGTTCCCGGCGCGCCGTTCACGACGGTTACGCGCTCTTTCTTGGGACCGCCGTGTTTAATGTCTTCATGCTCTTGCTCGAGCCGCCTGTAAATCGCCTCAATCGTTTCGTATTGATCGGGCGTGAGCGTTTTGAAGGGCGAGAATTTGAACAGGTCGGTATTCTCGAGCTCTTCGATGGGGTGGATCGCATAGTTCTCTTCGCGAAGCTTTGTCCAGAGGTCTCTGAACTTCTGGCGATACTGAGGTCGCTCAAAATAATCGAACTGGGCATAGCCATTGTTGGCGTTGGTTACCTGGTATTTTTCGTCAGCGCAGAACAGCTCGATAAGTCGATTCTCAAACTCAAATGTTGCTGACTGATTGAAGGTTGGATTGTCAATCAGGAGGGTCCGGTCGAAGTCTTTGTCCACGTTTGCGGCGTGTTGCTTCATGCGGCGTCGATAATTGGTCGTTTGACCGATGTACGCCGTTTTGTTTTTACTGTTGGTCAGAATATAGAGAACGGGCCAACTCTCGTCATGGTGGAATCCGGGCTTTGGCGTGCCAAAGTCCTGCAGCGATTCGCTTGCCTCGAAGGGTTGGGGGAGGGGAAGCGTGTATTGTCGAAGGGCGAACTCATTACTCATGGTGGGCCGCCTTTCTGTATTCGCTGGAGCTGGTGTCGACGGGATAGCGCTCGCCGTTGCGTTTGAGTTTGGACGAGAGCGCCTTTGGGAGGTCGATTTCGTTTAGATCGGCGAAACGTAGGAGAAAGAGGAGCGTGTCGGCAACTTCGTCTTCGATGGCTTGGCGCTGATCAGGGCTATCGAACATTTCTGCAATGCGCTTGTCGCTCATAAAGCGGAAAAGCTGAAGGAGTTCGGAGGACTCTGTCGCTATGCCGATGGCAAGTTCCTTTGGAGTGTGATATTTGCGCCAATCGCGCGCATCACAAAAATCTCTGACTTGTTCTGTCATGGCAGTGAGCTTGTCCATCATCCGTAACCTCCCTGATGTTCATTATTTTATTATGGCCGTATCTGGAGTTTATTGCACATCAGTTGGGACGTGCGGTTTGTCCGGCCGCGATTGCCCGGTAGGAGGATTCACCGTGAAGATTGAAGTTGATGTAGACCAGCTGCGCGAGGGCTTGCTCGACTACGCGGGGAGCGCGGCTGGCGTGGGCTTTCCCGCTGCCATGCTCGACGTGATGGATATCGAGGACGAGTCGCCCCAAGAGCTCCTAGCCCGAGCCGAACGCGAAGGCCTCGACCTCCGCGACTTTGCTGTGGGTGACAGCTAGTAGCTGAAGAGGGACGGGCTGCTAGGAAGCTAGCGTGGCGATGACGGCTTCGTCGCCGGCGTATATTAGGGTGTTGCCATCGGGGATGATGGTTTGGCCGTCGCGCTTGAGCATCACCACGATAAACGGGTGCTTGCCCTGCGGCACGTCGCGCAGGCGCTGACCGGCCAGGCGACCGTGGGGCGTCACGGTGACCTCGCGCAGCGTAACCTCGGCACGCTCTTCGAACGTTGGGGCTGCCATCACCAGAAGGTCGCCTTCCTCGATGACGGTATCGCCGTTGGGCAGTACCGGGTGTGCCCCGTCGCGCAGCACCAAGACCACGAGCATGTCCGTCGCGCTGCCAATATCGGCGAGCGAGCGCCCGGCAAACGGATGGCCAGCGCCCACCTTGAGCTTTACAAACGACATGCCGTCCTCGTCGTGGTAGTCGTTAAAGGTGCGGCGCACGTCGCCGGCCGCATCGATCATATCGAGTTTCTTCGCCACCGCCGGCAGTAGCGAACCCTGCACCACAATGCTCGATACGGCAATCACAAACACCAGGTCAAATAGGTCGTGTCCGCCGGGAACGCCGGCCACCACAGCAAAGAGGCTAAAGACGACCGAAGCCGCGCCGCGCAAGCCCGCCCAGCTTACGAGCGCAACCTGGCGAGGGCTCGTCTTAAAGGGCGCCAGCAGCAGACCGACGGCGATGGGGCGGCTCGCAAAGAGCATAAACGCCATGAGCGCCAGGCCGGGTAGCAGCATTTGCGGCAGGCGCGCGGGCGTGACGAGCAGGCCGAGCAAGAAGAAGATCGTCATCTCGGCCATCTCGGTAAGGGTGTCAAAGAAGTGCGCCATCTCGACCTTGCCGGTGATGTCGCTCGCGCCCAGCACAATGCCTGCCAGGTATACGGCCAAAAAGCCGTTGCCGCCCAGGTAGCTCGGCAGTGCGTAGGCGACGATCGCCACGGCGAACAAAAAGATAGTCTGCGCGCCCTCGGCCGTTGCGTGTGCGCGCTCAATCAGGCGGCTGGATATCCAGCCGATGGCAAGGCCCAGCCCCACGCCCAGGATGATCTGCTTGGCCAGCAGCACGGGAATGTCGATGTTGCCACCCGCCGCGAGGGTGGCGAGTACCGCGGTGAGCATGTAGGCGACGGGGTCGTTGGAGCCCGATTCGACCTCGAGCAGCGAGTCGGTGCCGCCCTTTAGCGACAGGTTGTGCTCGCGCAGCACGCTAAAGACGCTCGCCGCGTCGGTCGACGCCACGACCGAGCCCAGCAGCAGGCCGCCGATCCAGTCGAAGCCCAGTGCGAAGTGTGCGAACACGCCAGTGATGCCGGCGGTGGCGATAACGCCGAGCGTGCTCAGCAGCACAGCGGGCGCGGCGACGGGTTTGGCACGGTCGATGTTGGTGTTAAAGCCGCCGTAGAACATGATGAACAGCAGCGCCGTGCTGCAGACGGTTTCGGTGAGCGCGTAGTCGCTAAAGTCGATGTGCGCCGGACCGTTGACGCCGAGCAGCATGCCGAGCGCAATAAAGATGAGGAGGGTGGGGAAGGGGAGTTTTTTGCCGACGGGTTTGATGGTCAGGCACAAAATGATGACGAGGCCGATAAAGAGAAGTATCTGGTTCATGGATAGTGTCCGCTCCTGGGTGGTTGGCGTGGCACGGTCAGTTGTCTGCGGTTATTTGTACCCAAAGGTGGTGGGTTTATGGGGGCGGATTACGGGCGTGCGCGATATCGTCATAGACGGCTGCCGTCTTTGCCTCTGCTCGGAAACCCTTTCCAGCTTTATTGCAACGGAGTACAATGGGTAACGTTTAAGTTCAACTTGAAGTTTTAGTTGCGGCGCCGGGCTTAGACCGCAATGCAAGGAGAGGCGTACCATGGCGATCTATGTGACATCTGATGCTCACGGGCACGTGCGTGCGCTTGACGAGGCCCTGTCTAAGATCTCGTTGACGTCCGACGACACGCTGTACGTGCTGGGCGACATGATCGATCGCGGGCCCGATCCGGTCGGCGTTATTAAGCTCGTGCGCTCGCTGCCCAACGCCCACGTGCTCAAGGGCAATCACGAGCAGATCATGCTCGATGCCATCATTGGCCAGGACCCGCTCGATGCCGAGACCTGGGATATCAACGGTGGCTGGACGACGAGCGAGCAGCTCAACGACATGGAATTTGAGGCATACGAGGAGCTCGTGCGATGGATGGCCGCGCTGCCGCTCTACGCGGTGGCCGAGACCGAGGAGCGCCCGTACCTGCTGGTGCATGCCGGCATCCAGACCGAGGCGGCGCGCGCGTTTTTGCTTGAGCATGGTGTCGATTGCGGTGACGGCAGGGGAGCGGTCGATGCCGATAGCGAGCTGCTGCGGCAAATGCTCGCCGTGCAGTCGTCCGATGACCTGCTGTGGATTCGTCACGGCTATTGGGATGCGCCGACGGGACTGCTTTCTGCCGAGGGCGAGGGCCCGGTCGTGGTGAGCGGCCACACGCCCACGGTGTCGCTTGGGCGCTATTGCGAGGTTGGCGGCCTGGCGGGGCTCGATGAGGAGTCGGGCCGCGGGCAGATTGTGCGCCTGGGTGGCGAGGATACCGCCGGCGTGCCCGATCGCATCGACATCGACTGCGCCGCCGCCACCGGCTCCGAGTTCGGTCGCGTGGGCATCCTGCGGCTCGATGATGGGGCGGAGTTCTACGCGAACATCAACCCGGGCGAATAATCGGTGCAAGTGGTAGCTAATTTGGGACGGGGTTTTTTTGACTACTCTTGCCCTTCTGCCCGCTAATTGATTTCTCTGGGACGGGGATTAAATAATCAT
>CAUHJB010000035.1:0-19107 GCA_959606495.1 uncultured Collinsella sp. | reverse complement strand
GCATGGACCGACGAGGACGAGACCAACACTGCTTCCGCCGCAGTTTCCGCTTAAGTCCAAATAAGGACTAGCCCCTTTCCACGAGCCCGGGTGTCCCAGCGACACTCGGGCTTTTTGGTGCAATGGGGGACAGATTGCTTTGCTCCAGAAGTAAGATGTGGCGTTTCCGCAGATAAAACCGACCAAAATAAACCTGTCCCTTTTTGGCAGGTGGAAGATGGGGTAAAGTAAGTGGTGGTTAACTAGAGGAGGCTTGCTATGGCACCTATCGATATTGTTGTGTTGGCTGTTATCGGCATTGCGTTTGTCGCCGTGTGCGTGCGCATCTACCGCAAAGGCACCTGCGCCGATTGCACTCAGGGTGGCGTTTGCACGGGGCATTGCTCCAACAAAAAGACGTGCGCCGCGCTTAAGGGTGTGGACAAAATTGCCGAAGACTTGGGCCGCGGTATCAAATAAGGTCTAGGCATCCAAACGCCTCGCGAGCATCCGTTCGCGGGGCGCTTTGCACATTTGGGGGCGAGCGCGGCGAGTTGAAGAGCGATTTTGGGGTATCGCTAACTATGTGGTCAACGGCCCGCTCAAGGTCGTCAATGCCGTGGCAGGCGCCAAGCTCGCCGTCGAAGGCATGACCAGCTACCTGGGCCTCTAACCCATCCCACCCATCAGTTGCGGTGAAATACGGACTGTTTTGGCTGTCAAAGGCCTCATCTACTCCGTATTCCACCGCAACTTTTTTGTGGGGTGGGCTAGAGACGCTGCATGCGGTACCCGACACCCATGTGCGTCTGAATCATCTTGGGGTGAGAGGGGTCTGCCTCGATCTTCTTGCGCAGGGTGCGCATGAACACGCGCAGGCTCGCCAGATCGCTGTCCCAGCTCGTGCCCCATATCTCGCGGGTGATGAAGGTGTGTGTGAGCACCTTGTCGACGTTTTTCGCCAGAAGGACGAGCAATTTGTACTCGGTTGGGGTGAGCGAGAGCTCGCGTCCGTCTTTCGTCGCGTATCCCGCGGCGTAGTCGATATGCAGCGGACCGTTGTCGAACGTGCTCGCTTCTGTCGACTCGCTCGACGCCATCGAGGAGCGCCTCAAATTCGCACGGACGCGCGCGAGCAACTCATCCACAGAAAAGGGCTTGGTGAGGTAGTCGTCTGCCCCTGCGTCAAGTGCTGCAATCTTGTCGGAATCTTCGGAGCGCGCCGAAATGACGATAATGGGGACTGCCGACCAGCTTCGGATCTTCGTGATGACCTCGATACCGTCAATGTCGGGAAGGCCGAGGTCGAGCATGATGAGGCTGGGACCGTGCGACACCGCATCCATGATGGCGGCCTGGCCGTTGCAAACCTTGCTCACGACGTAGCCGTGGAGGTCAAGCGCGGTCGAAACGAGGTTTTGAACGGTCAGGTCATCTTCGACCAGGAGGATGCGTGGCTTAGCGGCATTATTCATGAATCTCGATCTCCTCGGCGGGCAGGGTAAAACGGAAGACGGCCCCATGGGGGTGGTTGTCGCGAACTTCGATGACGCCGCCATGTGCCTCCACGATGGAGCGGCAGAGCGACAGCCCAAGGCCGATGCTTCGACGCGAATCTACGGGCTGCGTATTGCTTGAGGTGAAGAAGCGCTCAAAGATATGAGGCTTGTCGCAGTCTGCCACACCCGGCCCATCGTCTGCGACGTCCACCACGACGAACGCACCCTCGCGACGTGCGCTGATGGTGACAGTCGAGTCCTCGGGTGTGTATTTGAAGGCGTTCATGATGAGATTCGTAAGCACCTGCATGATGAGATGGACGTCGATGCGTACCAGCAGGATGTCGTCAGTGTGCTCGATGGTGACGGCACGTCCATGCGATGCTTGGGCGACGTGGCTGAGGGCTGCCTCGATGACCTCGTCGATGAGCTCGGATGTGAAGTTGAGGCGAATGGTGCCGTCCTCGACGCGTGTGATGGCGAGGAGGTTCTCCACGGTATCGATAAGCCAGAGGGAGTCGTCGTAGATGGCATCGGCAAGATCGCAGCGTTGTTCGAGACTGAGCTTCTCGTCGCTCTTCCGAAGGATTGCCGCAGATCCGGAGATAGCCGTGAGGGGTGTCCTCAAATCGTGGCCGATGGAGCGCAAAAGGTTGGCGCGCAGCTGCTCGTTTTTCGCCAAGACCGCAGCCTCTTCGCGCTCTTGCGCCGCCTGGTCGCTTTCGAGCGCCAAGGCGCATTCACCTACGATAGATAGGACGATCGAATGCTCGAAGGCTTCGATCTCGCGCCCCTCCAGGGCGATGCCGATGACACCGAATACCTTGTCGCCGGTGCGAACCGCGAGGTAGAGACAGCGCGCCTCAGGCAGGGTTCGCGTGCTTGCGCCCGCGCGCTTGTTGTTGGTGTAGGTCCAGGTTGCAACGGCGCGCTCGTAGTCGGTGAACAGCGACGCGGATCGGTTTTCGGCGCCAGCGGACTCATAGAGCGTCTTGCCGAGCGTGCCGTGTTCGGCGGTGTAGAAGACCACGTCGAGTTTTAGCAGTTTGATGAGTTGGTTCATGGCGACGCGGGCGCACTCCTCCGCGCTATGGGCTTGCTGCAAGAGCTGGTTCGTTTCGAGGAGTACGCGCGTTTTGAATGCGTTCTCGGCGGAGGTACGGGCGTTGTCGGCGATGCGCGCAGTTAACTCGCCGGCGACCATAGCGGTAGCGAACATGATGCCGAACGTGACCAGATAGCTTCGGTCGTAGCTGGCGAGCGAAAACAGAGGCGTGACGAAGCAGAAGTTGTAAAGCACTACAGAGAGCACGCTCGATACGATCGTGCAGATACGCCCCGTCGTGGTGACGGCGGTCAGCAGGGCCGTGAAGATATAGAGGGATATGATGCTGGAATCGGCAAATCCCAGATGGCGGAAAGCCGTGCCAACAGCCGTGGCGACAAGAGAGAGGGCCAGCGTGCGAAGCACGTCTCGGCTGCTGGGCGGCTGCAGGGCGAGCGCACGGCGGCGTCCTTTGGGTCGGGAGGGCGGAGTCGACTGGTCTGGAATGATGTAAATGTCGAGGTTCGGGGCGAACGTTATGAGCTGTTCTACGAGAGATTTGCGGCCGAAGAGGGCCTGACGGACGCTGCTGCGCTCGCCCGTGCGTCCCATGACGATCTTCGAAATACCCGACAGGCGCGCGAACTCGGAGATCTGAAACGCGATATCGTCGCCATAGACGGTTTCCATATGTGCTCCGAGCTGCTCGGCTAGGGCGATATTGGCTGCAAGCTTGGCGCGCTCATCATCGCTCATGGCTTGCGTGCGCGGGCTCTCTACGAACAGGGCGACGAGCTCGCTGCGAAACGCTTTCGCCATGCGTGCGGCGGCACGGACGATGCGGGGATTGGTCGGCGCCGGGGAGACACAGACTAAGATACGCTCCCTGGTGTAGTAGTCACGGTTTCCCAGCACGCGTGCGGTGTCTGTGAGGTGGCCGGTGCGATCGGCGCAGCGGCGCAGCGCGATTTCTCGGAGTGCGGTGAGGTTCTCAACGGTAAAAAAATGCTGTTGTGCTCGGTCGGCTTGTGCGGGACGGTAGACGAGGCCGGCGCGAAGGCGCTCAAGTAGGTCTTCGGGCTCTATGTCGACGAGCTCGACCTGGTCGGCATCATCGAAGATATGGTCGGGGATTCGTTCGCTCACGACAACGCCGGTGATGGATGCAACCATGTCATTTAGGCTCTCGATATGCTGAACGTTCACGGTCGTATAGACGTCGATGCCCGCATGTAGAAGTTCCTCGACGTCTTGATAGCGTTTGTCGTGGCGAGACCCTGGCGCATTCGTATGGGCGAGCTCGTCGACAAGGATGAGCTGAGGGGCGCGCTCGATAGCCGCATCTAGATTGAACTCGCTGAGCGCAATGCCGTTGTGCTTGATGAGTTTACAGGGCACGTTCTCAAGCCCTTGTGCAAGATGGGCAGTTGCCGGACGTTCGTGCGGCTCGATGTATCCCGCGACGACGTCGACACCTCGCCGCTTGGCGGCGTGGGCGGCTTGAAGCATCGCATAGGTTTTGCCCGCGCCAGCAGCGTAGCCAAAGAAAATCTTGAGGTGTCCCCGGCTGGTTCGAGCGTCGTCGGCAACCTCG
This sequence comes from uncultured Collinsella sp., assembly GCA_959606495.1. Classification (GTDB taxonomy): domain Bacteria; phylum Actinomycetota; class Coriobacteriia; order Coriobacteriales; family Coriobacteriaceae; genus Collinsella. The sequence continues at coordinate 14,990 of CAUHJB010000035.1, read as the reverse complement.
TTTTTCTCAATTGCCTTGAGGATGAGGTCTGGATTGACGCGAGTGTCCGATGCGTCGCGCTGCATAGCGTAGCCTTTCTGAAGCGTTGTCCATGCGTGCATACGCGGCGAGGACGCCACTGTATGCTCGCGAGGTCGAGTATAGGCGCACTGCAGCCGCAATAGTGCTTTCTACCTGCATCTTTACGGCATCTTAAGGTCGTGAGCGCCAGCCCTCACGCCTCTTTAATCCCTAGAAGCGTTTACTGTCCCCAGACGCTTGCGAGAGCAGGCGTCCGAGACATCGGACCGCGCGTGAAAGGGGCGGTAATGGACATCCTCATTCCCATTATCGGAGTCGTCTGCATTGGACTCTTTATCTATTACATCTACATTCTGATGAGGAGTGATTCGTAAACTATGGACGCTGCGATTCAGTACATCTTGTACTTTGCCGTGCTCGTCGTCCTGGCCGTTCCGCTCGGTCGATTCATGGCCCATACCATGGATGGTGAGCATACGTTCCTGTCGCCTGTGATTGCTCCTGTGGAGCGTGGCATCTATCGTCTGCTTCGCATCGACGCGGCAGAGCAGATGGGGTGTAGGCGCTATCTGGCGAGCGTGCTGGTCTTTTCGGGGATCGGCCTCGTGGCTCTTGTGGCACTCCAGGCGCTTCAGTCCTTCTTGCCAGGCAATCCCCAGCACCTGCCGGGTGTGTCATGGGACCTGTCGTTCAATACGGCCGCTTCCTTCATAACCAACACCAATTGGCAATCCTATTCCGGTGAGACCACCCTGTCCTACTTTGTGCAGTTCATGGGCCTCACCGTGCAGAACTTCGTTTCCGCTGGCACCGGTATCGCGGTCATGTTCGCGCTGATCCGCGGCTTCCGTCAGGTCAAGGAGCAGGGTCTGGGTTCCTTCTGGGTCGACCTCACCCGCACCGTCCTGTATGTGCTCATCCCGCTGAACCTCGTGTTCGGCATCTGCCTGGCTGCCGGTGGCGTCATCTCCAACTTCCAGCCGGCTCAGAAGGCTGAGCTCGTAGAGCCCGTCGCTGTCCAGCCTAATGCAGACGGCGGCTGGAGCGTCATCGACGGCGCCCAGATCGAGGGCGACACGGTCAAGGTCGACGGCAAGGTTGTCGAGGGCGCGCGCGTGGTCACCGAGCAGTTCCTGCCCCAGGGTCCCGCGGCTCCTCAGGTTGCCATCAAGCAGTCCGGCACCAACGGCGGCGGCTTCTTCGGCGTGAACTCCGCCCATCCGTATGAGAACCCCAGTGCCTTCACCAACATCATCGAGATGACCAGCCTGCTGCTGATCCCGGCCGCCTGCTGCTTCACCTTCGGTATCGGCGTCAAGAACACCAAGCAGGGCAAGGCTATCTTTGCCGCCATGTTCATCCTGCTGGTGATCTTCACCGGCATCATCGCCGTTAACGAGCATATGGGTACCCCGCAGCTGGCCGATGGCGGAGCGGTCAATATCGAGATGACCGACGGCCAGGCCGGCGGCAACATGGAGGGCAAGGAGAGCCGTTTCGGTATCGCCTCCTCTTCCACCTGGTCCGCTTTCACGACGGCTGCTTCCAACGGCTCGGTCAACTCCATGCACGACTCCTACACCCCGCTCGGCGGGTTTGTCCAGATGCTCCAGATAGCGCTGGGCGAGGTCGTCTTTGGCGGCGTGGGCTGCGGCCTGTACGGCATGATCGGCTTCGCCATCCTCACGGTGTTTATCGCCGGCCTTATGGTCGGCCGCACACCCGAGTTCCTGGGCAAGAAGATTGAGCCGACCGAGATGCGCTGGGCGGTGGTTCTGTGTCTCGCCACTCCGTTCGCCATTCTGGTGAGCTCCGCTATCGCCTGCATGGTGCCCGGTCTTGTCGACCAACTCACCAACGGCGGGGCGCATGGCTTCTCCGAGGTCCTGTACGCCCTTACTTCGGCTGGCGGCAACAACGGCTCCTCATTCGCCGGCATGAACTGCAATATCCCGTGGATCAACGTGCTGCTGGGTATCGAGATGCTGTTCGCGCGGTTCCTGCCGATTGTGGGCACGCTCGCCATTGCGGGCTCGCTGGCCGGGAAGGGCAAGGTCGCCGAGAGCGCCGGCACGCTTTCCACCACCAATGCCATGTTCGTGTTCCTGCTGGTATTCGTCGTTCTGCTGATTGGCGCCCTGGGCTTCTTCCCGGCGCTGGCGCTTGGTCCCGTTGCCGAATTCTTCCAGATGGTTGCGTAAAGGAGTCGCAGATTTATGGCTATGCAAAAAGACATGATGAGCCGCGCGGTGCGCGATTCATTTGCCAAGCTTGACCCCCGTGTCCAGGTCCAAAACCCGGTCATGTTCCTGGTGTGGCTGTCGGCCGCCATGACCTCCATTCTGGCCATCGCCTCTATTTTTGGGGTACAGGACGCCGGCGTCCCCACGTACTATGTGATCGCCATTGCCGTCATTCTCTGGCTGACCGACCTCTTTTCAAATTTTGCCGAGGCACTTGCCGAGGGCCGCGGTAAGGCGCAGGCAGACTCCCTGCGCGCGGCGAAAAAGGACGTCGAGGCCCATCGCATCGAGTCCGTCGAGGATAAGGACCGCTTCACGGTCGTTCCCGGTACCGAGCTCTCACGCGGGGATCTGGTGGTCGTGCGCGCCGGCGAGCAGATTCCGGGAGACGGCGATGTCATCGAGGGTGCCGCCTCGGTTGATGAGTCGGCCATAACCGGCGAGTCTGCACCCGTGGTTCGCGAGGCTGGCGGCGACCGTTCTGCCGTCACTGGTGGCACCACCGTGCTTTCCGATTGGATTGTGGTGAAAATCACCAGTGAGCCTGGCCAGAGCTTCCTGGATAAGATGATCGCCATGGTCGAGGGCGCCGCCCGCAAGAAGACCCCCAACGAGGTCGCGCTCGAGATCTTTCTGGTTGCTCTGTCCGTCATCTTCATCCTCGTGACGCTCGCACTGTACTGCTACTCGAGTTTCTCTGCAGGGCTCAACGGTATGGCGAACCCCACCGCTGTGACCACGCTCGTTGCCTTGCTCGTCTGTCTGGCGCCCACCACCATTGGTGCGCTGCTGTCCGCCATTGGCATCGCCGGCATGAGCCGACTGAACGAGGCCAACGTGCTGGCCATGTCCGGCCGCGCCATCGAGGCCGCCGGCGACGTCGACATCCTCATGCTCGATAAGACCGGTACCATCACCTTGGGCAACCGCCAGGCCGCTGAGTTCATTCCGGTCGACGGTGTCGATCCGGCAGAACTCGCCGATGCCGCGCAGCTGTCCTCTCTGGCAGATGAGACCCCCGAGGGCCGCTCCATCGTCGTGCTCGCCAAGGAGCAGTTTGGGCTGCGCGGCCGCACACTCGAGGATAAGGGCATGGAGTTCATCCCCTTCACTGCGGCGACCCGCATGTCCGGTGTGAACTACGCCGACAGCGAGATTCGCAAGGGTGCGGCCGATTCCGTTCGCGCTTATGTGGAGGCTGCCGGAGGAGTGTTCTCGAAGGAGTGCGACGAGGCCGTCGAACGCATTGCGAAGGTGGGCGGCACCCCGTTGGTCGTGGCAAAGGACCGACGTGTGCTGGGTGTCGTCTACCTTAAGGACATCATCAAGTCCGGCGTGAAGGAGAAGTTCGCCGACCTGCGCCGCATGGGTATCAAGACCATCATGGTGACGGGCGATAACCCGCTCACGGCAGCCGCCATCGCCGCCGAGGCGGGCGTGGACGACTTCCTGGCCGAGGCCACCCCCGAGGGCAAGCTCGAGAAGATTCGCTCGTTCCAGCGCGAGGGTCACCTGGTCGCCATGACCGGCGACGGCACCAACGACGCACCGGCGCTGGCGCAGGCGGATGTTGCCGTGGCCATGAACACGGGAACCCAGGCTGCCAAGGAGGCCGGCAACATGGTCGACCTCGACTCCAGCCCCACCAAGCTCATCGAGGTCGTGCGCATCGGCAAGCAACTGCTCATGACCCGCGGCTCGCTCACGACCTTTTCTGTTGCCAACGACGTGGCGAAGTATTTCGCCATCATCCCGGCGCTGTTCTCTCCGATCTATCCGGGACTGGGCGCCCTCAACATCCTGGGCCTCACCAACCCGTTGACGGCCGTGCTGTCCGCCATTATCTACAACGCGCTGGTCATCGTCGCGCTGATTCCTGCCGCCCTGAAAGGCGTGAAGTACCGCGAGCTTTCGTCCGGCCAGCTGCTGACCCACAACCTGCTGGTGTGGGGTCTGGGCGGTATCGTGGCACCGTTCGTATTCATCAAGATTATCGACATGCTGCTGGCCTTGTTCGGCATTGGCATGATGTAGACGGAGGTTTGTATGTTCAAAGGTATCGCATCGCGCGCACTTGGCGTGTTCGCGCTGTTTACCATCGTCTGCGGCCTGGGATACACGCTCGTGGTGACCGGCGTCGCGCAGCTTGCGTTTCCGTACCAGGCGAACGGATCGCTCATTACGGTCGACGGCAAGGTTGTGGGTTCCGAGCTCATCGGCCAGAACTTCGATGACGAAGCCCACATGTGGGGTCGTATCCAGAACGTATCAATTGTCGAAGGCGAAGACGGCGAGCTCATGGCGTATGGTGCCCCGTCCAACCTGTCCCCGGCGAGTGAGGAGTATCGGCAGCTGATAGATGCGCGCGTGAAGAAGATCCGCGCCGCCAACCCCGATGCCGATATGGACGCTGTGCCCGTCGACCTGGTGACGTGTTCGGGGTCCGGCCTCGACCCGGAGATCTCTCCGGATGCCGCCGAGTACCAGGTTCCGCGCCTTGCCAAGGCCACGGGCAAAAGTGAGGACGAGGTGCGCGACATCATCGCCGCGTGCACCAAGGGCCGTTTCCTCGGCGTGTTCGGCGAGCCCACGGTCAACGTGCTCAAGGTGAATCTTATGCTGGACGGCGCGCTGTAGGTGAGGGAGTGGCGGATGAGGGCATGACTGCCTACCTGGGCCTCTAACTCCACCCCGCCCATCAGTTGCGGTGAAATACGGACTGTTTTGGCTGTCAAAGGCCTTATCTACTCCGTATTCCACCGCAACTTTTTGTGGGCTGAGTAAAAGCCGGGGGAGCGTGTACAGTCGGGTACAGCGCGGTTACTGATACGATAAGTACGTTAGCAACTGCCGCCGAGCGGCTCAAACGAAAGGAACCCTGTATGGAGTCTTCCGCCTACCCGATGCTCTTTAGCCCGATCAAGGTCGGTACGACCGAGGTCAAGAACCGCGTCTTTATGCCGCCGGTGTCCACGAACCTGGCCGACCACGGCTATGTGACCGACGACTTGGTCGATCATTACCGTGCCCGTGCCAAGGGCGGCGTGGGCCTCATCATTACCGAGGTCGTGACGGTCGAGCCCACCTATACCTATCTGCCGGGTGACATGTGCTGCTACGACGACACGTTTATCCCCGGCTGGGAAAAGCTCGCCGCAGCCGTCCACGAGTATGGCTGCAAGATCATGCCGCAGCTCTTCCATCCCGCCTACATGGCCTTTAACATTCCGGGCACGCCGCGCCTGATCGCTCCGTCCTTTGTGGGCCCGTCCTATGCCCGCGAGGCGCCGCGCCCCATCACGGTCGATGAGATCCACGAGCTCACGCATCAGTTTGGTGACGCTGCTGTGCGCATGCAGAAGGCCGGTGTTGACGGCGTCGAGGTCCATGCGGCACACGCCCACGGCATGCTCGGTGGCTTTTTGACCCCGCTCTATAACAAGCGTACCGATGAGTACGGTGGCTCGCTCGACGCCCGCATGCGCTTTTTGCTTGAGGTCATCGCCGAGATCCGCGAGCGCTGCGGCAAGGACTTTATCATCGACGTCCGCATCTCGGGCGATGAGTACACCGATGGCGGCCTGACCCTCAACGACATGATCTACGTCTCGCGTCGTCTGGAGAAGGTCGGCGTCGACATGATTCACGTCTCGGGCGGCACTACCATCAAGCGCGGCTCTGCGATTCCCGCCGCCGGTACCCAGCAGGCCTCGCACGCCGCCTGCTCGCGCGAGATCAAAAAGCACGTCAACATTCCCGTCGCCACGGTCGGACGCATTAACGAGGCTTGGATTGCCGAGGAGCTGATCGAGGACGGTGCTGCCGATATCTGCATGATGGGCCGCGCCAATCTGTGCGATGCCGAGTTCTGCAACAAGGCCGCTGCCGGCAACGCCGACGACATCCGCCCCTGCATCGGTTGCCTGCGCTGCCTGAACGGCATTATGTTTGGCAAGCGCATTTCCTGCACCGTCAACCCGGACGTGGAGCGTGACGAGGCTGGCTACGAGCCTGCCGCCGAGGCCAAGAACGTGCTCGTTGTGGGCGCTGGTCCTGCGGGCATGGAGGCAGCCTACATTGCCGCCAAGCGCGGCCACAACGTGGTGCTTGTGGATAAGCAGGACGAGCCGGGCGGCGAGATGCGCATCGCAGCCGTTCCGCCGGCAAAGCAGGAGCTCACCCGCGTGATCAAGTATCAGTACCGTCGCTTGGCCGAGGCAGGCGTCACGTGCGTCTTTGGTACCGAGCTCACGGCCGAGGATATCCAGCGTGACTACGCGGGCTACGAGGTTGTCCTGGCTTATGGCGCCGAGCCCATCGCTCCGGCCTTCATGCAGGGCTTTAAGCAGGTTATGACGGCTGACGACCTGCTGGGCGGCAAGGCTTTCCCGGGCAAGAAGATCGTCATCGTGGGCGGCGGCACCGTTGGCTGCGAAACGGCCGATTACCTGGCCCCGTTGGTCAACGACCTGTCGCCGGCCAATCGCGATGTCACCGTCATCGAGATGACCAAGACGCTCGCCGCCAACGAGGGCGGCGCCGGCCGCGCGGTGCTCATCACGCGCATGCTATCCAAGGGCGTCCACGTGCTGACCGAGGCCAAGGTGACCGAGATCACCGAGGACACCATCAGCTACGAGAAGGACGGCGAGGTTCACACCATCACCGGTGCCGATACGCTGGTGCTTGCCATGGGCTATCGTCCCAATACCAAGCTGGCCGACGACCTGGCCGCAGCCGGTGTTGCCACCCACGTGCTGGGCGATGCCAACAAGTGCGGCAACATCCGCGACGCCATCGGCGATGGCTACAAGGTTGCCTGCGAACTCTAGTCAACCCTTTGGTGCATGGGGGCCAGGTTACTTTGCGCTAAGTTGATACATGTAAACCTGACCCCATTGACGAGGTTGCCGCCATCCCAGGGCGGCTTCATGGAGTAGCGCTCGTACGCATCGAATTACTCCTCTCATAGATGTGCGGCACAAAGAGCCCCGAGTTCAAACGAGCTCGGGACTCTTTTCGTTTGGATTGCAGACCTATCGACAGACGAAAACCATTTGCGTCTTGGATAAATCAATACGCAAACAGTTTTCGTCTTATAATACGGTCATGAATAGTACGAAACGAAGAGGTTGTGCATATGGTTGTTAGAGAGAGCCCTACAGTCGAATACAAGGAAAGCGTTACGCCGACGTTTCTTAAAACGGTGAGCGCCTATGCAAACTATGGGACGGGCAAGATTGAGTTTGGCGTTGACGACGAGGGCGTGGCTGTCGGCCTTGCAGATCCGGTCGCAGAATGCCTGCGCATCGAGAACATGATTAATGACAGCTTGGACCCCGCTCCCCGTTACACGCTCGAGCCCGATGAGAAACACGGGACCGTAATCCTTACGGTTTATGAGGGACAGGACAAACCCTATCGAAGCAAGGGAAAGGCCTACAGGCGAAACGATTCGGCAACGGTGGAGGTCGACCGGTTTGAGTATGGCAGGCTGACGCTCGAAGGCAGCAACGTAACGTTCGACGCGCTCACGTCGGCTCGCCAGGACTTGGGCTTTCATACGCTCGAGCATAAGTGTGTTGAACACCTCGGCATTTCCGAGCTAACGCCGGATATCATGCGTACGCTCCGCTTGCTCGGCAAGGATGGCTATACCAATGCCGCGGCGATTTTAGCGGATAAGAATGATTTTCCAGGCATCGACTGCGTCCGTTTTGGCGATACCGAGGATGTGATCTTGGATCGCGAGGCGGCGACAAATGTATCCGCAATTGAGCAGGTGGACAGGGCGGTAGCTATGTTTGCACGTTACTACCGTTATGAGCGTATCGAAGGGATGAAGCGCGTCCAAACCGATCGAATTCCTCTTGAGGCATTCCGCGAAGCTGTTGCAAACGCTTTGGTGCATCGGACGTGGGATATTCGAGCGAACGTTCAAATTGCTCTGTACGATGATCGCGTCGTTGTGACCTCCCCCGGATCGCTGCCCGCCGGTTTGACGACAGAACAATACCTGTATGGGCAGATATCCGTGCTCAGAAACCCCATCGTTGCAGAGGCCTTCTTAAAGCTGGATTATATCGAGAAATTTGGTACGGGAATTGCGCGCATTAGACGTGCCTATCGCGATTCGATCAATCAACCAATTTTTGATGTTCGCGGCGGCATGGTGGCCGTCACATTGCCCGTTACCGATGCCTTTGAAGGGTCCGAGGAAGAGGCCCAGGTTCTCAAGGCCTTGTCGGGCGGGCGAATTATGTCGCGAAGCGAGATTGAAAAACAGACGGGGCTGAGCCGCATGCGGACGTTGGCGGCACTCGAATCTCTGCTTGAACGGAATGCAATCGTAAGGCAGGGAACCGGGCGGGCCACGAAATATGAGCGCTCATAGTCCAAAAGAGCCATGGTACAAGACGGACCCCAAGCCAACGTTGGCTTGGGGTCCGTTATATCCCGGATGGTAACGGGCCGATTATTGTCAAGTTATAGCAAAGTATAGCGACGTACAGCAAAGCATAGTGAGATATAGCAAGCCGTATAGCGCGCCTTGATTTTCAACCCTTGATTATCAACCGTCCGTATATCACAGCAACTTATAACAGGCTCGGGGTGCCAATTTGGGGTGCAGTAGTGCTGCGCCACGAAAAGGGCCTATCTACTACGTTTAAGCCGCAGGGGTCAACCATAGCCGGCTTTTTCGAAAATCGACAAGCTGTCTACCTGCGGTTTTGTTTTCACGGTTTTCGGTATGGCCGAGGCTATCCGTGTTAACGTAGTAGATGGGCCACTTTTGTGGCAAGGGGGCCGATCTGCGGGCCAGGGTAGCTAAAAGAGCCCCGTCCCAAAAAGACTGATTGGGAGCTGGGGCGTGTCGATGCGATAGTATTACGTGGTGAAATTCGACAAACCGTGGGCTTCATCCGAGGGCTTTATGGAACAACACCAGCATTATCAGAGCCTGCAAGATCAGGCATACAACGCACTGCGCTCCAAGATCATCTATGCCGAGCTCAAGCCCGGCACGCGCCTTTCGGCGATTGGTCTGGAAAAGGAGACGGGAATCGGGCGCACGCCCATTCGCGAGTCCTTTGTGCGCCTGCGCGAGCAGGAGCTGGTGGAAACGCGTCCCAAGAGCGGCACCTACGTCTCTAAGATCAGCATGGAACACGCCGAGAATGCCTGTTTCTTGCGCGAGAAACTCGAGAGAAGCGTGCTTATTAAGTGCTGTTCGGCCGCTTCGCCCGAGCAAAAGTATCGGCTCGAGCAGATTCTTGCCGAGTCCGAGTCGCTCGACCATAGCGAAACGCGTCGTTTCTTTGACCTGGACAACCTGTTCCATGAGACGTGTTTTGAGATCGCCGGCCGCCATATGTTGTGGGATTGGATGAAGAGCGTCAACACGCATTTTGAGCGATACAACTGGTTGCGTATGGTGTCGCAGGATCTGGATTGGGAGCCGATTCGTCGACAACATCGTCGGATTCTCGAGGCCATTAAGAGGGGCGATACCGACACGGCGAGCTATCTGGCAGAGACGCACTTGCACCTGATGCCCGAGGAGCAGGGCCCGGTTATCGCCTTGCATCCCGACTATTTCGAGCTGTCCAAAGACTCGTCTATCTAGCCCATCACCGCATCTGCTCGAGACGCAAAACGATGCTGCTCACCTACAGCGTTTTGCAACCGAGAATTTTAAAAAATGCCTAAAATGGCTCAGACTGCCGACATTGGGAAACGGGGTGCGCTATGGCGCAGATGAGAATCAAGGACATTGCCGTCGAGGCGGGCGTGAGTCCGGCCACGGTCTCGCGCTATCTCAATAACCGCCCCGGGCAAATGACCGAGGAAACCCGTGCTCGCATCGCGGCGGTTATCGAGCGCACTGGCTATCGCCCACGCGCCGCCGCACGCAATCTACGCAGCTCACGCACCAACCTCATTGGCGTGATTCTGGCCGACATCGCCAACCCATTCTCGAGCGCCATGCTCGAAGGACTTTCCGCCAGTGCCGCCGCGCGCGGCTGCTCGCTCATGACGGCCATTAGCGGCAACGACCCCGCAAGGGAAACAGAGTCGCTCACCAGACTTATCGACGCTGGCGTGGATGGCCTGGTCGTCAATACCTGCGGTGGTAACGACGAGGCCATCGCCGCTGCCGCGGGACGCCTACCCGTTGTGTTACTCGACCGCGACGTTGCCGACGGTGGCATCGACTTGGTGACGTCCAACAACCGCGAGCTGGTCGCCGGCCTGGTAGACGCCTTGGCTGCTGCGGGCAGCGAGCGTCTGTGCCTGCTTACCGAGGCAAGCGATGACAGCCCCGTGCGTCGTGAGCGCGCTGAGGCGTTTGCCGACGAGCTCTCGCGCCGCGGCCTGGCCGGCGAGGTCGTCACCCTGGCCGACGGTGGCGCCACGGGCGTCGGCCGCTTGGACGAGACCATCCGCGGCCATGCCGGTAAAAAGCTCGGCCTCATTGCCGTCAACGGTCTGGTCTTCCTGCGCCTGACCGAGGCGCTGGCCCAGCTGGGGCCCTCGTTGCCGGCGGGTCTCAAGATCGCAACGTTTGACGACTATCCCTGGAACCACGTGCTCTTTGGCGGTGTGACCACGGCCGCGCAAGACACCCTTACCATTGCCGAGCGCGTAGTCGAGCGCCTGTCCGAGCGCATCGACGTCGTTACCACTACGGTGGGCGATGCAGCAAAGCTCGCCCCCAAGCGCATCGAGGTCCCCGGCCAAATCGAACACCGCGCTTCGACCTTGCGCTAACTACTCGTTCGCAACTGCTTGTTCGCACACGTTTTTTGAGCGCTTGATACGCTTTAACCCTGCGGAAACATTTTTCTGCGATAGTATCTGCGATATAGACCAGTCGAAACCCGCCCGAAAGAAAGGGGAGCGACATGAACCAGCAGAACATCGATTACGTACTCCGCTCCGTAGAGCAGCGTGACATCCGCTTTGTGCGTCTGTGGTTTGTCGACATTCTCGGCCGCCTCAAGAACTTTGCCATTAGCCCCGAGGACCTCGAGGTCGCTTTTGAGGAGGGTATTGGCTTTGACGGCTCCGCCATCGAGGGCTTTGCCACACCCGAGGAAGCCGACATGCTGGCGTTTCCCGATGCTTCGACCTTCCAGATTTTGCCGTGGCGCCCGAGCCATAACGGCGTCGCTCGCGTGTTCTGCGACGTGTGCACTCCCGATCGCAAGCCGTTTGCCGGCGACCCGCGCGATGCCCTGCGCCGCATGTTCCGCAAGGCCGAGAAGGCCGGCTACCTGCTCAATGTGGGTGCCGAGCTGGAGTACTATTACTTCCCCGACGAGCACACCCCCGAGCCGCTCGACAACGTGGGCTACTTCGATCTTTCGGTGAGTGACGCAGCCCGCGACCTGCGCCGCAACACGGTCCTCACGCTCGAGAAGATGTCCGTGCCCGTGGAGTACACCTTCCACGCCGCCGGTCGCTCGCAGCACGGCATGAGCCTGCGCCACGCCGAGGCCCTGAGCATGTCCGACGCCATCACCACGGCCAAACTCATCATTAAGCAGCAGGCCTACGAGAGCGGTTGCCACGCCTCCTTTATGCCCAAGCCGTTGGCGGGCGAGGACGGCAGCGCTATGTTCCTGTGCCAGTCGCTATTCGACCACGACGGCAACAACGTGTTTTGGGGCGAGGACGACGAGAAGTACCATCTCTCCGACGTCGCCAAGCACTATATGGCCGGTATTCTGGCGCATGCCCGCGAGATCAGCGCCATCACCAACCCCACGGTCAACTCGTACAAGCGCATCACCACGGGTGGCGACTCCGTGCCGCAGTACGCCACGTGGGGCCTGCGCAACCGCGCGAGTATGGTCCGCATTCCGGTCTACAAGCCCGGCAAGCAGCTGTCCACGCGCATCGAGCTGCGCAGTCCCGATCCCATGGCCAATCCGTACCTGGTCAACGCCGTCACGCTGGCGGCTGGTCTGGACGGCATCGAGCGCAAGCTGGAGCTCCCGCCCGAGGCCACGGCCGAGACGCTCAAGCTTACCGACCGTCAGATGGTCGAGGCCGGCTACGCGCCGCTGCCGCGCTCGCTCAAAGAGGCGCTCGACGTGTTTGAGGACTCGCAGTTTATGAAGGATGCCCTCGGCGAGCACATCCATAGCTTCTTCCTCAAAAAGAAGCGCGCCGAGTGGCATAAGTTTGAGTCTACGATCACCGAGTGGGAGATCAAGCACTACCTGGCGAACTCCTAATCGCGCTGGCGTGTTCCAGTACGATTGAGCTCATTTCTTTGGAGGCCGATATGTCCGAAAAGAGTGCCCTGTTCATGGCGCGCACGACGCGCTTCCACGAGTTTGCCCGCAGCTTGACGACCACCCTGGGTGTCGAGGTGAGCCTGGCAACTCCCGATTCGCCGACTGCGGCGCACGACTTTGACCTGCTGATTCTCGATTCCGATGGCATCCGCAGCGACCGCATCGATCAGATTGCCAAGTGGCTCGACGACCGCGGCGGCGTCCCCATGCTGGTAATCGTCGACGACGAGGCGCTCGGTACCCTGCGCCTGCCCAATCACGCGCATGCCGACTTTGTATGCCCCACGGCGACGCCCAACGAGCTCAAGGCTCGCGCGCAGCGCCTGATGGGCGAGGAGGAGACCGTCACCGCCGACGATGTGCTCAACATCGATAACCTCGAGATCAACCTGGCTACCTACCAGGTGACGCTCGATAACGAGCCCATCGACCTGACGCTGATGGAGTACTCGCTGCTGAGCTTTTTGGCGACGCACCCCAACCGCGCCTACAGCCGCGAGGTGCTGCTGCACCGCGTGTGGGGCTTTGAGTACTGCGGCGGCACGCGCACCGTCGACGTGCACATCCGACGCATCCGCTCCAAGGTGGGCCCGCAGATCGCGGCGCACATCACCACCGTCCGCGGCGTAGGCTATCTGTTTAAGGACTAGATTTCCACCACAAAGGGGACAGGCACCTTTGTGGTGGTTTTGACGCAGGTGCGGGTTCCTTTCGAGTTTGCAGCAGAACTTAAGCCTTCCTAAAAGATTGCGTTCTCGTACACGTACGCCCGCATATTGGGGTACAACTCAACGTGAACAATGATGGCCCGCCACATGTTTGGCGGGCCTTTGGTTATTTGACGAAAGGATCGCAGCCATGAGCGAGAACGATTCCCAGCGTCCCCAGGATGCGGGCAACGCCGGCGAGACTCAGCAGCAGCCGCGCGTGCAGGTGGAGTCGACGCCTGCCGACAGCAACATTCCCTACGTGCAGGCCTACGATACGCAGACCGGCAAGCCGCTGGGCAGCCAGCAGGTTGTAAACAAGCACACAGTGGTCAAGACCAAGACCAAAAAGCTGCCAATCTTTATTACAGCGCTTGCCGGTTGTGCCTGCGGCGCCCTGCTGGTCATTGCGCTCATTATGAGCGGCACGCTCAACATTGGCGGCGGAAAGAATGCCGTGACGGCGGGTGCTTCGGGTTCATCGACGCAAAAGATTACGATTGATTCCGAGGACACCACGCTGGCCGAGGCCGTTTCTGCCAAGGCATTGCCCTCCGTGGTTTCCATTACCGCCACTTCGAGCGGCAGCCAGAATGGCTCGCTTTCGCAGTCTGCCGACGAGTCGGATAGCTCGGGTAGCGTCGGTTCGGGCGTCGTGCTCGATACCGAGGGCCACATCCTCACCAATAACCATGTGGTCGATGGTTACGACCAGTACGTGGTGACCATGGACGACGGCACTACCTACGAGGCCGAGTTCGTGGGCAACGATGCTTCGAGCGACCTGGCCGTCATCAAGCTCAAGGACGCCGATGCTTCCAGGCTCACCCCGATCGAGATCGGTGATTCCTCCAAGCTCAACGTGGGCGAGTGGGTCATGGCGATCGGTTCGCCGTTTGGCAACGAGCAGTCCGTCTCCACGGGCATCGTTTCGGCGCTGTATCGCTCCACGGCCATGAGCTCTACCAGCGGCAATACCATCTACGCCAACATGATCCAGACCGATGCCGCCATCAATCCGGGCAACTCCGGCGGCGCGCTCGTCAACGACAACGGCGAGCTCGTGGGCATTAACTCGCTCATCGAGAGCTACTCGGGCTCCAGCTCGGGCGTGGGCTTTGCCATTCCCGTTAACTACGCCAAGAACATCGCCGACCAGATTATCGACGGCAAGACGCCGGTGCATCCGTATCTGGGCGCCACGCTTTCGAGCGTCAACGCGCTCAACGCCCGTACCAACAAACTGAGCACCGATAGCGGTGCCTACGTGGCGAGCGTTGTCGAGGACGGTCCCGCTGCCAAGGCTGGTATCCAGGAGGGCGACGTCATCACCAAGCTGGGCGACGACGAGATTACGAGTGCCGACGGCCTGATCATCGCACTGCGCAGCCACGAGGTGGGCGAGAAGGTCGAGATTACGCTCATGCGCGGCAAGGAAGAGAAGAAGGTCACCGTCGAGCTGGGCTCCGACGAGGAGCTGCAGAACCAGCAGCAGGACGACAGTTCGACCGACACCGGCAACGGCGGTATTACCGATGAACAGCTGCGCCAGTATCTTGAGGAGCTACTGGGCCAGCAGGGCCAGGGCCAGGGCTACGGCCAGGGTTACTAACGGGCCGCATCACATAGCTTGAAGCCAGAGGGGGGGGGGCCCCCCCCCCCGGGCCCCCCCCCCCAAAACGCTTTTTACGGGGGGGGCGGGGGGGAACCGA
>CAUHJB010000034.1:0-19482 GCA_959606495.1 uncultured Collinsella sp. | reverse complement strand
CGGAGCCTGCCCTCCCCGATGCCCAGGCCATCAACAGGCACCAACCAAACACGCCCACCGCAACCACCGGGGACCCGGGATAGCTAATTTGAAGCAGGAACCAAGTCGCTCCGCACCAACAATGGAAACGTCACAGGCAGAGCCAAAGTCAACGAACGGGCACCAGGGCGAGCAAGCTGCCCCCTGCACCAACAAGGGGAACGTCGCAGGTTGAGCATAAGTCAGCGAGCGCCCGCCAGAGCGAGCAAGGTGACGTGAAAGAGGAGGGCATAGGCCTTTTGGCCATGCCCGACGATTGAACGTCAGATTGCCGCTCTGGCGGGCGCGCAGCGTCGACCGGTTCCGCGGTTTGGTAAAACCGCGGAACAAAAGAGCGCCCCCTCCCGCGCACGGAACGGGAGGGGGCTAAAGGTAGGAGTCTACCGGTGGGTTGACCCCACCGGACAGACGATGACCAGGTGATCCTTTACAGGATCGTCAAGGTTTCCGTGGGGTACCCGTTGGGTACTTAGATCAACACGCAGGCGACGGTCAGGATGACGGCGCAGACGACGGAGAGCGCGACGATGAGCTTAAGGGCAAACTTGAGCCAGGTCGTCCACTCGATCTTGGCCAGGGCGAGACCGCCCATGATAGCGCCGGAGGTCGGGGTGAACAGGTTCACGACACCGATGGCGGCGGAGAAGATCATAACCATGACCTCGGGCGAGAAGCCAAGCTTAACAGCCAGCGGTCCCATGATGGGCATGGAGACGGTGGCCATACCGGAGGTCGAGGGGATCAGGAAGGACAGGCCGAAGTAGACCAGGAAGCTCATGGGAGCGAAGATCACGCCGGACAGGCCAGCCAGGGCATTGGCGGCAGCGTCGAGGACGAAGACGTCGAGGCCGGTGTTAGCCATGAGGACGGAGATACCACGGGCGAGGGCGATGACGAGAACAACGGACATCATGTCGGCAGCGCCGGTGATGAAGGTGTTGACAATCTGCTTCTCGGACAGACCACCGATGATACCGATCAGGATAGCCATGAGGAAGAACCAGGTGGAAGCCTCGTCGAAGTACCACTGGCCAATGGGCAGGCCGGTGATCAGGGCGGACCAGCCCTGGACGACGGCGTTACCGTCGGCGTCGTAGACAGCGCCAGCGTCAAAGAAGTTGGCGACGCCCTCGTTGAGGTCGGCCAGCGGGATGAAGCCGACGATCATGACGACGAAGGTGAAGGCGAAGGCGATCAGAACACCCTTCTGACGACCGGTGAGCGTGACCTCCTTGTGAACCTCGGAGGCAGCCTTGCCGTGAGCCTCTTCGGCGTCCTTGAGCTCCTGCATCGACAGGATGGTGGAACCCTTGTCAGCCTTGACCTTCTTGGCATAGTTCATCACGAAGACGATGGACATAGCGGTAGTGACAATCCACAGGACGGCACCGAGGCCGATGATGATGGACTGGTTGACCTCAATGCCAACGCCGGTCAGAGCGTCGACGGCAGCGCCGACGGCGAACGGGTTAACCGTGGAGCCCAGGCAGCCGCAGCCAGCGCCAAGCAGGACGGTAGCGGCGCCGACCATGGGGTCAAAGCCAGCGGCCATCATGGTAGCGGCGAGCAGGGCATAGAAGGGAACGGTCTCCTCGCACATACCATAGGTGGTACCACCGAGGGAGAAGATGAGCATAAGGACAGGAACGAGCATAATCTCGTTGCCCTTAAGCTTCTGCACCAGAACGGCGATGCCGTTGTCCAAGGCGCCGGTTTCGGTCATCATGCCGAGGAAGCCGCCGAGGATCATAACGAAGAGGCAAACGGGCAGAGCGTCGGCGAAGCCCTTGACAGGGGCGGTGCAGAAATCGCTCAGGCGGGCAGCGGTAACCTCGCCACCGGACGTGCCGGAGACGATAACGGTAATCACTGCAACAATTGCCAGCAGAGCTAGAAGAATGGTGAACGATGAAGGCATACCGCGCTTTTTCTTAGCGGTCTCAGTCATGGTTCTCATCCCCCCTTCATAAATCATTTAACTTTCTCGCGCGAAGCGGATCTTCCGTGCCGTGCCCACCGCCCGACGCGAGATATTTACCAGACATAACCGCTCGGGGTGTGCAGCAATACACCCCGAGCGAGATGCTAGATGCTCTTACTTGAGCGTGGCGTACATGACAGCCTTGATGGTGTGCATGCGGTTCTCGGCCTCGTCGAAGACCTTGGAAGCGGGGCTCTCGAAGACCTCGTCGGTGACCTCCTGCTCGGTGATGCCGAACTGCTCGCACTTCTCGGCGCCAATCGTGGTGTTGGTGTCGTGGAAGCTGGGCAGGCAGTGCAGGAAGATGGCACCCGGGTTGGCCATAGCCATGACCTCGGAGGTAACACGATACGGGGTGAGCTGAGCGATGCGCTCGGCCCAGACCTCGTCGGGCTCGCCCATGGAGACCCACACGTCGGTGTAGATAACGTCGGCACCGGTGACGCCGTCCTTGACGTCGGTGGTCAGCTTGATGGTGCAGCCGTTGGCCTCGGCGATGGGCTTGCAGGCCTCGATGACGTCGTCGGCGGGCATGCACTCCTCGGGACCGCAGGCCACGAAGTTCATGCCGAGCTTGGAGCATACAACCATGAGGGAGCGAGCGACGTTGTTCTTGCAGTCGCCCATGAAGACGAGGGTCTTGCCCTTGATGTCGTAGTTGAAGTTCTCCTGGACGGTCAGGATGTCGGCGAGCATCTGAGTGGGGTGCCACTCGGTGGTCAGGCCGTTCCACACGGGCACGCCGGACTTAGCGGCGAGCTCCTCGACGTCGTCCTGGGCAAAGCCACGGAACTCAATGCCGTCATACATGCGGCCGAGAACGCGGGCGGTGTCCTCGATGGACTCCTTCTTGCCCATCTGGGACGAACCGGGATCGAGGTAGGTGACGCCCATGCCCAGATCCATGCCGCCGACCTCGAAGGCGCAGCGGGTACGAGTGGAGGTCTTCTGGAAAAGCAGAACGATGTTCTTGCCCTCGAGATAGCGGTGCGGAACGCCAGCGCGCTTCATGTCCTTGAAGTTCTTGGAGAGCTTGAGCAGATACTCGATCTCCTCGGTGGTGAGGTCGAGGAGCTTGAGGAAGCTACGGCCGGAGAGGTTAACACCCATGGTTCGTTTCCTTTCGAAGAAATGAATTACGTAAGTATTAGTGTCGCCCTTTTGACGGGCGAAACCGGTGCGGTTGTAGGGGGACCGCACCGGAAACGGAAAGACTTAGAGGTCCTCGCGCCAGAAGGGCATGCTCATGCAGCGCGGGCCGCCGCGGCCGCGGGAGAGCTCGGCGGAGGGCACGACGAGAAGGTCCAGGCCCTCCTTGTACAGCACGTCGTTGGTGACGGTGTTGCGGGCGTAGACGCAGATCTTGCCGGGCTCGACGCACAGGGTGTTGGAGCCGTCGTTCCACTGCTCGCGGGAGGCCGCGATCGGGTCGCCGCCGCCGCAGGGGATCAGCTTGACCTGGTCGACGCCGGTGGCGTCCTCCAGGACGTGCTCGAGGGTGTCCTCGATCAGGCGGATGTTCACGTCGCCCGGGTTCTTGCCGGCGGTCAGCTCGTAGACGCGCAGGGTGCCCATGATGGCGGGGTGGATCGTGAACTTATCGACGTCGATCTGGGTGAAGACCGTGTCGAGGTGCATGAAGGCGCGCGAGACCGGGATGTCGAAGGCCAGGATGCGCTCGACCTTGGAGTCGGAGTTCCAGAAGATGTTCTGGGCCATGACGTCGATAGCGGCGGCCTGGGTGCGCTGGGAGATGCCGACGGCGAGGGTCTTCTCGTTGATGTTCAGCACGTCGCCGCCCTCGGTGTGGAACTGGCAGTCGCGGCGGAAGTACAGGGAGACGTCCTTGTAGTCGGGGTGGTACTTGAAGACGTACTTGCCGTACAGGGTCTCGCGGTTGCGGGTGACCGAGTACATGCGGTTGAGGTTGACGCCCTCGCCGACGACCGCGAACGGGTCGCGGGTGAAGTAGAGGTTGGGCATCGGGTCGATGATCAGGTCGGACTCGGACTCGGAGTTGACCAGGGAGTCGAGGGTCGTGGACGCCGTGAGGGGCATGTCGATCTCGGCCTTGGTCATGCCGGCCATGGTCTTCTTGACGAACTCGAGGTTGTCCTCGATGGAGTCCAGCTTCTCGCGGACGATCTGCGGCATGTGCTGGCCGCGGATGCCGGCCTCGGCGATGTACTGGTCGGTGAACTCGGCGCGGGCGCCGGGGACCTGGTCGAACACCTCGGCGACGAGGTTCTCGAGGTAGAGGACCTCCACGCCCTGGTCCCTCAGGATCTGGGCGAAGGTGTCGTGCTCCTGCTGCGCGACCTCCAGGAACGGGACGTCGTCGAACAGGAGTCGCTCGAGCTCGTCGGGCGGCAGGTTGAGGAGCTCGTCGCCGGGACGGTGCAGGCAGACCTTCCTGAGCTTGCCGATCTCGGAAGGCACGTGCAGACCTTTCGTCATGGCCTCCTACCTTTCTTTCGGGCCCCTGTCAGGGCCGATTCGTTAGCGCCCCTCCGTGTGAGGCGTTATTGCTGACGACATATTTATATCCAAATTCAGTTCATACTTCCACCTCGCCCCCGAACGGTTTTATATGAGGGGTGAACGGCATACACATATACTTCACGCATGGCACACTTCGATTTAATAAAGTGTATTTACGTGCTTAAACGCGTATTCAATCCAATAATCAAATGGAACTAAACTTTATTAAACCACCCTCAAATTGCATATTTCCAATAGAGCTATGAATAGAATTAGCGATTCATACCGCGTCTCAACCATTTTCATTTTTATTCAGAAAAAAGTTTGTCCTATTCATTTCTGGTAAACGAATTACCGTTTACCAGACGCTTGATACCGTTCACCGGAAGCTCAGTATAAGGCCCAGCGAATACCGGCTTGCTTTACGGCCCCATTTGTAACAACTCGACTTCTCGGTATAGAAAAACAGACCCGCTCCCCTCATGGGAAACGGGTCTGTTATCGATAATCTTAGACAGATTTGAGCGGCTTTGTGAGCCGTCAGAATCCTAGCGATCGAACTCCGCCAGCGCCTCGCCCAGAAGTCTCAGGCCCTCGCGAAGAACGTCCTCGCTCGCGCAGTAACCCAGACGTGCGCCGCAGGGAAGCTCAAAGCGGCTGCCGGGAACCAACAGCACTCCCCTCTCGACCAGCAGGCGCTTACAGAACTCCTCGTCGTCCTCGGGGATATCCAGCTGGATAAACGAGGTGGACACACCCTGCGGGGCCGTCCAGGAAACGCGTTGCTGCGTATCGATCCAAGCCTGTGCGATATCGCGATTGCCAAACACGATCTTGCGGTTGCGCTCGAGGATCTTGTCCTTGTGCTCGAGCACATAGGTCGCCAGGGCATCGTTGAACACGCCGCCGCAGATCATGGTGTAATCGCGATAAGTGCGGATACGGTTGGATACCTCTTCGTCTGCCACGACCCAGCCCACGCGTGCCGCAGGCGTCGAATAGGTCTTGGACACCGAGTTGGTGACAATGGCCTTCTCGTACACATCGGCCATCGACATAAAGGCCTCGGTGTTCTCAAGCGGTAGGTACACCTCATCGCACAGCACATAGGCGCCCACCGAGCGAGCGATTTCGGCAATCTGGCCGAGCGTATCGGCATCGAGCACGGTACCGATGGGGTTCGATGCGTTGTTGATGCAAATGAGCTTGGTGGTGGGGCGAACCAAACGCTTGAGCTCCTCGATATCGGGCCTCCAGCCAAGCGCCTCGCGAAGCTCCCAATACTCGACCTCGGCGCCCAGCGTGCGCGGAATCTCGTAGAGCGGCGCATAGGTGGGCCACTCGGCAATCACATGGTCGCCGGGCTCGACCACGGCCATGATGGCGTTGAGGTTCGCACCCGTGCAGCCGTTGGTCTGCAGGATGTGGTCGGGATTGACCTCGCGGCGATACAGTTTGGCGACCTCGGCCTTAAAGTCGGGCGAACCCTCGATCCAGCCGTAGTTCATCTTCTCGCGGTCCAGGCGCTCATAGAACGTAGCGCCATCCTGCTCGTCGAGCGCACGCAGCTCGCCCATGGTAAGCGAGGAGATCGTCGACTGGGCGATATCCCACGTGACGCTCTTCTCCCAAACGTTAAGCCACTCCTCAACGCCGATTGTCTTGATGTCCATGGCCAAGCTCCTTACAAAAGCAGTCATCCAATCGTGTTGACGTTCCTCATACAAGAATGGGACGGTGCGAATACCCGCACCGCCCCAATGGGAGACATCTAATGGCAGCTAGATGTATGTATTAAGACCTGTACGGGTCCTTGAAAACCTTAGAGGTCCTCGCGCCAGAAGGGCATGCTCATGCAGCGCGGGCCGCCGCGGCCGCGGGAGAGCTCGGCGGAGGGCACGACGAGAAGGTCCAGGCCCTCCTTGTACAGCACGTCGTTGGTGACGGTGTTGCGGGCGTAGACGCAGATCTTGCCGGGCTCGACGCACAGGGTGTTGGAGCCGTCGTTCCACTGCTCGCGGGAGGCCGCGATCGGGTCGCCGCCGCCGCAGGGGATCAGCTTGACCTGGTCGACGCCGGTGGCGTCCTCCAGGACGTGCTCGAGGGTGTCCTCGATCAGGCGGATGTTCACGTCGCCCGGGTTCTTGCCGGCGGTCAGCTCGTAGACGCGCAGGGTGCCCATGATGGCGGGGTGGATCGTGAACTTATCGACGTCGATCTGGGTGAAGACCGTGTCGAGGTGCATGAAGGCGCGCGAGACCGGGATGTCGAAGGCCAGGATGCGCTCGACCTTGGAGTCGGAGTTCCAGAAGATGTTCTGGGCCATGACGTCGATAGCGGCGGCCTGGGTGCGCTGGGAGATGCCGACGGCGAGGGTCTTCTCGTTGATGTTCAGCACGTCGCCGCCCTCGGTGTGGAACTGGCAGTCGCGGCGGAAGTACAGGGAGACGTCCTTGTAGTCGGGGTGGTACTTGAAGACGTACTTGCCGTACAGGGTCTCGCGGTTGCGGGTGACCGAGTACATGCGGTTGAGGTTGACGCCCTCGCCGACGACCGCGAACGGGTCGCGGGTGAAGTAGAGGTTGGGCATCGGGTCGATGATCAGGTCGGACTCGGACTCGGAGTTGACCAGGGAGTCGAGGGTCGTGGACGCCGTGAGGGGCATGTCGATCTCGGCCTTGGTCATGCCGGCCATGGTCTTCTTGACGAACTCGAGGTTGTCCTCGATGGAGTCCAGCTTCTCGCGGACGATCTGCGGCATGTGCTGGCCGCGGATGCCGGCCTCGGCGATGTACTGGTCGGTGAACTCGGCGCGGGCGCCGGGGACCTGGTCGAACACCTCGGCGACGAGGTTCTCGAGGTAGAGGACCTCCACGCCCTGGTCCCTCAGGATCTGGGCGAAGGTGTCGTGCTCCTGCTGCGCGACCTCCAGGAACGGGACGTCGTCGAACAGGAGTCGCTCGAGCTCGTCGGGCGGCAGGTTGAGGAGCTCGTCGCCGGGACGGTGCAGGCAGACCTTCCTGAGCTTGCCGATCTCGGAAGGCACGTGCAGACCTTTCGTCATGGCCTCCTACCTTTCTTTCGGGCCCCTGTCAGGGCCGATTCGTTAGCGCCCCTCCGTGTGAGGCGTTATTGCTGACGACATATTTATATCCAAATTCAGTTCATACTTCCACCTCGCCCCCGAACGGTCAACAAAGTGCGATGAACGGTATATCGCATATGATTCCCCCATGATGCACTCCGGTTCTCTAAAGCAAGTTTTCAAAGGTAATCGTTCTTTTTTCTAAGGAATTAAGCCAGATTGCACAAATATTTTCATGTTTAGGAATTGCATAGCTAGAACTGTTTTCTGCATATATATGTCGTTTGTCCATGATTCAATTTGGATTCGATTATATTCAGCTCGCAATCATTCTTATTCATACATCCTCACCAGTTGAGTATGGATATAGATTGTTTCAAAGCGAATCGGGTAGTTTGTTGCATGCCTTGACAGCGTAAGAAGTAGGTAAAGATACCGTTCGCACAATACGTCCGTGCCACAAGTCGACTAAATTGAGACAATACTGAATAGTGTTAGGCTACCGTCCCCTGTAGGGACTGAACGGACAGATGCATATGCCGAGCAAAATCGAAAAAAAGCAAGCCGCCGCAAAGCTGCGCAAACCTCCGCGCGACTTCTCGTACACGCAGAACCGAGAGCTCAGCTGGCTGCGCTTTGACAACCGTGTGCTCGACGAGGCTTTTGATGAGTCCGTGCCGCTGTTCGAGCGCCTTAAGTTCGTCTCGATCTTCGAGTCCAACCTCGATGAGTTCCTCATGGTGCGCGTGGGTGGCCTGTCCGACCTTGCCGAGCTCAAAAAGCAGCCTGTCGACAACAAGAGCAACATGACCGCCTCCGAACAGGTCGATGCTGTCATGGCAGAGTTGCCCGGGCTCCTTACCCGTTGGGAGTCCATCTTTAAGAACATCGAGGGCAAGCTGGACGCCCTGGGCGTTCACCGCGCGCGTGTCGATTCGCTTACGCCCGAGGAACACACCTTTGTCACCCGTTACTTCCAGGCCTACGTGTCGCCGGTCATCTCACCGCTGGTGATCGACCCGCGCCACCCCTTCCCTAACCTGCGCAACGGCGCACTCTACCTGGCCTGCGGCCTGGACGGCGTCACCGACGAGGAAAGTCTGCTGGGCCTGATCGAGATTCCCGCCTCGATGAACCGCGTGGTCGAGATCCCCTCGCCCACCGGCACCTACTCCTACATTCTGCTCGAGGACGTCATCCTCGCCTGCCTGGACAGCTGCTTTGGCTCCTATAAGCCGCTCGACCGCGCGCTCATCCGCGTCACCCGCAACGCCGACATCGATCCGGACGGCGAGGGCGTCGAGGAGGAAGAGGACTACCGCCAGCATATGAAGCGCATCCTCAAGAAGCGCCTGCGCCTGCAGCCGGTAGTGCTCGCCGTCTCGGGCTCACTCGAAAAAGCAACGCTCAAGACTATCCGCAAGGCGCTCGAGCTCTCGCGTCGCTCGGTCTTTACCTGCGATATCCCGCTCAACCTGGGCTATGTCTTTGGCATTGAGGGCAAGATTCCCGAGCACCTGCGCAACGAGCTGCTCTTTACGCCGTTTAAGCCGCAGCCCAACCCCACCATCGATATGGCCCGCTCCATCCGCGAGCAGGTACTTCAGCACGACAAGCTGCTCTTTTATCCCTATGAGGCCATGAACCCCTTCCTGGATCTGGTGCACGAAGCCGCCTACGACCCCGAGTGCATCTCACTGCGCATCACGCTATACCGCGTGGCCAAGCAGAGCCGCCTGTGCGAGTCGCTGATCGATGCCGCCGAGAACGGCAAAGAGGTCACGGTGCTCATGGAGCTCCGCGCCCGCTTCGACGAGCAGAACAACATCGAGTGGGCCGAGCGTCTGGAAGAGGCAGGCTGCACCGTCATCTACGGCTCCGAAGGCTTTAAGTGCCACTCCAAGATCTGCCAGCTCACCTATCGCGAGGGCATGGCGCTTACACGCCTGACGCTGTTGGGCACCGGCAACTTTAACGAGAAGACGGCCAAGCTCTACAGCGACTTTATGCTCATGACCGCCCATCCCGGCATCGGCGAGGACGCCAACTTGTTCTTCCGCAACCTGTCGCTGGGCAACCTGCGCGGCGATTACCGCTTCCTGGGCGTGGCGCCCGTGGGCCTCAAGCCGCTCATCATGCGCGGTCTGGATCGCGAGATCCAGCGCGCCCTCGCTGGCGAGCCCGCACGTGTGTTCTTTAAGCTCAACTCGCTCACCGACCGCGAGGTCATCGACAAGATCGCCGAGGCATCGTGCGCAGGAGTCCGCGTGGACATGATCATCCGCGGCATCTCGTGCCTCAAGCCGGGCGTTCCGGGCAAGACCGAGAACGTGCATGTCCGCTCTATCGTCGGACGCTTTTTGGAGCACGCGCGCGTTTACGCCTTTGGCGTGGACTCGGACATGATCTATCTGAGCTCGGCCGACATGATGACGCGCAACACCGAGCACCGCGTGGAGATCGCCTTCCCCGTGCTCGATCCCACCTGCCGCGCCCTGGTGCACGAGTACATGGGCATGCAGCTGCGCGACAACGTGAAGGCCCGCAGTCTCACGAGCGACGGCACTTGGGTCCCCGTGGAGCGTGCAGAGGGTGAGAAACCCTTCAACTCGCAGGAAGCCCTGCTGGAGCGTGCCTATCGCAACGCCGAGCCCGCCGTCGAGGCAAAGCCCGCCCCTGCTCCTGAGCCGCAGCCGGCCACACCCGAGGTCCAGAAGGTCCAGGCGACCGTCATTGAGCCCGAGCCTGCACCTGCGCCTCGGCCCGAGCCGCAGGTCACCAAGCCCGCACCCGAGACGAGCGCCCGTCGCGATAAGCCCGCCGGCAAGACCAAGGCCATCGAGCGCCATCGCCCCGGTCGCGTGCGCATGGGCCTGAGCCTGATCGGTCTGGGTCTTAAGACGCTCATTACCGGCAAGACGAAATAGCCGTTTGTAGAAGCGGTTTGTAGAAGCGCCCCGCATTTGAGGAAAGCCTCGAATGTGGGGCGCTTTTCCCTGCTACCATGGTGCGGACAACAACGCGAATGACAGGCAGGGATATGAAGCTCACTATAGAATCGATGACCTACGGCGCCGACGGGCTGGCGCACGCCGACAACGGCAAGGCCGTCTTTGTGCAGGGCGCCGTGGCAGGCGACACCGTCGAGGCCGAGGTCGTACAGGACGGCAAGTCGTTCATGCGCGCCCGCACGACCGAGATTCTGGAACCGAGCTCCGATCGCATCCAGCCCCCCTGCCCCTTCGTGGGCATCTGCGGCGGCTGCTCGTGGGGCAATCTCTCACGCACGGCACAACTCGCCGCCAAGGAGCAAAACCTGCGCTCCACGCTCGAGCGCATCGGCAAGTTCACTCCTGAGCAGGTCGATGAGCTGGTGCAGCCCATCCGCCACACCAAGGACGACTGGGG
This sequence comes from uncultured Collinsella sp., assembly GCA_959606495.1. Taxonomy (GTDB): domain Bacteria; phylum Actinomycetota; class Coriobacteriia; order Coriobacteriales; family Coriobacteriaceae; genus Collinsella. The sequence goes on along the minus strand of CAUHJB010000034.1, from coordinate 8,488 downwards.
CTACCGCAATAAAATCGAGCTCGAACCGACCGTCGTCAACGGTCGCGTGCGCCTTGGCATGCACGGTGTCGACCCCAGCAAAATCGTGACCGTCGATGCGTGTCCGCTGTTCGATAAGCGTTTTCCCAAGGCGCTCAAATCGGTCGTCGGCGCGCTCAACTATCTGAGCGGCAGCCACGACCTGGGCCTCGAGCGCGTGGGCATTCGCGCATCGCGCCGCACCAAAGCGCTCGAGGTCGCGCTCTGGACGCCCACGGGTTCCTTTCCGCGCTCACAGGTCTCGCGCGTTCTGGCAGACGCCGCACACCCCACGAGCGTAGTGCGCGTCATGAGCAAGGGCGAGAAGAAGGCCCGCCGCGTCTCTAAGGTGGAGATGCTCGCCGGTGAGGGCTCCTGGACCGAGAATATCGCCGAAGGCCAGATGCGTTTGTCTGCTCCGTCGTTTTTCCAAGTCAATACCAAGGGCGCCGAGATTTTGATTGAGCTCGTTATGGACGCCCTCGACCCGCAGGAAGACGAACTGGCCGTGGACCTGTACTGCGGTGCCGGCACCTTTACCCTGCCGCTCGCCCGCCGCTGTGATTTTGTCGCCGCCGTCGAGGCCTATGGCCCGGCCGTGCGCGACCTGCGTCGCAACCTGGAGATCAACAAGCTCGATAACGTCGACGTCATCGGCGGCGACGCGGTGCGCGAGTTCCCCGATCAGGACGCCGACGTCTTGGTGGTCGACCCGCCGCGTGCGGGCCTCGCCCCTGAGGCGATCGACCTCATCGCGAGCACGAGCGCCCGCGATGTCGCCTACGTGAGCTGCGACCCGGCAACTCTGGCCCGCGACCTCAAACGCTTTGTCGAGGAGGGCACCTTCTCCCCCGTCAAGATCACGCCGGTCGACCTATTCCCGCAAACCTTCCACTGCGAAACCGTCGTCCACCTCAAGCGCAACTAACCGCATGATGAGAGCGGGCCCGCGTGCGTAACTGCACACGGGCCCGCTTTATTCGGTCGATGCAACGCTGGCAAAAGTCATCGCTGCACTCACGGGCAGCCAGAACAACAACGGCAGAAGGTAGCGCATCGACTCGGTCGTGTATGACGTCGGCGAGATCCAAAGGACAAGGTTTGCCGCGACAAGCGGTGCCATCAGATAGAGTTTCTGGGGCGCACGACGTTTTATCTCCAACAGCAAAAACGCCATACCCCAGATCGACCAAAGCGCCTTGGCGCCGACAAGCATGCCGACCGGCGTCGACTGAAACCATGCGACAAGCGACTCGACACTGCGGCCCAAGGTCGCATCGGACCAGCTCAATACCAGGTCCCGCGAGCGGGGAAACACATGGCTCACGTTGTGCCCGTCGACAGGAGTCACATAGGGCGACAGGGCCTCGCTTCCCGCCACCGGCATGGCATACCAGCCAATCTGCACTCCCAGATACGCCTTAAGATAACAAAGTGGATGTTGCAGGAACCCCGCTGCCCACGCGCCAAAATAGGCTGCAAAATCGAGCTCGTCGGCCTTACCAAACGTGGGGTCTTTAACGGAGTCGGTTAAAAACCACGTGTAGTTGTTCTTACCATCCTCCCCGATGGCGCGCTCGATCTCTTGACGCTGCCATTCCGGAAGCTCGTCCCCGTGGTCACGCATCAGCAACGCGGACTGCTGAAACATGAGACCGTAGACCTCCTGCTTGCCACCCGGCTCGCACCCCAAAGCTGGAAGCACGGCCCTGGGCATAAGGACCGTCATAAACAGAGAAGCGCCGACTGCCATTGCCGCAACGACAACTCGCCCGCGCCGATCCGTTACCTTGAAGAACACGACAACCAGGACAATCAGCACGAGAATCAGGCCGGTCTTACGCGTCAGCGAAACCAGAAGCAGAAGTGCAACGTATACAGCAAGGAAACCGGGAGCCCTCAGGAGTTGCCTCTTCGAACGCATGACCTCAATGGAAGCAACCGAGAACAGCAGGAAAAACGGCAGGAAGGTGGAATCCTTCGCCACGGCCGAGGCATAAATGGGAAGGTGCCAATACAGGCACAGAAGCGCTAGCAGTGCCAGGCAAACGCCACGTCCGCCGCCCATGCGGCGTACCAAAACAAGGCAGCACGCCAAGGCACACGCCGTCAGAAACGCCTGTACCAGGCAGAAGGCGTACACCCCAGCATCAACGCTTCCCAGCATACGGCCCAGGTCGGTAAACCATCCGTACAGATAGGTATCAAGTATTGGATGGTGATCGGTAACGGCGCCCTCCGACAACGCGTTGGGCAGTCCGTTGTACTGTAAGAGTTGCTGGCGAGTATCCCACCAGATCACGCCCGGGAACAGCAAGACCAGCAGCGGGGCCCAACAGGCGTAGATGATTGCGCCCAGTTTTATGATTCCGCCGAATGCGTACGTCTTCGGGATGCCAGAGAACGCCATGTCGCACAAGCTATCAAACCATCCCGCATGGTCTTGCCGAGGGACGTCAACAGCACCTTTGCGTCCCACCAGGAACCGATCGATCAGATAGTCGCCAAGCATAAACGCTGCGCAGAAAAAGGCGATATACCCCAAGACATGGACCAAGTAGATAGGGTTGCAAGAGAATCCCACAGTATCGCGAAACATATCCGCAATGGTCGCGAGCACCGCCAAGATGCCCGCGACCATCAGCATGTCGCGATTCTGTTTTAATCGCTCCACCGGCATGCGCTTAGTGCTTTACCGGTGCGCCGCAATGTGGGCAGAATTGAGAATCGGGCGTAAGCGGGCTTCCGCACGAGCTACAGAATCGCGGCGCATCCGAGGGCGCAGGAGCCTGCTGCGGCTGGGCCTGAGCCTGCTGTCCGACGAAATTCTGCGGCATCGTCTGCTGAGACGCTGTATATGCGGTGTTATTCGCAACCGCCCCATATGCCTTAGAGTGTTTGCGCATGCGAATGACAAAGAAGCCGCCAACGCCCGCAGCAAGAAGAATCGCAACTACAACGACAATGATAATTGGGTTGAACGAGGATGAGCTGTCTTCCTTTTGCGAATCGGCCAAAAGGGATTGCTGGGAGATGCCACTCTTGTAGACATCGATCCTAAAGCCGTCATCCTTATTATCTTGAACGGCATAAATCAATGAGCAGTCCTTCGAGAACCACGCAGATCCCAAGTAGCCGTCGTCGCCTACGCGGTCGTATTCCAGCGAACCCCTCAAATTGATCTGAGAATGAGCGCCCGTCTTTGTATCGATCAGATACAACAGATTGTTATCGTTGTCGTCCGAACCATTGGCCAATGCAAACCTGCCGTCATTCGATAGAGCACCATATCCATCTTCACTCATAAAGGGGAGATCATTAGGGTACTTAGTCCTCCATTTTGTTTCGCCTGTCTTGTTATCGACGACAATCATTTCAAGGCTTTCGAGCTCAGAAGAGCTGGAGCCAAGTCCATCACAGTTTTCGTTATACAAGCCAAGAACGAGCGATCCGTCCTGATTAAGCGAGTTATGTTCCAGGTTGCTGTAGTAGATAGAGGTTGCGTCGCCTTTTTTCGAGACATAGCAGCTCGAACCGACAGCAGCGCCGTCATCGTTAACGACAACCGTATTGCCCGCCCTGTCAAATTCAGACGTGTTGACGGCTTCCTTGTCCTTCAGGTCGAGCGTTACCACGTCGTAGTACGAATGTGAATCGTAATCGTCGCCGCAATAATCTCGTATAACGTAGCCGTATTTGCCGTCATTAGAAATCCAAGCAGGGCCATCCAAAGAGTAGTCATCGGATGACGTAAATTCGTATTTAGTCGTTGTATTGCTGTTCTCAAAATCAACTACGCTAAAAACCGCGTAATAATCCTCTGAACGCGAATCATATACTAGGGATGTTATAAACAGTGATTTATTGTCCTTAGATATTTGAAGCCTGACATCGCCATCATCGTCATCAAGCACGTCAGATGGAACCGCGGAGCCCAGCGGATATTCTTCTGACTTGTCATTGGACAGATCATATGCAATTACGGAATCGTTCGCTCTATTGAAACAGTAAAAGGTCTTTTCGTCGGCTGAAAAGCAGTATGCGTTTTTATAGTCATCACTCTCGGAATCAATATCCACTATGGTGCGAGACCAATCCTCGGTGTCTAGTAAATAGAACTTTTCTTCAGATGTATCCCCGTACAGCACATACCTTCCAGAGGGCGAACGGTTTACATATATCGAATTCTCAAGCTCATACGTGTCCTTGAGCTCGGGCGTGGGAACGTCGGCAGCGTAGGCACCGAGCGGCGCCACGACAAGACTGGCAGCCAGTGCAAGGCCGGCCGTAAGGAGCATCCCCCATTTCATTTTTCTCGTTCTTGGCATGGTTGCCCCTTTCGATTGAGAGGTGAGTATGACCTGAGACTACGCTAAGCCCGAAAAATCAAAATGTGTTGCGCAACAATTCTCAGCGTGCAAAAAAGTCGGTAACGCCTGATGAAAATGGGACGGGGATTAAATAATCATTCGGTCCCCAATGATTATTTAATCCCCGTCCCAGAAAAATCACTGGTGGTTGACCGGAGCGCCGCAGTTTTGGCAGAAGGATGCGTTTGCTTCCAACATTGAGCCACACTGTGCGCAAAAATGAGCGGGCTCAACTGGCTGAGCATCATCGACCATGGTTGACACCTGCTGTGCCGGCGGGACCTGCTGTATAGGAGGCATTTGCTGGTACGGATTGGACTGAGGAGGCTGAGGCTTATTCGACGATTCCTTGTTCAAGATAACAGCAAAGGCGACAGCCGCGACGCCGCCAAATACAACGAGCAAAACGAGAAGATCGAATACACTAATCATCGCACATCAGCTCCTCATGTAGCGAAAGATGACGGATGCCGAGATTTTATCGCCGCGCCGCAAGCCCCTCCTAGTGCGCAACACCCATCCACCCTGCATGATTTTCTGGGGCGGGGATTTAAATCATTGGGGAATGGTGCGTGGCAAGCGGGGGTCTTCGGGGTATAAGACGGCTAATTGTATGCCGCCCTATGAAAGGAACCCTTATGCCCAGCGTTGCCGTTCTTGCCGCCGATGGCTTTGAAACGATTGAATGCCTGACCATGGTCGATGTCATGCGTCGCGGCGGCGTGCGTGCCACGCTCGTCTCGATCATGCCCACGCGCGAGGTCGTAAGCTCGCTGCAGATTCCCGTAACCTGCGACGCACTCTTTGACGAGATTAACTTTGACGAGTATGACTGCGTCGTGCTGCCCGGCGGTCTGCCCGGCGCCACCAACCTGCGCGCCGACCAGCGCGTCTGCGACGTAGTCCGTGAGTTCGCCGCGACCAAGCATGTTGCCGCCATCTGCGCCGCCCCGTTTATCCTGGGCGAGCTCGACCTGCTCGAGGGACGCCATGCCACGTGCTTCCCCGGCTTTGAGAAGAGCTTCCCCGAGGGCGCCTATACCGGCGACAAGGTCACGCACGACGGCAACATCATCACCGCCAGCGGCATGGCCCAGTCGCTCCCCTTTGCGCTTGAGCTGCTGCGTACGCTCGCCGGCGACAAGGCTGTCGAGAAGGTTGCCGAGGGCATTCAGCTATGATTTTGGCTTCGCAATCACCGCGCCGCATCGAGTTGATGCGCGAAGCGGGCTACGACATCCGCGTCATTCCCGCTGACATCGACGAGACTCCTTTTGATGACGAGGCCCCACTTACGCTTGTCGAGCGCTTAGCTCGCGCGAAGGCTGCCGCCGTTGCCGCCGAGCAAGCCGAGCCCAATGAGCTGACCATCGCGGCCGACACCATCGTCACCTTCGATGGCAAGATTTTGGGTAAGCCGGCAAACGAGGACGAAGCCCGCACCATGCTCCACGAGCTCTCGGGGCGCACGCACCAGGTCGCAACCGGCGTCTGCATCGTCAGAGCCGGAGACGCCACAGCCCCGCACGCCGCCGAGAGCCTGTCGTTTGTCGATGTGACCGACGTAACGTTCTATGAGCTCACCGACGAGCAGATTGAGCGCTACGTCACCTCAGGCGAGCCCATGGACAAAGCCGGCGCCTACGGCATCCAGGGCGTCGGCGGGCGCATGCTCGTGCATGATATTTCGGGCGACTTCTACAACGTGGTGGGCCTGCCCATCGCTCGCGTCGCGCGCGAGATTCAAAAAGTATCGTAATTGCATCTGGCGCTGGGTATCCCCCAGCGCCTACAATTTCGGCGTACCGTACGGATCCCGACCGGGCATAAGGCCCGGCGGAAAACCGATAGGAGTAAAACATGGATACACTGCTTGAGGCCATTGACGTTTGCGATGTCGATGGCTTTTGCTTTGGCAACTATACGGACGAGGAGGCCGGCACCGGTTGCACCGTAATCGTGGCACCCGAGGGCGCCACCGGCGGTGTTGACGTTCGCGGCGGTGCCCCGGCATCGCGCGAGACCGACCTGCTGCGTCCCGAGAACACCGTGGACAAGGTCCACGCCGTCTGCCTTTCGGGCGGATCGGCCTTTGGTCTGGAGGCCGCAAGCGGCGTCGCCCGCGAGCTTGAGAGCCGCGGTATCGGCCTTCCCGTCGGCCCCACGCAGGTGCCCATCGTGTGCTCCAGCTGCATCTTCGACCTCGCCTTTGGCGACCCCACCGTACGCCCCGACATTGAGGCTGGCATCTCCGCCGTGCGCGAGGCACTCGACAACACCCCCACCACGCTCGAGCAGGGCAATGTAGGTGCCGGCACCGGTGCCACCGTGGGCAAACTCATGGGCCCCGCCACCTGCATGAAGGCCGGCCTTGGCGCTGCCGCCGTGGCGCTCGGCCCTGTTAAGGTGGGTGCCGTGGTCTCGGTCAACGCCTGCGGCAATGTCGTCGACCCCTTCACCGGTGAATGGGTCGCTGGTATGCGCGCTGCAGCAGATAGCGACCAGATCGTCGACATGGAGCTCGCAGCCTTTGCCGCCGCCGGCTCTATGCAGATGCCGCTCGACCGCACCAACACCACCATCAGCTGCATCGTCACCAACGTTGAGCTCACCAAGGCCCAGGCCACCAAGGTCTCCCAGATGGCCGCAGACGCCTATGCGCACGCCATCCGCCCCACGCACACCACGAACGACGGCGACACCATCTACACCCTCGCCAGCGGCAAACTAGACGCTCAGACAAGCGCCGCCGTACCCCTAGACCTACTGGGCATGCTCGCCGTAAGGGCCCTACAGACCGCCATCGTAAACGGAGCAAAAAACGCCAAATCCTCCCACGGCATCCCCGGCGCCGCAAAGTAACTTCACTCGACCGTCGGCCGGAGGCGGGCGGGCGTTACGTTTGCTGCTCTACAGTCCTATGCAAGGCGAAGGCCACATTAAGTGGCCTTCTTTGCATGCGGAACTCGCGACAAACGTAACGCCCGCCCGTCTCCGGCCGACTACCAACCAAATTCTTTTCAGCCCAGGCCCCTGTGTACCACGCGTCTAAGATCTTCAAATTCAGCGTCCTGACAATCGATTCTTATAGCAGAGGCCCCTTGGCCTTTAGTTTGATACAAGTTCCGCACGAGCCGGAAAGCACTTAATGTGCTTTCCGTGCGAGCAGGACTGTTCGCAGTAGCAAACTAAAGGCCAAGGGGTCCAGTCAACCTATCAGCAGCGATTACTCCGCAGCTAGTTGAATTTGAAGATCTTTGAGGCAAGATGGTATAGGCCGAGTGTGGTTTTGTCTCCGGCCCGTCCACGCAGGTTGGTAAAGAATCCGACCACGCCGTAGCGAGCGCGACGATACATGCGCTCGTCGTACTCCTTCAGGTCCTTCCACAGCGTTTTCAGGCGCTCATCGGCACAATCTTCCTCGGAAAGCTTGGTGAGCACCGAGCAAATCGCCATCATCATGGTGAAGTAGCCCATCATGTACGAACGCAGACGCGAGGACTCAACGTCCTGGTACAGGTGGAACGATTCCATCATGATGCGCGTTACGCGGAACTGCTGACCCAGGCGCTTGACCATCGTGGCCTCATTGACGCTCTGGCCCTCGCGACCGATAAAGTAGCGATAGAGGTCGATGTCAGCGTAGTACATGGTCTTGCAGCGCGGCAGCGGCACGTATGCGTAGATATTATCCACGTAGAACGTGTGTGCCGGCATAGGCAGATTGGACTCGCGCAGTACATCGGTGCGATAGCACAGGCTGTGCATAAGCAGGTTCTGATCGGGACGGAAATGCCCGATCTGGTCCCAAGAGAAAATCTTTTTGCGCGGCAGGGCAAACTTGTAGCCAATAGCGGTATGCGTGCCCTCATAAACCTTCTCGTACACGTAGTTCGAGATAAACAGGTCGACGCGCTGGTCGCGCTCCTCAAAGCCACGCAAAATCGAAAGCATGGTCGAAAGCGCCGCACCGTCGAGCCAGTCGTCCGAGTCAACGACCTTGTAGTACGTACCATGCGCCTCGCGCAGGCCCGAGAGGACGGCGATACCGTGGCCGCCATTCTCCTGGTGCACCGCGCGGATGATTCCAGGATAACGGG
>CAUHJB010000033.1:0-19865 GCA_959606495.1 uncultured Collinsella sp. | reverse complement strand
CGCCAAAGAGACGCCGCCCCTTGCACACAACAAAGGACAGCGTCTCCCTGGAAAAACTCCGTGCTAATCTGAGATTCTACACGGTTTATTACTAAGTGTTACTTACTCCGCAAACGGTCGCTATACGCGATAAACGGTAGTTCGCTGCGGCAACTGCGACACATTCCGCCCAGCAAGTCCAATCGTGCTCCACACACGGTTAATGCGCGAGGCGGTAGAAATTCATCGATGCCGCGCCCTCGGCGTGCAGCTCCATCGCCGGAACCGCCGGCGAATAGGTACGGCTCGTAAGTGCCGCCTCGCCGCCATTTGCAAAAATCTCGACCATCGTAGTGTCCGAAAGCACGCGCAGGTCGCGAAGCTCGCTGAGCTCAATCGACCTCTGGTCGCGCCCATAGCCTTCGTCACCCATGTCGAGGGTAAGCATCCCGTCTGCATAGCGCACAAAGACACCCTTGCGGATTTCGAGCTCGACCATCTTGGCGCCCTCGCAGGAAACCACAAGATCAAACAGGCGGCCCGGCTCCTCAACGGTTTCACCGCCTATCGCGCGAACGCAGTCACCGCGCATCCTCTCAATCTCGTGCGCCGGCCGCTGGCAGAGCTTACCATCGCGTATGCTCAGCTCTCGCGGCACCGTCAACGCGCACTGCCACCCGCGCGCCACCGTCGGGTTTTCTGCCGTCGCGTCGGGGCAACCCGACCATCCGATCATCAAACGCCGGCCTGCAGTATCCTCAAAGGACTGCGGAGCATAGAAATCAAAACCGGCATCGACCATCGGGGGCATGCCCTGCCCGACGATTTTAAAGCTCGGCGCCTCCCAATCGGCCTCGATGGAGAACCACACGCACTGATGCGGATTGCGGTAATGCCAACCATCGGCAGGCACACCCTGCGGACAGCAAACGAGAATAAGCTCGCCATCGAGCTCAAACAGATCGGGGCACTCCCACATAAAGCCAAACTTCTCGTCCAACTCAATGCGCGTCGCATAGCTCCAGTCCTCAAGATTGCGCGAGGTATAGACAAGCACGCACCCGCGATCGTCTTTCGTACGAGCGCCGAGAACCATGTAGTAGATACCGTCGTGTTCAAGGATCTTGGGGTCGCGCACGTGCGTACCGATATCGTCGGGGTAATCGACCGGCCCAACAGCTATGCGCTTCTCGCCCAATTCGTCGGGATTCTCGGCAACCATATGAATCTGGTTTTGCTCACGGCCCGTCAACACGTAGTCGTAATCATCGCGGTCAAAATGCTTAACGTTGCCGGTATAGAAGTAGTGAATCTTGCCATCACGTACAAAGGCAGAACCAGAATACGCTCCACTCGAATCCAAATCGGAATCGGGGAACAACACGGGGCCGCGATTCTCGTACGTCACAAAATCCTTTGTCGTCAGATGGTTCCAAAGCACTGGACCGCCATGCGCAGCATCGAACGGATCGTATTGATGATAGATGTGATACGTATCACCAATCTGAACCAAACCGTTGGGGTCGTTGAGCCAGCCAAGCTCAGGCTCCACATGGAACAAAAGCCTATCGGGGTCGGACGCGATGCGAGCCGCCGTCTCATCCTGTCCAGCTCGCCACTGCTCATAGTCCGCACGCATCACCTTGTTTTTTTGATTAAACATCGCCATTGACCTTCTCGTCTATGGGAAAGGACGCTCGACTCACACGAGCCGAACGCCCTTCCTCAAATGGACTTATCCTCAGATTACGCTGAACGGCTCAACTAGAAGCTGACATCGAAGCCAGCGCCAGCGCCCTCTTCATCAGTGGTCGGCACGCCCTTTGCCTTGTTGTAGGCAAAGATCAAGACGATCGGCACGATAAAGGCGATGAGATTGCCAGCCACATACCACATGAGCGTCTCGGGCGTGACGATGAGCAGGCCAAGCACGCCGGTCAGACCCTGACCGATGGCGCGCACCTCAAAGAGCTTCACGAAGGCACCGCCGCAGCCTGCACCGATGCATGCGCAGATGAACGGAATGATCGAGTAGCGCATGTTTGCAGCGAAGATAGCGGGCTCGGAGATTCCGACCAGCGTCGGGATAAAGGACGACATGCAGATGTTGCGCTCTTTGGAATGCTTCTTATGAATGAGGTACATGCCGATGGCGCCGCCGCCCTGGGCGATAATGGAAACCGACCAGATGGCCTGGATGTAGTTGAAGCCAGTCGTGGCGACGAGGTTTGCCTCGATACCCTGGATGAACTGATGCGTACCGGTAACGACAAGCGGCTGCAGGAACGCGGCGAAGACAAAGGCACCAAAGACGCCCATCCTGTTGTACAGGATATCGATTACGCCGCCGAGGACGTCGCCGATCAGGTTGCCGAGCGGGCCGAACACGGTGAACAGGGCGACGTTAGCAAGAATCAGGGTAACGGTCGGGACAAAGACGAACGAAACGACCTCGGGGATGTACTTCTGGGCAATCTTTTCGACCTTGGCCATAAACCAGGCAGTCAGGATTGCAGGGAACACGCCGCCCTGGAAAGCAACCATGGGAATGGATAGCGGACCAAAGTTCCAGTACTCAGCACCCGTCGGGTCCATAACGAACGTGTTGCGGTTCATAAGGCTCGGGTGAACCATGACGATACCGACGAGGATGCCCAGGATCGGGTTACCGCCAAAACGCTTGACCGCGCTGTACATAACCAGGACAGGCAGGTAGTCGAACGTGGTGGCGATAATGGCAAAGAAGCTTGCGAGGTTCTTGAGGAACTCGCTGTGATCGGCGAGGCTGCCTTCCATGCCAAAGAGGCCGTTGGCAACGATCAGCGACTTAAGGCCGATGATGATTGCAGCGCCGACGAAGGCAGGAATGATGGGGATAAAGATATCCGAGAATACCTTGAGGACCGAGAAGAACTTGCCCTTCTTGTCCGCCTCGGCGCCCTTGACCTCGGAAGCACTGATCTCCTTAACGCCCGTCAGAGCCATAAACTCATCGTAAACCTTGTTGACGGTACCGGTACCGAAGATGATCATGAGCTGGCCGCTGTTGTACAGCACGCCCTTGACGCCATCGATGTTCTCGAGCTCGGCCTTGTTGTATTTGCTCGTATCCTTGAGCACCAGACGCAGACGGGTCACGCAATGCGTGGCGCCCTCGATGTTCTCCAGTCCGCCGACGTTGTCGACGACTTGCTGGGACACTGCCTTGTAGTCCATGTTCCTCTCCATTCCTTTTCTAAATCATAAAACGGTTCGTTGCCGCTACAGAGACGCGATCGTTGCGTTTGCGCACTTGAGCGCACCGTCGGTGACGGTAAGCGCCACACCCTGGCCCTGCTTGTTGCAGAAGCGAGCGTTGAGCGCAACATCATCGACAAAGATGGTCGCGATGTCGTCGTCGACGACCAGACGCACATGGTGAGTGCCCTCGCCCTTAAAGAACAACGGACGCTCGAGGCCCATGTTGTTGACCTGGAACCACGGATACTGGGGGGCCGCCGTAAACTCGAGTTTGCCCTCACGCAGGTTGGCGCGGAACTCATAGGCAAGACCGGACTCGGCGTCCTCGGCAAGCTTCACCGAGAAGCCGGCAGCGTCACCGGCGAGCTCGATGTCGGCGTCGAGCATATAGGTAGAACCGGCATCCGCGGCGAGCACCTGCTCGACCTTGCCCGACTCGCACGAAAGCTCAAAGGCCTCGACTGCCTTAGCCTCGCCAAAGGCGCCAAGCATGCTGTCGGGAAGCTTGGTGCCGAGCGTTCCGTCGGCACGCTGAACGATCTCGAGAGGCATAAAAGTGCCACCCCACAGGTAAGAGCTGGGGTCGCCGCCCTCGTCGCGCGTAGGAACCCAACCAAAGAGAACGCGGCGCTCGCCGTCAAATGCGGTACGTGCAGCATAGTACGCGCGGCCATCGAAGGAATCGTCCGCAGGAGTGATCCAAGGACCGTTGATAGAGCGAGACATGCGGTAACGGGTCTTGTTGCCATCACTGTACTCAGAGAACACCAGATACCACCAGTCGCCCATCTTAAAGAGATCAGGCATCTCGAACATGGTGTACAGGCCCGGATTCCACCAGTCGCCCTGGAACTCCCAGGTATCCAGGTCCTTGGAGGTGAACTTGACCAGACGACCGGTCATCAGACGCTTGTCCTCGCCCACACGCGTGCCGAGGATGAGCATGTACTCTTCGTTCTCCTCATCCCAAAGAACAAAGGGATCGCGCCAGTTGCGGTCATCGTAACCCTCCTGGGGCGGAAGCAGCGTCTCGGCGATGTTCTTCTCCCACTTGACGGCGTCGTCACTCGTTGCGTGAAGAAGAACCTGCTTCATCAAGCGCGCGCGGACCTTATCGCGATTGCAACCAGTGTAGAGCGCATGGTACTTGTCGCCCACCTTAAACACTGTGCCGGCATAAACATACTGGTCGACTTCCTCGTCGCCGCCACGCTCAAGGCTCTCGCCAAAGTCCTTGTAGTTGACGAAATCCTTGGTCGTCGCGAGTGCCCAGCCAAACGGCTCTCCGAAAGGTCCGGGGTTACGCGTGTCACGCTGATGATAGAGATAGAACGTGCCGTCCTCGCCGTACGGCATGATGTCGCCTACCCAAATTCCCTCAGGCTGGTAATACACCTTGTGCATCCGAGACTTCCTTTCCCACAAGATACTAACTCGGTACAACTGCAAGATATGTCAATCGTTTTCATATGTCAAACGTTTTCACATCAATACGTATTTTCGCAGTTCCAGTCGTCGGCAAACGGTTGACATATGCCGGCGAACGGTCATCAGAGGCGTTTGAGGAATTCTTTTGGCACGGGATGAACTACGCGGTTTTGCCCTCAATGAGTTCAACGGGGAGCTTGATATTCGATTCAGGATTATCGCCGTTAACAAGAGCGATGATGGATTGCGCCGCGAGCTCTCCGATGCGATCGATATCTTGGCGTACGGTTGTTAAGTCAGGCATAAACGTCATAGTGCGGCGGGCACCATCCGCGCCCACGACCTTAATATCGTCCGGAGCGCTCAAGCCGCGCTGCTTCATAATGTTGAGACAGATGGCCGCCATCGTGTCGTCTCCCGCAAAGATGCCGTCAATATCGGGGTTCTCATCGAGGATCTTCGCAACGACCGCGCTCTTTTCGTCATCGGGCTTAACGAACTCGACCTCACGGACAAGCGCGGGCAAACCGGCCTGCTCAACAACATCGAGGTAGGCATCGGTACGCTTATTGGCAGGCATGCGCATGCGGCTATTGCTGCGCAGGCACAGGATGCGTGAACACCCGTCATCGATCAAGCGACGCGTGGCAAGTTCGCCGATGCTATAGCTGTCGCTCGCAATCTGAACAGAGGCCTCGCCAAGGTCGCAGTCGATACCAACCAGGCTCAAGCCCATCTCGGCATATGCCTCAGCACCGATATTGAGGGAGTTGACGATGACGCCGTCGACCATATTGCGGCGGAGCATGTCAATATAGGAACGCTCAAGATCGGGTCGATTGGCGCTGTTGCACAGCAACATCTTAAAGCCGTTTTCCGCCAACGTGCGCTCGACCGCCTGCACAACCTGAGCATGGAACGGGCTGCTCACAAAGGGAACGATCATGCCGATAAGGTTCAGGCGACCGTTGAGCATGGCACGGGCGATATCGTTGGGCGTATAGTTGATGCGCTCCATCGCGGCATGGACCTTATCGCGGGTTTCTTGGCTAATATAGCCGCGATTATTAAGCACGCGAGATACCGTAGTGGGCGAAACCCCCGCCACCGCTGCAACTTCCTTGATGCCAGGCTTAGCAGAATCCTTAGAACGAGCGCCCTCGCGAGCCATAGCACCCTCCCCCATCAACATGTCATACGTTTACATACGAACAAAGCATACCCCAACAACAGCGGGAAGACGGTAACAGTACAAGTAAGTAAACGACTCATCCAAATAATTAGGAGAGTTTCGCCTAAAGGGTGACTACACAGGACCCCGCCGGGGCTGTTTGGGCTACCTCCCAAAACATTCCGCACTGATATTTTCTGTATTGAAGACGTCGATGATGCGCCCGTATACCATTGACGTCGACACCATCAGACGCGGTCCGCGCGGTGACCCCACATTCCGCTGGCGCCCACAGGGCTGCCCTCGTTTCCTGACATGTCCCGCGCGGGCCGCGGCGAGCCGAGACCGCCGCATGACCTAATAGGAGCATGGAGCGATACCGCGGACCCGAACAACCGCATTCTATCGCGCCCCGTCAGTGTGCCGTCTGCCCGGTCCAGGCGAGCACGGAAAGAACGGAGCGAGACATGAGAACCGAATCGACACCCGGCGCCCGCGGGCCGGTCTTCTGCGGGGTCGACACCCACGCCGACTCGCACTGGCTGTGCGTCCTCGACTGGAGGGGCCGCAAGGTCCTGTCCCGCCAGTTCCCCGCCGACGCGGCGGGATACGAGGCGCTCGCCGGGGCGATCGCGGCGGCCGGGGAGCCGGCCTGCGTCGCGATGGAGGGGACGTCGTCCTACGGGGCGGGCCTCACCAGGCACCTCGCGTCGCTGGGGATGCCCGTGCGCGAGGCGCTCTCCCCGGCGAGGACGCAGAGGAGGCGCCCGGGGCAGGGAAAGTGCGACGAGTCGGACGCGGAGAGGGCGGCCCGCGCGGCGATGTCCGGCTCAAAGCTCGGGACCCCCAAGAGCCAGGACGGGTGGGTCGACGGGGTGCGCTGCATGCTCGCGGCGCACCCCGGGGCGGTGAAGGCGCGGACCTCGGCGATCAACACCGCGAGGTCGCTGCTCACCACCGCCCCGGAGGGGCTCAGGTCGAGGTTCCGCGGCATGGGAGGGCCGAGGCTGATGGAGGAGCTCCCCTCCGTGCGCGCCGAGGGCGCGCTGGGCGCCGCGCTCGGCGCGCTGGCGGACCTGTGGGCGGCGGCGCGCGACGCGGCGCTCGACATGGAGCGCGCGATCGAGGCGTCCCTGGAGGAGAACTGCCCCGCGCTGCTGGCGATGTACGGGTGCGGGCCCGTGAGCGCGGCCAAGCTCGCGGTCGCGGCCGGGGACAACCCGGGCAGGCTGCGCTCCGAGGCGTCGTTCGCGGCGATATGCGGGGCCTGCCCCATCCCCGCCTCGAGCGGCAAGACCGTGAGGCACAGGCTCAACAGGGGCGGCGACCGGCAGGCGAACAGCGCGCTGCACGAGATCGCGAGGCAGAGGGTCATGCGCGACCCCGAGACCGCCGAGTACGCCGAGAGGGCCAGGGGGCGGGGAAAGAGCGACAGGGAGGTCATGAGGTGCCTCAAGCGCTACGTGGCCAGGGAGGCGTACCGGGCGCTGATGCACCCGCACGAGATCAGGAGGCCCGAGGACGCCTCGGAGCTCGTGGCGGCCAGGCGCGCGGCGAAGGTCAGCCAGGTGAGGGCGGCGTCCATATTGGGAACCAGCGAGAAGTACATCTCGATGCTGGAGAGGGGACAAAGGGAGCTCAAGCCCATAAGGAGGGCCTACGAGGCATGGGTCGAGGCCGGACTTCCGCTCGATTGGGACAGGCAGGCCTTCGAGGCCGAGCGCAAAAAGGATTCTAAAAAACACCTTGCCAAATAGGAGCGTCAGGACGCAAGAAGCCCTCGCCGCACGAAGTGCGCAGCGAGGGCTTCTTGCATGTCCGAGGACGTTTTGGGAGGTAACCCAAACAGCCCCGGCGATCCTGCGGGAGTTAAACCCCTTTAGAACTTGTCGTGGAAGGTACGCGAAATGACCTCGTCCTGCTGCTCCTTGGTGAGAGTGTGGAAGTTCACGGCGTAGCCGGAAACGCGGATGGTCAGCTGCGGGTACTTCTCGGGGTGAGCCTGAGCGTCGAGCAGCGTCTCACGGTTGAAGACGTTGATGTTCAGGTGGTGGCCACCCTTCTCGGCGTAAGCGTCAAGCATGTGGACCAGGTTATCGGCCTGAGTCTCGGAAACTTCAGAAACCTTCATAATGTGTCTCCTTCGATTGATAGGCGCCGGCCGAAACCGGCGCACTAATCAGTAATCGTTATTGTTAGTATAGCACTAACAATAGTTACTCGCCCAGCTGATCAAGGTCGATATCGCCAAAGAACACCTGATCCTCTTTGCCGAGCGCACTCGGGATGATGGAGAAGGTGTTGGAGATGCCGTCCTGAGCATCGCGGAACGGGAGCTTGGAAACCGAAGACAGCGAAGCGATGGCGCCGTGGCTATCGCGCTTGTGCATGGGGTTAGCACCCGGGGCGAACGGCTGGCCAGCCTTGCGGCCGTCGGGCGTGGAGCCGGTCTTCTTGCCGTACACGACGTTGGAGGTGATGGTCAGAACCGAGGTCGTGGGCACGGAGTTGCGGTAGGTGTCGTTCATGCGGATGTACTCCATGAACTGGTGCACAACGTCGTGAGCGATCTGGTCGACGCGGTCGTCATCGTTACCGTACTTGGGGAACTCGCCCTCGGTCTCGAAGTCGACGATGATGCCGTTCTCGTCACGGACGGGGTGGACCTTGGCGTACTTGATGGCGGACAGGGAGTCGGCCACGACGGAAAGGCCAGCGATGCCCGTAGCGAACCAGCGATGCACGTGCTTGTCGTGCAGAGCCATCTGGATGCGCTCGTAGCAATACTTGTCGTGCATGTAGTGAATGATGTTCAGCGAGTTGACGTACACGCCAGCGAGCCACTTCATCATGTCGTTGTACTTGGCCACAACGTCGTCGTAATCGAGCGTGTCGCCCTCGACGGCGCGGTACTTGGGGCCGACCTGCTTCTTGGAGACCTCGTCAACACCGCCGTTGAGTGCATACAGCAGGCACTTGGCCAGGTTGGCACGGGCGCCGAAGAACTGCATCTCCTTGCCGATGCGCATGGAGGACACGCAGCAAGCGATGCCGTAGTCGTCGCCGTGGTAAACGCGCATGAGGTCGTCGTTCTCGTACTGGATCGAGGAGCTGGCGACAGAAGTCTTGGCGCAGAACTTCTTGAAGTTCTCGGGCAGACGGGTCGACCACAGAACGGTCATGTTGGGCTCGGGGCTGGTGCCCATGTTCTCGAGCGTGTGCAGGTAGCGGTAGCTCATCTTGGTAACGAGCGTACGGCCGTCGACACCCATGCCGCCAATGGACTCGGTGACCCACTGCGGATCGCCGGTAAACAGGGCCTGGTACTCGGGGGTACGGGCAAACTTGACCATGCGGAGCTTCATGATGAAGTGATCCACGAACTCCTGGATCTGCTCCTCGGTGAAGGTGCCGTTGGCAAGGTCGCGCTCAGCGTAGATGTCGATGAACGTAGAGGTACGGCCGATGGACATAGCGGCGCCGTTCTGCTCCTTGACGGCAGCGAGGTAGGCGAAGTACATCCACTGGATGGCCTCCTGCGTGTTGGTAGCAGGGTTGGAAATATCGAAACCATAGGTCTCGGCCATCATCTTGAGCTCGCCGAGGGCGCGGATCTGCTCCTGCAGCTCCTCACGATCGCGGATGTTGTCGGCGGTCATGACCGTCGGAGTGGAAGCCTTCTGGGCCTCCTTGTCCTTGATCAGGTAGTCGACGCCGTACAGGGCGACACGACGGTAGTCGCCGATGATGCGGCCGCGGCCATAGCCATCGGGCAGACCGGTGATGATGTGAGCCGAGCGGCAAGCACGCATCTCGGGGGTGTAGACATCGAAGACGCCAGCGTTGTGGGTCTTGCGCTCGAAGGTGTAGCGCTCGACAACGTTCTCGTCGACCTTATAGCCGTGCTGGCTGGCTGCCTGGCAAGCGATGCGGATACCACCGTTGACGTGCAGCGCGCGCTTGAGCGGCTTGTCAGTCTGGAGACCGACGATGGTCTCCTTCTCGCGATGGGCGTTATCGATGTAGCCAGCGGGGTGGCTCACGATACCCGTGACGGTCTTGGTGTCCATATCGAGGACGCCGCCCTGCTCGCGCTCCTTGAGCAGCAGGTCGAGAACCTCGCCCCACAGCTCCTTAGTACGCTCGGTCGGGCCGGCGAGGAACGACTCGTCGCCCTCGTAGGGGGTGTAGTTCTTCTGGATGAAGTCTCGGACGTCAACCTCTCCCGTCCAGATGCCTTCCTTGAAGCCTTCCCATGCCTCCTGCATTGTGTAACCACGCTCCTAGTTACGTGTAATGCGGCGCTCTCTCACACCGCTGCTTATTGAATTCTTGAATCATCGGCTTGCACTACCGGCTTCTTCCGTTCTTCGCCACACGTTGGTACAGGGAAAAACGTTTGTCCACCTTGGAACTGCAACCCAAAACCCAAGATTTCACCCGTTTGAGAAGGATAACATAGCCACCCCCTTCATCAGGGCTGTTATATGTTTCTTTTTTTATACCATTATGGCGTTTTTAACAAATCCGCAGGAAATGCGAGCGCGAACAACTACCGTTCACCGATTTGTTTGGTATTTTTCCTTGCCTTTGTACGACGTTCACTCTAGCTGTTATGCCAGTTTTAGCAGGGTAAAGTGCCCCAGAGACCCCACAGAAACTACAGGGCGGCCACGGGATTTCCCCCGGGGCCGCCCTGTGGCATGGCTAGTTATTTAGCTTTGATTGCCGCTTGGCATTAGGCGGCTGCGGCGGCCTTGTCGGTCGTTGCCTTGCTGTGGCCCTGGCCCTCAAAATGCTTGTAGCACCAGCTGGTGACCAGCGGGGTCAAGATGGCCGTCACGATAGCACATGCTGCGACCTGCGCCGTAGCCGTCGCGAGCACCGCGCCGCCGTACATGGCCTCGTTGACGCTTGCCATGGCAGCAGGCGTGGCCACATTGGCTCCGGCGCAGCTCGAAATGGCCGCACCTGCGACACCCGTACCGCCCGTGAGCTTATCGACCGCGATGACGGGAATTGCAAAGACCACCGAGCAGATCACGCCGAGCAGGATGCCGGGAAGACCACCGTTGATAAGCTGGCCAAAGGTCATGGTCGATCCCATGGCAAAGAAGACGAGCACGATGATGGCGGAAAGTGCCGGTGCCATCATCTTCTTAAAGCTCGGGAAGAGGTTACCCAGAATAATGCCGACGACGATCGGCAGGATGGCGCCCACGAGCGACCAGCCAATCGGAGCCTGACCGGCGGCGCCAAGGACAATCATCGTGACCGGAGGGCCGACAACGAGCGTGGTGATGGCGACGGCGCCACGCTCGGCCTCGTTGCCCATGGTGCCCATCAGTCCAGCGTACATAGCGTTGTTGGCACCCGTGCAAGCGGCCAGCATTACCATGGCCGAGATACCAAACAGGTTGTCGTTGAACACATAAAGGATGAGCAGCGACACGGCAACGACCACGATCTGCTTGACGGCGATGATAATGGCGCCGCGGGCAGCGGCGGCAGGAGCACTCTTAAACGAAATCGTCGTACCGACGATGAGCAAAAAAGCGCCCACGAGCGGGCCTGCACCCTGCTGGGTCATACCAAGCGTAAAGCTGCCGAGCGTTTTGAATAGGTCGGGGAATAGCGTGTTGAGCAAGCAGCCCAGCAAAAGCGGCACCAAAATATTGGCACCCGGGATGGAGGACATCTTAAAGAACGGCTCCTTTGCCGCCGGCGCCTCCACCGCAGTCGATTCACTCATATATATCTCCTTTGGATGCATGCGAATCGTAGCCGCACGCGCCTATGTCAGAAAGAAGGCGACGGTCCCGAGTCGCAGGAACCGTCGCCGAATAATCGTCGTGGGGTATTACCCGTCCAGGACGATGCCGCCGTCGCAGTCGCCGATCTCGCCGTTCACGAAGCTGGCGAGGTCGGAAGCGAAGAACAGCACCATCTGCGCAGGCTCGCTGGCCTGGGCGGCGCGGCCCAGAGGAATACCGTTGATGATGCGCTGAGAGTTCTCGTCAGAGAGAATCGAGGTCATATCGGTAAGGGTAAGTGACGGGCACACGGCGTTGCAGCGGACGCCAAACTTGCCGCCTTCCTTGGCGACTGCCTTGGTTAGACCGTTAACACCGGCCTTGGAGCTGGCGTAGGCGGCTGTGCCGAGCAGGCCGCCACCGATCTTGCCCGCTACGGAACTCACGTTGACGATAGTGCCGGCATGGGCCGCCTTAAAGTGCGGATACACGGCGTTCATCATAGTGAAGGTACCGTTGAGGTTGATGTCGATGGTGCGACGCCACTCGGTGTCATCGATCTCATCGAACTTCTTGGTGCTGATAACGCCAGCGCAGTTGATCAGGATATTGGTTTGAGGCAGATCGGTGAAAATCTGCTCGACGGTCTCGCGCGCCTTGGGCGCATCGGCAACATCGAGCTGGTAGAACTTGTTGCCCTCGCCGAGCTCGGCCACCGCGGCCTCGCCCTTAGCAGCGTTCCTTGCGATGAGCGCGACGTGTCCGCCGCCCGCAACGATGCCCTTGGCAATCTCGAGGCCAATGCCCTGAGTGCCACCCGTGACAATCGCGGTCTTGCCCGTGAAGTCAAATGCCATGACTCCATCCCCCTTTATATAAGGTGTCTCCTTGCGGGAAGTTGGAGCATCGCACGTGGCGATAAATGAGTCCCAGTCGTCATGGTGGTGACAACCCCTCGCCTAACCGCGGGCATAATAGTTCTTTGAAACGCTTCAGCAATTGAATTTTTTAACTCTTTATGCGCTCTTTATATTGCCCACTGCATGAGGCCCGAATATGCGGGTATCATCTTTCACCGAAAATAGTTTCTAGTGTTAGGGGTTTTCGGTGGAAGATACCGATTTCCATGAGCTTGGGCGTCAGCTCTTTACCGAGTTTGGCAGCATGCACCAGCGCGTTTCGCGCTTTGCCGACCAGGCTCTGGGTGGCGAGATGGCCGTCATGCGCGCCCTCATGCGCGCCGGCGGCTCGCTCACGCCGAGCGAACTCGCCGATCGCGCCTGGGTCTCGAGCGCCCGCATCGCCAATATCCTGCGCGCCCTCGAGGCCAAGGGCTGGGTCGAGCGCGAGCACTCAAAGACCGACCGTCGTCGCGTACACGTCACGGTGACCGACAAAGGATTCCAGGTTATCGAAATCAAACGTCGGGAATTCGAGGACCGCACCGCGGCCTTCCTCGAGCAGCTTGGCGAAACAGATACCCAAGAGATGGTGCGCCTTCTTAGACGTGCCAACGAAATTATCGACCGCAATCAAGAAAGGAGAGATGCCGAGTGAGGATTCTCAAGCTCTTTAAAAAACATATCCCGGCACTGTTTGCAGCTATCGTACTTATCGTAATCAGCTGCAACGCCGATCTGGCACTGCCTACCTATATGAGCGACATCGTCGACGTGGGTGTGCAGCAAGGCGGCATCGCGTCGCCCGTACCCGACACCATCCGCGCCGAATCGCTCGACGACCTCGAACTCTTTATGAGCGCCAAGGACGCCAAGGCTGTGGAGGCCGTGTTTAGCAAGGCTGACAAAAACGACATTCGAACGTACGAGGGCACCGAGGAAGAGCGTGCCGATGGAAGCAAGATTGCCGACATTATGAGCCTGCCCGAGACTGTTGTCCTTTCGCTCAACCAGGGCATCGACGCCAACTCCATGGGCGACATGATGGGCTCGTCCAGCGAGAAAGACGACAACGCTGCCCAGGCCATGCCCACCCCCGAGCAAATGGCAGCGATGACGCCCGAGCAGCTCGCCGAGATGCAGCAGAAGGCCGCGGCGGCGCAGAACATGCAAAAGCAGATTGATGCCGACGGCGGTAAGATCACTATGAAGAGCCTGCGCCTGGGTGTCGAGGGCGGTCTGGTAGACCAAAGCAAGCTCGTCGAGGGCGCCAACCAAATGGCGGACAAAATGGGCTCCATGTCGGGCTCCATCGTCACCCAGCGCGCCGTGAGCTATGTACAGGACGAGTACAAGGCGCAGGGCATCGACCCCGCCGACGTGCAGAACGCGTACCTGAGCCGCATGGCGACCACGATGTTTGGGCTGTGCCTGGTGTCGCTCGTCGCCACCATCCTGACCGGTGCCGTGGCTTCGCGCACCGCCTGCTCCATCGCCCGCGACCTGCGCCGCGAGACCTTCAACAAGGTTATGCACTTCTCGCCGGCCGAGGTGGGCAAGTTTAGCCAGGCCTCGCTCATCACTCGTTGCACCAACGACATTCAGCAGATTCAGATGGCCGCAACCCTGTTTATCCGCATGTGCCTGATGGCCCCCGTCATGGGCATCGTCGCCGTCATGCGCGTCCTGGCCAACCACACCGGCCTGGAGTGGACCATCGCCGTGGCCATCATCGCGGTCTCGGCCGTCGTCGGCGTGCTTATGGGCCTCACCATGCCCAAGTTCAAAAAGATGCAGAGCTTTGTGGACCGCGTGAACCTTACCGCCCGCGAGCTGCTCGACGGCCTTATGCCCATCCGCTCGTTCAACCGCGAGGAACATGAGCTCGAGCGTTTTGACAAGGCATCGCTCGACCTGATGACCACGCAGCTCTACACCAACCGCGCCATGAGCTTTATGATGCCGCTCATGATGCTGGTCATGAACTGCATCACCGTGCTCATCGTCTGGTTTGGCGCGCAGGGCGTGTCCGACGGCGTGATGCAGGTCGGCAACATGATGGCGTTTATCTCCTACACCATGCAGATCGTCATGGCGTTTATGATCCTCACCATGGTTTCGGTCATCCTGCCCCGCGCCGAGGTCGCAGCCGAGCGCGTGGAAGAGGTCATCACTTGCCCCACGAGCATCAACGACCCTGTCTCGCCCAAACTGCCCGTGGCCAGCGCGCCGCGCGGTGAGCTCACCTTCCGCGACGTGAGCTTCCAGTATCCCGATGCCCGCGCCGATGTCATCAGCGGCGTGAACTTCACCACGCATGCCGGTCAGATGCTCGGCATCATTGGCTCCACGGGCTCGGGCAAGTCCACGCTCGTGCAGTTGATTCCGCGCCTGTACGACGTCACGGGCGGCAGCATTTCGCTTGACGGCGTCGACGTGCGTGACATGACCCTCTCTGAGCTGCGCCGCCGTATCGGTTATATTCCGCAGCAGGGTCGCCTGTTCTCGGGCACCGTCGAGAGCAACCTTAAGTTTGCCGGCGACATGGTAAGCGATGATGACATGCGCCAAGCCGCGCGCATCTCACAGGCCAAGGACTTTATCGCCGAGCGCGAGGGCGGCTACGACTCCCCCATCAGCCAGGGTGGCTCCAATGTCTCGGGTGGTCAGCGCCAGCGCTTGGCCATCGCCCGCGCATTGGCCAAAAAGCCCGAGGTCGTGGTGTTCGATGACTCGTTTAGTGCCCTCGACTACAAGACCGACGCGCGCCTGCGCGAAGAGCTTGCCAAAAACGTTACCGACGCCGCGCTCGTGGTCGTGGCCCAGCGCATCGCAACCATCATGCACGCCGACCAGATCATCGTGCTCGACGACGGCCACGTGGTGGGCACCGGTACGCACGAGGAGCTGCTGCGCAGCTGCCCGGCGTACCTGGAGATCGCACAGTCGCAGCTTTCCGCCGAGGAGCTGGGGCTTACCCAAGAAGAAATTGAAGCCGTCATGGAAGGAGGCGAGCGCTAATGGCAGACAAGACCAAGACTCAGATTCCCAAGCCCACCCGCCGGCGCGGTCCCATGGGCCGCATGGGTGGCATGGGCCGCGGCGAAAAGGCCAAGGACTTTAAGGGCACCATGAGGCAGCTACTCGGCTATATCGGTCAGCACAAGATTGCCGTGTTTGCCGCCGTCGCCTTTGCCGTGTGCTCGGTCATCTTTAACATTGTGGGACCCAAGGTGCTCGGCCAGGTTACGACCAAACTGTTCGAAGGCCTGGTCTCCAAGGTCAACGGTACCGGCGATGTCAACTTTGCCTGGATCGCCAAGACGCTCGGCTTTTTGCTCTGCCTGTATCTGGCAAGCTCTGTCTGCAGCCTCATCCAGGGCTGGCTCATGACCGGCGTCACGCAAAAGATCTGCTATCGCATGCGCAAGGAGATCGCCGCCAAGATCGCCGTCGTGCCGATGAGCTACTTCAACGGCCACAGCAAGGGCGACGTGCTCAGCCGCATCACCAACGACGTCGATACGCTGGGTCAGTCACTCAACCAGAGCGTGACGCAGCTCATCACGTCAGTGACGCAGATTATCGGCGTGCTCGTCATGATGCTGTCGATCAGCCTGCCGCTCACCGGCGTCACCGTGCTCACGCTGCCGGCAGCCGCGATTATCCTGACCGTGATGATTCACTTCTCGCAGCCGTACTTCCGCGAGCAACAGCAGGTCCTGGGCACCGTCAACGGCATTATCGAGGAGGACTTTGCCGGCCAGAACGTCATTCAGGTGTTCGACCGCGCCGAGGCCTCGATCGAGGAGTTCGACCGTCAAAACGACCGCCTCTTTATTAGTGGCTGGCGCTCGCAGTTCCTGTCGGGCCTGATGATGCCGCTTATGAGCCTGGTGGGCAACATGGGCTACGTGGGCGTCGTCGTGGTGGGCGCGCAGCTCGCGCTGACCGGCAATGCCACGCCTGGCGATATTCAGAGCTTTATCCAGTACGTTCGCAACTTTACGCAGCCCGTGCAGCAGCTGGGCAACGTGAGCAACACGATGCAGTCGATGGCCGCCGCCACCGAGCGTGTCTTTGAGTTCTTGGCCGCGCCCGAGGAGGAGCAGAAGGCCGACGCGCAGATTCCCGAGAAGCGCCCCGGCCACGTGGAGTTCGACCATGTCAAGTTTGGCTACACGCCCGACAAGACCATCATCCACGACTTTAGCTGCGAGGCGCAGCCCGGTCAGACCATCGCCATCGTCGGCCCCACCGGCGCCGGCAAGACCACGCTCATTAAGCTGCTGCAGCGTTTCTACGACGTGGACGGCGGTTCGCTGCGCGTCGAGGGCGTCGACGTGCGCGACTGGGACCGCGCGGCACTGCGCGGCGAGTTTGCCATGGTGCTGCAGGATACCTGGCTGTTTAATGGCACCATCCGCGAGAACATCCGCTACGGACGTCCCGATGCGACTGACGCCGAGGTCGAGGCCGCCGCGCGCGCCGCACGCTGCGACCACTTTATCCATACGCTCGCCGGCGGCTACGACTTTATGATCAACGAGGAGGGCACTAACCTGTCGCAGGGCCAGCGCCAGCTCGTGACCATCGCCCGCGCCATTTTGGCCGACCGCCCGGCGCTGATTTTGGACGAGGCGACCTCCAACGTCGATACCCGCACCGAGGAGCTCATCCAGCGCGCCATGGATGCGCTGATGCAGGGCCGCACGAGCTTTGTCATCGCGCATCGCCTGTCCACGATCCGCAACGCCGACGTGATCTTGGTAATTCGCGACGGCGACATCGTCGAGAAGGGTACGCACGACGAGTTGCTCGCCCAGGGCGGCTTCTACGCCGACCTGTACAACTCGCAGTTCGACGAAGCGGCGTAAATTCTGCCGCAGGGAACGAATAACGCCCGAGAACGGGGGCGCAGGACAGCCTGCGCCCCCGTTTTTTGTTCTGCGGCCCTCGAACCGCTTCCCCTGGGACCTGATTGACGCCCTCCCTCAAGGCCCCGTGGACAAAAAATGGCAAATATGAGTACTGTCACCTTTTTAGTAACAGCCAAAACTGCCCCAAACGACCTCATTGCGGCCTAGATATGCCTTCAAATTGATCAAAATGCCCGGCAGCATGCTTCTGTGTGCCAACGTTAATGAACATATTTACTGTTGTGTCTATTATCTTGTAA
Source organism: uncultured Collinsella sp. (assembly GCA_959606495.1). Lineage (GTDB taxonomy): Bacteria > Actinomycetota > Coriobacteriia > Coriobacteriales > Coriobacteriaceae > Collinsella. The sequence goes on along the minus strand of CAUHJB010000033.1, from coordinate 2,216 downwards.
GATCGATATGATACTACGCTAGCAACAGTACTCATATTTGCCATTTTTTGCCCACAGGACTTAGAGAACGCCAAAAAATCTAGCAATGCCAGCGAGCAAACCGCGTCAGCCGATGCAAGGAGTGTCCCCAAGTGCCGGCAGATAAGGAACGTCCCTAACTGCCAGGTTTGAAAGGTAGTCATTGGGGACGTTCTTAAACGACTAGTCAAACAAGAACGTCCCCAACGACTACTCATTTAAGTACGTCCCCAATGAGTGCCCCTGGAGCAAGACAACGCCGCAGGTAGAGGGCGGACAGCGAGCGCCGTTACGCGGGTTGGTAAACCCGCGTAACTAAATACGTTCCGCGATCTCGTGAATGAGGTAGTCGGTCTTTTCCCAGCCCAGGCACGGATCGGTGATCGACTTGCCAAAGACGCCGCCGTCGACCGGCTGGTTGCCGTCCTCAAGGTAGGACTCGATCATAAAGCCCTTGACCAGCCTGGAGATGGCTTCGTTGCGGCGGCAGCTGTCGAGCACCTCCTTGCAAATGCGATACTGCTCCAGCGGACGCTTGCCCGAGTTGTCATGGTTGCAGTCGATGACCGCCGCTGGGTTGGCATAACCGGCGTGCTCGGTGTAGCGCTCGGCAAGACGCTCCAGATGCTCGTAGTGGTAGTTAGGGTAGGTGCGGCCGTCGAGGCCAATGTAGCCGCGCATGACGGCGTGCGCGAGCGGATTGCCGTCGCACTCGACCTCCCAGTTGCGGAAGATAAAACTCTGGTGCGCCTGGGCGGCGTAGATGGAGTTGAGCATGACGGTGGTGGAGCCGGCAGTGGGGTTCTTCATGCCCACGGGTACCGAAATGCCGCTCGACACCAGGCGATGCTCCTGGTTCTCGACCGAGCGCGCGCCCACGGCAACGTAGCTCAGCAAGTCGACGAGGTACTGGTAGTTGGACGGGTAGAGCATCTCGTCAGCGGTGAAGAAGCCCGTCTCCTCGATGACGCGCAGGTGCATGTGGCGGATGGCCTTGACGCCCTCGAGCAGGTCGTCGGGAGCCTCGGGGTTGGGGTTGTGCAGCAGACCCTTGTAGCCGGTGCCCTTGGTGCGCGGCTTGTTGGTATAGACGCGCGGAATGATGATGAGCTTGTCCTTGACCTCTTCGGCGACCTTGGCCAGTCGGTTCATGTACTCAAGCACCGAGTCCTCGCGGTCGGCAGAGCACGGGCCGATGATGAGCACCTTGCGTGCGTCCTCGCCGGTAAAGACCTTGGCGACCTCGGCGTCGAATGCCTGCTTTTTGGCGGTAAGCTCGGCGGGAAGCGGCATTTCCTCGCGGATCTCCATGGGGATCGGCAACTTGCGTTTGAATTCCATGGCCATAGGGGCCTCCTCAATCTATAGAAAGAGCAATAAGCGTATTGTCGAGTGCTCGGCATTATCCGCTGTCGCACGCTAAAGTGCAAGCACAGCCTACTAAAAAGGGAATGAATCGACACAAGAGCCCGCTCACCACGAGAGTGGATAATCTCCCGTTTTTGGCCCATGTTCGCGCTCAAAGTGGGAGATTATCCACTCTCGTCGGGCAAGCGTCCAAAAACCCACACCGACCAAAAAGGGACGGGTTTATTTTGGCAGGTTTTATCTGGGCAAACGTCAACAGCCGTAGGAGAGCTGCTTTCCCTCGCGGCGATCTTCTAACAGAAAAAACTGAGTGAGTAGGCTTTTTGCAGGAGGCGAAGCACGACCAAATGCGCCACAGTTCTGACCTGCGGTTTTGTTGGGCGCTACCCGCAATGTGCTCGACAGATCCAAAAAAGTCTACTCACTTGGCCTTGAGACTCATCAGTCAGACAAAAAACGCCGCGAAGGGAGCTGAACTCCCTTCGCGGCGGTTATTCGCTCTGATTTTGCGACGGTTTTGCCCGCTTGTTACTCGCTGTAGCGGGTGGCGATGGCAGCTTGTACCATGCCGGCGCTCATGAGGTACGTTACCAGGAAGTAGCCACCATAGGCCGCCAGGAAAATCGCGCAGGTGAGGCCCACGGTGCCGGCGATGCTCATATCGCCGAATACGCTCACCAGCTCGATGATCACCTTGAGCGCCACAAAGGAGTGCGCCAAGCCCACTGCCAGCGGGAACAGGAAGAATACCGCTTGCTGCGCCATCACCGAATGACGAATCTGGCGGTCGTCACAGCCGATCTGTGCCAGCACACGATAGCTGCGGCTGC
>CAUHJB010000032.1:0-19936 GCA_959606495.1 uncultured Collinsella sp. | reverse complement strand
GTCCAGATCATAAAGTAGATGAAGATGGTCCTGCCGCAGTTCTCCCAGGTAATGCTGAAGGTAGTGTTGTTGGCAAACGCCACCTGAATGTGGCCCCACAGCTCATCGATCACGCGGGCGCTATATGCCGGCGCGGCGGTGTTAAAGATGACATAGAACACAATGCTCGCGAACACGATATAGAAGCGCCAATGGTCGCCGGCGGCTTCGCTCCACAGGCGGCGCACCGTCGCCCAGGTGTCGCGGGGCGTCTCGTCCTCGTCCTCGTCGTCAACGTCGCGCATGCGTTCCGCCTCGGCGCGGGCGCGCTCGTCCTCGGCGCGCTCGTTTTCCTCGTAGAGTGCCTGGCGGCGAGCCTCGCGCTCCGCCGCCTTGGCGGCTTCGTCCAGGCCGGGTGTGGCGCCCGTCTCCTCAACTGTCTCTGCAACCGCGGCATCCTCGGCGATGGCCTGCTTCTTGAGCTCCTCGGTCATGCTACTCACCTCCCTTCATCTGCGATTCCGCGATAGCGCGGTACACCTCGCAGGTTTCCATGAGCTCGTCGTGCGTGCCTAGGCCCACGATCTCGCCGTCTTTGAGCACCACGATCTGATCGGCATGCAAAATAGTCGAGATACGTTGCGCGATGATGAGCACCGCGGCATCGCGCGTCTCGTCCTGCAGCGCATGGCGCAGGGCGGCATCGGTCTTAAAGTCCAGGGCCGAAAAACTGTCATCGAAGATATATAGATCGGCATGCTTCATGAGTGCGCGGGCGATCGCCAGGCGCTGGCGCTGACCGCCCGAGAAGTTCGTGCCGCCCTGGGATACCGGAGTATCGAGCCCCTGGGGCTGATCGAGCACAAAGGTGCTCTGGGCAACCTCCAGCGCATGGAGCATGTCGGCATCAGTCGCGCCCTCGTTGCCAAAGCGCAGGTTGCTCGCCACCGTGCCCGAGAACAGCCACGCCTTCTGCGGCACGTAAGCGATATGCCCGCGAATCTCACCTTGCGAAAGGTCGCGCAGGTCAACGCCGTTCAGGCGAATGGCGCCCTTCGTGGCATCGTGGAAGCGAAGCAAAAGCTTGGCCACCGTTGACTTGCCCGAGCCCGTTGAGCCCACGATCGCGGTCGTCTGTCCGCGGCGGCAGGCAAAACTCAGGTCGCACAGGGTGTCCTCGTCGGCATCGTCAAAACGGAACGACATATGGTCGAACACGGCAACCGCGTCGGCACCATCTGCGGACTCAGGCGCCCCGTCGCCCAGCGTTGCCTTGCCGTCCACGATGCTCGGCTCGATTTCGAGCACCTGTTGCGCGCGGTTGAGGCACGCCGCAGCGCGCGGAAGCGTCAGAATCACCATCTGCGCCATCATCACAAAGAACAGGATCAAGATCGCGTATTCCAACACGGCCGAGATGCTGCCGATTTGCATGGCGTGGACGCCCGCGCGGTTGCCGCCCACCCACAGCACCGCCACCTCGGCGATATTCATCAAAAAGAAGCTGGAACTGTCGAGACCCACAAACAGGTGGTTGACCTTGATGGCGTTGGCCGCGTAATCGCTAAACACCTCGTCCAGGCGCTGCTCCTCGTGGCGCTCCTTGTTAAATGCGCGGATGACGCGCACGCCCACGATGTTCTCGCGCAGCACCACGTTCATGCGGTCGATAAAGCTCTGCAGACGCATAAAGATCGGCGCGGCGTTAGCCACCGTAAAGACCGCCGCCACCAGCACGATCGCAACGACCACACCCAGCAGCGTGCCCATGGCGGGATCGATGAACCAAGCAAAAATGATGCCTGCCACGGCCAAGAACGGCACCGGCAGCACCAACTGAATCGTCTGAAGGACAGCTTGCTGAATCACGTTGATGTCGTTGAGCGAGCGTGTGATCATCGAACCCGTGCCAAAGCGCTCAAAGTCGCTAGCCGCGAGTTCGAGCGACTTGTCGTACACGGCATTGCGGATATCGCAGGCCACGTTGGCGGCCAGGCGCGCCGAAAGATAGCAGCCCAGCACCGTGCCGCCGCTGGCCATGCCGGTCGCGATAAGCATGTACAGGCCGTTGCGTAAAATATAGTCGATATCGCCCGTGGTAATACCGGTGTTGACCATGTTCGCCAGCATCGTGGGAACCAACAGCGTGCCGATGTTATCCACCAGCAGCACCAGCAGCGTCACTGCGACAAGCCCTCGATAGGGCTTCAGAAACCTCATTAACAGTCGCACGACTCCCCCTCGCGTCGATCTTCCGCCTGGTTTGCAGCGGCAACCTGCTGCTTAAATTCCTCGCACTCGTCACTGAGCACCTGGGAGAATTTGCCGATCAAGCGCATAATCTCGCGCTGCTCCCACGACTCAAGCGCACCAAAGGCTCGCTGTTCGGCCTCGACCGCCGGCAGCGCATAACGCTCGGCAAATCGCCTGCCCTCTTCGGTCAGGCTCACAACCTTGTTTTTGCGACTGCCCTCGGCAAACTCCAGCGTGGCGAGGCCACGCGCCGTCAAGGTTTTAATGGCCGAGTTGATGGTCTGCTTGCTATAGAACCATTCGCTTGTCAGACGACTTACGGCGACGCTACCGCCCGCCGTGCTGGTGTCGACGAGCATCCAATAGGCGCAGTCCGAAAGACCGCAGGCGCGCGAGAACTCCGAATAGATATGGTCGAGTCCGTTGAGCATCCGGTCGAAATCGACCAGCGTAACCGCACTATTCATCTATCCCACCATTCGATTGTCCGAATTTTGACCAATTTGTTTTTTAGATTAGTCCGAGTTTTGACCATTGTCAATAAGCTCGTTATATATGGTCGGCTCCACATTGCATATCGATAGAAAAAGACCGCCGGCGCGGGGGCGGCGCCGGCGGTCACGCGAGAATAGCGATGTATTTGCCCGTTAGGCAGCGACGGCCTCGTAGACCGTAGCGCCCGCAAAGCTGTCGTGCAGGCTCTTGCCGCAGATCCAAGGCAGCTCGACGACCTCGCAGACCGTGTTGACCAGCTCGGAGCAGTCAGTAAAGTGGCCCTTATCGTTGAGGGCCTCGCAATCCTGAACACGCCAATAGCCATCGGTATGCGTGATGTAGTACTCGTGGTTGTCGATTGTCACAAAAGCACGCGTCTTGGAACGCAGCAGCTTCAGAAATCCTTCGAAGTCAGTCTCGACAACATCTCCAGCCTGGAACATGATAGTTACCTCCTGGCCCAGCGCCACCACAGCGCATTGATAAACGTTGGTACCCCTTTAGTAAAACCTTTATCAATGGATATGCGCCCATGTTTTAGGCAAGTGGTAAAAAACCGCAGGGTAGACGGGATAAAACGTTTAACCATCCCACCGGTTTGTCACATTCTGGCTGAAGTTTTATGCAAACCAACTTTTCCACTTGGTAGCTTGCGTTGTTTGGGGCCGACTACGCGATTACGGTTTTGGTTCGGCGGGTAAGAACGAGGCATCGAAACCAACGTCAGGAGGACCCATGGAGACCATCGAAGCACTCATCCACCGCCGCAGCTGCCGCAAATACAGCGATCGCCCTGTCGAGGCCGAGAAGCTCGCACGCATTATCGAGGCCGGCCAATATGCACCGAGCGGCATGGGCCGCCAGCCGGTGACGTTTGTCGCCGTCACCGATCCCGCAACCGTCGAGCGCCTCTCGCAGCTCAACGCCCAAGTTATGGGCAGCGAGGGAGATCCCTTCTACGGCGCCAAGACCGTTGTGGTGGTGCTCGTCGACCGCAGCGTGCCCACGCATCTGGAAGATGGATCGCTTGCCATGGGCAACCTGCTCAATGCTGCCTATGCGCTGGGTGTTGATTCGTGCTGGATACATCGCGCCCACGAGGTTTTCGATTTGCCCGAGGGACTGGAACTGCTGGCCAAGTGGGGTCTGCCCGCCGACGGAAGCCTACGCGGTGTGGGCAACTGCATTCTGGGCTATGCCGAAGACGCACTCCCCGAGGCAAAGCCGCGCCGCGACAACGTGGTATACGTCGGGTAATTAGTTCCGCCGTTCTAACGAACGGCGGACCGCTTGACGCTGCGCGAGCCGCATTCACGCCAATCTGACGTTCAATATCGAGGGCGCGACCAGAAGGTCAGCGCCCTCTCATTTCACGTCACCTTGGCGCAAATGCGGCTCGCTCGCTGTTGGTGACTGACATCGACCGCGTCACTGTTGGCATCTGGCACTTGGGCAGCTAAAAGGCCCCGTCCCAAATTTGCTGCCCCGCTCGCAACTTATCTTGCCGATGGAGTTGTCGTCGTTTCGTTCGTGCGAGTCGTTTCGGCGCCGTCGCCTTGTTCGTCCTCGTTCTTATGCGCATCGGCGATGGTGGAGGCCGCCGCAACGATACCGCGCTGGGGCGCGACGCCCGTCTGGATCTGAGCACCCTCGACAACTTCTGTGCCTGCATGCGCAAGTTCGGGCGATTTGAACATCGCGCCCAGACTCGCGCCGCCGCCGGCGTAACCAAGCGCCGCAAGCGCGATGACAATCACCGCAACAACGACCGCGATCGGAACGTAGCGATGCCAGCCTGCGGGATTGAGGCCGCTACGGCGAGCAGCGCCACGGCTGATGTAGCCGAGCGTTCCGTCGTGCTTGAGCTTTGAGCCCACCACGCACTTGCGGCCCCACAACGAGGACTCTGCCTGCATGGCCAAGCGGGCGCTTGCCGAAGGATAGCCATATTTGGTGCGCTTGAACGAACCGTCGAACCCCGACGCGTGCTTGCCCCACGTCCGGGACGTCGTGCGGCGGTTAACTGGAGCCGTGCTCCGTCTATTCCGGTTTGGTTTTGAAGTCTCCGCCATACGCCCCCGCACGCCGTAACACAATCGAAACATTACTGCTTTGGACTGTAGCACACGCGCCGCATGCGGTCACGGGCGCCTCGCTCAGCGGTCATCGTCCTTCAGCAAGCGCCACAGGGTCGTGCGGCTTATTCCCAGCACCTCGGCAGCGCGGGTCCGGTTGCCCTGAAGGTAGCCTACGACCAGCCGCGCGATGTCGCGTTCGGTATCGGCCAGTGGCCGCAGGATATACAGGTCGCTGTCGAGCGTCGGAGCGCCAAAGGTTGCGGTTTTGATGACGTCCTCCTGGGCGAGCACCTCCTCCGCCACCGCGCGCTCCGCCACACCCGACCCTACTAATATATAGAGTCGTTCCGAGACCTCGCGAAGCTGCAGATAGTTGCGTGGCCAGCGATAGCCGTTGAGCGTCGAGGCGGCCTCCTCGGACATACTCGGAGCGGCAGTTCCAAAGACATCTGACAGATACGACAAATACTGCGCAACCTTTTTCGATGCGCCACCCTGCTCGGCAATCGCGGGCGCCACACTTACTGCGCAGGCCAAGCGCTCGGTTACAAAAGCGGCCTGATCGCTTTCGCCGCCGCCCGGCATATCGTTTGCCGTCAACACCACATGGCAACGAGTTGCGAGCGCCGTGTCGATCATTGCGGACACGAGCTCGCGCAGACGTTGGGGGCCAACAGCATGCCAGCCGCCCATACAAAGTGTCAGCCCCGTTTGGAATAGCGGCGATTCGGAACTTTTGAGCAGATGGCGCCAGCCGCGATCCGTAAGCTCATCGAGCGCAACGGACACAAAGGGCTGATCGGCATAGGGTCCATCCAGGTACAGGCGTCTTGCAATCTGATCCTGCCCCGCGCCCAGCTCGCCCTCGAGCATAAGGGGCACCCCACGCGCATAGCTCTCCCGTACGGGGACAGCGACCGCCGCCGCGTCTTCGACGATGCCGTACGTGCTCGACGCGTAGCGAGCCTCGACTTCGTCGGCATTGAGCCACTCGATGCCCGCATGCGTCGCAGCGGCGCGCACCTCATGCGCCACGACCACCCAAAGCGCTCCGCGCTCCTTGGCCGTCGGGCGCACCGTCAAGCTCAACCGCACGCCCTCGTGGCCCATCACCAGGCGCGCCCCATCGCCCACGCGAGCGAGACGCTCGGAAACAAAAGCAGCGATATCCTGCTCGAGCGCCGCGTCACTCATAGTCGAGATCACAACGCCACCGCGCTCGTCGATTGCCAGCGCCGATGCTCCGGCTGCGGACAATGCCTCAATCAGAATCTGCAGCTTGGCATCGCTATCCATGATTTGTCCCTGTCCGCGGCGACGTGCAACCGCCGACGGTCGCACGACCGAGTGTTTCAAAATTGAACGATATTACTCACCAAACACTATAGGGCAAAAGTCGCCGTCCTGCGAGTATATGAATTGCCCCGCATCGCCATCCTGGCGGGGCGATAAGAGCTCTTCGGGACCTATCAACCTGCGGACAAGCCATACCCGCAAGAGCTCCTATCGCTCCACCGTGAGAATGCGCTCGCCAGCACGCAACACACAAATCAGCTACTTCTCTACCAGATTCCCAGCACGTGCTGCATTCCCAAACTCATGCATGCAATGCCAATCCAGCAGCAAAAGCCCAATGCGATAGGTTTGCCGCCCTTTTTGACCAGCTCGACGATATCGGTATTAAAGCCAATAGCCGCCATGGCCATCACAATAAAGAACTTCGACAGCTCCTTGATGGGCGCCGTAATAGATGCAGGAAGCTGAAGCACCGTGGTGATCACGCTCGCCAGCACAAAGAACAACACAAACATGGGAAACGCACGTTTAAGCGAGAACGTGCTTTTGGCGTCGCCGCCGGCCTTGCGCGCCAGATGCATCTGCCAGCATGCGAGAGCCAATGTAATGGGAATAATGGCCAGCGTCCTGGTGAGCTTGACCACCGTGGCGCTCTCGAGCACATTGGCGCCGGGATGCATACTGTCCCAGGCGCTCGCCGCAGCCGTTACCGACGAGGTGTCGTTGATGGCGGTGCCGGCAAACAGGCCAAAGCCCTCGTTGGTCAGGCCGAGCATGCCGCCGAGCGTCGGGAACACGAGCGCCGCGATAACGTTAAACAGGAAGATGACCGAAATAGCCTGGGCAATCTCACGATCGTCGGCATCGATAATGGGCGCGGTCGCGGCGATGGCAGAACCGCCGCAAATCGACGAACCCACGCCCACAAGCGTCGCGATCTTGCCCGGCACGTTCATAACGCGGCAGAGCACGAAGGCGATGACAAGCGAGGTCGAGATCGTCGCCACGATAATCGGCAGCGACTGAGCGCCTTTGGACAGAATCTGCGAGAGGTTCATGCCAAAGCCAAGCAGGATTACCGCGTACTGCAAGACTTTTTTAGACGTATAGGTGACACCGGCGGCGAGCTGTTCGCGACGATTCTTGGGAAAGACGAGCGCCAGGACCATGCCAAAGAGGATGGCAAACACCGGCCCGCCGACCACCTCAACCTGTTTGCCGAGCAACGTCGCGGGGATGGCGACGATTAGGCAGAACAAGACACCCTTCCAGCGCTCGCGTACGATATTCGCCAGTTGCATATGGGATTCCTTCTTTCTATTTCACGTTTGCGACGGCTTATGATACGGCAACATTGAGCACAGCCCCGCGCAAATGCAGACTAAGATGCCGCAATAGTTCTTGGGCAACAGCCGAATTACCCACCGCGGAGAGCCGATTCGCGGCATAATTAACAGCTGACATATCAGTGTGATAGAACGGTTGCGAGGCACTATGGAAGAATCGATGCACGTCGGCGAGCAGGAAACGAGCCTACAGGACCAGTCCTACCACACCATTCGACGCAAAATCGTCTACCTGGACTACAAGCCGGGCGAAAAGCTAGGCGTCAAGCAGCTTTGCGACGACCTCGATATGGGGCGCACCCCTGTGCGCGAGGCGCTGGTGCGTCTGGCGCAAGAGGGCCTGGTGCGTACCGTGCCCCAAAGCGGCACCTATGTCTCGCCCATCAACCTCACTCTTGCCGAGAGCGCCTGCTACATTCGCGAGCACCTGGAAAAGCAGGTGATTGTGGAGTGCTGCGCCCGTGCCGCCTCGGCAGGCATCGAGCAGCTCGACCGAGCCATCGCGCTGCAGGAAAAGACCATGGCCGAGGAGGATCGCATCGGCTTCTTTTTAAGCGACAACCTCATGCACCGCATGATCTTTAGCATCGCGTGCCGCAGCACCGTGTGGTCGTGGCTCGAGGCGACCAATGCCGACCTGGAGCGCTTCCGCTGGCTGCGCGCCGCCACGCAGAGGCTCGACAATCAGGAGATTGTTAACGAGCACAAGCAAATCCGCCGTGCCATCGCCGGCCGCGACCCCATCGAGGCGAGCTTTTTGGTCAGCAAGCACCTGCATATGATGTTCCGCAACCAGACCGAGGTCCTAGACCAATATCCCAAGTACTTCGAGACCAGCAAGCTCCGCTAACCTGGCAAAAAGGGACAGGTTTATTTTGGCAGGTTTTATCTGGGCAAATGCAACAAGGCCCGACCCCGCCACAACGGAGCCGGGCCTTGGTCGCTAGAACGGCGGAACCAGCTACTCTACTGTGACACTCTTTGCCAGGTTTCGGGGCTGATCGACATCGCAGCCGCGCAGAATGGCAACCTCGCGGGCGAGCAGCTGCAGCGGGACGCTCGCCGTGATGGGGCTGAACACGTCGCGGACGGCCGGCACGCGGATGATGCAGTCGGCGATCTTGTTAATTTCCTCGTCGCCCTCGGTGGCAACGACGATAACCTTGGCACCGCGCGCCTTGCACTCCATGAGGTTCGACACGGTCTTGTCGTAGGTGGCGCTCTTGGTGGCCACGGCGATGACGGGGAAGCCCGGATCGATCAGTGCGATGGGGCCGTGCTTCATCTCGCCGGCGGCATATGCCTCGGCGTGCAGGTAGCTAACCTCCTTGAGCTTGAGCGCGCCCTCGTAGGAAATAGCGGCACCCATGCCACGACCCACGAACAGCGCCGACTGCGCGTCCTTGCACAGCAGGGCGGCCTCGTGCACGGCCTCGGCCTGCGTGTCCAAAATCCACTGAATCTGCTCGGCCGTATCGGAAAGCTCGCGGAACATCATGCGCGTCTGCTTGGTGGTCAAACGGTACTTGACCTGCGCCAGCAGCAGAGCCAAAAGCGTCAGGCTCACAACCTGACCGATGAAGCTCTTGGTCGAAGCGACCGCGATCTCCTTGTTGGCCTTGGTGTAGATGACGCCGTCGCTCTCGCGCGCCACGGGGCTGCCCACCACGTTGGTGATGCCAAAGACCTTGGCGCCCTTGATACGCGCGTCGCGAATGGCGGCGAGGGTATCGGCCGTCTCGCCCGACTGGGACACGGCAACGACGAGCGTCGTCGGCGTGATGATGGGATTGCGGTAGCGGAACTCGCTGGCAGCCTCGACCTCGGTGGGAATGCGAGCCCAGCCCTCAATCAGATTCTTTGCGATAAGACCGGCGTGATAGCTGGTGCCGCAGGCGATCACGTAGACACGGTCGATGTCGTTGAGCTCCTCGAGGGACAGGCCCAGCTCGTCGATATCAAGCTCACCGGCGGGGGTCATGCGGCCAACCAGGGTATCGCGCACGACGCGCGGCTGCTCGTGGATCTCCTTGAGCATAAAGTCGGGGTAGCCACCCTTTTCTGCCATGTCCAGGTCCCAGTCGATGTGGGTGACCTTGGGCTCGATAACGTTGCCGGCCTCGTCGGTGTACTCGACGCCTGCGGGCGTGAGTTTGGCAAACTGACCGTCCTCGAGCACCACGACATCGCGGGTGGCGTCGATGAGCGCGATCACGTCGGAGGCAACGTAGGAGCCGGTCTCGCCCATGCCGACCACGATCGGGGAATCCTTACGAGCGACGGCGATTACGCCGGGCTCGTCGGCGCACACGGCGGCCAAGCCATAGGCGCCCACCACGTGGGTGCAGGCCTCGCGCACGGAGACCATCAGGTCGTGCGTCTCGGCATAGGCCTCTTCGATCAGATGCGCGAAGACCTCGGTGTCAGTCTCGCTCTTAAAGTGATGGCCGCGGCCCTCCAGCTCCTCGCGCAGCTCGGCGAAGTTCTCAATGATGCCGTTGTGGACGATGGCGATACGACCGTCGCAGCTGGTGTGGGGATGGGCATTAACGACGGAGGGCTTGCCGTGGGTCGCCCAACGGGTGTGGCCGATACCGCAGGTAGCGTCGCTGTCGATGTTGGAAAGCTCACTCTCCAGGCCCGCAACCTTGCCCACGCGGCGAATGACGTCGAGGTGTGCCGCAGCGCCCTCGCCCACCTCGAGCGCGACACCCGAGGAGTCATAGCCGCGATACTCCATGCGCTTAAGGCCTGTGACCAGGATGTTCTTTGCAATATCAGAGCCGGTGTAGCCGACAATTCCGCACATAGGATAAATCCCTTCGTTCGCGTGGCTGCAAGACGTCCACGCACAGGGGGCGCTGAGACGTATAACGTTCGAGTATTGTACTCACGCAAACGCAAGCTGATATACCAGAAGTGGTACCTTAAACTGGATACCACTCGATTCACACACGTCCAGCCGGTCCAAACCACCACAAAGGTGCCTGTCCCCTTTGTGGTGGTCCGGGGCAGTAGCAGCGTTTCCCCAGATAAAACCTACCAAAATAAACCTGTCCCAAATTGGCAGGTTTTGACACCCTAGGGGCGGGCGATGCTACAATCTGGCTTGTACTTGAAACGCATCAAAGGGGCCGCTATGGCAAAGGTAAAAATCAGCGACGTCGCGCGCGAGGCAGGAGTCTCGCTGGGCACGGTATCCAACGCGCTCAACCACCCCGAAAAGCTGCGCCCCGAGACCCTCAAGCTCATCAACGAGACCATCAATCGCTTGGGCTACCTGCCCAACCAAAGCGCTCGCCAGCTGGCAGGCGGCACCACGAAGTCCTTTGGCCTCGTCCTCCCCCGCCTCGACCACGGCTTTTCGCTCCAAATTGCCAGCGGTGCCCACAACGAGGCACGCAAGCACGGCTATGACTTACTCATCGCCAACGCCGACAACGACGATATTCTCCAGGACCATTACCTGCGCTATTTTATGGGCACCCAGATGTCCGGCGTCATGGTTCAGCCCATGGCGTCTCCCGACTGGCACCCCGCCATGACCAAGATGCCCGTGCCGATCGTCTATCTGGACATCCACTGTTCCGAGCCCGGTTATTACGTGGCAGCCGACAACGAGGCGCAGGGGCGCATTATCGCCGAGCTCGCCATCGCCCGCGGCGCACACCATATCACCGTTGTGGGCAGAGCAGCATTTATGCAGCTCACCCTACGCGTGCTTGGCATTCACAAGGCCCTTGCCCTGCACCCCGATATCAAGATCGAAGTCATCGACGCCGGCGAATGGAATACCGCTGCCGACGGCTACGGCATCGGTGCCCAAATCGCCGAGCGCCCCGCGGACGAGCGCCCCGACTTCGTGGTCGGCCTCACCGACGTACTGGCCTCGGGCGTCATCTCGGCGCTGGTCGATAAAGGCATCTCCGTCCCCGAGCAGGTCCGCGTGGCCGGCTGCGACGGCGACCCGCTCGCCTGGAGCGGGTCGGTTCCACTCACCACGGTGGCACCCCCGGGCTACGAGATTGGCCGCAAGGGCGTTCAGTTGCTGATGGAGCAAATCGAGAACAAGCCCGCCGCCAAGACCAAACGCGTCCGCATCGGCTCTGCCGCGCGCACCGTCACCGCGGCCACGGCCGTCGAGGACATCAGCCGCCAAGAGCTCGTACGCCCGTTTTTACTGGAGCGCGCCAGCACCCAGGCAAGCAGTCACACCGAAGCCACCGCCATCAACCTGGGCGCCTACCTTTAGCGCACGGCCTTGACCGCCGCCGTCAGATCGAACAACGAATCGAGCACGGCCTCGCAGCCATCTACCACGTCCTGCGGCAGCGGCACGATATCGGGAACAGCAAAGACATGGCAGCCGGCCGTGATGCCCGAGACGCAGCCGTTGCGCGAATCCTCGACCACAGCGCATTCCTCGGGGGCAAAGCCCGCGCGCTCGCAGGCGAGCAGATACATCTCGGGATCGGGCTTGCCGTGCACGACGTCCTCGCCGCAAGTCACCGTCTCAAACTTGTCAAAAAGACCGACCATCTTAAGGTTGCGTTCGGCCGTGACATGGCGCGATGACGTCGCTAGGCCCACGTGATAGCCCGCAGCCAGCAGCTCGTCTATGCACTCGGCGGCGCCGGCCTTAAGCTCCAGTTCGGTCTTGACCATCTCGTCGCGAATCTCCTTGTGGCGGACATAGACTGCCTCAGTGGTTTCGTGGCTGCCGTAATGCTTGTCGAGGATGTCCATAACATCGGGTAGCGTGCGACCGATAAACTGATGGATCAGCGCATCATCAATCGCGACCCCCAACTCGGCAGCGCCCGCCTTCCATGCCTTAATGCCCAAACGCTCGGTATCGACCAGCGTTCCATCCATGTCAAAAATAACAGCCTTGATCATATCGGTCCCCCATCGACTCTCGCTGTCGCGTTGCTGCAACTCTACCGCATTTGGCAACTTGTATATAACGTATATACCATATTGCACTTTCGTTACACAGATAGAAGTCTTATGGCAAGTAACGCATTAGGATTATAGTTTTCGATCGAGCACTCAACGATAAGGAACGTTTCATGATTTTAGACACCACGGCACCCGCAGAGGAGCTTCAGGACAAACTCGCAGCGCTCGAGCAGCTGCTTTTGGCATACGGACGCGTCGCCATCGGCTTTTCCGGCGGCGTCGACAGCAGCTTTTTGGCCGCGGTCTGCGCCCGTATCATGCCTGCCGACACGCTTCTCGTCCACCTCACCACGCCGCTCATCGGCACGCCCGAGCAGGCTTCGTTTGATCGGTCCGTTGACGGGCAAGCCGAAGAAGGGCCGCATTTTAAGCTCCCTGTGCTCAACCTTTCGGTCGATCAGCTACAGCTCCCCCAGGTAGCCTGCAACGATGCCGACCGCTGCTACCACTGCAAGCACGCCGGCTTCACCGCCATCGTCAACCACGCCAAGTCGCTCGGCTTTCCCACCGTCATCGATGGCAGCAATGCAAGCGATCGCGGTGACTACCGCCCTGGCATGCGCGCGGCAGAAGAGCTCGGCGTACGCTCGCCGCTTATGGAGGTCGGCTTTACCAAGGACGAAGAACGCAAGCTGTTGCGCGCATGGGGCTATCCCGTTTGGAACCTTCCGGCGGGAGCCTGTCTTGCCACGCGCGTTCCCACAGGCGAGGAGCTTACGCGCGACAAGGTCGATTTAATCCGCGCCTGCGAGGATTACCTGCACGATCTTGGTCTGGCGCAGGTACGCGCGCGCTTGGTCGGTGGCTGCATGCATATCGAGGCCGCTCCCACAGATGTCACTAAGATTGCCGCCCTCGGCAGTGCTGCCGTCGACGGCGAGGGCAAGACCCCGTTGCCCGCCGACATCGAGTCCGCGCTGCGCGAGCTGGGCTGCGACCACATCTCCCCCGAGGTCACCCCCTACATCCACGGCAACATGAATCTTTAAGTTACGCCGTTTTACAAACGGCGTAACCGCTCGGCGCTGCGCAGGTTCAACCTGAACACATAAATTGCCACCTTCCAAAAAGGGACAGGTTTATTTTGGCAGGTTTCATCTGGGGAAACGCCGAACAGCCCACATACACGACCACCGCAGCTCCATATGAGGCAAATGAATCAGTAGCGTTTGTCCCAAATCTTAAGTATTTGTTCGACAGAACGGCCTCTGCCGGCTCCTGCTAGACTGGTAGATTCCCAACCGTCCATCCAGGAGCCTCAATGTCGCGCAAGTCCGTCTACAAGCAAGTACTTTCCATCGGCACCGCCGTGGTGCTGGGGTTTGCGCTGTTCACGGGGTCGCTCGACGGAGCGCCCAAGCTGTTGTCGCCGCAAAGCGATGAGCAGGCAGCGGCTCTGGCCGAGAAGCAAAGCGAGAGCCCCAGCCGTACCGACGACGAAGCGGACTTGGTCGCCCGGCTCGAATCGGGAACAGCGAGCTCCGAGGACTCTCAAAATAGCCAAGACTCTGGCGATGGCTCCGAATCCACCGCGACCAACACCAACGGCAGCGTTGCTTCCGCGGACAGCGTCGCCACCCCCATCGACGAGGTCGAAAACCCCGACCTCAACCGCGCCCGCGGTGTTTATCTCAGCAGCATTCCCGACTACGCCGGCAACCCCTACGTTGCCCTTCGCGCCGACAGCACGCACCCGCTCGGCACGCCGTCATTCACACTCGATGAATACGATCGTGCCACCGAAGAGGGCTGCTTTAAGAAATTCTCCAAGCTCGACAGTCTGGGCCGCACCCGCAAAGCGCTTGCCTGCGTGGGCCCCGAATCGCTCGGTCAAGGCAAGCGCGGGGATATCTCGCGTATCCACCCCGCCGGATGGCACCAGCAGCGCTACGACTTTATTCCGGGTCAAAGCCTCTACAACCGTTGCCACCTCATCGCCTGGTCGCTCTGCGGCGAAAACGCCAATCGCAAGAATCTCCTCACCGGCACGCGCTATCTCAACGAAACGGGCATGCTGCCGTTTGAAGAGCAGATCCTCGACTATATCCACGACACAGGCAACCATGTGCTCTACCGCGTCACGCCCATGTACAACGAAGAGGAACTCGTCTGTCGTGGCGTTCGTCTGGAAGCACAATCGATCGAGGACCACGGCAAGACCCTGTGCTTCCACGTGTACTGCTACAACCTGCAGCCGCACGTGCAGATCGACTACGCCACCGGCCGCAACCAGGCCTCGGGGGACTAGCCCCCAACCGCGACATGAATCGATTTGCAGCCCCAGGGATCAAATAAGGCCGCCCGGTTACCCAGGGCGGCCTTTTCGTCAGCACCTACATTGCAGGCAAAACCACACGTTACTTGGCGCGGCCCTCCTCATAGCGCTCGACCAGCTTGGCCTGCACGTCATAGGGCACCTGCTCATAGCCTGCGGGCTTCATAGTAAAGTCGCCCGTGCCGCGCGTGATAGAGCGCAGGCGCGTCGAATAATCCGTCAGCTCGGCCAGCGGCGCCTGGGCAATGACCACGGTATCGCCGCGCTCATCGGTCTCCATGCCCGTCACGCGACCGCGCGAGGCCGAGATGTCGCCCATCACGGCGCCGGCGTAGCTCTCGGGGATAGTCACCGTGATTTCCTCGATGGGCTCCAGTACCACCGGATCGGCATCGGCGCATGCCTTGCGCAGGCCGATACGAGCCGCCGCGCGGAACGCCATCTCGTTGGAGTCGACGCTGTGATACGAGCCGTCGTACACCGCGACGCGAATACCCGTGAGCGGATAGCCGGCAATGATACCGTCCTTCATGGTCTCCTGGACGCCCTTGTCCACGGCGGGGATGAGCGAGCGCGGGATGCGGCCGCCCACGACCTCGTCAACAAACTCATAGCCGTCGCTCGTGCCGTCGGGCCCAATGAGCGGCTCCACGCGCAGCCAGCAGTCGCCGTACTGACCGGCGCCGCCGGTCTGCTTCTTGTGGCGACCCTGGGCGCTTGCCGTGCGGCGGATGGTCTCGCGATACGGAATGCGAATCGGCACGCTTTTGGCCACGACCTTGGTGCGGTCCTCCAAACGGTTGAGCAGCACCGAAACCTGTGCCTCGCCCACGGCGGAGATGATAGTCTGGCCCGTCTCCTCGTCACGGTCGATGCTCATGGTCGGATCGGCCTTGCAAGCCTTCTCGATAAACGTGTAGAGCTTCTCTTCGTCGCCGCGATTCTCGGCCTCGATGGCAATGCGGTACTGCGAGTTGGGGAACTTAAACGCCGCTGCCTCGACCTTACCGGTAATGGAGAGCGTGTCACCCGTCTCTGCCGCCAACTTGGGCGCCACGATAATGTCGCCGGCATAGGCGTGACCGACCTCGGTCATGTCGCGGCCGCACATCACATACAGGTGAGCCAGACGATCGCTCTTGCGGGTACGCGCGTTGACCAGCTCGAGGCCCGGCTCAAGCGTACCCGTCAGTACCTTGATAAAGCTGATGCGGCCCTGCTGCGGGTCAGCCAGGGTCTTAAACACAAACGCCACCGGGCGGTCATCGTCGCTCGAGATCTTAAGCGAGTCGCCGTCGATGAGCGGCATCTCGCCGTAGTCAGTCGGCGCCGGGAAGTACGTGGCGATGTCGTCCATCAGCGAGTTGACGCCCTGCTCCTTAATGCAATCGCCCGCAAAGACCGGCACAAAGATGCGCTCGGCGATCGCCTTGGACAACAAACCCTCAAGCTCCTCCTGCGTCAGCGTCTCCTCGCCTTCCAGGTACTTCATCATCAGCTCATCGTCGGCCTCGGCCACCAACTCGCACAGATGGTCGTGGGCCTCCTCGGCCTGGGCACGATACTCCTCGGGAATCTCCGACTCAACGGCTTCGGTGCCGTTGCAGTGGCGCGCCTTCATGCGCACCAGGTCGATGATGCCGTCAAAATCCTCGCCCTCGCCCCAGGGAAGAGTCACGGCGCCCAGTCGCGTACCAAAGCGCTCCTGCAGCAGTTCCATGGTGGTCGCAAAGCTGGCCTCGGAGCGCGACAGGCGGTTTACGAACACCGCGCGCGCCAGACGCAGGTCCTCGGCGGCATACCAGAGCTTAACCGTCGTAGGCTGCGGGCCGGCCTCGGCGTCGACCACAAACAGCGCCGTCTCGCAGACGCTCATCGCGGCAAAGGCGTCGCCGATAAAATCGGGGTAGCACGGGGCATCGAGCACGTTGATGCGGGCGCCCTTCCAGTCAATCGGCGCGATGGTCGTCGAGATGGAAAACGCACGCTTGACCTCTTCGGGGTCATAGTCGAGCGTGGGCTTGGTGCCGTCGTGGCCGCCCAGGCGGGCGGTCTTACCGGAAAGGTGGAGCATGGCCTCGGCGAGTGAAGTCTTGCCCACCCCGCCTTGGCCTACGAGCACCACGTTCCTTACATTGCCGGTCTTGGGAGCACCCATGATGACCTCCTTGCAGGGTCGCGCGCGATGCGCGACGCCAACGGGGAGAGTTCGCGGTCGGTGCCGTCCCGGGAGCAGCATGGTCGGCAGCCGAGCCGACTCACCCTCCAAATGTCCTATGCCACCACCCTACCCTCACGGGCGGCTGTCCATGCATACCTTTCGGCGCACGTATGAATACAGGCGGCGAGAGGAAGAGACAAGCTTGTGAGGCGATTATTGAACCCCGTCGATGCAAACAAAAAGCCGCCACAGACCGTAAGACCTGCGGCGGCTTCGCCTCAATTAATAGTTGAGTAAATACCTGAGCCTAACCCTCGATACGGCTCAAGAACTCACGCGTGCGCTGCTCGCGCGGATGGCCGATAACCTGATCGGCAGGCCCCTCCTCGACAATGCGGCCGCCATCCATAAAGACCACGCGGTCGGCAACATCGCGCGCAAACTGCATTGCGTGGGTCACGATCACCATCGTCATGTTCTGCGCAGCGAGGTCCTTAATGACACGCAGCACCTCGGCCGTCAGCTCGGGGTCGAGCGCCGAGGTCGGCTCGTCAAAGAACAGGATCTCCGGGTCGAGCGCTAGGGCGCGGGCAATACTCACGCGCTGCTGCTGACCGCCCGAAAGCTCACACGGAACCTTGTTCTCGTTGCCCACAAGCCCCATCTGAGCAATTAATTCATGCGCACGAGCTTCCGCCTGCTCGCGCGGGCGCTTAAGCACGCGGATCGGCGCGTCGATGATGTTTTTCATCACGGTATAGTGCGGGAACAGGTTGTAATTTTGGAACACCAGGCCGAATCGCGAGCGCGCCTGCTTGGGCACATCGCCCTTCGCATAGACCGCGCCCGAACCCGCATCCGTCGCAACGGCAAGGTCGCCAAACGAGAGCGAGCCTCCGTCGA
The DNA here is from genome assembly GCA_959606495.1 of uncultured Collinsella sp. Taxonomy (GTDB): domain Bacteria; phylum Actinomycetota; class Coriobacteriia; order Coriobacteriales; family Coriobacteriaceae; genus Collinsella. The sequence goes on along the minus strand of CAUHJB010000032.1, from coordinate 2,188 downwards.
GTGTCTCGAGCAGCGTGGCACACCGCAGCAGCGTGGACTTGCCGCCACCCGAAGGCCCGATAATCGCCACGACCTCGCCACGCTTCACCTCAAGCGAGATATCCTTGAGCACCTCATTGCCGCCAAACGCCTTACGCGCGTTCGTTATCATCATTACCGTTCCGGACACGGGAACCTCCATGTGTTTGAGAAGTCAGCGAGCGTGTGGCTGACGAGACAATGTGCTTCGAAAGAGGAGCGCCGCGTACTTCTGTACGCAAGCGACGGTTTGAGGAGCAGATTGGCCGTCAGGCACGCGCGCAGCGTCGAGCAGTCCGCCGTTCGCTAGAACGGCGGAACGATCTAGTCATGATAATAGTCCAGCTTCTTTTCGGCAGCGCCCAGCAGCATCTCGACCACAAAGTTAAAGACCCAGTAAATCAGCGCCGCGATCGCAAACGGCACCATACTCACTTGCGAGGCAACCAGCGCCTTGGCCGTCGAGAACATCTCGCCCACGCCGATGGCGAACGCCAGCGACGTGTCCTTGACCAGTGTGATGATCTCGTTGCCCATCGCCGGCAAAATGCGCTTGGCGACCTGCGGCATCACGATATACAGAAACGTCTGCATGCGCGAGTAGCCCAGCACCTCGGCAGCCTCGTATTGACCGCGCGGAATGGACTGCAGGCCCGAGCGATAGATCTCGGCAAAGTAACCGGCGTAGTTGATGATGAACGCCACGACGCACGCCGTCCACTTGGAATCAGGCGTGAGCGAAATGCCAAACACGTAGTACGGGGCAAAGTAGATGGCAAACATCTGCAGCATGAGCGGCGTACCGCGCATGACCGAAATGTAGATGCGCGCAATCCAGCGGAGCGGCGCAATTTTGCTCATGCGCATAAACGACACGGGGATTCCCAACGGAATCGACCCCAGCAGCGTTAGCACAAACAGCTGCAAGCTGACCAAGAATCCCTGGCCAAGCATCTGCATCATGACCTGAATAGACAACCCAAGCTCTCTTTCACAGCAACAGAACAGCGGACCCAACGCTAAAGTGGGTTTTCCAGGTGCCCGAGTTTGCCGTGAAAGAGGAGCGCCGCGTACTAAATGTACGCAAGCGACGGTTTGAACGGCAAAATCGGGTGCCTGGGAAAGCCGCTATTTCAAAACCCAGTTGTCGAAGGACAGACCATAATCTGCATATTTATCGCAGAGGTCCTTGACCGTGCCATCCTCGTAGAGCGCCTTGAGCGATTCGGTCACGGCATCGGCGGACTTGGTGTCGCCCTTCTTAAAGCCAACGGCGTAGTGCTCGCTGGACAGCGGCTTGTCGAGCTGCGTATAGGCATCGGGCTTGGCGGCAAGCTGATACTGAGCGATCGAGAGGTCACAGGCCACGGCGTCGACCGCACCGCTCTCGAGCTGCATAAACGCCGTGTTGTACTCACCGATGGTGTCGAGCGCGGCAAACGTCGCGGCCAGATCCTTCTGGTCGCCCTCGAGCACGTCCTGCGCGGCGGAATCAGTCTGGGTAATCACGGTCTTGCCGGCAAGATCGTCCCAGCTCTTGATACCCGCGTCCTTCTTGACCACGAGCACCTGCTCGTTGAGCATGTAAGGCTCGGAGAACGTGTAGTCGTCCTCGCGGCCCTCCATGGTAAAGCCGTTCCAGATGCAGTTGATGGCACCCGAGTTGAGCAGTGTGTCCTTGGCATCCCAGTCGATAGCCTCATACTTAACGTCCCAGCCCTGCTTGTCGGCAACGGCCTTGGCAAGGTCGAGGTCAAAGCCCGTGTACTCGCCGTCATCGCCCACAAAGCCATACGGAGGATAGGACTTGTCAAAGCCCACCACGAGCTTCTCGGACTCCGCAGCACCCTTCACGTCCTTGGCCGCAGCAGAGCCCGCAGCGGAACCCTTGCCGGCACCACCGCCGCAGCCGACAAGACCAAGGCCAAGCACCGTGGCAAGCGAACCGGCTAGACCGACAAATTGACGACGAGACATATCGGTATTCATGGTATTCCCCCTCGATAGCACTTTAGTTAGGTAAAGTGAGTCATGTAACGTTCAAAATCATACACTTTACCTTGATAGAGTACAAGGGAGAGGTTGCCCGCCGGGCACCGGGGCAGGGGTTAAGTTTGCTGCTCTACAGTCCTGCTCACGACGGAGGCCACATTAAGTGGCCTCCTGTTCG
>CAUHJB010000031.1:0-23381 GCA_959606495.1 uncultured Collinsella sp. | reverse complement strand
GCGCTCCAAGCATCCAATATATCGAGCAAATGGATGAAAAGCCGGAGGACTACTCGCAAGAAGATGATTCAGGGCTTAATTTGATTGATTTCTATGTTCTTCCGCATTATCTTACAGCACCATTTAAGAAAGTTACCGAGAAAATAATGACTGAATTTTCGGATTTGAATCTATGCCCAATTAACAACCGTCAGGGAATTGTAATTGATGGTGAAGGTTTAAAGGTAATTTGCAAAGACTAATTTGAAAATTCCAGTTTGCTGTACTCGTTCCTAGCAGGGTTTGGGGCAGGCACGCTCCAACAAGAAGCTGTCCCAAAGGGGCAAGAATGGGGACTGCGGACGATTTCTTGGACCGTTACGCGGCCCTTCCCAGCGCGGAGCGGAACTCGGCCGGCGTGCGGCCACCGAGCGCATCTCTGCGCCTCTCCGTATTGTATCGACCGATCCAGCCCCCCGAGCTCCTCGATGAAGCTGGCGGGGGTCCAGCCCGACCAGTCCCTGCCGTGCCAGAACTCCCTCTTGAGCAGGCCGAAGAACCCCTCCATCGCGGCGTTGTCCGGGCTGCAGCCCTTGGCGGACTGGATTGGCTACACTGATGTGGACAGTTCCGGGAGGGGCGCAAGAGACAGGAAGGCCGTGTGCGCGTTCCTGCGCGAGGGTCGTGGGGAGGGGCTGCATGGGTACGGCGCCTGTCAACTCGGTCTACGTCTTTGATGACCGGGTCGTACTCAATATCAACTTCACGGATGATGCCAAAACGGTCACCCGTGAGGAAGTGTTGGGTTCGAGTGCTGTGGACAATGCTCCAGTATGCTGGGATCGAACTCGCTAGCCGGAATCACACGGTACCCGTGACGCAGCAGCAGATCGACAAAAACACCATTGCCCACAGTGAGCGTGCCGCTAAAGGTGCCATCGTAGACGCGACCCGCACCGCACGAGGGGCTACGGTCCTGTAAGACGCACGCAGCGATCTCGGACGGGCCGCCCGCCTGCTCGCACATATCGAGCGCGCGCTGAGCACCCTGGCGAAACTCGCGATCGACCGAGATGCCCTCGCAGGTACAAACCTCGCCATTCACAATCTCGGACGGCTTGCGCGGTGTGGGCAAGCCGCCAAAAACCTCGGGACACACCAACAGGACCTCGGTCCCTGTGCGTTCGCAGGCCTCGACCAACGCGCGATGGTAATTGTCGAGCCCGTTATATTTGCAGCTCTCTCCCATCAAGCAGGCACTCACCACGATCTTCATACATATCCCTCCCAAACAAAACGCCCCATTTGAGATAGAAACTCAAATGGGGCGTTCGACGTTGTGCAACCAGCCTTACTGCTGCTTTGGCATCAGCGGATTCTCGCGCGTGAGGAGATTCATGAACTCCTCGCCCGTGATCGTCTCCTTCTTGTACAGATAACGAGCCAGCTCATGGAGCTTAAACTTGTTTTCCTTCAGGATCTGCAGGGCGCGGTCATGTGCGTCCTCGATCAGCTTGGCGACGATCGCGTCGACGCGCTCGGCCGTACCGGGGGCACAGGTGAGCGACGTGTCCTGGTTGAGGTAGGCATTCTGAACGGTACCGAGCGCCATCATGCCAAACTCTTCCGACATACCAAAGCGCGTCACCATGTTGCGGGCGAGCTTGGTGGCCTGCTCGATATCATTGGCCGCGCCAGTCGTCATCTCACCAAAGATGAGCTCCTCGGCAGCACGTCCGCCGCAGTAGACAGCGAGCTTGTCGAGCACCTCCTGGCGCGTGGTCAAGAAGCGCTCGTCCTCCTCGACCTGCATGGTGTAGCCCAGAGCACCGCTCGTACGCGGCACGATGGTGATCTTCGTAACCGGCGCAGAACCCTTCTGGCGGGCGGCAACGATGGCATGGCCGATCTCGTGATAGGACACGACCTGTTTCTCGTGATCGGACAGCACCGTGGACTTACGCTGCTGGCCGGCGATGACGACCTCCACCGACTCCTCGAAGTCGTCCTGGGTTGCACGCTTGCGACCCTCGCGAACGGCGCGCAGGGCGCCCTCGTTGATGATATTGGCCAGGTCGGCGCCCGAGGCTCCGGGCGTGGCGCGGGCAATCGCGGTCAGATCGATCGGCGGCTCGGTCTTCACACTCTTGGCGTGAAGCTCGAGGATGTTCTTGCGGCCGGTCAGGTCGGGCAGCTCAACGGGGATGCGGCGGTCAAAACGACCGGGGCGCAGCAGAGCGGGATCGAGGCTGTCAGGACGGTTGGTGGCAGCGAGGACGACGATACCCTTGTGGTTGTCGAAGCCATCCATCTCGGTCAGCAGCTGGTTGAGCGTTTGCTCACGCTCGTCGTTGCCGCTAAAGCCGCCACCGTCACGCTTTTTGCCGATGGTATCAATCTCATCGATAAATACGATACAGGGGGCCTTTTCCTTAGCCTGCTTAAACAGGTCGCGCACCTTGGCGGCGCCACGGCCGACGAACATCTCGACGAACTCAGAGCCCGAAATGCTAAAGAACGGTACGCCCGCCTCGCCGGCAACAGCCTTGGCAAGCAGGGTCTTACCAGTGCCAGGAGGGCCCACGAGAAGAGCACCGCGCGGCAGCTTGGCGCCGATTTCCTCATAGCGCTGCGGCTTCTCCAGAAAGTCGACGACCTCCTTCAGGGATTCCTTGGCCTCTTCCTGACCAGCAACATCCTTAAAGGTCACGCCAACATCCTTGGAGGCGATAACGCGCGCACCGGACTTACCCAGACCGCCGCCGCCAAAGCCGCCGCCACCAAAATTCATGGACGGGCCGTCATCGCCCATGGCCTTCTTCATACGGCGGTTGAGCCACCAGCCGATGAGGAAGAAAATCGCCATGGGAAGGACGAGCGTGAGCAAGTAGTAAGTCATCAGGCCCGAGTTCTTATCGGGAACCACCGACTCCAGCGAGGCGCCGGCCTCGAGCACGCGATCGGTAAAGCCCGTGTCACTCGGCACGCCGGTCGTCTTGTAGGCGATGTTCTCGTCCTCGCCCTTCTTGGTGTAATAAATCGAGTAATCGTCCGTGTTGTACTCGACCTTGTCGACACTCTTCTTATCGAGCGCTTTGACAAACGTCGAATAATCGGTCTTCGTAATCTGCTGCGTGTGACCGATGTTGGGGAACAGAACGGTCGAGAGCACGAGGTAGACGACGAAGGCGATGAGCACGTAGAGGATCATATTCCGTCTACGTTTGTTGTCATCCATCTCCATCTGCTTGAACTCCATCTACTGGGGTTGATAATGCTAACTAGAATACCCAACCCGGCCGGCGATAAACCGACGCCGGGCACGAAAGAATAGAGATGGCATCACTCGAAGTCGGCAAGGTTCAGATCTATACGGGCGACGGCAAGGGCAAGACGACGGCTGCGCTGGGGCTCGCGCTGCGCGCCACGGGCTATGGACTTAACGTACTCATGCTTCAGTTTGCCAAGAAGCTGCACTGCGCCGAGCATGATGCGGCGCCCCGTTTAGGTCTGCGCATCGTACAAGCCGACCGCGACACGCCCGAAGCCTGTGCCGCACAGATCATGGAGCTGGCGCGCGAGCAGATTAGCCAGGTCGACGTGCTGATCTTGGATGAGCTGGGAGAAGCCATGCGCCGAGGCTTTGTGACGCGCGAAGATGTCGAAGCGTTGATCGCAATGAAACCGACCACCACAGAGCTCGTGCTCACCGGCCGCGGCTTGCTGCCACTGGCCGATCTCGCGGACCTAGTAACCGAAATGCGCCCCGTCAAACACTACTTCGACGAAGGCCTCCTAGCCCGCCAAGGCATCGAATACTAAATGATCCGAAGGGGACGGAGGAAAACGGATCATTTTGCCTTATCGCCAGGTCAATGATCCGTTTTCCTCCGTCCCCTTCGGATCATTAGGCGGTGGCGCGGCCGAGCCAGTTGCCGCTGTGGTGGTAGATGGTAAACATCGTGGCCGTGATTAGCCAAGTTACGGGGTAAACCAGCAGCAGGTGCTCAAGCGACGGATCGAACGGCATAATCGCAAACACCCAGATCACCCTGAGCACGACGGTGCCAAAAATCGTGAGCATCATAGGCTGGAAGCTCACGCCAGCGCCGCGGATGGAGCCGGACGCGTTTTCGATAATCGAGAAGATCGCGTAGAACGGCGCGATGAAATGAAGAATCGTCGTGGTGTAGGCCGAAATCGAAGCATCGTCGACAAACAGACGCGACAACGGACCCGAGAACACCAGTAGCACGGCAGACAGGCCACCAATGAGCATAAACGACAGCACAAGCGACGTATGGTAGCCCTTGCGCATGCGCTCGTAGTTGCGCGCGCCAAAGTTCTGTGCCGAGAACGTGGTGATCGAAACGCCAAGCGCCTCGGTAACCATCCAGACAATGCCATCCAAACGGCCCGAAAGACCCCACGCCGTGGTGACATCGGCACCAAACGAGTTGACCGACACCTGAATCAAAACGTTGGAAATCGAATACGCAGCAGACTGAAAGCCAAGCGGCAGACCACACGAGATCATGCTCTTACAAATGCCAGGATCAATGCAGAGTTTGGACAGTGAAAGCCGCCACGCACCCGGAGCGTGCATCATACGAATCACGATCATCGTGGCGTTGGAGCAAATGGTCAGCGCCACCGCGATGCCGCAGCCCAGAGCCTCCATATGAAGCACGGCAACGAAGATGACATCCAGCACCGCATTAACAAGGCAGCCGGAAGCAATGATCACAGCAGGACCGCGTGTGTCGCCCACGGCGCGCAGCAGCGCCGTTCCCATATTGAGCAGCAGCGCCGCAACCATGGCGGCAAAATAGCAACGAGCATAGGCCACGCCCTCGGCCAATAGTTCATGCGGCGTGTTCATAAGTACCAGCATGGGCTCAACGAACACTATGCCAAGAATCGAGAAAACGATACCGCCCACCAGCGCGAGCGTCATGGCCGTATGGACCGAACGACTCAATCGCTCATCATCGTGCTGACCAAAAAACTGACCGGTAATGACCGCGCAGCCAGCGCCAACGCCAACGCAAAAGCCAATGCAGAGCTCGGTGAGCACCATCGTGGCTTGAATGCCACCCAGCGCGAGCTTGCCGCCAAACTGGCCGACGATATACGTACCAATAAGCGTGTAAGCCTGCTGAAAAAACGAGCTAAAGAAGATAGGGACGCACAGCGACAGCAGCTGTTGCCAAATGACACCCTGCGTTACATCGATAGCCGTAGATTTCTTAGCCACACGCCCTCCCCACCAGCGTACGTCAAACAACAAAACGGCAATTTAAGACCAAAGCCAATACCAGCTTAGCACCGACCGACGTCGGCCGAAACGCCCCGAACCAGAGCCCGGTGCTAACTATCTGCCTAGTGATACAGCCCCGGCTGGTAGTGGTACTCGTTGCTCACATGCGGGCACAGCTGCCAAAAGGCAACAGCGCTTGCCGCGGCCACGTTGAGTGAATCGACCCCATGCGCCATCGGAATACGCACGGCGCGGTCGCAGCCTGCAATGGTCTTGGCGCCCAAGCCAGCACCCTCGGTGCCCATAAAGATTGCCAGGCGGTCAATCTCCTGGAGCGCGGGATCGTCCAGCGACACCGAATCATCCGTCAACGCCATAGCGGCACACGAAAAGCCGGCATCGTGTAGCGCCGCCAGCCCATCATGCGGCCATACGCGCGCTTCGCTGCCAATGCGTGTCCAGGGCACCTGGAACACCGTGCCCATGCTCACGCGGGCCGAACGACGATACAGCGGATCACAACACGTAGGACTGACCAAAATGCCGTCGACGTTGAGCGCGGCCGCCGAGCGGAATATTGCGCCCACATTGGTATGGTCGACAATGCCCTCGAGCACGCACACGCGCACCGGGCGCTCCCCCGCCGCCTCGACGACGCCGCCCAAGAACTCATCAACCGGAATCTGTCGCGGGCGACGAAATGCCGCGAGCGCACCGCGCGTCACATTGAAGCCCGTCAGCTGCTCCATGAGCTCCATGGAGGCAACGAACACAGGAACCGGACCCGCGCCCTCGCGCACAACCAGGCGCTCAAACAGCGGCATCATCTGGTCGAGCCAGCGCTCACCCAACAGAAAACTCACCGGCCCGTATCCGGCGCGAACCGCGCGCTCGATAACCTTAGCGCTCTCGGCGATAAAGATGCCCTTTTGCGGCTCCAGCACGCAGCGCAGCTCGCGCTCGGTCAGTCGCACGTAGGCATCGAGCCGCTCGTCCTCGAGCGAATCGATTCGCAGCACCTCAACGGCATCAGTCATAGCAGCCCGAACCCTTCCAATAGCAGCATCTATATACAACGAGGCGACGCCAGGCGTCGCCCCTCAATCATTCCAACCCGATAATACCGTGGCAAAAGGTGATTTAAGCACTAACGCGACGATACGTCACGAACTCATAATCGAGGCCTTCGTCACCCTCGCCCGCGGCAATCGTGGCAACCCCTTCGCGCCGCGCAACTTCCCACGCGGGATCGGCGTCCAAGTCGGGAAAGTACGTGTCCACGGGATGGACGCAGTGGTTATGCGTGACCTCGGCCTCCACGCAGTACGGCAAAAACTGCCGATAGACATCGCCGCCGCCGATCACCCAGGCAACGGGCTCATCGGCAACCGCGGCGAGCGCCTCGCCGATACTATGCACCACGTCGACTCCCTCGGGCGTAAAATCCTCGTCGCGCGTGAGCACGATATTGCGACGATTCTTGAGCGGACGTCCACCGGGAAAACTCAGCAGCGTCTTGCGTCCCATGATGACCGGACAGCCCTTGGTACACGCCACAAAATGGCGCATGTCGGCGCGATTGGACACGACCATATCGCCCTCGCAGCCAATGCCCCAGTCGTCACACACGGCGACGATGGCAGAAAGCTTACACGTCATACCTGCCACCTATACCGCAATGGGGATGCTCTTGACCTGCGGGCCGTGCTCGTAGCCCTCGACGATCAGGTCGTCGGTCGTAAACGCGTAGAAATCGTGCACATCAGGGTTAAGCGTTACCTTGGGCGCCGCAAACTGCGGACGCTCGATAAGTTCGCGGACGATGTCGACATGGCGGTCGTAAATGTGGGCATCGGCAATCACATGCAGCAGCTCGCCGGGAATCATATCGACCGACTGCGCGACCATCATCAGCAAGATGGCGTACTGGCACACGTTCCAGTTATTCGCGGCCAAAATGTCCTGGCTGCGCTGGTTGAGAATCATGTTGAGCGTCGGTTTGTCATCCTGCGGTCGCTGTGTCACGTTATACGTCACGCTGTAGGCGCACGGATACAAGTGCATCTCGGAAAGGTCGCTAAACACGTACGTGTTGGTCATGATGCGGCGACTGTACGGCGTATGCTCAAGGTCGTACAACACACGGTCCATCTGGTCAAAGTCGCCCTCGGTATAATGGCTCTTCTGGCCAATCTGATACCCGTAGGCCTTGCCGATGGAGCCGGTCTCGTCGGCCCACTCGTCCCAAATATGGCTGTTGAGGTCATGCACGTTATTGGACTTCTTTTGATAGATCCATAGGATCTCATCCATGGCAGATTTGAGGGCCGTACGACGCAAGGTAAGCGCGGGAAACTCCTCGCGCAGGTCGTAGCGCGCCGTAACGCCAAAGTTTTTAATGGTATAGGCAGGGGTGCCATCCTCCCACACCGGACGGACCTTTTGGCCCTCGGTGGTGGTGCCATGGTCCAGAATATCGCGGCACATGGTTACAAACTGTTGATCAGCCTTGCTCATTGACCCTCCTGTCAGTCGCCTATAAGCAATTTTTATTGTAGCCCAGGCGCACGCGGCCCCACAGCCCAAACATAAGCCCTCATTTTCTGACATATGCCAGAAATTCCTTGCACAAATCCGCACGTTCGCTATTCTATTGTTGACATATGTCAGATTTGGAGCACGTATGGCAGGAAGACGCGAAAAATTACGCCGTGTTGGGATCATCCCCGAATATCGCGGCTTTACCCCCGACGGCCTTGCCAGCGGAGACGCCATCGAGATGACGGTCGATGAGCTCGAAGTACTGCGCCTGTGCGACCTGGAAGGCCTCAATCAGGAGGCCGTCGCCCAGCAAATGGGCATCGCCCGCGCCACCGTGGCGGCCATCTGCAGCCGCGCACATCGCAAGGTGGCAAACGCTCTGGTCAACGGGCGGGCGCTCGTCATCGAGGGCGGCAATATCGCGTACTCCCCCATCACCGCAACGACGGCCGCATGGCCAGCAAAGGAGGTCGACACCATGAGGGTGGCAACCACGTACGACAACGGCAACATCTTTATGCACTTTGGCCGCAGCGAGCAGTTCAAGATCTACGACATTCAGGATGGCAAGGTACTCAACGAGCAGGTCGTGGGCACCGACGGCACCGGCCACGGTGCCCTTGCGGGCCTGCTCGCCAACGGTGGCGTGGACACGCTCATCTGCGGCGGCATCGGCGGTGGCGCCATCAACGCGCTTGCCCAAGCCGGCATCACGGTGTACGCAGGAGCTCAGGGCAGCTGCGACGCTTGTGTCGAGGCCCTTATCGCCGGAACGCTCGCACAGAACGGCGAGGCCACGTGCGGCTGCCACGGCCATGACCACGCCAACGAACATGGCGAGTCCTGCAGCTGCCACGGCCATCACGAGCACGAGGGCCACGAGGGCTGCGGCTGCCACTAACGGCACGGCACCGCGAGCTCGGGGCGCGACGCTGAACGCAGCCCAACTATCAAAGCCAACAACAGAGGCCACCCGGTAGCTTCCGAGTGGCCTTTGCCATATCAAGCTGGAATTACAGCCCTATTTCTTATTGCGCATCTGCGCTTCCATCTGGCGCAGCAGGTCCATATCGGACTTAGGACCACCCGTTCCCAGGCCGCCCATGCCGCCCAAGCCCATGGCATCCAGACCGGGAATATTGGGCATGCGCATCTTCTTGCCCTTCTTGCCCTTTTTGCCCTTCTTGCCGCCGGCCTGTGCCTGATTGGCCATCGTGCGCATGCGGCCCATCATCTTGTTCATCTCGCCCCACTGCTTCATAAGGCTATTGACCTCGGTGGGGGTCACACCGGCGCCCTTGGCGATACGCGCGCGACGCTGGCCGTTGATGATGGAGGGACGCAGACGCTCCTCCTTGGTCATCGACATGATGATGGCCTCGTTCTTGTCGAAGATGCCCTCGTCCAGGTTACCGCCCATCTGGTTGAGCGCGCGCTGGCCACCGGGGAGCATGCCCAGGATACCCTTCATGCCGCCCATCTTTTTGACGGCTTTCATCTGGTCGAGCATGTCGTTCATGGTAAAGCCCTCGCGCAGCATGCGCTCGGCAGCCTCGAGCTGTTCGGCATCGGCGGCCTCCTGGGCCTTCTCGATGATGCCGACAACGTCGCCCATGCCCAAGATTCGCTTGGCCATGCGATCGGGGTAGAACGGCTCAAGCGAATCGGGTTTCTCGCCCATGCTCACAAACTTGATGGGCTTGCCGGTCACCTGACGCACCGAAAGCGCGCCACCGCCACGGGCGTCACCGTCGAGCTTGGAGATAATCACACCATCAAAGTCGGTGCGCTCGGCAAACGTCGAGACCACGTTGACGATATCCTGGCCGGTCATGGCGTCGACGACCATCAGCACCTGGTCGGGCTTGATGGCCTTCTTGATGTCGACGGCCTCCTGCATCATCTGCTCGTCGATCTGAAGACGTCCGGCGGTATCGACGATGACCACGTCACGCAGGTGGTCGACGGCCTCCTGGATGGCGCCCTTGGCGATGTCGACCGGGTGCTCGCCGTCACCGCGGAAGACCGGCACGCCGATCTCGCCGCCGAGCGTGGCAAGCTGGTCGGCAGCAGCGGGACGGTAGACGTCGCACGCGGCGAGCAGCGGCGAGCGGCCCTGCTTCTTGAGCAGGTAGGCAAGCTTTACGGCAGCCGTGGTCTTACCGGAGCCCTGCAGGCCCACGAGCATGATGACATTAGGAATGCGGTTACTAAAAACGAGCTTGCTCTCGGTGGAACCGAGCATCTCGGTGAGCTCGTCGAGCACGATCTTGACGACGTTTTGCGCCGGCGACAGCGACTCCATGACCTCGGCGGTCATGCAGCGCTCCTTAGTCTTAGCAACGAACTCCTTGACGACCTTAAAGTTAACGTCGGCCTCGAGCAGCGCCATGCGAATGTCGCGCATGGCCGAGGTGATATCGGCCTCGGTCAGCTTACCCTTGCCGCGCAGGCGGTCAAATGTGTCGTTGAGGCGATCGCTCAGGGAATCAAACACTGGTTACTCCTTAGTTGGACTCGCCCACCAGGGCGCGGCAGAAATCTTTGGCGTTAAACTCCTGCAGGTCATCGACCTGCTCGCCCACGCCGATGCGCAGGATCGGGAGCTTGAGCTTCTCGGCCACGGCCATGGCGATACCGCCCTTAGCCGTGCCGTCGAGCTTGGTCATGATAATACCGTCCAGGCCCAGCGCCTCGTTAAACTCGAGCGCCTGGTTCAGACCGTTCTGACCAGTGGCGGCATCGATCACAAGCACGACCGAAACCGGCATGGGGCCGGCGGCCATATTGGCGGCGCGCTTACGCGTCACGTTGACCACCTTGGCGAGCTCGCGCATGAGCTCGGGGCTCGTATGCAGACGACCGGCGGTGTCGATAAGCACCAGGTCGCTGCCGCGCCTGTCGGCCTCGTCGAGCACGTCGTAACAAACGCTCGCCGGGTCGGAGCCGCGGTCGCGCTTGATGACGGGAACACCGGCGCGCTGACCCCACACATCGAGCTGCTCGATGGCGGCGGCGCGGAAGGTATCGGCCGAACCGATCACGACATTCTTGCCGCGGGAAGCCATGGCGCTCGCAATCTTGCCGACCGTCGTGGTCTTGCCGGCACCGTTGATGCCCACAAACAGCACGCAGCTCGGCGTATCGGAGAACGGATCGCGCTCGATGGGCACAAAGTGCTGCTCAAGCTGCTCGGCCAGAGCGCGACGAAGCTGCGGTGCGGTCTTGAGGTTCTTCTTGGCTGCGGCATCGCGCAGGTCATCGGAGACCTGAATAGCGACCTCGGCACCCATGTCACCCATAACGAGGGTGTCCTCAAGGTCCTCCCAAAAGTCCTCGTCGACCTCGCCGCCAAAGTAGAAGACCTCGTTGAGGGCCTCGCGGCTGCGCTCAAGTCCGCGCGAGAGAGCGTCAAAGAATCCCATTATGCATTCACGACCTTTCCGGTTTCGCGATCGAGTTTTTGCGAGACGACGCGGCTAACGCCGTCGGCTTGCATCGAGACGCCATAGAGAACGTCAGCGTTCTCCATAGTACGGCGCTGATGCGAAATGACCAAGAGCTGTGTATCGGAACGCAGCACATCGAGGGCTCCGATGAGCTTGGACAGGTTGGCGTCATCAAGCGCCGCCTCGACCTCGTCCAGCACATAGAACGGCACCGTGCGCGTGCGGTACACGGCAAAGAGCAGGGCGAGCGCCGTCAGACTCTTCTCGCCACCCGACATGAGCATCATCTTGGTAATGCGCTTGCCGCGCGGCTGCGCCACAACCTCAATGCCCGTCTCGGCAGGATGCTCGGGATCGGCCATCTCAAGATGAGCCTGGCCACCCGGGAACAGCATGGCGAAGATCTCGCGGAAGTTCGCGTCGACCTTCTCAAACGTCACCAGAAACGCCTTGCGCATCTTGCGATCAATGGCCACCGTGATCTTGGTGAGCGCCTTGCGCGCGCTCTCCAGATCAGCCAGCTGCTCCTCGATGTAGTCGGCGCGGCGCTTGAGCTGCTCGTACTCCTCCATGGCAACCTGGTTCACGGGGCCCAGATTGTTGATCTGGCGCACAAGCTGGTTGAGCTCGCGCTCGGCGGCATCGCGATCGGTGGGCGCCGGCAGCATGAGCGCTTCCTCGAGCACCGTGGTACCGTCGGCGGTAATGGCCTTGATGGCCGCCTCCACCTGCACCTCGAGCTTGCCGCGCGCAACCTTGAACTCATTTTGCATCGCCGTGGCGGCATCAACCCGCTCCTTGGCACGGGAGACCCCGGCCTTGGCATCCTCGATGGTCTTCTTGAGCGAAGCGGAGTCCGCCTCTTCCAGAGAGGCCTGGTCACGCAGGCGCGCTGCCCAATCCGATGCGCGTTCCAACAGGGCAGAATAGCGTTCGTGCATGGGGTCGACGCGCAGGCGCAGCAGCTCGAGCGAGCGCGAAGCCTGGCGTGTTCCGCGGATACGACGGTCGATGCCCTCAAGACGATGCTCAAGGTCGGGCACGCGGCCCTTCAGCGAACGCAGGCGCTCGCTCGTCTGGGCCAGGCGCACCTTGGCATCGGCGAGCTTACCGGCGGCCTCGGAATCGTCACGGCGAACGCGATCGAGCTCATCGTTGGCCTCGGCAATCTGGAGACCCAGGTCGCTTGCCTGTGCACGCGCCTCGTCACGCGAACGGGTGAGCTCGTCAACGCGCGGGCGCGCAGCGCGAACGGCCTCGGAGGCCTGCTCGCGGCGCTTGGAGATGCGCACGCGCTCGACCTCGGCATTGTTGACGCTTTGCTCCAAGCGGCCGATCTCGGAGAGCAGCGAGCGGCGCTCGCCCTCAAGACGGGCGATCTCACCGGCGGCATCGCCCTCGGCGCCACGTGCCTCCTCGACGGCGGCGTTGGCCTCAACGACTTGGTCCGAAGCATGCTCAAAGATGGCAGCCAGATCGGGTTCCAGGCCCTCGAGCTCACGGATGCGGCGCTTGCGCTCCAAGGCACCCGAAGCCTCGCCGGCATCGAGCCCCACGCGCACCAGACCACCACAGTTCACGCGGGCGCCATCGGGAGTCACGTAGGTCACACCGTCAACGACAGGGGCAGCCAACGCGGCAGCCAAGTCATCGACCACGTAATAGCCGCCGAGAAGGGCCTCGACAACCGGGCCATAACCGGAGCGCACGGACAGACGATCGACCAGACGCGTACCGGCAGCGCCCTCGGCGGCAGCAGAGCCACTCACGCCGCGCGCCATCAGCAGCGCCTCGCCCGAAGCCTTCTTTTGGTCCAAAGCCGCACGACCGGCGCGCTCAAGCGTAGCGGCATCATCAAACAAAAGAGCATCGATATCGCCGGCAAGTAGTTGCTCAACCAGGCCCTCAAGCTCACGAGGGGCGTCGAGCACGTCGCCCAGACGGCCTGAGACATCGTCGCCCAGCGCGCCCACCAGACGGCTCACCAGCGGCGAGCTGTCTGCCATGCGGGCATCGAGCTTCTTTTGGCTGGCAAGCTCCGAGCGCACCTCGGACAGCTTGTTGCGCGCCTCGCTCTCACGATTACGCAAGTCCTTCAGGGCTGCACGGGCGACCTCGGTGGCCTCGCGCGCATCGTTCTGGGCCTGACGAGCCGCCTCAAGGGCACTCTCAAGCTCCTCAGCACGGTCGCGACGGCTATCAAGCGATGCTGTAACCTCCTCGAGCTGTTCATCAATCTGCTCCAGGCGCGAGGCGTACATGTTGTCCTCGACCTCGGCGTTGCTCAGCGAGTCCTTCACCTTGGCGAGTTCGAGCGCCGCGTTATCGGCCACACGCTGCACATCGCGTTGCTCACGCGTAAGCTGCGAAATCTGATTGTCGAGCGCCACGCGCCGCTCGTGGAGCTCAGCGGCGGCAGGACCAGCGGCGTCAACGTCCTCCTGGGCCTGCATGTGCGCGCCGGTCACTTCCTCAAGCTGCGCACGTGCATCCTCGAGCTCCTCGACCACGCGACGACGCTGATGCTCGGAGCTCGAGATCTGGCCGCGCATGTCGGACAGGCGCGACACCATATTGTGGCCCTTTTCCTCGAGCAGGCGCATATCGGAGTTAATGCGACCGACCACGTCTTGCATATGGCGGCGCTGCTCGCCCAGATCGCCCACAAACAGGCCCTTTTCCTCGAGCATGACCTGGAACTTCTCGAGCTCGCGTTCCTTTTCGCCCAAGCGGTACTGCGCAAGCTCAAGCTCGGCAGCACCCTCCTTGGAGCGGCTCTCCAAGTCGTTCCACTGCGACTGCAGCGAACGAAGCTCGTCGACGGCCAGCATCTGCGTAAGCTCGTTCGCGCGCGAGGACAGCTCTTTGTACTTGCGCGCGCGATCGACCTGACGCTCCAGCGGCCGCAGCTGACGGGCGATCTCCTTATTGATGTCGCGGGCACGGGTCAAGTGCTCGTCCATCGAATTAATCTTTTTGAGCGCACGCTCCTTGCGGCGCTTGTGCTTGGAGATGCCGGCGGCCTCCTCGATGAGGGCACGGCGCTCCTCGGGGCGGCTCTGCAAAATGGCGTCGAGCTTGCCCTGGCTGATGATGGAATGCGTATCCTTGCCCAAGCCCGAATCGTGCAGGATGTCCTGAATGTCCATCAGGCGGCACGGACTCGAGTTGATGAGGTACTCGCTTTCGCCCGAGCGATACATACGACGGGTGATGGCGACCTCGTCAAAGTCGACGGGCAGCATATGGTCCGAGTTATCGAGCACCAGCGTGACCTCGGCGACACCCACCGGCTTGCGCGCTGACGAGCCCGAAAAGATGACATCCTCCATGGCCTGGCCGCGCAGCTGCTTGGCGCTCTGCTCGCCCAGGACCCACAGAATCGAGTCAGAGATGTTCGATTTTCCCGAGCCGTTGGGACCGACGATGACGGTCAGGCCCGGCTCAAACGTCATATGGGCGCGGTCGGCAAACGACTTGAACCCTTTGAGCGTGAGGGACTTGAGATACACGGTTCCTCGCTTAAACAGGCTTCTTGTTGAGAATCACGCCGTTGGTGGTGTAGCCCATGCGGTCAAGTGCCTCGAGTGCAGCGGCTCCCTCGGCTTCCTTCTTTGAGGAGCCGGAGCCGCGACCCTGGCGAATACCATCGATCAACACCACGGCGGTAAAGGTGGGCGCATGCGCCGGGCCCTCGGAGCCAACAAGCTTATACGCGGGAGGCTCATGGCCGTCTGCCTGCACGCACTCCTGCAAGAACGACTTGGGGTTCGCAGGATGCTCGGCACGCTCAGAGGCCAAATGGGGCTTAAGCGTACGGTGGATAAACTCCGCCGCCGCATCCCAGCCAGCATCCAGATACAGCGCGCCCACGAGCGACTCATAGACGTTCTCGAGCGCCGAGTGCAGGCCACGCGCGCCGGTACCGGTCTCGGAGGCACCAAAGATGATGATGTCGTCGATACCCAGCTCGTGCGACACCTCGGACAGCGTAGCGCCCGAGACAAGCGACACCTTCAGGCGCGTGAGCTTGCCCTCGTCAAACTCCGGATAGGACTCAAACAGGGAGCGTGCGACCACAGCGCCCAAAATGGAATCGCCCAAGAATTCAAGGCGCTCATAGCTGGCAGAAACCGGCTGGCCCTCGACTGCCGAGGGATGCGTAAGCGCCGCGCGCAGCAGCACCTTATTATTGAACTCGTGGCCCAGGATTTCCTGGGCACGCGTAAGTCGTTCAGACAAAGCCAAGACCTAGGCCTCCCTGGCGTTTTCGATCGCGTCGACGGCGTCGGCGACAGAGTTGAGCGAGAGCAGAGTCTCGTCATCGATCTCGAGGTTGAACTCGTCCTCGATAGCCGTAACCAGCTGCAGGCGCTCGAGCGAGTTGGCATCGAGATCGTCAAAGGTGGTCTCATCGCTAATTTCGGCAACATCGACGCCCAGAACGTCAGCAGCGACCTCGGCGATCTTGTCGAAGATTTCGGAGCGGTCCATAGCGCTTCCTCTCATAGTGAATGAATACCAAAAGAATGGTACCGCCCGGGCGGTACCAAGACACGGTTCTGATTCTACCCCACGAAGCAGGCCGCGAGGCACATAACAGCGCTCTAACTCGCTCTTACAAAACGATGCCGTCCATGGAGTTGGCGACGTTCTCGACCAGCCCCGCGCGCACGGCTTCGGCCGCCGCGAGCGTACCGTTTTTAACAGCCTCGACCGAGGTGGCGCCATGGCCGATTAGGACCACGCCACGCAGGCCCAAAAGAATCGCACCGCCCTTGGCATCACCAGAGAGCTTGGCCTTAATCTCGCGCATCTGCTTTTTGATGAGCAGCGCGGCGATCTTGGTGCCGAGCGAGGCCATAAAGGCACCCTTGAGTTCCTGCAGCAAAAACTTGGCAGCGCCCTCGGTGGCCTTGAGCGCAATATTGCCCGACATGCCATCGGCAACGACGACATCGAAATTGCCCGAGGTGAGGTCGGTGCCTTCGCAGTTGCCCACAAAGCCGGGAACGGCGGCTTTCATGGCCGGGAAGCAGGCCTTGGTAAAGTTGGAACCCTTCTCGTCCTCGGTGCCATTGGCAAGCAGGCCCACGCGGGGATGCTCGATGCCCAGGACGACGCGGGCATAGGCGCTACCCATCTGGGCAAAACGCACCATGTCATCGACCTCGACATCGGGGTTGGCGCCCATATCGCACAGCACCGTCAGACCGCCGGCGCGATTGGGCAGCGCATTGGTCAGACAGGGACGCACCGGCTGCTTCTTGCCTTCGGCCATATATCTAAACGGCGTCACATAGGCGGTGGCGGCAGCGGTCATGGCACCGGTCGAGCCGGCGGAGAAGAACGCGTCCGCGTTGCCCTTTTTGATGGCGCGGCAGGCAAGCACGATCGACGATTTACGCTTGGTCATCACGGCGCGAATGGGATCGTCATCCATGGCGATAACGTCGGGTGCCTCAAGAGCCTCAACACGTGCATGGGAAGCAGCAAAGGGATTGACGATTTCAGCGGGGCCAGCTGCCAAGACCTCGATATCGGGATCGGCGGCAAGCGCAGCCTCGATACCATCGAGAACAACCTGAGGTTTCTCGTCTCCGCCCACAATGTCTACACAAACGCGAACGTTACTCATATACATGCTCCTTATACAAAAATGGCCGACTCATTGAGCCGGCCATTGTGGTTCCATTTGGAACGGCATCGCATCCAGAGTATACCGTTACTCGGTAACGATAACCTCGCGGTCCTTGTAGAAACCGCAGCTGGGGCACACGTGATGCGGAAGCTTGACAGCGCCGCAACGGGGGCACGTGGACTGAGCCGCAGCCGAGATCTTCATGTTGGCGGAACGACGGGTGTGAGTGCGGATACGACCCTGCTTTTGTTTAGGTACGGGCATAGTGACCTTCCTTATGAACTATCCAGTGTGGCGATTACGCGCAAGTAGCGATACTACCACAGTTTTACTCATCGAGCTTGAGATTCTTCAATGCTGCAAATGGATTTTCCGTGGCAGCGGCCCATTCTGCCTCTGCCTGGGTGGCGCAATCGCATTGCTCGACGTTGAGATTGCAACCGCAAGTGGGACACAGACCGCGGCAATCGGGCTTGCAGAGCACCACAAACGGCGTGTCCATGACAACGGCATCGTTGATGGGCTCACCCAGATCGACGATGCGGTCCTCACCCAGGAGCTCGTAGCCGTCCTCGTAGGCCTCGGGATCCTCGGGCTCCTCAAAGAGGTAGAACTCCTCGATCTCGCCGGCGATATCAAACGAAGCGGGCTCCAGGCAACGGTCGCACTCGCCGGTGGCGTGCGCGCGGACCATGCCCGTGAGCAAGACACCGGTACCGGCATTGGTAAAGACAACGTCGTAGTCGATGCCGTCCTGTAGCTGGTACTCCTTCTCGCCCACCGTATAGGTGGCGACATCGACCTTGCCGGTCAGCGGATACGAATCTCCGGGAAACTCGAGCTGTTCGGAAAGATCGACGGTAACGCTCGGGAACTCAGCCATTACCACTGACCATTCTGTTGGGCGGCACCCTCGTTGAGCTGCTGACGGCAACGGGTAACGGTGCCGGTCAGGCTCTTGAGATTCTCCTCCAGGTGCGTAAAGACCTGCTCTGCGTAGTCCTCGGCAGCATAACGCGTCTCGCGCTCGTACTGCTGGGCACGATCGCGGATGTCGTCGGCCTGCTGCTGTGCCAAGCGGACGATCTCCTGCTCACCGGCAATGGTGAGGGCCTGCTGCTGAGCGTCGGCGATGATGGAATCGGCCTGAGCGGCGGCGGAAGCCATAAGCTCCTCGCGCTCCTTAAGGATACGGCGGGACTTCTGCCACTCCTCGGGATAGCTCATGCGGATCTCGTCGAGGATGTTGAAGAACACGTCGGCGTCGATGACCTTGAACTGAGCGTTCTTGCCGAAAGGCGGCTTGGCTTCCTCGATCAGCCCTTCGAGCTCATCGACCAAGCTGACGATCCTATCGCCAGGAAAATTCTCGCCCGGCATCCGGTCTCCTTTCATAGGTAACATATCATCGTGCTAGTTTACCACATGCCACCAGGCAATAAAAAACGTCACGAAAAGCGATGTCTGAGCGCTTCGACCACGTTGGGCGGGACAAACGTCGATACATCGCTGCCGAGTGAGGCGATCTGACGAACGACCGAGCTCGAGATATAGCCGTACTGCGGCGCACTCATGACAAAGATGGACTCCAGCTCGTTATCCAAGCGATAGTTGAGATCTGCCTGCTGCAGCTCGTACTCAAAGTCGGTCATGGCGCGCAGGCCCTTGACCACGGCCCCCGCCCCCTGCTCGCGAGCGAAGTCGACCAAAAGGCCGGTAAAGGGCAGGACCTCGACGCCGTCGATATCACCGAGCGCCTCGCGGGCCAGCGCCACGCGCTCATCGAGCATAAACGTGGTACCCACACCGTTTTTACCCTGCGACTCGGCAACAGCGACGATCACGCTGGGAAAGATGCGGCGGGCGCGGCGGATGACGTCGATATGGCCAAACGTGATGGGATCGAAGGTGCCCGGGACGATCACGCGGTTGATGGTGTCATTCATGGGCGTCCTCCTGAAACGTCGTGGCATCGTTGTTGTTAGCATCGGTGCCGGCGTTATCGCCCTCACCATCGTCATCGCCGACCCAACGAAGCAGGTCGACCGAGGTAATGCCGTAGTGCTTCTCGCGCACAATCTCAAAGCCTGCCGGATGCGCGCCCGCATCGGCGGCGGCATGCTCAAACAGGGCATAAGCGCCAGATGCAAGCAGACCCTGCTGAGCCAGGTTCGGCAGCAGTTCCTCGACCGGCTCGGCACCAAAAGCATAGGGCGGGTCGAGCAGGACCAGATCAAACGGGCCGCCCGGCACACGACCGCGCGAGGCGCTCGCCAGCATGTCGCCCGTTACCACGCGCCAACGCGCACGGTCACGGCAGAGCGACTCGATATTCTTGGTAATGAGCCGCGCGGCATTCCGATCGATCTCGAACGTCGTGAGTGAGCGGGCACCACGTGAGAGCATCTCTAACCCTAAGGCACCGGAGCCGCCAAAGGCGTCCAGCACGCGGACCTCATCCAGATCGAAGTCGAATGCCGACATGACCATAGATGCGCATGCCTCGCGCACGCGATCGGTCGTGGGGCGGGTGACATCGCGACCACGGGGCTCCTCGATCTTACGACCGCGCCATTCGCCGCCGATGATTCTCATCCTCCGCTGACCTCCTTAAAAATGTGTCGATATCGCATGGCGACCGCATCGCGCAGGGGGCGCGTCGCCACGGAGTCAAGGTTGCAAGCATACCGCAAGAGCTCGACCGCGTCCAAATGGGCCCACTCGATCAGCTCCTCGTCGGCATCCAGGTCGACAAAGCGCAGGGTCACTCCGCCATGCTGGCGGTACCCCAGGATTTCGCCCTCGTGGCGCAGACGCAGGTCCATCTGGGCGAGCGTAAAGCCATCCGAGGTCTTCTCGAGCGATTGCAGGCGATCTTGTGCTGCCGAAGCGCCGCCGTTGCCCTTGGAGTGCGTCATGACCAGACACGTGCCCGACACGCTGCCACGGCCCACGCGACCGCGCAGCTGGTGCAGAGCAGCCAAACCAAAGCGCTCCCCGTTCTCGATGACCATGACGGTGGCGTTAGGCACGTCGACGCCCACCTCGACCACCGTAGTCGAGACGAGCACGTCAATCTCGCCACGCTTAAAGGCATCGATAACCTGGTCCTTCTCCCCCGCTGGCATGCGGCCGTGAAGGCGCTCGATGGCAAGACCCGGCAACGCCAGACGCAGGCGATCGAGCTCGGTCGCCGTATCGTGCAGCGGCACGGGGACCGTCACGCGGCCCTCGTCGTCGCGGGCGATACCGGGCACGTCCTCCAGATCATCGGCCGAGTCACTCGGCTCCACGAGCGGGCAAATCACGTAGGCCTGCTGACCCTTTTCATGCGCCTCGCGGATGGCGCCATAGGCAAGGTCGCGACTCGACTCGGTAAGCACGCGTGTCGTCACGCCAGCGCCAGGGACGGGCCGATGGCGGATGATACTCGTGTCCAGATCGCCGTAGACCGAAAGCGCCAGCGTACGCGGGATGGGCGTTGCCGTCATAACGAGCAGATCGGCACCGGGGCCCTTCGCGCGCAAGGCATTGCGTTGGCCGACGCCAAACCGGTGCTGCTCATCGATGACTACGAGCGACAAATACTTAAACGCCACGTTATCCGAAAGGACCGCGTGGGTTCCAAAGAGGACGTCGAGCTCTCCCGATTCCAGCTGTGCATGGATGCGCTCGCGCTCTGCGGCCGGCGTGGCACCCGTCAGAAGCGCCCAAGACATGCCGGCCTGCGAGAGCAGAGGGCCGGTCTTATCGGCATATTGACGCGCCAGCACGCCCGTGGGCGCCATAACGCAGGCCTGTGTGCCGCTATCGGCAGCCACAGCCAGCGCGCAGGCGGCAACGGCGGTCTTACCGGTACCGACATCGCCCAGCAGCAGGCGGTTCATCACGCGCCCGCCATCGCACATATCGCGCAGGATGTCTTGGAACGCGGCCTCCTGCTCGTCGCTCAGCGAAAACGGCAGGGCCTGCTTGAGCGCGGCCAGGTGCTCGCCCGCGGCGTGGGCGTAGGGAGCGACTTCGACCAAGACACCGTCGTTGCGCAGGCGCAGCGCCAGCTGCAGGTAGAGGCACTCCTCGTAGGCAAGCCGTGCGCGCGCGATTTCGCGCTCAGCCATGCTCGAGGGAAAGTGGATCGATCGAAGGGCACGGGCATGGCTCATCAGGCGACGTTTAACGCGTAAGCGTGCCGGAATGGGATCAAAGGGATTGCCGACGGCCTCGAGCGCGCCACTTACGATACGGCGCATCCATGCCTGACTCACGCCGTCACTCACGTAATGGACCGGCAGGATAGTGCCCGCGGCGCGCCCTTCCTCAAGCTTTTCAAAGTGCGGCGAGGCCATCTGCTTAAAGCCGTAGGCAAACTCGACCTTACCCATTACGGCTAGGCGGTCGCCCTGCTTAAGCTGCTGGGCAATCCAGGGCTGGCGGAAAAAGGCGACCTGCAGCACGCCCGTCTCGTCAACGAGTGAGACCTCGGTCACCTGCATGCGCGGACGCGGCTGCTTTTGGACGATACGATCGACCGTGGCGATGATGGTACACACGGTACCGATGGGCGCCATCTCGATGGACCAGGAGCGCGTAAAGTCCAGGTATCGATGAGGGATATGGAGAAGGAGGTCCCCCACCGTCCGAATTCCCAGACGGCGAAGGGCCTCCTCACGTTTACCCGAAACATATTTGAGTCGCGCGATATCCTCGTCAAGCGCATTGCTCTGGGCAAAGCGCTCCGAGACGCGCGGCACGGAGCACAGTTCGGACATGGGCAGTTGCCTACTCGATCGAGAAGATCACGGGATAGAGCGGCTGCTCGCCACGATGGGCGTCGATCTCCAGATCGGGCTGAGCCTCCTCGATAGCGTCGACGATCTCCTGGAAGGCCTCATCGGACAGTTCCTCGCCGGCCAGAATCGTCAGCGCGTCGCCCTCCTCTTCCTCCTGCATACGGTTGATGCAATCGAGCGTGACCTGCTTCACGTCGGAGCCGACCACGTCGATGGAGCCGGCAATGATGCCCATGACGTCACCGGAGTGAATTGGCGAACCGTCGGAGGCACTGGAGTCGCGCACGGCGCGGGTGACCTCGCCATCGCGGACCTCGCTGATGGCGTCGACCATAGCGGCGACGGCATCCTCGAGCTCGGAATCGGGCAGGACCGCGAACAGCGCGGAGAAGGCCTGCGGAACGGTCTTGGTGGGAACGACGGCGACCTTCTTGTCGGTGCAGGCAGAGGCAGCGGCCTCGGCGGCCATGCGGATGTTGCCGTTGTTGGGCAGAATGATGACCGAGGTCGCGTTGACCTGGTCGACGGCGCCCAGCAGGTCTGCAGTCGAGGGATTCATGGTCTGGCCACCGGACACGATCACGTCAACGCCGAGGGACTTGAGGATGTCTGCCTCGCCGGAACCGGCGGCAACGGCGACAAAGCCCAGGGCCTTCGCGGGCTCGGCGGCCTTCTCCTGGTCCTCGTGGATCTTGGCGGTACGGTCGTGGGCCTCCATCTCCATGTTGTGGATAAAGACCTCGTAGATCTGGCCAAGCTGCAGCATGTGCTCGAGCACCAGGTTCGGGGTGTTGGAGTGCACGTGGATCTTGTAGTCGGGATATGCGCCCACGAGCAGCTCACAGTCGCCCATGGAACCCAGGAACTTAAGGCACTCGTCCTCGTCAAACGGGGCGTCGGCCTTAAAGAGGAACTCGTTGCAGTAGCGGAACTCCGAGCCCTCCCAATCGTCGTTGGCCTCGATCTCAACGCGGCCAAGAGCGGCATCGCGTGCAGAGCCAGCGGAATCGAACGTAGCGGAGAAATCCTCGACAACGGTGCTGCGACCAAGTGCTGCAGCCACAAAGTTCTCCAAGAAGATGGCAAAGCCGAAGGCGCCGGAGTCGACCACGCCGTTCTCTTTGAGGACGGGCAGCAGGTCGGGCGTGCGAGCGACGGACTGGTAGGCCTCGACGACGATGGCATCGAGCGCGTCCTCGGCCGAGAACTTCTTCTTTTCGCACTCGTCGGCCTTGGTCGAGACATCGCGCAGCACCGTGAGAATCGTGCCCTCGATGGGCTTACGGACGGCCTGGAAGGCGACCTTGACGGCGCGGCGGAAGGCGAAGGCGATGTTGGCGGACGTAATGGGCTCGTCGGCGGAGACAAGGCCCTCGGCCACACCGCGCAGGATCTGCGAGGTAATGACGCCGGAGTTACCGCGGGCGCCCATCAGGGAGCCGTGGGTGATGGCGCCGGCAATGGCCTCCATGTCGGCATCGGCGGGAAGGGCGGAGAGCTCCTTGGTCACCGAGGCAAGCGTGAGCGACATGTTGGTGCCGGTGTCGCCGTCGGGTACGGGGAAGACGTTGAGCTTATTGATCTCCTCGGCCTTGTCAGAAACGGCAGCCGCAGCGATCGGAAAACAGGTGCGAATGGTCTTTGCAATCATGGGTATTTGAATCTCCGTTTTCGGATGCTAGTTCAGACGGCTCTTGAGCGCGTCGATATGGATGCCGATC
>CAUHJB010000030.1:0-23672 GCA_959606495.1 uncultured Collinsella sp. | reverse complement strand
ATCTTCTTGTCCGACACCTACGTGGCGCTGCTGGGCTTTTTGGCACTCACCCTTGTACTGGGTGCCTATGCCGGCGTCGTCAACCGTCTGTTCTCGCTACTCAAGTTGCTGATTCCGCTCGCGCTTATCATGCTGGTGCTCCAGCTGGCCTTTATGCGCGATGGCAACGTGGTGTGGGGCTTTGTCACCGACGAGGGCCTCATCACCGGAACAAAGGCCTGCCTGCGTCTGTTGGGCGTGGCGCTGCCGCTCATCCTCATGCTTATGGTGACCAAGCTCAACGACCTCGCCAACGCCTGCGTCGAGGTGCTGCACGTGCCATATCGCTATGCCTTCACCTTTACCACGGCGCTGCGCTTTGTGCCGGTATTTGGCCAGGAAATGAACGCCATCATGGAGGCGCAGACTGCACGCGGCGTAGAATACGACACTAAGAATCCCGTCAAGAAACTCAAGCTCATGCTGCCGCTGTGCGTGCCACTGCTTATTTCGAGCGTGGGCAAGACCGATGCCACCGCGCTTGCCGCCGAGCAGCGCGGCTTCTACCTGCGCACGCGTGCGAGTTCGTATAAGCGCTACCCCATCAAAGGCCTGGATATCGCCGTACTTATCGTCAGTATCGCCCTTATCTCCATCGGCTTCCTTTTCTAGTTCACCACCGACAGCAACCGCCCAACGCAAAAGGCCTCGGCTCGCACCAAACGAGCCGAGGCCTTTACTGTTTCACCAGATAAAACCTACCAAAATAAACCTGTCCCTTTTTGGCAGGTCGGAAGCTAGAGGCGGTAGGGGGCGCCGCTGCGGATGATGGATTCGCGCACCAGGACGTCCATGGCGTCAAGGGTAATCTCGGGCATCTCTCGGTACTTCTGCAGCACCGATAGCTCGGTGCAGGCCAGAATGACGCGGTCGCAGCCGCTACGGGCGAACTCCCACATCACGCGGTCGAACTTATCCATATCGGGCTCACGTCCGGCTTTCACATCATCGTAGATAAGCGACATCACATCGTTCTGACGTTTCTCGCCGGGATAGACGACCTCAACACCCGCAGCCTCGCATTCGCGGCCGTAGACGCCCGCGCCCACGGTTCCGTCGGTGCCCATGATGCCAATCTTGCGCACCGGCTCGGCCGGCATACTCAGGTTGGGGTCGAACTCGCACTCCCCCATCACCGCACCCGCAAGGGCATAGCGCACCGACTCACGCGGCATGTGGATAATCGGCACCTTCGTAAACGACTGGATCTGGTCGTAGAAGTAGTGTGACGTGTTGCAGGGAATGGCAATGTGCGCACAGCCCAGCGACTCGAGTGCCTGGGCACACTCTTTCATGGTCGCCAGCAGCTTGGCGTGCTCGCCAGTCTTAATGGCCAGCGTGCGGTCGGGCATGGTCGACTTGGAGAGCACCACCATGTCGATATGATCCTGATCGCAGGCAGCAGCCGTATGACGCACTACCTGGTCGTAGTAATACGACGTGGCCTCGGCGCCCATGCCGCCGATAACTCCCAGCTTTTCCATCGCCGCCTCCTTGGTGACGCTTGCGCAATTGCGCGTATCATACCCGCGCCCGCCCGATGTAAACCGGACGGGCGCCGCACTCATCTACTTGTAATACGTCTTGAACAGCTTAAAGTGGCGCAGCTTGGTGTGCCACATGCGCAGCCAGCGGTTAAAGACAAAGTCGCCCTTCATAAACGAAGGGTCGGCGCCCTTGCCTTCCTTGTCCAGGCGATGCACCTTAGCGCGCAGCTCGGGATCCTTGACGTACTTGTCGACGACGCCCATGGGGACGACCATCCACAGCGCCTCGTCCTGCGCCGTCACAAACTCCGGCTCAAACGGGCGGTTGAACACATACTCGTCCACCACATACTTGGCAACGTTAAAGCCGCTGTTAGTGACGTAGTAGTTGCTGCGACCTTGGCGCGTGTTGAAATCGAAGAACTTAAACGAGCCGTCGCGCTCGTCGTACTTAACGTCAAAGTTGGAATAGCCCACAAAGTGAAGGTCCTCGAGCAACTTGCGCACGCCGCCCATGAGCTCGTCATTGGGCTCGGTGATGATACAGGCGTGGTTGCCGACACCGTGAGGCTGATGCTCCTCGAGCAGCACGTGACCCAGGCACATCATGCGCACCTTGCCGTTGCGGTCGGAATAACTGGTGAGCACGCGCATGTACTCGTCATTGCCGGGCACGCGATCCTGCAAGATCAGGTCGTCGGTGTAGCCGCTGGCATACGAGTCGCGAATGACCTGTTCCAGCTCGGCACGGTCGGCAATCTCATAGGCCTTTTTCTGGCCCTCGAACTCGTGCTGCCACCACATGATGCCGTCAGAAGGCTTCAGAATCATCGGGTAGGGAAAATCGATCTGGTCGAGCACTTCGGCAGGTGCCTCGCCTTGGGCATTCAGCATCGCCATGGTGAAGGTAAAGGTATGCGGATAGGGCACGCCGTGCTTCTCGCACAGCTCGTAGAAGATCTCCTTCTTCTGACACTGCTCAAGCATGCTGTAGGGAGCGTAAGGCGCGACGATGTTATCCGCCAGCTCATGGGCATCCTTGGCCTGAGCCACGAGGGCAACATAGTTATCGCCACAGCCCACAAGGACAATCGTCTTGTCGGCATGCGCTTGGGCAATGCCGTTGACGGTTTTGAGCATCACGGGCATGGTGTCGATATCCACGTTGGGCGTGTAGTCGATAATCTGGCTGCGGTAAGCGGGACCCGTCTGGTACTTGCCAAAGACCAGACTCTTGACCTGGTACTCTTCGTAGAAGGCGCGCGCCACCGAATAGGCGTTGATGTCGCCTCCGAGCAGCACGGGAATGAACTCGCGCTCTGTAAACTGCAATGCCATGGAAACTTCCTATCATGAACTGCCCACACAACGGGCGGTCTTTGCGCAACTGATTTATTCTAGCGTGCCAAGCCGCCGGCGCCCAAAGCTCCACCGTATCTATGGCAATCGACGTGATCGTCCAGCATAAAGCCGCACTCACCGCGATGGGGCCTTGTAGCCGCAAACCCACTGTTGAGATAGCTTTCACGACCGAAAGCCCGTCCGCAAACAGGCCCCCGTAACGTTAAAGTTGAACTCTATGGTTTCTCAACAATTCGACATAACTGCAGGTCAAAGCCAAAGCCTCAAGTTCAACTTGACCCTTTGGAACCTTTAAGGTTCAAGTTGAGGTCGAAAGCAGTAGTAGAATACCGTTCGAACCATAACCTACGATTGATTGCAGAGGGACTGGATGCAGCATTCGAATCATCGTGCCGCAGCGCTGATTGCGTCGAAGCCGGCTCGTATCATCACGAGCGCCGCGCTCGCCGTTGCGCTGACGGCCACGCCGATGCTCTCCCCCGTTGCGGCGTATGCCGCCTCGCAGGCAACGCAGGACCAGCTTTCCGCAGCCCAGCAGAAGATCGAAGCCGCCACGAGCGCCTACAACGACGCCCGCACCAAACTCGATGACCTGCAAAAGCAGATTGACTCCAATGAGGCAAGCATCGAGGAAATCGAGGCTAAGCTTCCCGAGCAGCAGGCCAAGGCAAGCTCCGCCATGCGCGATCTGTACAAGTATCAGAAGGGCACCAACCCCATCGTGAGCTTCCTGGTCAACGCGCAGAGCCTGGGTGAGTTCATCACGACCTGCAAATACACCAACCAGATCACGAGCTCGAGCGTCGACGAGATCGAACAGCTCAATAACATGCAAACCGAACTCGAGCAGAACAAGGCTGAGCTCCAGCAGGCCAAGTCTCAGCTTGAGGCAGAGCAGAAAAACGCCGAGGATGCGTTGGCTCAGGCCCAGCAGCTCCGCAGCGAGGCACAGGCAAAAGCCGAGCAGGAAAATGCCGCCGAGCTTGCCAAGCTTGAGGCCGATAAGGCCGCCGCCGCCGAGAAGCTCTCGGGCGAGGGCGTAAGCGGCAGCAATTCCAGCAGCCAGGCCACCAACACCAACACCACCATCGACACCACGGTGAACAACGCCAATACCGGTAGCTCCGATTACGATTCGTTCATCAATGAGTGGACGAGCCGCATCGACAATTATCTCGCCGGCTCCCCCATGGCAGGCCAGGGCTATAACTTTGCCGTCGCCGCTTGGAATACCGGTGTCGACCCCCGTTGGTCCCCCGCCATCGCCTGCATCGAGAGCACCAAGGGTGCTTATTGCGCCAATTCTTACAACGCCTGGGGCTGGAGTGCCCGTGGCGGCGGTTGGCGCAGCTTTGGCAGCTGGAGCGAGGGCATCTCCGCTCACGTTGCCTATCTGGGCGCCAACTACGGCTCCACCCTTACCCCGGCTGCGGCCAAAAAGTACTGCCCGCCCACGTGGCAGGACTGGTACAACAAAGTCGCCGCTCAGATGAACCGCATCTAAGTGCAACTGCAAAGGGCCCCAATGGGGCCCTTTTCTTTTAGGTAGCGGAAGTATCGACGACGCCGGTCGCATTGGCAACCGCGACTATGACGATCATGCATAGGAGCAGCACACCCAATGCCTTGAGCCAGAGTTTCGCGAGTTTCTTGCCGCGATAGCTGTCGAACAGCGCGAATCGCCGACGAAGACGGCGCTTATCGAGTAGCGCAAAATGCATAAGCACCATAAGGCCATCGACAAAGAAAAAATACTCGATTATGAGAAGCCACGTCGGGTAGCTTTGGTTTGCTCCCGTGGGGTGAAAGACGGCAAAGTGACTTCCGGCAAAGAACACAAGTAGCGAGAAGCAGACAAGCGTATTCCAAATGCGCCCCAGAGACTCCGGAACGCGAGAGAGCAGACCGCATGCAGCGGAGGCGGCAGGCCTAGGAAGCCCTGCGGGGTTCTGGAGCCCTTGGAGCGTCAACACCGTCTCCGAGGCCGGAGTACGGACAGGCGCAGGTGTAGAAGGCCGCACGGGGCGGCTCAGATCGTATGCCGAGCGCGTCGCCCGTCCCAACGCTTCCGCACTCGCAAAACGCTTGGCCGGGTCGAGCGCCATCGACATGCAGACGGCATCGGCAAGTGGAGTGGGAATGCCACGCGCCTCGCATTGCTCGCGCATGTCGAGCCCTGGTTTAGGGTCGACTCCCGTCAAGCAGAAGAACAACAGGGCGCCAAGTGCGTAGACGTCGCTGCGTACACTCGTCTGCCCAAACCCATACTGCTCGGGTGGCGCATAGGGTCGCGTGCCGAACTTGACGGTGTCTGCATCGGCGCCATCGCGCCACACGCGCGCGATCCCCAAGTCGATAATCACCAGCGACGAAAACGTCAGGCCGTCATCAGACGTATAGTTGGCACCCGTCACGATGATATTCGACGGCTTGAGGTCGCGATGGATCACCGGCGCCGACGTCTCCCCCGCCATTGCAAAACCGGCGTGGAGCTCGCCCACGGCATCGCATAGGGCAGGATACAATTCACGCGCATAATCGGGGGTGGCTCCCAGACGGTCCACCAGCGCCCTGAGCGTCTCCCCTTCGATGTATTCCATAACCACGTTGAGCTCGTCGCCCACACGATGACAATCGACGATTCTGGGCAGGTGCTCAAAACGCCTGCCTGCCCGCTGGGCGGCAAACAGACGCTCGTATGCCCCGCCGATTTGAGCCGAAGCATCGATGCGTTTACGGACAAAGGGGCCGAGCGAACCACCGCCGGTTCCTTCAAAGTACACGAGCTCGGTTGTTTCAACGGACGAGCGCTTAAGTACACGCTCCACGCGATAGCTGTCGTCGCGATCGAGCGACGCCAGATGTTCGGCAAGCGCTGCGGTCAGCTCGTCATCGGAATATGTTGTGGTCTGAGTATCCATAGCCTCCATCATAGCGCAGGGCGCAGACACCCCATGGCATCCGCGCCCCGTTCGTTTGCATCGTTGTTCGGCAGCTCCGCCGGCTCAGATATCAGCCGCTAACTCACCATCTCCTCGCCAAAGCGATACAGCTCCTCGTTGACCTTTTGGAGGCTGCACCCGCGATCGATGCAAAAGATGATAATCGCATCACGGCGATCCTTGCAGTTGAGGACGCTTACCCCGGCAGCCGTCAGTGCACGGTTGGCCTCTTTGAGCGTCAGCGCCATCGCAAAGGCAATCTGCAGCACCTTATTGCGACTCGGGTGACGCGCACCGGTAAAGATCTGATAGCCAAAGGTCTCATTGAGATCGGCCATACGAACCACGCGCGAGCGCTCCAAGCCCTTTTCCTGCAGCAGCTGCTTCAGGTAGTCCGAAAGCGACGGGGCAGCAAAGTCGTGCTCCCTGATATAGCCATCGATGTTCGGCGCATCGAGAAGCTCATTGAGCAGCTCCTCGGTCAGCTTTTTATCGGGCATACGACTTCACCTCCCCCAGTGCATGCAACATGCTAGAAACCGCTTACGTCCGAACGCTCCCAGCTAGCAACCTGGTCGGGAGACACCGTACCCAGCGCCTCGAACTTCCAGGAGCCGCCCGCCTTCAGATGATTGGTGTTTGCAAGAGCCGTTCCAACCTGGTTGCCATCGGCATCATACAGAACATACTCAATCTGAATGTAGCTCTTTTCCTTGTCCGTGTTATTGGTAAGCGTGCCCGTGATCTTATAGGCAAACTGACTGGAGGTGTCTTCAGCCTCGTCAGCAATGATATACGGTTCTTGCGGTTCTTTTTGCTCCTCAGCCTGCTGTGTCGCCTCGGCAGGTTTTGCCGAATCGCTCGCAGACGAATCGGTTGAATTGCCGCCCATAGAACCCACGGCACCGACGATAACCAGCACCACGATGACGCCTAGGACAATCTTGCCGATCGGCTTCTTTCCCTCTTTTGCCATTATTCATCCTTCCTACGATCCGGCTACCGTGCCGGCACACAGCACATCGTAGGAAGGATTGAACTTGAATTCATTAGCTGAGAGCTAAGGTTGCCATATAGAAGAGCATGAAGCGCGCGTCCATCACCGATGACACCTCGAGGCTTGCCAACATCGATTTGAACTACTGGTTCTACGGTTGCAGCGCTTTGCCTCGATTTCCGACATGGCGAACCCGCGCGGCGTGGTCCATGCGGACAACGACGCTCTCGAGCATGCCCTACACGCTCGATGCTCGCACGAACTCGACAAGAATCCTGGTAGATGCGGGCTGAGAGCCACCCAAGGGTCACATGGGCTCGACTACACTCAACGACCACATGGCCATCGTGGGCGGCAATGACACAGCCTGCGACTCAAAGCAGACGACGCACGCGATGTGCCGAATAGACCGCGGCGAGCAGGCGGGTTACCTCATAACAGCCGGCAGCCCCTACGGCATAAGCTAGGCAATGGGGTGTGGCGCGTATAGCGAAGACTAAAGCAGGTCGCTTTCCACCTCAACGTCTTCGATGCTTTCGACCTCCGCTTCAGTGGGCAGGGTTCCATCGGGGTCCTCGCCCTCCATGAACATCCTGATGGCGTTCTTAGCAATGATGCTCGTCGATGCCACGTCCACGCCGCCGCCAATCAAGCCACCGGCGAGGGGCAGCATTTTCCCGAGGTTGATGATACCCTTCTCGCCGAACTTCGTGATAAATCTGAAGCCAACCTTCTGGTTGATCTTCACGAGTGCCGACCCGGGAATCTTCTTGATTGCAGCCTCAAGCGATTTCGTCCCAGTCTTGATGAGCCCCATTTTGACAAGATCACTCGCCGTCGTACCCGTGAGGCACATGTAGATCATCGTCTGAACTTGGTCGGACGTAACGTCATAGCCACCCATCTTCGCGATGCAGGCGATCATGCGCATCTGAACGTACATGACGCTGCTTATGTTCGCGGGAATTGCGACCGGAAGCGTAATCAAGCCCCCGAGCCCGGTGACGAAACCTGAGGTTCCGCATTTCATGACCTGCCACTTTGCGAGTGCCCTTGCGGCATCATCGGGCGACTTCGCCTTTCCCGTGTAGTCGGCAACCATCTCGTCGACCGAACGACTCACCTTAGGGACGCCATTCAGTGCGCTCCTGTAGATGGTATCGAGCAGCTTGCCGGCCGATTCCTCATCGATGGGAATCTCGAAGCCTTTGGCCTTTTCAACCGTTTCTTTCTCTCCCGTCTTCTTAGCCATGGCTCTTCCTTTCTCGCAGCTTTGCTTTCTCAATGACCCTTGCAAATTCTGCGAACCGTCCATCAATCTTTGGACATTTTACCTCGCGATTTATAGCGATAATTCAGCTGCCAGCTGATTTGTGGCCGCAGCGAATGATGGGCTCGCAAGTTGGCCTATGTCCTGTTGGTGGGTCCTTATGGAATCTATTGCGATGAGCTGGTATAGGGGCTGGCGATCGCGGCCTGCATCCCCGTGTTACTGGCGGCGGTGCCCTCACGCCAAACACTTGCACATTCGGATTGCTACACAACGAATGGAACTTATTGATGTGGGGCGCGGTTCATTCAGGGTCCGTCCCCTCGCTTCATCCTCAAGAAGCTCGTCGAAACCTACCCCACCGTGACGGATTCCCCGGTAAAGGTGCTCACAAGCAACAGGATAAAGAAGGCCAAATAGCTGATGCTCAGCAGGTAGGCGATGATCAAAAAGGCAATCCATCCGACATTAGTCTTACCATCGGCACGACGCTGCTCGCGAGAACGGCACAGCCAGACCGTCACGCCGATGGCGGTGATAAACAGTACGAGTGCCGCCGCAGCCAGCCCAGCAAGCACAAACATCACGCCAATGCTCACAGCGATGACCGGAAGCAGTAGCAAACCGCACCCGCATCCACCCGGACTATATACGGAAGACTGTCGGCATCGCCTCATCGCCACCCCCCCCCCATCATCTTTGAGCACTACAGTGCGATGGCCTGCTGAACAGGAACGATCTTATCGAGTTCCGGTTCAATCCGCCTTTTCTCGGCCTCAAGGTCAAACGCCACCTGAGCGCGCAGCCAATAACCATCCGTCAGGCCAAAATAACGGCAAAGACGGAGGTCGGTGTCGGCCGTCACGCGACGTTTTCCCAAGACAATCTGCCCGATACGCTGAGCCGGAATCCCGGTCTCCTTGGCGAGGCGATATTGAGAAATGCCCATAGGGACAAGAAACTCCTCTTTGAGAAGCTCACCAGGAGTCACCGGCGACAGCAAATCGGCCGAAGTCTCATCACTTGTGATAATCGACGATTTCGACATTCCAAGCCATCTCCTGTCTCCACTCAAAACAGACCCGATAGCGCTCGTTAACACGGATGCTATATTGACCGGCACGATCGCCCTTCAAAGCTTCCAGGCGGTTGCCCGGTGGAACGCGAAGATCATCAAGCGAAGCACAAACCTGCAGTTGGCGAATCTTCCTCAACGCAACACGCTCAAAGGGCACGAACCTCCTGACCCGCATACCCATGGCAAAGCGTTCGGTATCCTCATCTTTATACGATGCAATCATAGTATCGCCTTACGTTAGTAACGTCAAACGTTTCTATAGACTTACATCTCTATTATATCGTACGTTTGTTCGTGTTTTCTAGAACAAATACTCCTTCACGCCTTAGTCAAGCAAAAGCAATCGTTTGTAGACATCGAGGCCTTTGAGTAGGATTTCCTCGTCGAAGAGCATGCTATCGGTATGCAGAGCGCTTGTGGCATAGGCTGGGCAGCCATCAGCGTCGATCGGGTTTTCTTGTCCCTCTGGCACGCCCGTGCCCAGCAAGAAGAACACGCCCGGCAGATGACGCTGATAGAACGCGAAATCCTCGGCGATTAGCAGTGGCTCGTCCACAAGTTGCAGCTCGGACAAGGCAGGCGCAATGTGGGCGAACAGCTCGGGGTCGTTATCGACCGGCGGATAGCCCTCGGCAAAGTCGAGGTCGTACGTGCAGCCTGTTGCGGCGCAGGCCTCGTCCAACACGCGGCGCACGCCCTCGCGCGCACGGTCGAACATACCGTCCGTAAACACGCGCAGGCTGCCAGCCACATGGGCCTCCCCCGCCACCGCATTGCAGACGGTGCCGGCCTGCAGCAGGCCGAACTTACCAATGCAGGGCTCGTCGGCACCCAACTCGTCCATGAGCTCGCGCTCGGAAACCAAGAACTTGGCCGCTGCCAGCGCGGCATCATGCGATTCCTCGACTGGAACGCCGTAGGTCTTGGCGATATGGATGCTCGTGCCATGGATATGAATGTGCGTCTCACTTGAGCGCGCCAGCAGCGGACCGGAACAGCTCGCCAACGTGCCGGCGGGCAAATCGGGCCATACGTGGAAGCCAAAGATGCGATCCGCCCCGTAGCGCTCGAATACGCCGCTCTCACACACCGTCTTGGCGCCACCGGTCGTTTCCTCGGCCGGCTGAAACACAAAGAGCACGTTGCGCTTGATGGCGCCCGGCTGCTCACGAATCGTGCGATCGACATACGTCGCGGCGGCAAGCACCATGGCCATGTGACCGTCGTGACCGCACGCATGCATCTTACCGGGATGCGTCGAGGCAAAGGCCGCGCCCGTTGCCTCCGCGATGGGTAGAGCGTCCATGTCGGCGCGAATCGCCGTGGCATGCGCGGCGCCCGTGCCGGCATCGAAGAAAGCGCAGACGCAGCTGGGGCACGGATGGGTCACCTCGCAGGCGAGCGGAGCGAGCACGCCTTCAATATAGGCGATCGTCTGCGGAAGATCGAAGTCGAGCTCCGGAATGCGGTGCAGGTCGCGACGATAACGACGGAGTTCTTGGAGCTCGGTCATAGGGATTCCTTTCATGGGACGACTCGGCTGACACCTATTGTGACGCTGGATTGTGGCACCCTTGTTTCTAGCATGATGCTGCATTTTTTAAACGTTATATACGAATACTCTTGTTTGGTAAAGTGCAACGTGATAGGGTCTTTACCACTTGATAGAGGCGCGGGCACGAAGATCCGCGGGCGAGCCGGCAGGCTTTGACCCCGTGGGGAGGCGAAACCCGCCGAACTGGGTTTTTCGGGCACGAACAGCCTGGTGGGCCTGCGGGAAACACCCGCAGGACTGTCTGCAGCAATGCGGGAGCGCTATCCGGACATTGGGTCCACGCTATGCGGATTCGATGCGCAGGTAGCGCCGTCTGGATAGCGAGGTTTACGGGACATGTCATTGACTCCCAACGAGGCATATGCGGCCAAGCAGCCGTTTGTGGACAAGGAGACGCTCGAGCATATCGTCGAGCAGTTCCCCACGCCATTTCATCTATACGACGAGGCGGGCATCCGCCGCAACATGCAAGAAGTGCGCGACGCCTTCGCATGGAACCCGGGCTTTAAGGAATACTTTGCCGTCAAGGCCAATCCCAACCCGGCGCTCATCTCCATTCTCAACGAATACGGCTGCGGCTGCGATTGTTCGAGCTATACCGAGCTCATGATCGCCCGCTCGCTGGGTATCACCGGCCACGACATCATGTTCTCGTCCAACGACACGCCGGCTACCGACTTTGAGCTCGCCGACAAGCTGGGCGCCATCGTCAACTTTGACGACATCAGCCATATCGAGTTCTTTGAGCGTGTCGCGGGGCCCATCCCCAAGACGGTCAGCTGCCGCTTTAATCCGGGCGGCTTGTTCCAGCTCTCCAATGGCATCATGGATAACCCCGGCGACTCCAAGTACGGCATGACCACCGAGCAGCTCTTCGAGGCCTTTCGCACGCTCAAAGCCAAGGGCGCCGAGGACTTTGGCATCCACGCATTCCTTGCCAGCAACACCGTCACCAACGACTACTACCCCAAGCTCGCGTGCATCCTCTTTGAGCTTGCCGTGCGCCTGGAGCGCGAGACCGGCGCACACGTCGCCTTCATCAATCTATCCGGCGGCGTCGGCATCCCCTACCTGCCAGAGCAGCAGGCCAACGACATTCACGCCATCGGCGAGGGAGTGCACGCGGCATACGACGAGATCCTGGTTCCCGCCGACATGGGCGATGTGGCCATCTGCACCGAGATGGGCCGCTTTATGATGGGCCCCTACGGCTGCCTGGTCACCAAGGCCATCCACGAAAAGCAGATCTACAAGGACTATATCGGTGTCGACGCAAGCGCCGTCGATCTGATCCGCCCTGCCATGTATGGCGCCTACCACCACATTACAGTGATGGGCCAGCCGGGTGGCTCCGACAAGACCGCGGCGCCTGTCACAAACACGTACGACATTACGGGCAATCTGTGCGAGAACAACGACAAGTTCGCCATCGACCGCGAGCTACCGCAGATCGACATGGGTGACGTGCTCGTGGTCCACGATACCGGCGCGCACGGCTACTCCATGGGCTACAACTACAACGGACGCCTGCGCTCCGCCGAGGTATTGCTGCGCCCCGACGGATCGGCAGATCTCATTCGTCGCGCCGAGCGCCCGGGCGACTACTTTGCCACACTCGACGTGCTGCCGTGCGGCCGCGAGCTGCTGGCCAAGTCGCGCGCCGAGAGCGCCCGTCGCCGCGCCCAGGACGAACGCCTGGCCGTCGCCGCTCAATGGAACAAACGCATCCAGATCGCGGAAGCGAAGGAGAAGAACATGGATATCCGCAACCTCGAGGGCTCAATCGTCGCCCTTGTTACGCCGTTTAAAAAGGACGGCAGCGTCGACTTTGACGCACTCGAGCGCCTTATCGATTTCCACCTGCAAAATGGTACCGACGCCATCCTCACCCTGGGCACCACCGGCGAGAGCGCCACGATGACCGACGACGAGGACAACTCCGTCGTCGCCGCAGTGGTCAAGCAGGTTGCGGGCCGCGTCCCCGTCATCGCCGGCTCGGGTTCCAACTCCACGCAGACCATGCTTACCAAGTCGCTCACCTATCAGGGCCTGGGCGCCGACGGCCTGCTGCTCATTACCCCCTATTACAACAAGTCCAACGAAGAGGGCATTTATCAGCACTTTAAGACCGTTGCCGACGCGGTGGACATCCCCTGCATCCTGTACAACATTCCCGGCCGCTGCGGCTGCGGCATCAGCGAGCGCAACGTGGAGCGCTTGGCCGCGCACCCCAACATCATGGGCATCAAGGAAGCCTCGGGCAACGTTGCCTACGCGGCCAAGATCGCCCACCTGCTGTCCGACGACTTCCGCATGTACTCGGGCGAGGACGCGCTCACCGTGCCACTCATGAGCCTGGGCGCCTCGGGCACCATCAGCGTGTGGGCCGACGTTCAGCCGCAGCTCGTGCACGACATGTGCCGCGCCTATCTGGACGGCGATGTGGCGCGTGCCCGCGATATCCAGATTGCCGGACAGCCGCTCATCAATGCCCTCTTTAGCGAGGTCAACCCCATCCCCGTTAAGGAAGCGCTCGCTCAGATGGGTATGATCGAGGCAAACTACCGCATGCCGCTGTGCCCCATGGCCGACGATACGCGTGCCGCACTTACCGATGCTCTGAAGGGAGCTGGTCTGCTTGATTAAGACCGTCATTATGGGAACGGGCCGCATGGGCTCGCTCATCCGCACTACCGCCGAGGGCATTGTCGACGCCGCCGGTCAGCCCGTTTTCGACATCGTCGCCCAGATCGGTTTCGATCTGTCCGAGCTCGAGAGTGCCCCGGCAGCCGACGTCATCATCGACTTCTCGAACGTCGTGACCTTCGATGCCGTCGTCGCCTATGTCGAGCGCACGGACGCGGCGTTGGTCTCGGGCACCACGGGCTACACACCAGAGCAGATGGATCGCCTGCGCGAGCTGGGTCAGAACGCCCGCGTCATGCACTCCGGCAATTACTCCATCGGTATCGCAGCCCTGCGTCATCTGGTAGCACAGGCCACACGCGAGCTGCCCGGCTTTGACTGCGAAATCGTCGAGACGCACCATAACCAAAAGGTCGACGCCCCCAGCGGCACTGCCAAGTTGCTGCTCGATGCCGTCGTCGAAGCCGAGCCCGAGGCGGGCTACCACCCCGTCTATGGCCGCGAGGGCATGTGCGGAGCGCGCGACCCCAAGGAGATCGGCATGCACTCGCTGCGCGGTGGCACTGTCGCCGGCGTGCACGAAGTGAGTTTCTTTGGCCAGGACGAGGAAGTCACGCTCACGCATCGCGCCACGAGCCGTCAGATCTTCGTCAACGGCGCCCTGGCAGCCGCGCAGAAGCTCGTCACCCGCGAGCACGGCTTCTATACGTTCGACCAGGTCATGTTTGCCTAACCAGGTATCAACCGTATCCACGAAAAGGAGAAACAGCATATGAGTAACGCAGCCGAGATGGATGCACAGGAGATTATCAACTACATCGCCACCGCGCCCAAGAAAACGCCCGTCAAACTATACGTGCGCGAAAAGCCGGGCATGAAGGTCCAGTGGGGCAATGCGCACGTCTACGGCGGTCGTCGCGGCAAGACCGTCTTTGGTGACTGGGATGAGCTTAAGACCATCCTGGTCGCCAATGCCGATTCCATCGACTACTACGACGTAGAGAACGACTGCCGCAACTCCGCCGTGCCCATGCTCGACCTCAAGGGCATCAACGCCCGCATCGAGCCGGGCGCAATCATCCGCGACCGCGTCGAGATCGGCGATCGCGCCGTCATCATGATGGGTGCCATCATCAACATCGGCTCCGTCATCGGCGAAGGCTCCATGATCGATATGGGCGCCGTGCTGGGCGGCCGCGCCACCGTGGGTAAGAACTGCCACATCGGCGCCGGCACCGTGTTGGCAGGCGTCGTAGAGCCCGCCAGCGCCACGCCCGTCATCATCGAGGACGATGTCATGATCGGCGCCAACGCCGTGGTCCTGGAGGGCGTGCACGTGGGTAAGGGTGCTGTCGTTGCCGCCGGCGCCGTGTGCGTGGAGGACGTCCCTGCCGGCGCCGTCGTGGCCGGTGTCCCCGCCCGCGTCATCAAGATGCGCGACGAGAAGACCGACAGCAAGACCGGCCTGGAAGAGGGCTTACGTCAACTGTAGGGTTACGCGGTTTTACCAAACCGCGTAACTAGCCGACGCTGCAAACGCCCCAGAGCGGCAATCTGACGTTCAGTCGTCGGGCATGACCAAAAGGTCAATGCCCTCCTCTTTCACGTCACCTTGCTCGCTCTGGGGCGTTTTCGCTGACTTATGCTCAACCAGTAGCGAAATTAAGCCCCAAGTAAAAAGGCCGAAGCCCTCATCCGAGGCTTCGGCCTTCGCTTTCTCGCTGCAGGCGTAACGCAACTTATCGGTTCTCGATGCTGCCGATATTCTTGAGCTCGATGGAGATGAGGCCGTTGGGCTCGTTGACAAACTCGATGTACTCGGAGTTCGAACCCATCTCGGCCGGGAAGCTGATCTCGATACCCGTATCGGTACGGATCTTATGATTGCGCACCGCCGCGCGTTCGACCTGCTTGCGCTCCACGGGCACACGCTCAGGCACCTTCTCCTCAGTCAGTGCCGCGCGCACGCTCTCCTTGATAACCGGTTCGTCCTCAAAGACCTCATCGACGATATCCCAAGGCGGCAGCTCCTCGTCATCCTCAACTTTCTCGGCAACGGCAGCCTTAACCTTGGCGAGCGCCACGGCCGTATTGGCACCGTGCTCCTCGGCGACTTCCTCGACCACACGCGTCACGGTGTCGATGACCTCCTTGCCCGATACGCCCGTGTCGCACTGCAGCAGGCCATCGGGGATAAGCATACGGTCCTCACCGGCAATCTTGCGCTTCTTGTCCACGTAACCGATCTCCATGGTGCTCGCACGCACGATGGCATAGCTCGGCACCTTTTGCGAGGGGTTCGGCAGAATGGCGTAGTGGCGCGCGATGTCGTTGCGCACCTCCCCCTCCTCGCGGCCCACTTCGTGCATAAAAGCCTGCTTGGAGCCCAGCAGCATCACGGCAAACCAGCGGGCATCCTCATCGTCGTCAAAATCGGCCACGAGCACGTCGGTGGACTCGGCTTTCTCTGCCTTGGTGAGCTCGGAGGAGATAAACTCCGCAATCTGCTGCGACAGGTCCACGAACTCGCGCTCGCCAAAGAAATAGCCCTTGAGCTCGCCACCGAATGCGGAGTTCTCGGCAAACGTGGCGCGTTTATTGTCGGCCGAGGTGCGCGCGCGGCGCAGATGTGTGGTCACGAAGTTGCGCACGGTACGGCTTTCGATATCGAGCTCGCGCTGGCTCATAACGTTGACGGCAGAGTCAAAGTCCAGGATATGCAGAATCGCGTGATTGATTTTCATATACGGCATTCCGTTCTAGATCGATTTCGGCACGAACCAGTATAGCGGTCGAGCCCGCCCCAGGCGCATCGAAGATTGACACATCGGGACAGGTTGCTTTGCACCAATGGCTAGCGCAGAAGCTCGGACTGCCACGCCTCGAGTTGTTCTGCCAGACTCTTACCGGCAGCGGACATGTCGATCTGGGGTCGTTTGGGCAGCAGTGCGCATTTAAGGATTGCCGCGATGGTCTGCGAGACAAAGCGTCGCGTATCCTTGTCAAAGCCTTGCGCAGCCTGGAGCATCACGGGCAGGCTTTCGCGCAGATTTCCAACGATATCCGCAAACCGCTCAGCACCCGTAGCCTCAAACACGGAGAACAACGCATCTACAAAACGCTCGCGCTCGCTAGGCCCCACTGCAAGCAGCATCTCGCGAATGGAATCATCAACGTATCGAGCACCGGCGGACAGGCGCTCACAGTACACGAAGTCGCGACCATCAACCACCCAGCTAAAGGGATTGTGCTGCAGCAGGCTAAACTCGGTGCTCTCAACGATGGCATAGTCCTCCTGTATCTCGAACATCATGCCAAAAATCGACGACCGAGGTAGCGTCTTGTCGATTCGACCGGAAAGATCGGCAAAGGCGTCGCCGTTCAGAAACTCCTCGACGAAGCCCGGACCATCATGAGAATACGCCCGTTCGATTCGCTCACGGGCGACATCGGAGCACATCGCCGCACCGTACACCGCAAGGTTTCCACCCTTGGAATGACCTCCGCACAAAAGCGGCCCGTCAATCGCATCCGCCGCCTCGTCCACATAACGGGCCGCGGATTCCTGGGCCGGCACAGGACACCGGAACGCCATGTTAAAGTCCTCTTTCCAGCCCACAATCGTGCTGTCGGTCCCCCGAAAGGAAAGATAACTAAACCCTGCCGGAAACCGGAACGCCATGGCTGCAAACTGCTCTGTCGTCACCACATCGCTCACGGCACGATAGCCGCAAACGTGCACGCCACGGTAGCGAGGGCTTGCTGCCACGGCCTCCAGCAAGGCTCTGCTCCCCTCTGGGTCCCACAAGTCGTCAATCATGTCCCGGTAGCACTCGGCACGCAGCAGCTCGCGTACGTCTAGGCCCTGCCAGTTCGTCAGCTCCGCCATATCACCCGGCAAACGCAAATAGGACAACCATGCAAAGACCAGGCTATCCACCGCGCAGAACGGCCGCTCCTCAAACGGATCAAACGCCGTCTGGGCATAGGTCAAAAAATTAGGCGAATCCGGCATGGCCCTCCCATCAACTATGGTGCATTGGGATGGTGCAAAGCAACCTGACCCCCTCACACCAAAAAGGCGCCCGGACCGTGTGGCCCGGACGCCTTTCATTGTAGCCTGTTGCCCAAAAGATCTTGATTTAACAGGAGAAGTCGACGCTGTCGATGATGTCCTTGAGGGCCTTGGCCGAGGCGGTAAGCTCATGCTGCTCGTCATCGTTCAGCGGCACGGGGACGCGGCAGACAACGCCGTCGCGGCCAACGACGGTCGGCATGGAGATGGCAAGATCGGACAGGCCGTACTCGCCCACCATGAGCGAGGAAACGGGCAGAACGGTCTGCTCGTCACGCATGACGGCAGTGCAGATGCGTTTGACGGCCATGGCGACGCCGTAGTAGGTAGCGTGCTTCTTCTCGATGATGGTGTAGGCGGAGTTCTTGACGTCCTCGGCGATGCGCTTCTCGGCAGCCTCATGCTCCAGATGACCGTGAAGCTCGCAGAAGGTGTTCAGCGGAACGCCGGCAACCTGGGCGCTGGACCAAGCGACGAACTCGGAGTCGCCGTGCTCGCCCATAACATAGGCCTGGACATCGCGCGGGTCGACCTCAACGTGAGCGCCGAGCATCTGCTGCAGACGGCCGGTGTCGAGCACGGTACCGGAGCCGATGACATGGCCCTCGGGCAGGCCGGACATCTTGATGGCGGCATAGGTCAGAACATCGACCGGGTTGGAGACGATGAGCAGAATGCCGTCGAAGCCAGACTTCTTAATCTCGGGGATAATGGACTTAAAGATGTTGACGTTCTTGTTAACCAGGTCCAAGCGGGTCTCACCGGGCTTCTGGGCAGCGCCAGCGGT
This sequence comes from uncultured Collinsella sp., assembly GCA_959606495.1. Taxonomy (GTDB): domain Bacteria; phylum Actinomycetota; class Coriobacteriia; order Coriobacteriales; family Coriobacteriaceae; genus Collinsella. The sequence goes on along the minus strand of CAUHJB010000030.1, from coordinate 5,434 downwards.
GACGACGATCATGGCGGCGTCGGCGACATCGGAATAATCGCCGGCGTAGATCTTCATCGGCTCGGCAAACGTCATGCCGTGCGCGATATCCAGAGCCTCACCCTCGGCGCGGTTCTTGTCCACGTCGATGAGGACCATCTCGGAGAACAGACCGCTCTGCATCAGCGCGAACGCCGAAGACGAACCGACGAAACCGCAGCCGACAATAGCGACTTTCTTCTCGTTAACCATTAGAAACTCCCATCTCTCTCCACAAGCAAGCCGCCCGGGAACGACCCGAGCGGCTTGCCGTAATCCCAATACATCCAATCGGGACTTTGATTATGCTCCTATTCGCAGCCAAAAATCGACCGTTTACCGAAATTGTTTGCAGGATTCGTAAAATAACTGCACGAAATCGGTTTCGAGCTATTGACGAGGCGAAATAGCTTTCTAATACAGGCCCGCCTCGCGAATGGCCTCGACAGCCAAAGCAATCTGATCGGGCGGCAGGACCAGCGCCATGCGCACGTGTCCCTCGCCCGAAGGACCAAAGCTCGCGCCCGGCGTCACCACAACGCCGGCCTTCTCCATGAGCTCCTCGCAAAACGCCATGGAATCGGTGCGACCACCGGGAAGCTTAGCCCACACAAACATAGAGCCATGCGCGTTGGGACGCTCCCAGCCCAGGTTCTCAAGACCGTCGCACAGGGCATCACGGCGCTCCTGGTACTTCAGACGCTGCGCCTCGACCTCGTCGCGCGGACCGTTCAGGCAGGCGATAGCAGCCTTCTGGATCGGGAAGAACATGCCAAAGTCGATCTGGCCGCGCAGCTTGGCAAAGGCAGAGACCACATCCTCGCGGCCGACCAAAAAGCCGATACGCGCACCGGTGACGTTAAACGACTTGGAGAGCGAGAAGAACTCCACGCCCACCTCGAGCGCGCCAGGGTACTGCAAAAAGCTTCCGCCCGGCTCGCCGTCGAACACGATGTCGGAGTATGCGTTGTCATGAACAATGAGCAGGTCGTGCTCGCGGGCGAAGGCGATGATCTCCTCGTAGACCTCGGGCGTGCCCACCGAGCCGACCGGGTTCGCAGGCAGCGACATGATCATATACTTGGCACGATCGGCCACCTCGGGATCGATGCCCGCCACATAGGGCAGGTAATTGTGCTCGGCAACCAGCGGATAGTACTCGAGCTTGGCATCGGCGATCTTGGCACCCGCCTCAAAGACCGGGTAGCACGGATCGGGAACCAAAATGGTGTCACCCGGATCGAGCAGGGCCAGGCCCAAATGACCCACGCCCTCCTGCGTGCCGTTGCACGACTGCACCATGGACGGCGTAATGCCGGAGACACCAAAGCGGCGCTCATAGTAATCGCACACGGCTTGCTTGAGTTCGGGCAGGTCGCGCAGGGCATACTTCCACATCTCGGGGTCCTGGGCCGCTTGCGTGAGCGCCTCGACCACGTGGTCGTACGGCTTAAAGTCGGGCGTGCCCACGCTCATGTTGTAAATGGTCTTGCCCTGGGCCTTCAGCGCGAGAAGCTTGTTGTTGAGCGAGGCGAAGACCTCCGCGCCAAAGCGGTCGAGACGCTGCGATGCCTGCATGGTACCACCTTTCGATATAAAAAACGCGGCGCTCCGACAAGAGCGCCGCGCGATACGGGCCATCAGATTGCAAAAGTGTAACGCTTGCAACCCCCGTATTGGTTCAATTTAGCCAACCTTAGTCAACTGGATTGAGCGCGTCGATCTGCGCAAGCCACAAACGTGAGCTGGCGTCACTCGGCATACGCCAATCGCCGCGCGGGCTGAGCGTCACCGAGCCCACCTTGGGACCATCGGGCAGGCAGCTGCGCTTAAACTGCTGGGCAAAGAAGCGACGATAGAACGTACGCAGCCACGTGTGGACGGTCTTGGCGTCGTAGACGTCCTCGAAGCTCTTGAGCGCCATGCGGTAGATCTTGCCCGGCTCAAAGCCAAAACGCAGCAGGTTGTAGAGGAAGTAGTCGTGCAACTCGTACGGGCCCACCAAATCCTCAGTCTTCTGCGCAATCTCGCCGTCGCCCGTGGGCGGCAGAAGCTCAGGGGACACCGGCGTATCGAGGATATCGAGCAGCACCTTGGCGATGCGTCCGCCAAAGACATCGGCCGCATAGCGCACCAGATGGCGCACGAGCGTCTTGGGAACGCTCGAGTTGACGGCGTACATGCTCATATGGTCGCCGTTGTACGTAGCCCAGCCGAGCGCCAGCTCCGACAGGTCGCCGGTGCCGATGACAAAACCGCCAGCCTGGTTGGCCAGGTCCATCAGGATCTGCGTACGCTCGCGGGCCTGGCTGTTCTCGTAGGTCACGTCCTGCACGGCCGGATCGTGCTCAATGTCCCTAAAGTGCTGCTCCACGGCCGCGTGAATCGAAACCTCGCGGAAGCTCACGCCCAGGTCGCGGGCGAGCGACTCGGCATTCGACTTGGTGCGATGCGTCGTGCCAAAGCCGGGCATGGAAACCGCCGTGATACCCGTGCGTGGCAGTCCCAGTGCATCGAAGGCACGCACGGTCACAAGCAGTGCCAGCGTGGAGTCCAAGCCACCCGAAAGACCGATGACTGCAGCCTTGGTACCCGTATGGGCAAGGCGGGTCTTGAGGCCCGCAGTCTGCAGATTGAGAATAGTCTCGCAACGCTCGGCCAGATCACCGTGGTCGGCCGGCACAAAAGGCGCGCGAGGGAAAACACGGTCGATATCGCAGGCATCGCGCAGGACAGACTCTTCGGCCAACACGCCCTCAAAAGAGAACTCAACGGTCGTGGCCTCCGGCGCATCGTCCGCGCGCGTCCACGTCGTCGAGCGACGGCGCTCGGCAACCAGACGATCGAGGTCGACATCGGCAACCGCCATGTCGCAGGTAAGCAGTTTGGTGGCGGCCAGCTTAGAGCCGTTTTCGTAGATCAGGTTCTCGCCCGCAAAGACCATGTCGGTCGTAGATTCGCCCTCACTCGCATCCGCGTAGGCATAGGCGCAGTACAGGCGCGCACTCTGGTTGGAGATGAGGCTGCGGCGGTAATCCGCCTTGCCGATAATCTCGTCCGAGGCCGACGGGTTGAGGATCACCGTCGCACCGGCAAGCGCCATCTCGGTCGAAGGGGGTGCCGGCACCCACAGGTCCTCACAGACTTCAACGCCCAGCACCAGGTCCTCGGCGCCTTCATCACAGCAACGGTAGACAAGCCCCGAACCCAGCGGGACCGGACCCTGACCGGCAAATTCAACCCACACGGGATCCGCAGGCGCCGGAGCAAACCAACGGCGCTCATAGAACTCGCCATAGTTGGGCAGATACTTCTTGGCCGTGAGGCCCAAAAGCTCGCCCGCGCAGCACACGGCGGCGCAGTTGTAGATATTCTCGGCAACTGCAACGGGAAGACCGATGGTAAAGACGACCGGCAACTCACGGGTTTCATCAAGGATGTGCACAAGTGCCGCCTCGCAGGCATGCAGCAGTGTGCGGTTATGGAACAGATCGGCCGCGGTATAGCCGCACAGATTAAGCTCGGGCAACACCAACGCGCGAATGCCGCGCTCGGCAGCTCTGCGAACAGCTGCCAGCGCAACCTCGGCATTACCCTCGACATCGGCCACGCGAATCTGCGGCGACGCCGCCGCCACACGCAAAAAGCCATCGTTCTTATTAGCCGAAACGCAGCATTGCCTTGTTGATCTGGACACTGGAGGCCCCTTCTACCCTGAGATTCAGTCTAACGGACGTTCACATATCTCTAACTAGCCAAAGCAACCTCTCAGTTTACTGAGACGCCAACCTGTGCTAAGAGCATGTATTCCAAAAATATCTTTAATTAAAAAAGGAGAAATCGATAATCGACTTCTCCTTTAAGCGAGGCAAGTTAATTCCGAAACTAATGGCAGAATTTATCCATGTAGTCCTCAAAGTCGAACACTTCTACCACGACGCCCTCTTCCTGAGACTCTTTCAGTTGCTCCAAGAGATCTTTGTTAATAACGTCCATGCAGAAACCTCCTCTATCTAATCAATTGTAGTATATCTGCTTTCATGCAATTATCAACCAACTTGTTTAATTGCTCCTCGTTTGTCGATAGTCCCTCTTTTTTCAAAATGTCGCGCACCTCGTTCTTAGTAATCGGCTTTTCAAACAACGAAAGCAAAGCGAACGAAAAATCATTAACCGCACACATTCTATGGGTGGCACAACTCAGCAGTACTCTTAACCCCTCTTTTGAGCGTCCGACTTCTTTAACAAACGAACTTTTAACCAATTGAAAACCGTTATCGTGCATTACATAATCGGCATCGATATTTGTATTCAGCAATCCATAATGCAACAGTTCTTCTATCGCCCTTGTCAGCTCGAGGTCGCCCTGATCAAGAATAAGAGAAATGCTACAATCGGCCTCCAATAAACGGGCCAACTTAAGGTATACCAACTGGGAAACAGCATAGACATGATGGTATTCAGAATTATAGAAGTAGGCAAATGGCTCAACGAGCACGACAGAGGTCTTGGAATCCAGCCAGATTCGATCAGCTGGATTTAGACTAGTTAGCCGTCGCTTTACTTTGGTCAAATGTCCCTTATACCTGACAGCGTGAATAGAATCTAGGATCCAGGTCACCTCTGAAATATGAAGCCGCTGGGGCAAGTCAATTGTGTCGCTACCGTTTATGACCTCTTGCATATAAAAATCAATATGATGCTCATCAGATAAGGATTTTGCTTCATTTAAAGTTAAACCAGTGCCTGAAACATAATCCACTTCGAGGCGCAAATCCTCATATTGGGACTTCGGCATTACAGAGACACCATACTTATCGGGATGATTCCAAACATCCGACCCCATAACGAGACCAAAATTCGTAAATCCTCTCGTGGAATATGGAACACCACATACCTGTTTTGAATAATTCAAAACATTCTCTGTATAAGCTAAGGTGTTCAGAGCCTCTTCTTTAGTTTCGGTCGGAAAGCCAATCATAAAAAATAGATGAACAGGAATACCCGCATTGAGACAATCATGGACATTGCGATCAATCCAATCAACTCTCGTGTTCTTCTTCATTAGATCAAGAACTCTTTGGTTGTATGACTCGAGGCCAAACTGAATCTGCCTACATCCACTTTGGTATATCTTGTTAAAAACTTCTGTACTTAGGGTTGGAGAGAACCTCGTTTCTCCATGCCAGAAAAACGTTTTTCCCGATGCGTTTATTTCATCCGCGAGTTGCTCCATTCTTTTGCCTTCGAATGTTTCATCCACAAAAGAGAAAACTCTCGTGCCGTATTTTTCATTTAACCGACACATTATTTCAAATACTCTCGATATAGGCATCTTTCGGTAACAACCACCGGTAGCACCGATCGCGTCGAAAATGTTGGTGTAAGGGTGGCACCCTAGCGCTCGTTTAACGAA
>CAUHJB010000029.1:0-23697 GCA_959606495.1 uncultured Collinsella sp. | reverse complement strand
CTCTTGCCCTTCTGCCCGCTAATTGATTTCTCTGGGACGGGGATTAAATAATCATTTGGCTGCCCGCTGGCTAAGTGAGTAGACTTTTTTGGAAATGCCGAGCACCCAACATATTTGCCTCAATAAAACCGCAGGTCACAGACTTGTGCTCTGTCGGTGTGGTCAGGGATTCGGTAAAAATCTACTCACTTAGTTTTACGTAATGCATATTGTCTTCAACGAGACCCCAGCCGGGGCGATTCCATCGCAAATTCCGGTGACCGGGGCAGCTAATTAGGCGCCGTAGGGGTTGCGGTCGCGCTCGATGCGCTGGCGGATGTGGGCGTACTCGATTATCAGCAGCACCAGGAGTAGGGCCATGATGGCTAGGTAGCTCACCACGGCGCCCATCAGACCCAGCAGCTTAATCAGGATCACCGGCAGCACCACGCTTACGGCGAAGCAGATCAGGTAGATCTTGGTGACATCGCCGGCGTGGCGCAACACCGTGATGATGGCGTAGATAAAGTCGATTGCCGCGGTGACGCCGCCGGCGACAACCATTAGCAGTGCCAGCGTGCGGTAGCGCTCAAAGTTGAGGCCGTACATAAAGCTCATGATGGGGATGCCGGGGCCTGCCATAAATGCGGCGCACGCTCCGGTAATGACCACGATCAGTGCCATAACGGCAACAATAATCAAGTCAAAGCGGCGACGCTTGCGCGGATTCGCCCAAATGCTCGACAGACGTAGGAGCTGCGGTTTATAGATAAATCCAATGCTCAACAAAATAGCCTGCGCTGGAAAGAACAGTGCATTAAAGTACAGCTGGTATTTGTAGGCCAGTGTGCCTTCCATCACGAACTTGGGCATGCTCTCGATGAGGTTGAACAGGAACAGCGCACCAAAGAGCGGGGCGCACTGGATAAACAGGTGACCAGCCTCGCGCAGACTCATACGGCGTGATTTTTCGGTTTCGAGCAGGGCGAGCGGGGCGGTGACCAGCACGAGCGAGGCAATCGCGGCGATGCCCATGGCCATGGCGGCGATGGGCATGCTGCGCGTGAGGAACAGTGCCACGCTAAAGACCGCGATGACGCCGACGGATCGTAGCGTTTGGCTCATGCCGGCCAGGTAGAGTTTGTCGGCCTGCTGCAGGCGTCCCTCGTACACGTCGGCAATGCCGTCGATCACCTTATACAGGTAGACGCCCAGGCCGATTGTGGCCATCTGCGCATCGTAGCCGCGGGCGCTGCTGTATACCAGGCCGCATGCCAGCGCGAGCGCTCCGCAGATCCAGCGGTTGAGCTGGTAAGAGGCAAAGGACGTCTTTTCGTCGATGTCCGAGACCTGGAAATTGCGCACGCCGTAGTTGCACGCGATCATGATGAGCGTGCCGGTGACAAAGGCGATGGAGAATTTGCCAGCCTCCTCGGCGCCCACGAGCTGTGTGGACACGATGGTGAGCAACGGAAACACCATGCCCCACACGGCGGTGCCCAGGGTATTCCAAAGGTAGTCGCGACGGGTGGCGTGATCTTCGTACTCGGCTTCTTGCGTGGAGAAGCCGCCGCCGTAGACGGCTCCGAGCAGGCGGTTCCACCAGGCATTGACCATGCGGTGGATGGGGCCGGGCTGGCGATCGCGCTCGCGGCGACGGCGTGTGGCCTGGCTGCTGTCGGGACCGCCGGCGTTACGCTGGCTTAGCTCTTGGATTCGTGCGAGCTCCTCGGCGGTGTGCGATGCGGGGAACAGGCCGTTCTCGATGCGTCCGCCCTGCCCGTGCGCCCCGTCCGATACGGTGGGGTCGGCGACGCCATTGCGGCGGGCGATGGCGCGGCGAATGCTATCGATGGGCGTGATGCTCAAAGCGGAGTCCTTTCTATTGCTACGCTCTAGTATAGACGCGACGGTGTTCGTTCGTGTTTTTGAACAGGTTGTTCGATAATTTCGGCGGCGCCATTCAGTAGACGGCATTTGGGGACGTTCCTTATGTGCCGGCACTTTGGGAACGTCCCTAAGTGCCGGCATCCGGGGTCGCTCCTTGGTTGTTGCCTGTTCAAGAGTGTCCCTAACGACTAGGCCGCTTGCCTGCGATTTTTGACCGTTGGGCGGGCGCTTCGCCGTTGCCGCAAAAACGTTTTTGCATATCGGGTACAACGGGCTTTACGTGAGTAAAGTGCGCGCCGCGTCCACGTGTCGCGCTTTTAAAGGAGGCCCCATGCCTGGTGTTACCCCTGCAGAAGTTCTGTCCAACTTTGGTATTGCGCTGGTCGAAGATCCCGCCGAGAATCAACCCCGTCTGCTGGTCGATCTACCCGCCGCGGAGCTCGTCGAGCACGCTATCCGCCGCGAAGAAGGCCGCATGGCATCCAACGGCGCGCTGGTGATCGAGACGGGGGAGCGTACCGGCCGTTCGCCCAACGACCGCTTTATCGTCGACACGCCCGACGTGCACGACAAGATCGCCTGGGGCGCCGTCAACCGCCCGCTTTCTGCCGAGAGCTACGAGGCCATCAAGGCCGGTATCGTCAACTACCTCAACGAGCGCGATGTGTTCGTCACTCGCGGTATGGCCGGTGCCGATCGCAACCATACGCGTCGCCTGCTTGTCGCCTGCGAGCGTGCCAGCCAAGCGCTCTTTATTAAGCAGATGCTCGCCCGCCCGCTTGCCCGTGAAATCGCACGCACCGGCGAGCCGGACTTCTGTGTGCTCGCCGCTCCCGGCTACCAGTGCGATCCCGCCATTAAGGGCCTCAACTCCAGCGCCGCCGTGGTCATCAACTTCCAGGAGCGCGTGATTTTGGTTGCCGGCACCGGTTACTCCGGCGAAATCAAAAAGTCCATCTTCAGCGTCATGAATTACCTGCTGCCCGTCGAGGACGACGTGCTACCCATGCACTGCTCGGCCAGCATGGATCCCGTCACGCACGAGACCGCCGTGTTCTTTGGCCTTTCGGGCACGGGCAAGACCACGCTTTCGGCCAACCCCACGCGCCTACTGATCGGCGACGACGAGCACGGTTGGTCCGACATGGGCATCTTCAACATCGAAGGTGGCTGCTACGCCAAATGCGAGGGCCTGGACGCGTTCCACGAGCCCGAGATCTTCAACGCTGTCCGCTTTGGCGCGATCTGCGAAAACGTGGTGCTCGACGAGAACCGCAAGCCCAACTACGACGACATCTCGATCACGCACAACACGCGCGTGGCATACCCTGTGGAGCACATTCCCAACGCGTGGACCAAGGGCATGGGCACCACTCCAAGCGTCGTGCTCTTCCTGACCTGCGATGCCTTTGGCGTGCTGCCGCCCATCTCGCGCCTGACGGCCGACGTCGCCATGTATCACTTTGTGACGGGCTTTACGGCCAAGATCCCCGGCACCGAGGTCGGCGTCACCGAGCCCACGCCCACGTTCTCTTCGCTGTTTGGCGAGCCGTTTATGCCGCTCGACCCCATGGTCTATGCCAAGATGCTCGGTGAGCGCATCGCCGACGGCCGCACGCGTGTGTACCTGGTCAACACCGGCTGGATCGGCGGCGGCTACGGCGTGGGTCATCGCATCGAGCTTGCCTACACGCGCGCCCTGGTGGCCCGCGCCCTCGACGGTACCATCGAGGACAGCGAGTTCGTGCACGACGACATCTTTAACGTCGACATTCCCACCACGTGCCACGGCGTACCCGACGGCATCCTGGTGCCGCGCCAGTATTGGCAGAGCACCGCTCGCTACGACGAGGCCGCGCACAACTTGGCCGTGATGTTCGAGGAGAACTTCGAGAAGAAGTACTCGCACCTGCCCGAATCCGTCAAGGCCGCCGGTCCGCACGCTCAGGTGCACGCCGACGCCCGTCATCGCGGCCACGGCCTGCTGGGACTTCGCCACTAGCGTCGCCTCAGACCCAAAACCACCATAAAGGGGACAGGCACCTTTGTGGTGGTTTTACTCGCGCGGATGACTCGGGTTACAATACGCCTAACATATCGCTCCCTTCTCCGGATGGGGGCAGCGTAAGCGCTCTTGTGGCGGCACCGTAGGACTTTGAAGGTGGCCGTCGTAAGGGCGCTTTTTGTTTAGGCGCCCTCGCTCGGGCGCGCACGATGAAGGGAGAGCGCATGAAGAGCTTTATTGCCGAGGATTCGTTTTGGGAGCTATTTCCGCAGGCGGCTGTCGGTGTTGCGGTCGTAAAGGGCATGAAGCCCGCGGCTCAGATTCCTCAAGAGGACGTGGACGCGATTGCGGCGTTGCTCGACCGCGCCAATATCGACGCGGAGCGTCATCTGACCAGCGATACTATCAGCGAGAACGCACCGGTCAAGGCATGGCGCGAGGCTTATCGGCTGTTCAAGACCAAAAAGGGCGCGCGTTGCTCAATTGAGAACCTGCTCAAGCGCGTGCTCAAGGGCAAACCGGTGGGCCACATTACGCCCGCGGTGGACATCTACAACACGGTGTCGCTGACCTACGCCCTGCCCGTTGGCGGCGAGGACCTGCATGCGATTGAGGGGGATCTTCGCTTGAAGGTGACTGACGGCGGCGATGCGTTCCTGCCACTTGGCGAGGAAACGGATGACCCGACGCTGCCCGGCGAGCTCGCCTATATCGATGATGCGGGCGCCGTATGCCGCTGCTGGAACTGGCGCGATGGCGTTCGCACGGCGCTGTCCGACGATTCGGCCGATGCATTCCTGGCGATTGAGTGCGTGGAGCCCGAGCGGATGGGGGATTGCCAGGCCGCGATCGATCGCTTAGCCGAGCTGCTTGAGCGCTATCTGGGAGCGACGGTTGTCGTTAAGACGCTTGTGACCCGCGACAATCCCTGCGTGGAACTGTAGCGACGCCTGCGGATCATGTTCGCCGGTCAAAACCACTACAAAGGTGCCTGTCCCCTTTGTGGTGGTTTTTATGTTGATGGGTTAACAAATGGGATATTTGGGTATGGGTGTTGCCTTGTGCGGCTAAGATGTTTACCCGTTAGCATCATGCAAGCGAAAGGCGGTCGTCTCCCATGCAGCAGAACGACGAGACACGTTTCGAGGACTTTGTCGGACTGATCAGCGGGCTCTACAAGGAGATCCAGCGCATTAAGACATCCGAGGGCGCAAGGCTGGGCCTCAAGGGCTCCGACGTTATGTGCCTGTACTATCTTGAGCGCAGCAAGGACGGCCTGACTGGCGCTGACCTGGCTCGCATGGCAGGCGTGACCCGTGCCGCCGTCTCGCGCACGCTCGCGCATCTGGAGGAGGGCGGCTACGTCGAGGTCGACGACTCGGGTGATGCAGCCGTTAAGTATCGTGCCCCGGTGCGCCTGACCGCTCTGGGCGGCGAGAGCATGAGCGAGGCGGACCGCATCATTCGCGAGGTGCTCGACACCACCGGTAAGGCTATGGGTGTGGAGCAGCGCGAGCAGATGTATGCGTCGCTGCGTACGATTCTCAACACCCTGCGTGAGATCTAAGGCCGCCAAGGCATTTGCTTCCCATTAAAAACTGCATAGTCCCGTTTGAGCGCGTATGCCGTGCCGGGGCATTGCTGTCAAAATTCCCCGCGCGGGACCTGCGCAAGAAAGGATTCGTTATGTCCGTCCGCATTATTACCGATTCCGCAAGCGATATGTCGCCGGCGGAGCACCCCGCTCTGCGTGTTCTGCCGCTGTCCGTCACCTTTGGCACCGATGTGTATATGGATGGCGTCGACATCGATCACCAGCGCTTTTACGAGATGCTTGTGGAGCGCGATGAGCTGCCCAAGACCGGTCAGGTCAACCCGTACGCCTTTTCGCAGGCGATTGCCGAAGCGCGTGAGGCCGGCGATGAGGCCGTGATTATTACCGTGGGCGCCAAGCTCTCGGGCACCAATCAGAGTGCCCGCACCGCACTTGCCGAGGCCCCGGGCGGCGATGTGTACGTGGTGGATAGCAATAACGTTACCCTGGGCGAGCGCGTGCTGGTCGAGTATGCCCTGCGCTTGGTGGACGAGGGCCAGGGCGCGGCTCAGGTTGCGGCGGCTGTCGAGGCCGTGCGCGACCGCGTGGTCGTCATCGGCCTGCTCGAGACGTTGGAGTACCTGGTGCGCGGCGGTCGCCTGTCTGCTGCTGCCGGCGCCGTGGGCACGCTGCTCAACGTAAAGCCCGTTGTGGCTGCCGAGGACGGTCTGATCGTGCAGCTGGGCAAGGCGCGCGGTTCCAAGAACGGCCGTAACCTGCTCAACCAGAAGGTCGAAAAGGCAGGCGGCATCGACTTTTCCATGCCGCTGGCGCTCGGCTATACGGGCCTTTCGGATGCGGTGCTCAAGAAGTATATCGAGGACAGCGCGGCACTGTGGGCTGGCCACACCGAGGGCGAACTGCCCGTTCACACCATCGGCGCCACCATCGGCACCCATGTAGGCCCCGGCGCCGTAGCCGTAGCCTTCTTCCAGCCCGTTAACTAGCCCACCTGCCAAAACCACCACAAAGGGGACAGGCACCTTTGTGGTGGTTTATGCTATTCCGGGTGGAAGGGAGCGAGCAATGGCGTCTGAGGGCTTTTTTGAGCGGGTGTACGAGGTGGTCGAGCAGATTCCCGAGGGGATGGTCGCCACGTATGGTCAGGTGGCGCTGCTTGCTGGACGTCCACGAAGTGCGCGGTACGTGGGGTATGCCCTGCATGGCAATCCGCGCCCCGGCGAGATTCCCTGTCACCGCGTGGTGTTTGCCGATGGCCGCATATGCGATGGTTTTGCTTTTGGCGGTCCCGATGCTCAACGTGAGCTTTTGCTAGGGGAGGGTGTGGCGTTTAAGGACGACATGCACGTCGACTTGGCCGCCTGTCGCTGGCCTGCAGGGCTCTAGCGGCTCTGCCGTGGCTTAAACCACCACAAAGGTGCCTATCCCCTTTGTGGTGGTTTTGGCAGGTTTACCGAGGTTAACTTATGGAGAAGGTATGGCGGCGCGGTTTGTCGCAGCAAAGTAAACCACGGTGAACTATATTGTTTTCAGCAACGGAGCAGGCAATAGGCGATGAAAAAGCCTGCCCTGTTGAGTTTGATTCGCATTCCTCCCCTCTGTGCGATTCAACGGTGTACTTCGGGAACAGGCCCGCTGGCAACTATCTGCCAGCGGGCCTGTTCCTGTTTCGGTGAGGATTCAGCCTCACCGTCTATGTTGTGCGAAGGCGCTTTGCCTAGTACACCATGCCCATGGCGTCCTGAACCTCGCCCAGGGTCTGCTCGGCGATCTCATTGGCGCGACGGTTGCCCTCGTGCAGGACGTCCTTTACGTAATCCAGGTCGTTCTCGTAGCGCTGGCGACGCTCACGGATCGGCGCGAAGTACTCGTTGACGGCCTCGGTCACGTACTTCTTGAGCTGGCCGGAGCCACCCATGCCAATCTCCTCGGCAATCTCGACTTCGGAACGGCCGGTGCAGATGGCGGCCGTCGAAAGTAGACCGGACACGCCGGGGCGGTTCTCGGGATCGAACGTGATCATGCGCTCGGAGTCGGTCTGGCTCTTCTTGATGCGCTTGGCCGTCTCCTCGGCGGTCATCGAGATGTTGATGGCGTTACCGTAGCTCTTGCTCATCTTGCGACCGTCCAGGCCCGGCAGCAGCGGGGTCTCGGACAGCAGTGCGTCGACCTCGGGGAACACCTTGCCGTAGCGGTTGTTAAAGCGGCGGGCGATGGTGCGGGTGAGCTCGATGTGCGGCAGCTGGTCGCGACCGACGGGCACCACATTGCCCTTGCAGAACAGGATATCGCAGGCCTGGTGCACCGGGTAGGTGAGCAGAAGGCCGGTGAGCTCGTGGCCCGAGGCCTCCATCTCGGCCTTGACCGTGGGGTTGCGCGCCAGCTCGGCCTCGGAGACCAGCGACAGGAACGGCAGTATGAGCTGGTTTGCGGCGGGTACGGCGGAGTGCGCGTAGATCATGGTCTTGTCGGGGTCGATGCCGCAGGCAAGGTAGTCCATGACCATGTTGTACACGTTGTCCTGGATGTGCTCGGTCGTGTCGCGGTCAGTGATGACCTGGTAGTCGGCGATGAGCACGTTGGTCTTGGCGCCCATGTTCTGCAGCTCAACACGGCCCTTAAGGGTGCCGAAGTAGTGACCCAGATGCAGACGGCCGGTGGGGCGGTCGCCGGTGAGCATGGTGAACTTCTCGGGCGTTTTGGCCAGGCCCTCGCGAATGGCGTTGCTCTTTTGCAGCGCGACTTCGTAGCTGTTCTCGTTTGGCATGATTGCTCCTAACGTATGTTCATGGGTCAAGATGATAACGCGTTTATTGGAGGGTCGGGGCGTAAGTACGCGAGGGGCGGGAGAGCGGCGGCATGTGCGATGGGCGCGGCGTGGCTGCGCGTTTGGCCGGCGGCGCCTGGGCGCAGCCTCGGCAGCTTACCCTAGCGCCTGTGGTGGCGCTCCTCCCTGCGTTCTTCTGCCGCCTGCTCCTCCTGCTTAAAGGCGGGATCGTCGGGGGTGACGAGCTCGTCCTCGTGCGTGCGCTTGTTGTAATGGTGGCGCAGCACGGGCTCAAACAGGTGCAGGTGCTTGGCAAAGGCCGCCGAGCCAATGGCGAGTACGGTAAAGATGAGCACGCGCATGGGCACCTCGACCTGGTTAATCGCGGCGGCGCCGGCCGAAAGCATGATGCACCAGGCGTAGATGAGGAGCACTGCCTGCTTTTGGTTGTAGCCCTCTTGGATCAGGCGGTGGTGGATGTGGCCCTTGTCGGCCTGCCCGATGCTAATGTGGGCGCGCTTGCGGCGCACGATGGCGCTAAACGTGTCGATGATGGGCACGCCGGCAACGATGAGCGGGATGATAAGCGAGGTGAGCGCGGCGGTGCGGCTCACGTTGAGCAGCGAGATGGAGCCCAGTGCAAAGCCCAGAAGCAGCGACCCCGAGTCGCCCAAGAAGATGCTTGCGGGGTTGAAGTTGTAGCGCAAAAAGGCCAGACAGGCGCCAAAGAGCGCAATGGAGAGCGCGGCGGCGTCGATGCGGCCCGAGAGAACGGCCATCGAAAACATGGTGAACGACGCGATGCCGCAGATGCCCGTGGCCAAGCCGTCGAGGCCGTCGATGAGGTTAATGATGTTGGTGAATGCCACCAGATAGATCACGGTGATGGGGTAGGCGAGCCATCCGAGCATGATCTCGCCGGGGGCAAACGGGTTGACGATGACGCCGATGCGCAGGCCGCCCACGCAGGCGATGAGCGCGGCGAGGACCTGACCGGCCAGTTTTTGCTTGGGCTTGAGCTGGATGACGTCGTCGATAGCGCCGGTCGCAAAGATGACGGTAAAGGAGAGCGCCAGCATGGGATAGCTAATGTGAAGGCGCGGGTGCGGCACCAGGACGGGCGGCCAGCCTAGGTGCCAGGTGCCTAGGATTTGCACAATGCAGGCAACGACCAGGCCCAAAAACACCGCCGTTCCGCCCAAACGCGGGATGGGCTTGGTGTTGATGCGGCGCTTGGAAGGATAGTCGACGGCGTCGAGCTTAATTGCCAAGCGCTTGACCAGGGGCACCGTGAGGAAGGTCGTGATAAAGGCCGCCGCTGCCACGCATAGGTACGGTATGTAGCTCGGGGATGAAGCCATGAATCTAAAAACCGCCAAGCGTCGAAGGAAAAGGTCAAAGGTTGCTAAGCGCAAAGGGCATAGCCGAACCATGATACTCGACCAAGGGGGGTGCATGGAATTGCACGCAGCGATAATCACGCGCTTACCAGATATTGGGATGTTGTCGATGGATTGTCGGGATACCGGCGGGGATCCATATGGGCTGTAATGGTGGTTTTCGGCAAATAAAAACCACCCCCCACGTTACGAAAATGAACCCACCTAAAACAGGTGGGTGCCCTCATCGACTGTTCCAGCGTCCTTAACAACGAAGGATACCTGTACTAGGTACGACTGTGTGGGCTCCCTAAATAAACGCGACGGTTCACCCAGTTGCTCCGCGGGGGGCGGAATACCTACATCATAAAGCGGCACTTTATCGATTCCAGTCTTGACATTACAAAAATCGTGTCGGACGATTACGGCGCCTTGGGCTCGAGCCGTCTGTGCGGTTGGTCCCTTTACGTTTGAGCTGCTGAATCGTTGTTTTGGAGCATGTTTTTATGCCGACGCCGTTGACCGAACTTTTTTCGCCCGCCTGCCATTTGTGTCCGCGCCGTTGCGGTGCGGTGCGCGACGAGGGTGCGCACGGCGTATGCGGTGCCGATGACACGCTCAAGGTGGCCCGCGCGGCGCTTCATATGTGGGAGGAGCCGCCTATCTCGGGCGAGGCCGGTTCGGGCACGATCTTCTTTAGCGGCTGCTCGCTCAAATGTATCTATTGCCAGAACCACGAGATCTCGACGGGCAATTTCGGGCTTGAGATTTCGCCCGAGCGCCTGGTCGAGATTATGCTGGAGCTGCAGGACCAAGGTGCCAATAACATCAATCTGGTGACGGCGACGCATTATGCTCACCTGCTGCCGGCCGCGATTGCCGCAGCTCGGGAGCGCGGACTGGTCATTCCAATCGTCTACAACACGAGCGGTTATGAGCGTGCGGGTGCCGTGGCGGCGCTCGGCGATTTGGTCGACGTGTGGCTTACCGACTTTAAGTATGCCAATGCGGCGCTTGCGCAGTCACTCTCTCATATTAAGGACTACCCGCGCGTGGCTGTGTCGGGTCTGGCCCAGATGGCGCGCGAAATTGAGCGCCGCGGGGGAGAGCTGGTAGACGGGGACGGGCTCATGAAGCGCGGCATAATCGTGCGTCATCTGGTGCTGCCGGGGCATGCGGACGATTCGTGCCGCGTGTTGGACCTGGTGTGGCAGACGGTGGGCGACGTGCCGATCTCGGTCATGAACCAGTACACGCCCAATGCCCTCATGCGCGAACAAGGCGGCGACCTGGCGCGCGCCGTGACGCGCGAGGAGTACGAGCAGGTGCTCGACCATGCCGACGACCTGGGCTTTACGACGATGTTTTGGCAAGAGGGCGGTGCGGTAGACGAGAGCTTCACCCCGGCGTTCGACACCACCGGCGTCCTCACCAGCGCAAAGTAGTGCGCTCGCCGATGATTTTTCTGGGACGGGGATTAAAAAATCATCGAGAGGATCGCCTGCTCGAAAAGTTGTCAAAATAGCCGAGTCCCAAAAAGACTGGGTATTGGGCGTTGACAGTTGGCGAGCCGTAGGTAAAATATCAACTTGTCTTGGGGACGTAGCTCAGTTGGGAGAGCGCTGCCGTCGCATGGCAGAGGCCGAGGGTTCGACTCCCTTCGTCTCCACCCTTGGATTTGATAAGCCGCTGACATTGTGTCGGCGGCTTTTTTTAAAAGAAAGGGCTGTACCATGGCCAAGCTTGAGTCCCAACCACTGTCTGCCGAGGAACGCGCCGAGTTGGAAGAGCTCCGCGCCGAGAAAGCTCGTCGCGAGGCCCAGGAAGAGGCACGCCGCGAGCGTGAGGAGCTGGCCGCCCTGCGTGCCGAGCGTGCGAAGGCCGAGGAGGCCGCCGCGAACGTCGCCCCCGCGCCCAAGCCCGCCGCCGCGAAGCCCGCGCCCACCGCACCTAAACCTCAGCCTAAAAAGGTCGCTCGTTCCAAGTCCGTCGAGCCCAAGCCGAGCCGTGACGAGATGACCTTTGCCCAGCGCATGGTTACCTCCAAGGAGCCTACGGGCGAGAACGAGATCCCTGGCATGGCGCCGGCTCAAAAAATCATCATTGTCCTTGCCCTCATCGCGTTTGTCATCTTTATGGGCTACACGATCCTGACCAGCATGGGCCTGCTCTAGCCCATTCGCGCTGGGTGCCATGCCCGAACACTCTGCCCTTTTCCAACCCTCAACCTCTGCACAACGCATCCGAAAGGTCGCCCCATGGCTTTGACCGACATCTCGCATCCCACCGACATTGCAATGCTCACCGATCTGTACGAGCTCACTATGGCCCAGGGCCTGTGGGAGAGCGGCAAGGCCAATGAGCAGGGTTGTTTTACCGCGTTTTACCGCGACCATCCTTTTGGCAGCGCCTATGCCGTCATGTGCGGCACCGCCGAACTGCCCGAGCTGGTCGAGAATCTGCGCTTTACGCCCGAGGACATCGACTACCTCGCCTCGCTCCAGGCCCCGGCCGGCGGCGCGATGTTCAAGCCTGGATTCCTCGACTACCTGCGCGATTTTCGTGCGCATGTAAACATCGACGCCGTGCCCGAGGGCGAGCTCGTCTTTCCGCGCGAGCCCATGGTTCGCGTCACCGGCCCCGCGCTGGAGTGCCAGCTGCTTGAGACGGCGCTGCTCAACATCGTTGGGTTCCAGACGCTTGTCGCCACCAAGACGGCGCGCGTGGTGCTGGCGGCGGACGGCCGTCCCGTTGCCGAGTTTGGCCTGCGCCGCGCTCAGGGTCCCGATGGCGGCTTGGCCGTCGCGCGCGCGAGCTATGTTGCCGGCTGCTCCTCTACGTCCAATGTGCTCGCCGGCCGCCGCTACGGTATTCCCGTCTTTGGCACGCATGCGCACAGCTGGGTGATGAGCTTCGATTCCGAGCTCGAGGCCTTCCGCGCCTTTGCCAAGTCGAGCCCCAAGAACTGTACGCTGCTCATCGACACCTATGACGTGCGCGAGGGCTGTGAACATGCCATTACGGTTGCCAAGGAGATGGAAGCGGTGGGCGAGCGCCTGTCGGCCATTCGCATCGACTCCGGCGACCTCGCCAAGCTCTCAAAGTATGTGCGCGGCCGTTTTGATGCCGAGGGCCTGCCCTATGTGGGGATCTCGGTTTCTAACGATTTGGATGAGTACACGATTCAGTCCCTGCTCGACCAGGGTGCGCCCATCGACAGCTTTGGCGTGGGCACCAAACTCGCGACCTGCTACGATCAGCCTGCGCTGGGCGGCGTGTACAAGCTTTCGGCCCGTCGTGCGAGCGACGCGGAGCCGTGGACGCCGGTGGTGAAGCTTTCCGAGCAGCCCTACAAGCGCACGATCCCCGGCGTGCAGCGCGTACGACGCTATTACGACGGCTTTGGCGGCCCGGTTTGCGACATGATTTATGACGAGGATCATCTGGCAGGGGAGGGCGCCGCGCGCGGCAATACCCTTGTGGCCGTGAACGATGCCGCCCTGGTGACCGACGTGTCCGAACTCGAGTATCGCGAGCTGCTGGTGCCGATCGTGCGCGATGGCAGTGCGGTGGCTCCGCGTGAGAGCATCCAGGACGCGCGCGAGCGCTGTGCTTGGGCGCTCGACCATCTGGACGCAGCTTTCAAGCGCTTCCTGTACCCGCAGACCTATGTGGTGGGTATGGAGCAGGGCCTGGCTCAGGTGCGCGACGAGCTCGTGCGCAAAAACATGGCCGCGGCCTCTGCCTTTCCCTGGGCTCACTAATTCCTTGGGCGGTAGGGGCGAGTCACGCTTCCCTGGCCACCGCCTCGGCCGTTCGCTGAACAGTTGATTGGTTTGACGTATGACGACTTCTTATAAAACGATGGTGGTAAAGATCGGTTCGTCCACGGTGGTGGGCGCCGACGGCAAGGTCAACCGCGCCTTTATCGGCGGGCTTGCCGACCAGGCCGCAGCGCTGCGCGAGCTTGGCTGGCGCCTGATCGTGGTGAGCTCGGGCGCCATTGCCTGCGGCTATCCCGTGCTGGGCTTCGACCGTAAGCCGGTCGGCGACCTGCCGAGCCTGCAGGCCTGCGCCTCGGCCGGTCAGTGCATCATCTCGTCGGCCTACGACGAGGAGTTCCATGCGCGCGACCTGCTCACCTCGCTCGTGCTGCTCACGCGTCACGACACGGCGCGCCGCACGTCCTACCTGCACGCGCGCGACGCCCTGCTTCGCCTGGTGGAGCTCGGCGTGGTGCCTGTTGTCAACGAGAACGATACCGTTACCGTCGACGAGATCAAGTTTGGCGACAACGACACGCTGGCGGCGCTTGTGAGCTGCCTGGTTTCTGCCGATCTGTGCGTGACGCTCTCGGACATCGATGGCCTCTACACCGCCAATCCGCATGAGGATCCGACGGCCGAGTTTATCCCGGTCGTGCATAAGATCGATGCCAAGATTATCGCCTCGGCGGGCGATTCTTCCACATCGGTGGGTACGGGCGGCATGATCACCAAGATTCGCGCGAGCCGCATTCTCATGACGGCGGGCATTCAAAGCGTGATTTGCTCGGGCGAGGAGCCCGATGCGCTCGTGCGTCTGGCCCGCGGCGAGAGCGTGGGTACGCTGTTCGATCCGCCGGCGGAGCGCCTGGACATTGCGCCGCGCAAGTTGTGGATTGCACTGGGCGACAAGGCGCACGGCTCGGTGACGGTCGATGACGGCGCCGCGAAGGCGCTGGTCAGCCGCGGATCGTCGCTGCTCGCGGTGGGTATTCGCGAGGTCGATGGCCAGTTTGCCGAGGGCGATGTGCTCGACGTGTGCGACCCGAGCGGCATGGTTGTCGCCCGCGGTATCGCCGAGGCCGATTCGGACGTGCTGGAGCTTGCCGCCGGCCGCCGCCAGGACCAGATTGCCGGCAACCGTCTACTGGCAGACCTAGCCGAGAAGCCGGCGATCCATCGAGACAACTTGATAGTGTTTGCATAAAGAGAGGCAGCGCTGCGGCTCGTTTTGCCAGCAGTGCTGCCTCTCCTTTTCCGGCACTTGGGGACGTTCCTTATGTGCCGGCACTTTGGGACACTCCTTTGCTAGAAGATCTGGCGCAGGTCTCCGCGGTTGAGGGCTTCGTCGAAGAGGCATTTGAACACCACGCTGCCGTGCAGGCCGTCGTGCTCGAACTCGTTCGTCACCCAGGCATGCGAGTTGCCCACGCGGCTGAGCGTATCGAGCTGCAGGCCCGAATCGACGTACATGTCGTCGAAATACACCGCGGCCTGGAGCGGCACCTCGTTGCAGGCCAGGCGTTGCGGGTCGTAGATCTTGTCCCAGCTGGTGTCTTCCATCAGCAGGTCCATGGCGGGTTTAAACGGCTTAAGCTCGGGCATCTGCTCAAACATCCACGGGAACATGGCCTCGCCGGTAAACATGAGCGGGCGCGCGAGGGTTTCGAACTCGGCACGGTGTGCCTTCTCCTCTGCCGCGGCCCAGCGAATGGGCATGGTATCGCCGTCGGCGTAGATGAACTCCTGAAGCGTCCAGTACAGCGGATTCGTGCGCGTGTTGGTGCGCTCGAAGGCACGCATCAAAAAGCTGTCAGATATCGAGACGCCGCAGGTCAGTGTGCCGTCGCCGTCAACAAAAGCGTGATCGATAATCCAATGCATGCGCTCAAAGCTCGGCTTCATGCCAAAGTCGCTGCCCATGAGCTGTAGGCGCTCGACCGTCATTGGCGAGCCGTCGGGCAGTACGGGCTTCTGAGCCTCGAGCGCATCGGCCAGGGCTGCCACGCGCTCGACATCGGCGGGGTAACGGTCGTAATACTGCTGCGTCTTGGCGGCCATGCGCGGGAAGGTGTGCGCGTAGACCTCGCTGGCGCTCGCCGGCACGTGCGGAATGCCGCCGCAGGTAAAGCTTGCCGCCACGCCCTCGGGGAAGAGCGACAGATAGCTCAACGTCAAAAAGCCGCCGTAGCTCTGCCCGAGTGTGACCCAGGGCTTGCCGCCAAAGCCCACCAGGCGCAGGTACTCAAAATCGCGCACGATGGAGCTGGCGAGGTGACGCTTGAGGAAGTCCGCCTGCGAGCGGGCCGCATCGGAGCCTGCCGCCTCGGCGCGCTCGCCCAGTGCGGCAATCGTGCGCCCGTCTACACAGCTGCTGCGCCCGGTACCGCGCTGGTCGGGCAGCACGACGCGGAAATGCTTGACGGCCTCTTCGATCCAGCCATCGCTTGTGGGCGACAGCGGACGCGGGCTCTCGCCACCGGGGCCACCCTGCAAAAAGAGAAGGAGCGGCAGGTCGTCGTTGATGCGGTCGGGTGCGCAAACCACACGGTAGAAGAGCTTGATGCTCTCGGGCGCGCCGGCGATGGGTGTCGGTATAGCGCCGCGGCGCATGGTGCTGCCGACGGCCAGGAGCATCGGCTCCAGGCCGCGCCAGTCGAGGGGGACGTCGATGCTGTGGTCCTCGACATACAGGCCGGGGACGTGGTACGAAGTGATGAGGGCCATGTGAGTCTTCCGTTCGTTGCGGTGTTTCGGGTTGACCAATTCTACCGCCGCGGGCGAGGCCATGCGCAAATCGGCTACCATGGTTGCAAACTTCTAGGAGAAAGGGCCGCCCATGTCGGTCGATATGGCCACGTATGTCCACGATCTTGCCGTTGCCGCTAAGGCAGCGTCGGCCTCGCTTGCCACGGCGAGCGACGAGCAGCGCCAGGAGGCCGTGCGCGCCATGGCCGCAGCACTGCGCAACGGTGTCGACTCCATCGTCGCCGCCAACGAGCTCGATATGTCCGCCGCGCGCGATGCGGGGACCTCGGCGGGGCTCCTCGACCGTCTGCTGCTGACGCCCGAGCGCGTCGAGGGTATGGCCGCCGGCCTGGAGAAGCTCGCCGAGCTGCCCGATCCTGTCGGCCGCGTGCTCGACCACCGCGTGCTCGCAAGCGGCGTGGACCTCACCCGCGTGAGCGTGCCGTTGGGCCTGGTCGCCATGGTGTACGAGGCGCGCCCCAACGTGACGGCCGACGCCGCGGGCATCTGCATCCGCACCGGCAACGCCTGCATTCTGCGCGGCGGCTCGCTGGCCTATCACTCGTGTGCCATGATTTCTGAGCTGCTGGCCGATGCGCTCGAGGCCAAGGGCTTCCCGCGCGAGGCCGTGTCGATGATCGAGTCTACCGACCGCGAGGCCACCGGCGAGCTCATGAAGCTCCGCGGCGTCGTCGATGTGCTCATTCCGCGTGGCGGTGCGGGCCTGATCCAGCGCTGCGTGCGCGAGTCGCTCGTTCCGGTGATCGAGACGGGCACGGGTAACTGCCACATCTACGTGCATGAATCCGCCGACTTCGATAAAGCGCTCAATATTATCGTTAATGCCAAGACGCAGCGCGTGGGCGTGTGCAATGCCGCCGAGTCGCTGCTGGTCGACCGCGCCGTGGCCGATGCGTTTTTGCCTGCGGCCGTGGCCGTGTTGCACGACCACGGTGTGCTGATTCACGGTGACGAGGCCACGTGCGCTGCATGCGCCGATGCCGGTCTTGCCGAGGGCGATGACTACGTCGCCGCGACTGAGGAGGACTGGGGTCGCGAGTATCTGGCGCTCGAGATGAGCGTGAAGGTCGTGGCAAACGAGGACGAGGCCATCGCGCACATCAACCGCTACGGCACGATGCACTCCGAGGCCATCGTTGCAGAGGACACGGATGCTTGCGAGCGCTTCCTGGACGAGGTCGATGCCTCGGCCGTGTATGCCAACGCCAGCACGCGCTTTACCGACGGCGGCGAGTTTGGCCTGGGCGCCGAGATTGGCATCTCGACCCAAAAGCTCCACGCCCGCGGCCCCTTTGCCGCCGAGGCCCTCACCACCTACAAATACAAGCTCCGAGGCACCGGCCAGGTCCGCCCCTAACGCCCGCGCAAACAAAAACCACCACAAAGGTGCCTGTCCCCTTTGTGGTGGTTTTGGAATTAAGCCTGAAAGGTGTCGCGGTCGGGGGCGAAGGACTGCATGGCCGCGATGGTACGGTCGAAGAGCTCGGGGAGCTCCCAGCCCAGCATCTCGGCACCCTGCGTAATCACGTCGCGCGAGCAGCCGGCGGCAAAGCGCTTGTCCTTGAACTTCTTCTTGAGCGACTTGGTCGTAAAGTCCATGACGCTCTTACTCGGACGCATGATGACGGCAGCACCGATCAAGCCGGTGAGCTCGTCGCAGGCAAACAGGATCTTTTCCATCTGCAGCTCGGGCTTGGGCAGCGAGGTGTTGAAGTCCGACGTGTGCGTCTGAATGGCGCGAATGAGATCGGGAGAGGCGCCCTCGCCTTCAAGGATCTCGGCCGCATAGATGGTGTGGTTCATGGGGTCGTCCTCATGCTCCTCCCAATCTAGGTCGTGCAGCAGACCGACGATGCCCCAAAACTCCTCGTTCTCGGGGTCGAACTCGCGCGCAAAGTAGCGCATGGTGCCCTCGACCGTTTCGCCGTGGGTGATGTGGAACGGGTCCTTATTGTGCTCGTTGAGCAATTCGAACGCACGGTCGCGGGTGATTCCGGCGGAAAGTGGCTCTGCCATAAAAGACTCCTTGTGCTCGCAGGTATCGCTAAGAATGAATACTACTAGAACGACTAGAACGAAAAAACCACCACAAAGGTGCCTGTCCCCTTTGTGGTGGTTTTTGGCGCGGATGGGTTAGTTGAGGGCGGCTTGGGCTAGGCGGGCTTCGGCGGCCTCCTCGGTGACGCCCAATGCCACGGCGAACTCCTCGATGGAGCGGCGCTTGGCTTCCTTGAGTACACGCATATAGTAAGAGCTGGGCTTTTTATCGGCTTCCTCGGCCTGGCGAATGCGGTGCATCATGGTCTTTGCCACGCGGACCGTCTCGGGTGCGCCCAGCTTGAGCTGCTGCTTAAAGTGTGTCTCTTCAAGCGAGCTGTTGCGCTCGGTAAAGGTGTCGCACTCCAGCTCGTCATAGTGGCTCAGCAGATGCTCGGCATCTTGCTGAGAGATGGCGGCATGTAGACGGTCGGCCTGCGCCACGGGGTACATAAGGATCGTCTGCGCATGCCCCTGCTTGGCCTCGAGCAACAACATGGGCTGCGGCGTGTCGTCCCTAAAACCGACGACGGTGCAGACTCCCTGACCCGGATGAATGACGTGTTGACCGATTGAGAACATGCTACCTCCAACTTATACGAATTTACGTATGTCTAGAATAACACGCTGACGTGCGCAAATCCTCGCTTTATGCAGGAAAAGCACACAACTCTGATAGGTAAGAGTATTCGATAAAAGACACAGCTCATTCACACCTTTATGCATTTTCAACGCGTGCATAATCTGCAGGCAGACCGGCATCTTTGAGTGAGTCCATGCAAGCTGTAGTCAATTTTGTGCATATGCAATTTCGATTGGCTTTACCCTGCGACAGTGCCCGTCGCTTGTGATAGAGTGCTACAAACTCTGGCTTTTGCCCTACGAGTGACCAAGAGCTCGGGGGCTTTAACACAAGGAGGATCTATGCCCGAGAAGATTGAAGAGCTGGTACGCGCTGCGCTTGCTGCGGCCCAGGAGGCCGGCGACCTTTCCGCATTTGAACTTGACGATTGCGCTATCGAGCGACCGGCTGACACTTCTCATGGCGAGTGGACCTCCACCATGGCCCTGAAGTCCGCCAAGCTGGCCCACTGCGCCCCGCGCAAGATCGCCGAGGCCATCGTTGCCCATATGCCCGAGGATCCCGCGATCGAGAAGGTTGAGATCGCAGGCCCCGGTTTCATCAACTTCTACCTCTCCGTTGCCGTCAAGAATGCCATCTTTGGCGAGGCTCGCGAGAAGGGCATGGACTTCGCTAAGTCCAACGTCGGTGGTGGCCTGAAGACCCAGGTCGAGTTCGTTTCCGCCAACCCCGTCGGCCCCATGCACATTGGTCACGGCCGCTGGGCCGCTCTGGGCGACTCCCTTTGCCGCGTCATGGACCACGCCGGTTACGACATCCAGCGTGAGTTCTACATCAATGACCACGGCTCTCAGATGAACACCTTCGGCAACTCCATCAGCACGCGCTATATGCAGCTTGCCGACATCATCGCCAAGCAGGGCGTTGATATCGACGAGGCTCACAAGCTGCTGATCGCCGACCGTGACGCCTTTGTTGCCGACGAGAACGACGAGCACCCCGAGACCCATCCGTATCAGGACAACTTTGCCGAGACCTTGGGCAAGGACTCTTACGGCGGCGACTACATCATCGACGAGGCCGCCGAGTTCTGGCGCACCGACGGCGACAAGTGGGTCGACGCCGATCCGCAGGAGCGCATGGAGAGCTTCCGTGAGCGCGGCTACGTGAAGATGGTCGACAACATGCGCGACCTCTGCCACGCCGTCAACTGCGACTTTGACCGTTGGTACTCCGAGCGCTCGCTGTATGTGAAGGACACCGAGGGCGAGACCGCCGGCACCTCCGCCGTCGACCGCGCTTTTGAGAAGCTCGACAAGATGGGCTACCTCTACACCAAGGACGGCGCCCTGTGGTTCCGCTCCACCGATCTGGGCGACGACAAGGACCGCGTCCTGATCAAGTCCGACGGCGAGTACACCTACTTCGCCTCCGACGTCGCCTATCACTGGGATAAGTTCCAGCGCGTCGATCACGTCATCGACATCTGGGGCGCCGACCACCACGGTTACATCGAGCGCGTCCGCTGCGTCTGCGACGCTCTGGGTTACCCCGGCAAGTTCGAGGTTCTACTGGGCCAACTCGTCAACCTGCTGCGTAACGGCAAGCCCGTCCGTATGTCCAAGCGCAAGGGCACCATGGTGACCCTGCAGGAGCTCGTCGACGAGGTCGGCTCCGATGCCGCTCGCTACACGCTCATCTCCAAGAGCTCCAACCAGATGGTCGACTTCGACATTGAGGCCGTTAAGAAGCGCGACAACTCCAACCCGGTCTATTACGTGCAGTACGCTCACGCTCGCGTCTGCTCCATCCTGCGCCGTGCCGCTGACGTAACGCCTGAGCAGGCCGACGAGATGGGCATGAAGGCCGTTGCCGCCAAGGCCATCGGTGAGAACGTCGATTACTCGCTGCTGACCGACCCGACCGAGCTCGCCCTTTCGCGCAAGCTTAACGAGCTTACCGACCTGATCGCCAGCTGCGCTCGTGACCGCGCTCCGTTCCGTCTGACGCACTTTGCCGAGGAGCTCGCCGGTGACTTCCACAGCTTCTACGCTGCCTGCCAGGTGCTGCCGAGCGAGGGCCGTCCCGTCGGCCCCGAGCTTTCGCGTGCCCGTCTGGCCGCTTGCGATGCCGTCCGCGTGACGCTCGCCCTGGTGCTCACCCTCGTTGGCGTTTCCGCGCCCGAGCAGATGTAACCTGCGGGTCATTTGACCGTGTAGGTTTGGTTTAACTGAGCCCTATAAGCCCGATCTCCCACGGAGGTCGGGCTTTTTTCGCAAACGCCGACGTATTGACGAATTTGGAGCTGCTAGAAATACGAAACTATGCCGGTTTACTACGATGAATTGAGGAATTCTAACCACGCCGGCTTTTTGCTAAAAAGTGCAAGGCATCTACCTGCGGTTTTAGTTCAACAAGTTTCGGAGTGGTCGCGGTTGAGCGATTCATCGTAGTAAACCGCCATAGTTTTGGCGGAGGCAGTCAGATTTGTGGGTGGCAAACAAAGAGTGTCCCTTTTGACTAGTCGTTTAAGAACGTCCCCAATGACTAAGTTGCAGGTGGCGGCGGTTGTGTTACACTAACGCTGCGTAGTTGACGCAATCATCTCGATACAGATCAATGATGTCCGTCGTTTTGAACGGAACTAGACTGTTTAGCCGCCCTGAAGGTTTATGCAGGGAGCATGTGATCACAGGGCTTGAAAAGAAAGTTGAGCAAACACTGTGTCTG
The DNA here is from genome assembly GCA_959606495.1 of uncultured Collinsella sp. Classification (GTDB taxonomy): domain Bacteria; phylum Actinomycetota; class Coriobacteriia; order Coriobacteriales; family Coriobacteriaceae; genus Collinsella. The sequence continues at coordinate 2,239 of CAUHJB010000029.1, read as the reverse complement.
ATCAACAGCAAGAAAACGAAATAACGACGACGCAGGCCGCTCCCGCTGCACCGGTTGCGTCGGACCAGGCCGCGGCGTCCGCGCATGCCTCGGCTCCTGAGACGCCTAAGGCTGCTTCGACGTCTATGCCTGTAGCGGCTGAGAAGGCCGTGCCTGCAACTGGTGAGGAGGCTGCTCCGGCAAAGCCCAAGCGCACGCGCCGTACGGCCAAGCCTGCCGCTGACGGCGAGGAGGTCGCCAAGCCCAAGCGCCGTACCACGCGCACGACGCGCGCCAAGCGCACCGTTGCGGCTGACTCCTCGGCGCCGATTTCCGATGAGGTCGCGCAGGCACGTGCGTTGGCGCAGATTAGCGAGGCTCAGGTGGTGCGCGCCCGCCGTCGTGCTGCCGAGCGCGAGGCCGCGGCTCTGACCGAGCTTGCAGCTCCGTCTGTGCCCGAGACGCCTGCCGCCACCGAGACCCCTGTCGCCGACCAGCCGACCGAGAAGCCGGTACCGCGCACACGCCGTCGCACGGCTGCTAAGGCCGAGCAGGTTGCTGAACAGGTAACCCCCGAGCTCACTGAGGCTTCGGTCCGTTCCGCGGCAGGGGAGGGTGCATCGTCTGTTGAGCCCGCTGCGCCTGTCGAGGCCAGCGAAGTTCCCGTTGTCGATCCGGCTTTGCGCCCGCACCGTCGCGGTCGCAAGCCCAAGGCCTTTGTCGAGGCCGAGAAGGCCGCAGCCGCAGCCGCCGCCGCTCGGGATGCTGCGGCGACTGCCAAGTCCTCAACTGCTGCCGATGCACCCGTCCAGGATGCCACGACTTCCGAGGCCGTTTCTGCCGATGCCGAGCCCGCCGACGTCCGTCCCGGTCGCAGCCGTCGCACTGCTGCTAAGCGCACGTCCAAGGCTAAGGCTGCCAAGAAGGGTGCGTCCGAGGATTCCGCCGAGACGACCGCCGATGCATCGACTAATGCCGTCGAGCCCCAGGACGTCGAACAGCCTGCATCCGATAAGCCCAAGCGCGGTCGCAAGAAGTCCGTTAAGGCCAAGGCCGCCGAGCAGCATGCTGATGTCGAAGCGCAGGTTGATTCTGGCGCCGAGGCCAATGACGCCGCTGCGGCCAACGTTGACACCGATGCATCCGATGGTGCCGCCCCCGTTGAGGCCGATGACAACGCTCGCCCCAACCGTCGTCAGCACAAGCGCAACGAGGAGCGCAACGAGCGCAACAACGACCGTCGCAACCGCCAGCGCGATCGCAAGCAACGCAACAAGGAGCGTAATGCCGCTCCCACCGAGCCCACGCTTTCGCGCGAGGAGCTCGCTGCCATGAAGGTCGCCGAACTTCGCGAGAAGGCCAAGGAGTTCGAGATCGAGACGACCGGCAAGAAGAAGGCCGAGCTCGTCGAGGAAATCTACGTCACCGCTGCGAAGGCCGAGGGCTTCCGCGACATCAAGGGCATTCTGCAGATTCGCCCGGACAGCTCCGGCATCATCCACGCCCATGGCTACATGAAGTCCAACGACGACGCCTTCGTGCCCGCCTACCTCATCCGCTCCGCGCGCCTGCGCACGGGCGACGTCATCGAGGGCTCGCTGCGTCCTTCGCGCGGCGGCGACAAGCGCGCCGGCCTCGCCAAAATCACGACCGTCAACGGTCTGGACCCCGAGCAGATTCGCAACCGTCCCAAGTTCGGCGACCTCACCCCGGTCTATCCCAACGAGCCGCTGCGCATGGAGCACGGCAAGGACTCTATTACCGGTCGCGCCATCGACATCGTGTCACCGATCGGCAAGGGCCAGCGCGGCCTGATCGTGTCCCCGCCCAAGGCCGGCAAGACCACGATCCTCAAGAAGATCTGCCAGTCTATCTCGATTAACAACCCCGAGGTGCACCTCATCTGCCTGCTCGTCGACGAGCGCCCCGAAGAGGTCACCGATATGCAGCGTTCCATCAAGGGTGAGGTTGTGGCGTCGACCTTCGATATGCCTGCCGACAACCACACCCGCGTGGCAGAGCTCGTCATCGAGCGCGCCAAGCGCATCGTAGAGCTGGGTGGCGACGTCGTGGTGGTGCTCGACTCCATCACGCGCCTCGCCCGCGCCTATAACTTGGCGGCGCCCGCCTCGGGCCGCATCCTTTCGGGCGGCGTCGATTCGGCGGCCCTATATCCGCCCAAGCGCTTCCTGGGTGCAGCCCGCAATATCGAGAACGGTGGCTCGCTTACCATCCTGGCCTCTGCCCTCATCGACACCGG
>CAUHJB010000028.1:0-25523 GCA_959606495.1 uncultured Collinsella sp. | reverse complement strand
ACCGAGCCGTCTGATGACTTGAAGAAGGGGGAGGCCTCGCGGCCTCCCCCTTTTTTGCGTTTTATAAAGAGCTGTAATACAAGAACTCGCCTTCTTTTAGCTTGTCTTACTGTTTGGCTGTATTTTGAGTCCTTCTTTTGTATTTGCGCGATAATAACTCCCATTGGCGTTAGGGAGGACTTGATGTTTACCGTTTTTGTCTTGGGCAATATTGCTTCGGGTAAGTCGACTGCCTGCCGCTATCTCGAATCTCATGGCGCCATGCTTATCGATCTGGACGAGCTTGCCAAATCGCTGTATGTGCCAGGCTCCGATATCGTCAATGCCCTCGCGGAAGAATTTGGCTGGGATATTTTGGATGAGGAGGGCGGCATTCGCCGCAGCATCCTCGCTTCTCGAGCTTTCGCTTCTCCTGATTCGGTCGCACGGCTCAATGGCCTTGTGCACCCCGTTCTCATTGAACAGCTTTCGCTTAGGATTCTCGATCCGGTTTGTTGTACGGTTTCGTCCCCCCGTTATCCCTTTGCGGTTGTCGAGGTTTCTGCCCCGACTGGTTTTGAGGATGCTTTTGGCCTGGCTGATGAAATTCTGGTTATCAGTGCTCCTTTGGCAGTTCGTCGCGAGCGTGCCATTCATCGTGGTATGGAGTCCTCTGATTTTGATGCTCGCTCTGCATGCCAACCTGATGAGGCTTCGCTTTGCAATCTCGCTACGACGGTAATCGATAATGCGGGAGGCGATAATTCGCTCTTTGAACAACTGGACGCATGGCTTGTGCGCCATGGCTTCGGGGATGTAACGGATAAGGAGGAGGCCGATGCCTAAGACACGTTTCTTTACGTGGTATCGCGTTGCGCCACTTGCCGTTGTGCTCGTCTTCGGCTTTATTTCGCTCGTCTACTCGTATGCTCCTGCCGCCTTCTTTAAGCCTTTGTATCCAATTGACTACGAGGCGTATGTAAAGCAATCGAGCATTTCGCACAATCTTGATCCATATCTGGTGTGTGCTGTCATAAAGTCGGAATCGAATTGGGATCCCGAGGCTGAGTCGAATCAAGGCGCTCGGGGATTGATGCAGCTGATGCCCGAGACTGCCCAGGATATGATTGCCAAGGGTCTTGTCGATGGTAGCGAGTATTCCGCCGACAACCTTAACGATCCCGCTACGAACATCGAGTTTGGCTGTGCGTATCTTTCGTATCTTCTAACGTATTTTAACGGGTCGACTGACAGCGCCATTGCCGCCTATAACGCCGGCATGGGCAATGTCGACGGATGGGCGCAGCAGAGCACGTCGCTTCATAATGCAATCACCTTTCCCGAGACGCAGGCGTATCTGATTCGTGTCAATAATGCCTGGGTTCGCTACAAGACCCTCTATCCCGATCGGTTCGTATAGGACTATGCCTGCCGCCTGCGTATACTGCAGATATATGAGTTAGGAGTATCCATGGCGGAATTTGAAGTTGAGCGTGTTGGAGGAGAGCTCAAACGTTTTGGCGTTGAGGGCTCTGAGGTGCCGTTTGAGGTCGTGTCTCCCTATGAGCCTGCAGGTTCTCAGCCTAAGGCCATTGAGTCGCTTGTGCAGGGTGTGAGGGACGGAGATCGCTATCAGGTTTTGCTGGGCGTGACTGGTTCGGGCAAGACCTTCACGATGGCTAAGACTATTGAGGCCCTGGGGAAGCCGACGCTGGTCATGGCTCCCAATAAAACGCTCGCCGCTCAGCTTGCGAGCGAGCTCAAAGAGTTCTTTCCCAACAACGCTGTGGTCTACTTTGTCTCGTACTACGACTACTATCAGCCCGAGGCGTATGTGCCGCAAAGCGATACATATATCGAGAAAGACTCCTCGATTAACGAAGAGGTCGAGATGCTGCGCCATCAGGCGACCGCGTCACTGCTCTCTCGACGCGATGTGATCGTTGTCGCATCGGTCTCGTGTATCTATGGCATTGGCTCTCCTGAGGACTATGCGGGTCTGGCTCCAAACGTCGACAAGAAGGTGCCGCTCGAGCGCGATGACTTTATCCATGCACTTATCGACATTCAATATGATCGCAATGACTATGACCTAGCGCGCGGCACGTTCCGCGTGCGCGGCGATGTTGTCGACGTGTATCCGCCTTATGCCGAGCATCCGTTGCGGTTTGAGTTCTTTGGCGACGAGGTTGAGCTTATTGCCGAGATCGATGAGGTCACCGGTGAGATGCTTCGTGAGTACGAGGCCATCCCCGTATGGCCGGCATCGCACTACGTGACCGAGAAGCCGAAGGTCAAGGCGGCTCTGAAATCAATCAGTGAAGAGTGCGAGAAGCGTGTGGCCGAGCTCAAGGCGACCGACAAGTTGCTCGAGGCACAGCGTCTGCAGCAGCGCACCGACTATGATCTCGAGATGCTCGAGACCATGGGTTTTTGTAACGGTATCGAGAACTACTCGCGTCATCTGGACGGTCGAAAACCGGGCGAGCCGCCGTTTACCCTGATCGATTACTTCCCTAAGGACATGCTCTGCATCATCGATGAGAGCCATGTGACGGTGCCGCAGATTCGCGGCATGCACGAAGGTGACCGCTCGCGTAAGGTGACGCTGGTGGAACACGGTTTTCGCCTTCCTTCGGCACTCGATAACCGCCCGCTTCGTTTCGATGAGTTTGAGGCAAGGATCCCCCAGTTCATCTACGTTTCGGCCACGCCGGGCGACTACGAGCTGCGGGTGAGCCAGAACGATGTTGAGCAGATTATTCGTCCGACCGGCCTGCTCGATCCCAAGATCGATGTGCGTCCGGTTCGCGGTCAGATTGACGATCTTGAGGACGAGATTCGCGAGCGCGTTGCCCGCAAGGAGCGCGTGCTGGTGACCACGTTGACCAAGCGCATGGCCGAGGACCTGACCGACCATCTGCTTGATGCGGGCATTAAGGTCAATTACATGCATTCTGATACGGCGACAATGGACCGTGTCGAGATCCTGCGAACGCTGCGCGAGGGCAAGATCGATGTTCTCGTTGGCATCAACCTGCTTCGCGAGGGCTTGGATCTTCCCGAGGTCTCACTGGTGGCAATTCTCGATGCCGATAAGGAAGGCTTCTTGCGCAACCGCCGTTCGCTGATTCAGACGATTGGCCGCGCGGCCCGTAACGCCGATGGCGAAGTCATCATGTATGCTGACGTTGTGACCGATTCGATGAAAGAGGCCATCGAGGAGACGCAGCGCCGTCGCGAGATTCAGATGGCATATAACGAAGAGCATGGCATTGTGCCCAAGACGGTGCGCAAGGCCATCAACGACATCTCAAGTTTTATTGCCGAGGCCGAAAAAACCGTGGGTTCCAAGGGACGCTCGAAGGGCGACTCTCTTGGCCATGGCGCATTCTATACGCCCGATGAGTCGGGCGAGGGTGGCGTGCCGGAAACGGTGGCGCCCGAGCAGACACTTGCGGAGCAGTTGGAAGAACTGCCGCATGACGAGCTCGTGCGGATCGTCGAAACCATGGAAGAGGATATGCGTAACGCTTCTGCCGCCATGGACTTTGAGGAGGCGGCGCGCCTGCGCGATGCCGTCGTTCAGATTCGGGCGATGCTCGAGGGTGCGTCTGAGGACGAGACGATCGAGCGCTTACGTTCGCAGGCTCGCAAGGGTTCCACGTTCGCATCGGGCAGAAAACGCCAGGGTGCACGGTTTAAGAAATAGCGAACATGCCCCGAGTTCCCTGCGGAGCTCGGGGCATGCGTCTTTTGCGCGCTGGAATTCGTGCGTTAGAGGTCTGCGATCAGGGCTTCGGCACAACGGATGCCGTCGGTGGCGGCGCTCATGATGCCGCCGGCATATCCAGCTCCCTCACCGCAAGGGTAGAGGCCCGGGGTCGACACGGCATGGCATGTTCGGTCTCGGGTGACGGTGACCGGTGAGCTCGAGCGAGTCTCCACGCCGGTAAGGACAGCATCGGAGCGGTCGTAGCCTCGTAGCTTTTTTCCAAGTAGGGGAAGTCCCAGGCGGAGCGACTCGACGATATGCTGCGGCAGGGCTTCGTCAATTGCCGTCCAGGTCACACCGAGCGGATAGGTGGGCTTTACCTTTCCGGGCGCCTTGCTGGCGCGTCCTGCGAGGAAATCTCCGACGAGCTGTGCCGGTGCGTTCCAGTTGGAACCGCCCAGGCGGTAGGCGGCCGCCTCGCAGGCGCGCTGGAGCTCGATGCCGGCGAGTGGGTCATCGTTGGGAAGGTCCTCAGGCGTGACGTTAACGAGCAGGGCGGCATTTGCGTTGCGTCCGTCGCGGGCATTGAGACTGGCGCCGTTGACGCACAAGTGGCCCTGCTCGGAAGAGGCGGCGACAACCTGCCCGCCGGGACACATGCAAAACGAGAACACGCTGCGGCCGTTGGGAAGATGGGCGACGAGCTTGTAGGGGGCTGCTCCGAGGGCAGGATGTCCCGCCGAGGCTCCGAATTGGGCTCGGTCGATGTCGCGCTGCGGATGCTCGATGCGAACGCCCATGGCAAAGGTCTTTTGTGCGAGGACCACGTTGTGGTCCTTAAGGAGCTCAAAAATATCGCGAGCAGAATGCCCGCAGGCGAGGATGAGGTGCTTTGTCTCGATTGGCTCGCAAGCGGTGTCTTGGGACGATTGGACATCAATACCGGTGATGGCGCCAGACGCGTCGATGCGAATGTCGACGAGCTTCGTTCGATAACGGACGACACCTCCGAGCTGCTCGATGCGCTGGGATATAGCGGTGACGACCGTGGGAAGGATGTCGGAGCCAATGTGCGGCTTGGCATCCCACAGAATATCGCGGGGCGCACCCGCCTCGACGAAGGTTTCGAGGATAAGGCGATGGGCGGGATTTTTGGTTCCCGTATTGAGCTTGCCGTCCGAGAAGGTCCCCGCGCCGCCCAGGCCAAACTGGATATTGCTCTCGGGGTCGAGGATGCGCTCCTTTAGAAAGAGGTCGATCGCCTGCGAGCGGCGAAATGCCGGGTCGCCGCGCTCGATGAGCAAGGGCTTAAGACCTGCTTCGGCGAGCGTAAGCGCAGCGAAAAGGCCGGCGCATCCGGCGCCGACAACGACAGGGCGTTCTTGAGGTACGTCGGAGGCGGGGGAGGGGAATGAAGGCTCATCGTCTTCTATCGCGCGTACGCGCGAGCGGTCACGCTCGGCAACGCTGTCGACCGCTTCTCGCTCGAGGTGGGGACTAGTCAGCTCAACACGAAAGCTCAGGATAAAATGGACGTCTCGTTTTTTGCGAGCGTCGATTGACTTGCGGTGGAGCTCGATGGACTTGATCTCGGAGTCCTTGCAACGTAGGACGCGCTTGGCGACTCGCTTGCCAACAATGAGACAGGCATTTTCATCGTCGGCTTCATCGAGCGACGCGTTGACTTGGGTGATTTCGATCATCGAGGTCTCCTTAGAGGCAAGAAAGAGGCCGTCCGGTATCCCAGACGGCCCGAATGCGTTTTTGATTATAGACTGCGCGGCTACAGGCTGCTTGCAGCGCGAATGCCCGAGATCCAGGCCCACGCAAGGTTGAAACCGCCGCAATCGGCATCGATGTCGAGCGCCTCGCCACAGATGTAAAGTGGGGCGCCTGCCGCGTTGCTCACGCAGAGGTTGGGAGCTGAGACACTCTCGATGGGCACGCCGCCGCGCGTGACCTGTGCTGAGCGCTCCTCGGCTGTTCCCTCGACGAGCAACTTAAAGTGTTTGAGGATCGAGACCAGGTGGATGACATCGTTGGAGCCTGGATGGCACTGCTCGAACGCTGTGCAGACGACGCGGGAGAGTTGCGGGGCGAGCATGCCGTCGAGCCAACGGGGATCGCGGGGCGAAAAGCCGCCGAGCAGCTCAACGCGCCGGTTGAGCATATCGAGCAACTCGTCTTTGGAGAGGTCGGGGAAAACGTCGAGCAGGATCGTATCGCCGTGCTGGATACGACGAGAGAGGTTGAAGACAGCGACGCCCGAGATACCGAAGGTTCGAAACAGCACTTCACCGTCTTCGTGCCAGAGCTCATTATGATTGCGGGCGAGCGTCAAGCGGGCGCGGACGCGCAGGCCATCCAACGTCTTGAGCGCCGCCCGATCGCCAAAGACCGTTGCCGATACGGGGCAGAGGATGGGGCGCAGCGAAGTGAGGGGGAGGCGAAACGTATCGGCGATACCGGTGGGGTTGCCGCCCGTGGCGATAATTACGGCATGTGCCTGCAGGGCCACGTTCTTGCGAGGGACATCAGCGAGCGCTTTCCGAAGCGAGCGGAGCTCCGATTTTCGGTCGTCGTGCTTTTTTGCCTTGAGCGCCCGCGCTGGACGGTCTATTTGGAGTGCCCAGCCTTCGGAAGCTTTGTGCGCCGAGGCAACGTAGGCTCCGCAGATTAAGGTGATACCTAGGCGGTCGCAAACGTTGAGAAGCGCGTCGCGCACCGATTCGGCGCGAAGGGAGCGCGGGTACAGCCGGCCTTCCTCGGAGGTTGTCATGATACCCAGCGAGGAGAAGAAACCCATAAGCTCTTGTTCGGGCTGGGGGCCCATGACGGATGTGACGAATGCTGGGTGGTTATACCGCTGAGGATCGATCGATTCGTTGGAGAGGTTGCAGCGGCCGTTACCGGTCGCAAGGAGCTTAAGGCCGCAGGCGACATCGCGCTCAACGATGCAGACGCTTTTGCCAACGCGTGCGGCCGTAATGGCGGCGGCGAGGCCTGAAGCCCCGCCGCCGATTACCAGGACGTCATAGAAGGCGCTCGCGTTCACTTAGGCCTCGTCGGTCTCGTGCGGGGTAATAGCCTCGACGGCAGAGACTGCCTTGGGCAACATGCCATCGGGCAGCGCGGTCTCGACCTCGCCCTTATCGCAGGCCTCGGCGAGTGCCGGATTAATGGGAAGCTGCCCCAAGATGTCGAGGTTATAGCGCTCTGCGACCTCGGGGAGCTTGCTCTTGCCAAAGACCTCGATCTTCTTGCCGCAGTCGGGGCACTCAATATAGCTCATGTTCTCGACAATGCCCAGAATGGGGACGTTCATCTTCTCGGCCATGTTGACCGCCTTGGCGACGATCATCGAGACCAGATCCTGCGGGCTCGTGACGATGACGATGCCGTCGACGGGCAGCGACTGGAAGACGGTGAGCGCGACGTCGCCTGTTCCCGGAGGCATGTCGACCAGCAGGTAGTCGATGGGGCCCCACGAGGTCTCGCTCCAGAACTGCCTAATGGCGCCTGCGATGACCGGACCGCGCCAAAGGACGGGGTCGGTCTCGTTTTGGAGCAGCAGGTTGGAGCTCATGACCTTGACGCCGTGCTCGGAGATTTCGGGCAGCATAAGGTTGCCAAGGGCATGGACGTGGCGTCCACTCATACCGAACATCTTGGGGATAGAGGGACCGGTGATGTCGGCATCGAGGACGCCGACCTTGTGGCCGTGACGGGCAAGCTCGGTGGCGATGGCACCGGTGACAAATGACTTGCCGACACCGCCCTTGCCGGAAAGCACGGCGATGACGCGCTTGACCTCGGACAGCGTGTTCTCCTCAAATTGCGACGGCGACGTTTGTCCGCCGGCGGCCTGTGCGTGTTCGCAACCCATGTATGACTCCTTTGTATATGCTGGGGCCGGGGCCCCGCGATGTGACACGAGCGTCATTGTACCCTCGTTTGCGAGCGGGAGTCATTTGCGATGCGTTTGGGCCGAGCGTGCTTGCAATACGATGGGCCCAAGCGAATGGGCGGGCTTACTGAACTTTGCTGGCGAACTCGAGGTATTGCATGCGCTGCAGCTTGTCGATCGTCGAGGCGTAGGGGCTGTCTTCCGATTCCAAGTCGTAGCGCAGCCCGTCGGCACCGAGATAGCCGGCGACATTGATGGTGGGCACATCTGACCTTGTCGCAAGCAGGGCCTTTTGGTAATTGGTGAGCGGGGCGCCGATCTTATTAAGGGTAATGGCTGCAATCTCGTTTGCCCCGACGGTGTCGTAGACGTTGAGCTCGGTATTGCCGGCGATCTCATAGTTAGCCCAGACGAGATATGTCGACTGATAGATACGGAAAGCGTGGCTTGCCGTATCTTCCTGAGGGTACAGCTCGTCGTTGAGAGTCGTTGCGGCGCTCGGCTGATGGTCGCCAAAAAAGACAAGAACAACCGGTCTGCCGATGTTGCGGAGCTCGTTGATAAAGTACTCGAGGTCCCGGTCGGATGCGTTGATGCAGGTGAGATAGGTGTTGAGCGCGCTGTTGGCGCCTTCGCTGGCTCCCTCGACCCAATAGTTTGTCAGCTCTTCGGCGGGAACGGTGCCATAGTCGTAGCCGCCGTGATTTTGCATCGTGACGTCAAAGATGAACTGCGGCGCTTCGTCGGTTCTAAGCAGGTCGAGTATCTTGTCGTAGGTGGCGTAGTCGCATACGCCGGCATGGTAATAGGGCGCACCTTCGAAATCGCCGATTGAAAGAAAGTCTCCAAAGCCCAGCTGCTGATAGATTTTATCTCGATGGTAGTTGACGGGGTTTTGCGGGTGCATAGCGGTAGTGGTATACCCAAGCTCTTTAAGGTCCTTTGCCAGGCTGTTTACGCCATTCATCTGATACAGCTGATAGGGGATCTTGCCTAATCCGACAAAGGCCGTTGTCGCTCCGGTCAAAAATTCGAATTCGGAGTTCGCCGTTCCGCCACCGGCGACCGAAGCGAGCATGGTGCCGCGAACAAGTGTGTCGGGAAGCGAGTTGTAGAATGCGGGGCCGGAGTACCCGGCCGCCTGGAGCTGCTCAAAGCACGAAAGGTCGCTAAAACTCTCGTTCATGATGGCAACAATCGTCGGCTTGATTTCATTGAACTGGGCAACGGCCGCCGCGCGCTGTTCGCTCGAGCCATATGTGCTGTCGTAGACGGCGGCGAGCTCCTGCTCGATGCTCTGCGCCTCATCGGGCGTATAGTCTTCGGGCTTCTCAATGGGCAACTCGTTGACCATTTCGGTGAACGAAGTGATAAAACCCTGAGACGCATACGTGGTGATGGGCTGCCAACGGTCAAATCCAAAATCCAGCGCCTGCTCCAAGTCGATGTTGGAAAAGCCTGAGAGCCCCACAACGGTCACTAGCAGAAAAGCACAGAGGTTAGCGGCGATAGCGGGGAAGACATGGGTGGGCGTACGGAGCTTTCGCGGTCGGATGAGCGAAAGAAGCCCCAGGGAAATCTCCAGCAGGGCGAGAGAGGTTACGATTCCGGCGGTAAAGGTAAACTCGTATCCCTCGCTCACTTCCATTGCGGTGCCAAGGGCCAAGATATCGCTTGGCAGGATGGCTTCGCCTTTAAACGTTATGACGAAGTGCTCGGCAATGCCAAGGACGCAACAGACGACGGGCACGAGGACCATGACGCCTCCATGACGCTGTCCCAGCAAATAAAGGGAGAGCAGAACCGTCGCGAGCAACCCGACGGAAAACCCGAATGAGTTGGCGGGAATGCGATAGAACGTTTCGTTGCAGGCAATTTCGATTGAAACGAACGAGAGCGCTGAAACAGCGGCGATGACAAGGATGTCGCGGCAAATACAGGCAACCGTTCCCGTCGCAAGGTCGGTTTGGTCGATAAGTCCCGAAACCAAGGGCTCGACAAGAAGCATGACGGCGGCAGCACCGAGCGCCGAATAAGAAAGGACCCATAGGGAGCTGCCCTCATTTACGAGCGATTGATTCGTAATCCATGCAGCTACCACGCCGAGCGGGATGAGGAGCGTCGCGCACCAAAAGACGCGGGCAATGGGTGGCTTTTCGTTGCGTTTGATTGAAAAATACACGCGCACGACGACGGCGGCCACGATAAGGACGGCGATGAATATGGGCAGATTGGCCATGTCGCTCGAAGTGATTTCAAGGGGGATATCTTCGGTCATGGACGTTCCTCTGGTACAGCAAATTAAGTTCAGTATTAGATTACTGTAACCTTTCCACGGCATTTCGAGAAACAAAGCGCCCGATACGCAAAGCTAAAGGTCTGCGAATCTTGTATTACGAACATCTGTGCGCGTCGAGTGCGCTAAACTCATCGGCAGTATGATTCGATGCAATAGGAGGCAAGGAGCTTCCATGTCTGATTCCTCTATCGTTATTCGCGGCGCTCGTGAGCACAACCTCCGTGATATCGATGTTTCCATTCCGCGTGACCAACTCGTGGTCATTACCGGTCTTTCTGGCTCGGGCAAGAGTTCGCTGGCATTCGACACTATCTATGCCGAGGGCCAGCGTCGATACGTCGAGAGCCTTTCGAGTTATGCGCGCCAGTTCTTGGGCCAGATGGACAAACCCGACTTGGATTCAATCGACGGCCTTTCGCCGGCGGTGTCGATCGACCAAAAGACGACATCTAAAAACCCTCGCTCGACGGTTGGCACCGTAACCGAGATTTATGACTATCTGCGTCTGCTGTTCGCCCGTGTGGGCACCCCGCACTGTCCCGAATGCGGCCGCGTCATTGAGCGCCAGACGACCGACCAGGTCGCCGATAAGGTCCTGGCGGCGGGGGAGGGCCGCCGCGCGTTTGTGCTGGCACCGGTGGTGCGCGGGCGAAAAGGCGAGTACACCAAGCTGTTTGAGGACCTTCGCGCCGAGGGCTTTAGCCGCGTGCGTGTCGACGGCGAGGTTCGCTCGCTTGATGACCCTATCGATTTGGATAAGAAATTCAAGCACGATATCGAGGTCGTGGTCGACCGCATCGTGATTCGCGAGAACTCGCTGGGCCGTATTGCCGAGTCCGTTGAACAGGCGACTGCGCTGGCGCACGGCAATGTGAACGTATACTTGCTGCCCGACCGCGACGCTCCCGAGGGGACCGAAGGCGAGTTGCTGGAGTATTCGCTGGCGTTAGCGTGCCCGGAGCATGGACACTCCATCGATGACCTGCAGCCGCGTGATTTCTCGTTCAACGCGCCCTATGGCGCGTGCCCCGAGTGCGATGGCCTGGGCTTTAAGAAGACGGTCGATGCCGAGGCCCTAATCGAAGACCCCTCGAAGTCGATCGCCGACGGGGTCTTTGGCAGCCTGTTTGGCAACTCTAACTACTATCCGCAGATTTTCGCTGCGGTCTGCAAACACTTTAAGGTGAGCGTCGATACGCCGTGGGAGGATCTGCCTCCGCGGGTGTGTCGTGCGTTTTTAGACGGCATGGGCGACCAGAAGATTTCGGTCGACTATCAAAAGCTCGATGGGCGCCGCAGCCAGTGGGACACCAAGTTCTCGGGTGTGCGCAATATCCTGTACGAGCGCTATACCGAGACGACGAATGAGAACACCAAGGCGCGCTTGGAGAAGTACATCCGCGAGGAGCCGTGCTCGAGCTGCCACGGCGCTCGTTTGCGCCCCGAGATGCTCGCCGTCACCGTGGGCGGCAAGTCCATTTACGAGGTTTGTTGTCTGTCGTGCCGTGAGTCGCTCGAGTTTTTTGAGGGCCTGGAACTCACCGAGCGCCAACAGTTTATCGGCGGACGCATCGTCAAGGAAATCCTGGAGCGCCTGCGTTTTCTGGTCGATGTCGGACTCGACTATCTGACCCTCGATCGTGCCTCGGCGACGCTTTCCGGAGGCGAGGCCCAGCGTATTCGCCTGGCAACGCAGATCGGCGCCGGCCTCATGGGTGTCCTGTACATTTTGGACGAGCCATCGATTGGCCTCCATCAGCGCGATAACGAGCGCCTGATCAAGACGCTTGAGCGCCTACGCGATATCGGCAATACCGTCATCGTCGTCGAGCATGATGAGGATACGATTCGTGCTGCCGACTATGTGATCGACATGGGCCCCGGCGCGGGCGTGAACGGCGGACACGTAGTCGCGGCGGGAACGCCTGCCGATATCATGGCGTGTCCCGAGTCGATGACGGGCGCTTATCTGACCGGCAAACGAATGATCCGGGTTCCCGATGAGCGCCGCAAGCCCGGTCGCGGCTGCCTTAAGATCACGGGCGCCCGCGCCAACAACCTCAAAAACGTTACCGCCAAGATCGAGTTTGGTACGCTTACGGTCGTTACCGGCGTGTCGGGATCGGGTAAGAGCTCCCTGGTTACCGACACTATCGCACCTGCCCTTACGAATGCCATTCACCGTTCGACGCGCCCTGTGGGTCCGTATAAGAAAATCGAGGGCATCGAGTGTATCGATAAGGTTATCGATATCGACCAGTCGCCGATTGGCCGCACGCCGCGTTCCAACCCTGCTACGTACATTGGCCTGTGGGATGATCTTCGCGCGCTGTTTGCGAGTACGCCGGAGTCGAAGGCGCGCGGCTACTCGCCGGGACGTTTCTCCTTTAACGTGAGCGGCGGTCGCTGCGAAGCATGCAAGGGCGACGGACAAATTAAGATCGAGATGCACTTCCTTCCCGATATCTATGTCCCCTGTGAGGTCTGCGGCGGCAAACGCTATAACCGCGAGACGCTTGAGGTCACCTACCGTGGTAAGACCATCTCGGACGTGCTCGACATGAGCGTCACCGAGGCACTGGCCTTCTTTGGGAATATCCCGCAGATTAAGCGCAAGCTCCAGACGCTGTACGATGTAGGCTTGGGCTACGTGAGCCTGGGCCAGCCCGCTACGACGCTCTCGGGCGGCGAGGCGCAGCGTGTGAAGCTCGCCAAGGAGCTTCATCGACGCCAGACGGGCAAGACGTTCTATATTTTGGATGAGCCGACGACCGGCCTTCATTTTGAGGACGTCCGCCAGCTGCTCGATGTGCTGCAGCGCTTGGTCGATGCGGGCAACACGGTGCTGGTGATTGAACACAACCTTGATGTCATCAAGGTTGCCGACCGCCTGATCGATATGGGCCCCGAGGGCGGTAACGGCGGCGGAACCGTCGTGGTTTCGGGCACACCGGAGCAGGTTGCGGACTGTCCGCAGAGTTATACGGGCAAGTTTTTGGCGCCGTTGCTCAGGCGTGACCGGGAGCGTCAGGCTCAACTTGATGCTCAATAAATAGGCGATTCAGTTTATGGGCGCCATCGACTCCTTGTGATTCGATGGCGCTTGCTGTGTCGAAGTGACGTATGCAGCCGAATTGGACATATACTTAATCCTTGCGTCCGAATGCGAGGGAAAGGATATGCCATGGCAAAGGCTGTAAAGACGCCAAAAACCAATGCGATGCGCGAGCTGGAAAGCGCCGGCATTTCCTATGTTCTACATACGTACGAAGACGATGGTGATGAGTCGGCGGGCCTGGGGGTCGCGATTTCGGAGCAGCTTGGCGAGGAGCCCGGACAAGGATTTAAGACCTTGGTCTGCGTGACGCCGTCCAACGACCACGTCGTGTGCTGCATCCCTGTTGCCGACGAGCTCGATCTAAAGTCCGCCGCGCGTGCCGCGGGGGAGAAGTCCTTGGCCATGATGCATGTGAAGGATTTGCTTGCGGCGACTGGCTACGTTCGCGGCGGCTGCAGTCCGGTCGGTATGAAAAAACGCTACCGGACGCTCATTGATGAGACATGTGTCCTTTGGGATACCATTTTTATTTCGGGAGGCAAGCGTGGTTATCAGCTTGAGCTTGCACCCGATGATTTAATTGCATTTTGCGGGGCGACGGTCGCCCCGATTACGAGAGAGGACTGAGCGATGCCGCAGGAAGAATTGAAGTGCGGAGCTCATTTTGCAAAAGAATCTGCGCCTCAGACACCCTCATCCGAAGCTTCTTCGTCGCGAGACGACACTGACGACATGGGCTCGTCGGACTACTCCACGGTTGGTCGTTCCGCCGGGCTTATGACCATCCTGACCATCGTGTCGCGCGTCACCGGGTTTATCCGCACGTGGGCCATGGCGGCCGCCATCGGCATGTCGCTGCTCTCGTCCTCCTATCAGGTTGCCAACAACCTGCCCAACATGCTCTACGAGCTCGTGATGGGCGGCATGCTCGTTACGGCGTTTTTGCCGGTGTATATGGGTGTGAGGCGCGAGCAGGGCCGCGAGGCATCGAACGAGTATGTCGGCAACCTGCTCGGTATTCTGCTTCTGCTGCTGGGCGGCATCTCGCTGCTGGGCACCGTGTTTGCTCCCGGCTTTATTTGGACGCAGTCGTTCCTTTCGGGCGATGGCGGCAGCATGGATACCGCTGCGTTCATGTTCCGCTTCTTTGCCATCCAGATTCTGTTTTATGGCTTGGGCTCGGTGTTCTCGGGCGTTCTCAACGCACACCGCGACTACTTCTGGTCGACGTTTGCCCCGGTTCTCAACAATGTCATCGTCATCGCCAGCTTTATGGGCTTTGCTCCCGTGTCTGCTCAATTTGGCGAGCAGGCCGGTATTATCTTGATCGCAGCTGGTACGACCCTCGGCGTCTTTGTCCAGATGGCCTGCCAGATTCCCGCGCTTGGCAAGCATGGCGTACATCCTCATATCCATATCGACTTTAAGGACCCCGCACTGCGACAGACGATTGCGCTTGGTATCCCGACGCTGCTCGCCACGGTGTGCATGTTTGTCTCGACCTCCATTACCAATGCCGCCGCGCTGGTGGTGCAGCCCGAGACCGGACCTTCCGTCATCGCATATGCGCGCCTGTGGTACACATTGCCCTATGCGCTGATCGCCGCCTCGCTTTCGACGGCACTCTATACCGAACTCTCTCACGATGCGCAGGAGAAGGACTACGACAGTGTCCGCACGGGCATTTCGCGCGGTGTCGCTCAGATGCTCTTTTTCCTGATTCCGTTTGCGCTGTACCTGATCGTCTTCGCCCGTCCGCTCAACATGATCTACTGCGCTGGCAAGTTCGATGAATCCGGTGTGGCGCTGGTGTCGGAGTTCCTTATCTATCTGGCACTTTCCCTTCCGCTCTACGGCGTGGTCGTGCTGATGCAGAAGAGCTTCTCGGCCCTGCTCGATATGAAACCCTATAGCCGCTATTGCCTGTATTCCGCTATCGGTCAGGCCGGTTCGGTGCTGCTGTTTGGCGTGGTGCTGGGCTACGGTATGCCGGCTATTGCGCTTTCGTACGTCGTTGACTACGTTGTCTTGGTCGGATGCTCACTGTGGTGGCTGCGCCGTCGTCTGCATGGCCTTCAGGTCAAGTCTATCCTGCACGGCGGTTTCTTCGGCCTATTGTTCGGTGGCTTGGGCGCTTCCGCGGGCGCCGGCATCATGTGGGCACTCGAGCACTTTGTCGGAGTGCTTGGCAGCTCAATCCTAATTACCCTGGGCTACGTTTGTGTTGCAGGCGTCGTCTCGCTCGCTGTGACTTTTGGTCTTGCCTTCGTCTTTAAGATGCCCGAGGTCTCGGCGCTGCTTCGTCGCAAGTAGGTACGCGTGGCAGGTCACGACAACATTCCAACACTTGCCGAACAGGTTTCGCGCGTTCCCACGCAACCCGGCTGCTACCTTTGGAAAGATGCCAAGGGCGATGTCATCTATGTGGGCAAGGCAAAAAACTTGCGTGCCCGTATGCGTCAATACGTGACGCTGCAGGACGAGCGTCAAAAGATCCCGCTCATGATGCAGCTCGTGGCGAGCTTCGACTATATCGTGGTGGAGACCGAGCACGAGGCATTGGTGCTCGAGCGCAATCTGATTGGCCAGTACCATCCGTACTTTAACGTCGATCTCAAAGACGATAAGAGCTATCCCTTTATCGCCATTACCAAGAGCGACCTGTTTCCGGCTATTAAATACACGCGAGAGCGTCACAAACCGGGAACGCGCTATTTTGGCCCCTATACCGATAGCCGTGCGGCGCGTGAGACCATCGATACGCTACGCAAGGTTATTCCTATTTGCTCGGCATCCTGTGCGGAATGGCGCCGCTGCCGCCGCATCGTCGAATCTCATAAGGGCGAAGAAGACATCGTCAATATGATTTGCGCGCAAAACGGGCGTCCCTGCTTTGACTACCATGTCGGGCGCGGGCCGGGCGCATGCGTTGGCGCGATTTCCCCTGCCGACTATGCCAAGAACGTCAAGCGTGTCGAACGTTTCTTGTCGGGCCATCGCAAGGATGTCGTCGACGAGCTTACGTCCGAGATGACGGAGGCAGCCGAGACGCTCGATTTTGAGCGTGCAGCGCGCGTCAAGCGTCGTCTGGAAGTCATTAGGGGCCTGGACGATCGCCAACAGGTCGTTTTTCCATCAAGCGTCGATATCGATGTCATCGGCTTCTATCGCGAAGAGACTATCTCTGCCGCCTGCGTCTTTGTCGTTCGCGAGGGCCGAACGGTTCGAACTTGTGAGTTCATCCTCGATAAAGGCCTAGACGTCGACGAGGAAGAGCTTCAATCGGGCTTTCTTAAGCGCTATTACGACGAGACGGCTGATATTCCAGCCGAGATCAATCTCTCTGTCGAGCTTGAGGATGCCGAAGCGTTGGGGGAGTGGCTTGCGGGCAAGCGCGAGCGCTCTTGCCATCTCCATAGGCCGCAGCGTGGCGAAAAGCACCGCCTGCTCGATATGGCTTCCAAAAATGCGCGCCATGCCCTCATGCGCTACATGATGCGTACGGGGTAT
The DNA here is from genome assembly GCA_959606495.1 of uncultured Collinsella sp. Classification (GTDB taxonomy): domain Bacteria; phylum Actinomycetota; class Coriobacteriia; order Coriobacteriales; family Coriobacteriaceae; genus Collinsella. Next base: position 9,055 of record CAUHJB010000028.1, on the reverse strand, counting down.
GCTGACGATCGCACCAATCAGGCGCTCCTGGAGCTCGAAAGTGCGCTGGCGCTGCCTGCGCCGCCGTTGCGCATCGAGTGCTTCGATATCTCGACGTTGCACGGCACCTTTACCGTCGCTTCGATGGTGGTATTTACCAACGGCCGTGCCGACAAGGGCCAGTATCGTCGCTTTAAAATTCAGGCCGAATTGGACGAGGCGAACGACTTCGTATCGATGTCCGAGGTTCTGGGACGTCGCTATGCTCCTGAGCGCATGGCGGACGAGCGCTTTGGCTCGCGCCCCGATTTACTCGTTGTCGATGGCGGCAAGCCGCAATTGACCGCTGCAATTAAGCAACTTGAGGCGCTCGGCCTCGATATACCAGTTTGTGGCTTGGCAAAGGCCGATGAGGAGGTTTTCGTGCCGTGGGACGAGACTCCCGTCGTGCTGCCGACCGGCTCCGCTTCGCTTTATCTAATCAAGCAGGTTCGCGATGAATCCCACCGATTTGCGATTACGTTCCACCGCGAGTTGCGCGATAAGGCTATGACGGTTTCGGTGCTTGACGATGTTCCAGGCGTGGGACCCACCAGAAAACGTGCCATTATGCGCCATTTTGGCTCGATGAAGCGTTTGCGCGCGGCAAGCGAGCAGGAGATTGCAGAAGTTCGAGGCGTTCCGGCCGATGTCGCCAAAGCAGTCCACGAGGCACTTGTTGCATGGAATGCCGAGCGTGCCCAGACGTCGGCCAACCGTTCCGAAAACTAAACGTGCTTCTAAACAACTGATATACATGATTGGCCGATTTTCAATCATTTGTTTCGCGGCGATTACCTGCAGATTTCGGGTTTTATTAACGCTAAAACGTTTGACTAACCATGGTGAATAACACTGCTATCCTGCGGGTTGACGAAGACTGATATCTCACCTCGTCGATACATACTGTCTGTCGAATCATTTGTCAATGAATTCGGCGAACGGTAGTAAATACCGTTCAAGCGGATGTATGTATCGGTCGCCGAGCGCGGCACCTCACTTGGGTTCGTCGGTAGGTAAGGTATATATCGTCCGCAAGTTGCGCGGGGGCACGTCTAGGTGCTCCCGGGTAAGATTCTCTATTGATAGGAGAAGACATGGCCATCATCAACAAGGGTATGTCCAGGCGTTCGTTCCTCGGCCTCACCGGCAGCGTCGCTGCTGTCGCAGGGCTTGGTCTCACCGGCTGCGGTGGCAGCTCTAGCGACGAGGGTTCCGCTTCCGGTTCCACCGATTCCGCCAACCGTGGCGGCGGCGTGATCACCGCTGGTTCCGCTTACGCTCCGTCCAGCTTCGATCCCGCCAGCACCGGCTCCGCTGTGGGCCTGGGTGCTAACTGGCACGTCGTCGAGGGCCTCTATGGCATCGATTACCACGACTACAGCACCTTCAACGAGCTCGCCACCGACGATCCCAAGTCTGTGGACGACACCACTTTCGAGGTCACCATCCGCAAGGGCGCCAAGTTCTCCGATGGCACCGAGGTCACCGCTGACGATGTCGTCGCTTCCTACACCGCTTGCGCCGCTTCCGCTACGTATGCTCCGTTCTTCCAGCCCTTCGAGTCCATCGAGGCCAAGGACGCCAGCACCGTGACGGTCAAGACCAAGGTCCCCAACTTCTCCCTGCTCAAGGATCGTCTGGCCATCGTCCGCGTTACCCCGGCCACCCAGACCGAGGAGGATCGCGCCAAGCAGCCGATCGGCTCCGGCCCCTGGATGTACGACTCTATCTCCGATACCGAGATCACCCTGGTTCCCAACCCCGAGTACAACGGTGAGTATGCTGCCGAGGATAAGAAGATCCAGTACAGCATCCTGACCGACCCCACCGCTCGCGTTACCGCTCAGCAGGAGGGCTCCACGCTCGTTATGGAGCTCGTTACCGCTGACGCCGTCGACCAGCTCGAGAGCGCCGGCTGCAAGATCGATAACGTTCAGGGTTTCGGCACCCGCTTCATCATGTTCAACGTCGCCAAGGAGCCTTGGAACAACGTCAAGGTCCGTCAGGCTGTCATGTATGCACTCGACACCGAGAAGATGGTCAGCAACACCTTCGCCGGCCTTGCCACCGCTGCCAGCTGCTACCTGCCCAAGAGCTTCACCAACTATCATGAGGCTTCCACGGTGTATAAGACCGACGCCAAGAAGGCCAAGAAGCTCATCGAGGAGTCTGGCATCACCCCGGGTGCCATCACCCTGCGCACCACCGACAACGAGCAGATCAAGGGCATGGCCGCCCAGGTCAAGAACGACCTCGACGCTCTCGGCTTCGATGTGACCATCCAGACCGATACCTCGCCGGCCACCTACGCTGCCATCGACGGCGGCGAGGCCTACGATATCCTCCTTGCCCCTGGCGATCCTTCCTGCTTCGGCGCCGACCCCGACCTGCTGCTTAACTGGTGGTACGGCGACAACGTCTGGATGCAGACCCGTTGCCCGTGGAAGGAGTCCGCTGAGTGGCAGAAGCTCCACAGTCTCATGGACGAGGCTCTTGCCGCCGAGGGCGACGAGCAGCAGAAGAAGTGGAACGAGTGCTTCGACATCATTGCCGACAACGCCGTTCTGTACCCCGTTGTCCACGTCAAGACCGTCTCCGCTTCCTGGGACGATCCGTCCACTGCGCCCAACGGCGAGGCCCTCGATGGCTTCAAGGGCATCGGCACGACGAGCATGTCCTTCAGGGGCGTCGCGACCGTCAAGGCGTAAGGCTCGCTTGAGTCTGTATGCAGGATGTCGGTCGTTGGGACCGTATCCTCATAGTTGAAACAAAGACCCGGGCGGCAACGATGTCGCTCGGGTCTTGTAATGAGTATCCGTACTCATATACCAGTTGGTCCTACCGACAAAAGAAAGGGGAGAGAACGTGAACAACTTGCTACGTTTGATTGGAAGGCGTCTCGTGGCGCTGCCGATCATGGCATTGGGCGTCACCGTCCTGGTGTTCTTCCTTATGTCGTTCTCCAAGACCGACCCCGCCTATACGGCGTTGGGTGACGGTGCCTCGCCCGAGGCGGTTGCCGAGTACCATGAGAAGTATGGTCTGGACGACCCCTGGCCCGTGCGCTACGTGCGCTACATGGGCGATCTGATCCATGGCGACATGGGCACCTATGGTGCTGCTCGCAACTCCGTTGCCAAGCGCATCTCCACTGCCCTGCCCGTCACGATGCAGCTGACCTTCATCGGTCTTGCCATCGGCGCGGTCGTTTCGTTTTTACTCGGCGTCATCGCGGCACTGTATCGCGATAAATGGCCGGACCAAGTGATCCGCGTCTTTTCCATCGCCGGCTTGGCAACCCCGTCGTTCTGGCTTGCCGTTCTGTTGATTCTGCTGTTCTCTTCCTACCTTAAGGTGCTTCCGGCGTCCGGTGCTCTGCCTCACTTCACCACCAACCCGGCTGGCTATCTGGGACGTATGATCATGCCCGCCATCGCCTTGGCATTTCCGCTGACGGGCCAGATGACTCGTATCGTGCGTACCGCCATGGTCGAGGAGCTCGACAAGGACTATGTCCGTATGGCTCGCGGCGCCGGCGTTCCCGAGAAGGTCGTCGTCGGCATCAACGTACTTCGCAATGCGCTGATCACCCCGGTCACCACCCTCGGTCTTAAGATCGGTTACCTCATGGGCGGCGCCGTCGTCATCGAGGTTATCTTCAACCTCCCCGGCATGGGCACCGCGATCCTGCAGGGCGTTCAGGGCAACGAGGCGAACCTGGTTCAGGGCGTCGTCATCGTCGTTGCTCTTGCCTTCATCATCATCAACATCGTGGTTGACATGCTCTACCTGCTCATCAACCCGCGCATCAGGACGGTGTAGATTATGGTAAAGATTCGAGAGAAGCAAACCGAGCAGCTCGAGAAGGCTGCCTCCAAGGGGCTCAAGCTCGGTGGCTGGAAGAAGATGACGCTGTCTTCTAAGATTGCCGCCGTCGTGTTGGTGCTGGTCGCCCTGACTGCGATTCTGGCGCCCCTTCTTGCCCCCTATAGCCCGGTCGAGATCTTTACGGCTCGCCAGGCTCCCGGCAACGGATTTATCTTCGGTACCGACGATAAGGGTCGCGACATTCTGTCGCGCATGCTCTACGGTGGTCGTTACTCGCTGATTATCGGCTTTGGCGCCACTGCCATGGCTCTGGTCTGCGGCTCGGTCGTGGGCGCCCTTGCGGCGGTTTCGCGCAAGGCCGTTTCCGAGACGATCATGCGTATCCTGGACATCATCATGTCTATCCCGGGCATCGCCCTCGCGGCCGTCTTCGTCTCCATCCTGGGCAACTCCGTGCCGTCGATCATCTTCGCCATCGGCTTTATGTACACTCCGCAGATTGCCCGTATCGTGCGCGCCAACATCGTGTCCGAGTACGGAGAGGACTATGTCCGCGCGGTCATCGTTTCCGGCGCCAAGGCTCCGTGGATTTTGATCAAGCATGTTCTGCGTAACTGCATCGCCCCGATCATGGTCTTCACCGTTACCCTGGTCGCCGACGCCATCATCTTCGAGGCCTCGCTGACCTTCATCGGCGCTGGTATCCAGGAGCCCACCGCTACCTGGGGCAACATCCTCGCCGACGCCCGCGGCGGCGTGCTCGCCGGCCGTTGGTGGCAGGCACTGTTCCCGGGCCTGGCCATCATGATCACCTGCCTGGCGCTCAACATCCTCTCCGAGGGCATTACCGACGCCATGGCCGCTGCTCCCTCCGCCGCCCTGGATCCGACCGATTCCTCCAAGCGTCGCGAGGCCGACCTGCTGGTCTCCGACCCCGTTCGCGCCTACAAGGAGCAGGCCCAGTCCCTCTCCGCTCGCCTTGGCGCCCTGCGCGATGTCGAGCTCAAGCGTGACGATCGCCATGTGCCTGACGAGTCTGTCGAACCGATTCTCTCGGTCCGTGACTTCTGCATTCAGTTTGAGCACCACGGCGATATCAACGTCGTCGACCATGTCAACTTTGACGTCCGTCCTGGTCAGACCATGGGCCTGGTGGGCGAGTCCGGTTGCGGTAAGTCCATCACCACGCTGGCCATCATGGGCCTGACCGACGATGACGAGCACCTTTCCGGCGAGGTCCTCTGGGAGGGCCGCGACCTGCTCAAGATGAGCAAGAAGGAGTGGTTCGGCCTGCGCGGTACCGATATCGCTATGGTCTATCAGGATGCCCTGTCCTCGCTCAACCCCTCCATGCTCATCTCTGCCCAGATGAAGCAGCTCACCAAGCGCGGCGGCACCCGCAGCGCCGAGGAACTCTTGGAGCTCGTGGGCCTCGACCCCAAGCGTACGCTCGAGAGCTACCCGCATGAGCTTTCCGGTGGCCAGCGTCAGCGTGTTCTGATTGCTATGGCCCTTACCCGCGACCCCAAGCTGGTCATCTGCGACGAGCCCACGACCGCTCTGGACGTTACCGTCCAGAAGCAGGTCATCAAGCTGCTCAACGACCTTCAGGCTAAGCTCGGCTTTGCCATGATCTTCGTCTCGCATGACCTGGCGCTGGTCGCCGAGGTCGCCCATAACATCACGGTTATGTACGCTGGCCAGGTTATCGAGCAGGCGCCCACCAAGGAGCTGCTCACCAACCCGATTCACGAGTACACCCGCGGTCTTCTGGGTTCCGTTCTGTCCATCGAGAGCGGTTCGGGCCGCCTTCACCAGGTGCCCGGCGCCGTTCCGAGCCCGCGCGATTTCCCCAAGGGCGATCGCTTCGCGCCCCGCTCGAGCCATCCGCGTATTGGCCTGGACACCCGTCCGGTCTTCAAGCGCGTGCCCGGCACCGAGCACTTCTATTCCGAGCTCCCCGACGAGGTGCTCAAGGCAAATGGTTTGACCCCTCACGCGGAGGTGATGTAGATGAGCGAGACCGCAGTCAACGGCGTCGAGCCGATCATCTTCCTTGATGACGTCCACGTCACCTTTAGGACCCGTACCGGCTCGATTCTGCACCCCAACCTGGTTCACGCCGTCCAGGGTGTAACGATTAAGCTCATGCCCGGTCAGACGATCGGCATCGTCGGCGAGTCCGGTTGCGGTAAGTCCACCACCGCCAACGTCATGTGCGGCCTGCAGGCCCCCACGAGCGGCAAGGTCTACTTTAAGGGCAAGGACGTTACCAAGCGTACCGCCGAGGACCGTCGCCACATGGGTCGCGTCATCTCGGTCGTGTTCCAGAACCCGGCCACGGCGCTCAACCCCCGCATGGTCGTTCGCGAGCAGCTGCTCGACCCCATGCGCGTCCACAACCTGGGTACCGAGGCCGAGCAGGAGAAGCGCGTCAAGGAACTCCTGGAGCTCACCGGTCTGCCCAGCTCCGCCGCCGAGGTTCTTCCCGGCCAGCTTTCGGGCGGCCAGCGCCAGCGCGTCGCAATTGCCCGTGCCCTGTCGCTGAACCCCGATGCCATCATCGCCGACGAGCCCACCTCGGCTCTGGACGTTTCGGTCCGCGCGCAGATTCTGAACCTGCTGACCGACCTTAAGAAGGAGCTCGGCCTGGCCATGGTGTTCATCAGCCATGACATCCAGACGGTCCGCTATATCTCTGACGACATCATCGTTATGAATGGCGGCAAGATCGTCGAGCAGGGCGAGGCCAAGCAGGTCTTCCAGCACCCCCAGGACCCCTACACCAAGATGCTGCTCGGCGCTGCGCCGTCGCTGCTGCATCCCAAGCTCGGCGAGTAGTCTCGCTTTCCCTCCCGTGCGCCCGGTTCCCTTGCCGGGCGCACCTCCGTTGCGATTTCGAAAGGTTGGGTTCACGAGCCATGCCAAGTGCTCAGGAGCTACAACAGCAATTTGGTGAATATCGAGGCGCTATGCCCCGTCCATCGGATTTCGATCTCTTTTGGAAGGACCGCATGGCCGAGGCCGACGCCGTCGGGCTTGACTATGCGATCGAGACGGCATCGGTCACCGATGCCGTGACCTGCCAGCTTTTCGACCTCTGGTATACCGGCATGTGTGGCGCTCGCCTGCATGCCAAGTACCTTAAACCCGTCTCGGATGAGCCCGTGCCATTGGTACTTCAGTTCCATGGATATCCGGGTGCAAGCCGCAGCTGGTTTGAGCAGGCGTCGTTTGCGGGCATGGGCATGGCGCTCATCGCCCTCGACTGCCCCGGTCAAGGAGGTCCCTCCGAGGACATTGGTGGATTTGAGGGCACAACGGTCGCGGGCCATATCGTCGCCGGTATCGACGGCGACCCGGCCAACCTCTACTATGTCCGCTTGCACCAAGATATTCGCATCCTGTGCCGCATCGTTCGCGAGCTTGAGGGCATCGATCTTGCCCACGTATTTGTGAACGGCGCGTCGCAGGGCGGCGGTTTGGGCATTGCGACCTGTGCGCTTAACGGCGAGCTTATCAATCGCGCCGCCATCCTCTATCCCTTCCTGTCGGATTTCCGCCTGGTCTGGGATTTGGACGCCGACGATATTGCCTACGAGGGTCTGCACTATTGGTCGCGTTGGTTTGACGAGGACTCGACTCGTATCGAGGAAGCCTATGCCAAGCTGGCGTACTTCGATTCCAAGAATTTTGCCCCCATGGTCGAGTGCCCCGTGCTGTTTGGCACGGGCACGGCCGATACCGTCTGTCCGCCGGCAACGCAGTTTGCGGTGTACAACAACCTGTCCTGCGATAAGCGTCATGAGTTCTTTGAGGGCTTTGGCCACGAGGAGATTCAGGATTTTGACGATCTGATCATTCCGTTTTTCCGTGAGGGAGGGGAGGCTCATGTCTAAGTGCGAGAGCAATGTTGACGAGCTGATAGTCCCCGGGCTCGTGGGAATTCCCGGAACGGTTTCATCAAGGCTCGCAGAATATCGGGACTGGCACGGCGATGTCCAAGCAGATGTTTCTGATTTAGAGACATGCGCTTCGAATCTTGAGATTCAAGGCCAGGCCATTACGGCGATTGACTTTGTTAACCCCTGCGCTCGTTACTCGGAGATTTCCTTTGAGCTCGGTGACGATGCGGTCCACGCTCGCTTGATTGAGCCTGTCGGTCGTGCCCGAGTATCTAAGCGCGTGCCGCTGTGCCTGATGTTCCACGATATCGATCGGCCTGTGCGCGGCTGGCATCACATGACGAGATTTGCCGCCATGGGGTATGCCGTCCTCGCGCTGGATGACGATGTCGCTGGTGCGGACGACCTGCAGCGGGGGATCGCTTCGCCCGTTTTTGTCAAGCGCGTCCGTTGGGGTTGCGCGATGGCGAAGGTGGCGCGCAATCTTGATGGCATGGACCCCGACCGCATCTTCGCATGGGGCGAGGGCCTTGGCGGCGGTGTCGCTTTGGCGGTCTCCGCCTTGGATAAGTGCGGCCTTGCCTGTACGGCGGTTGCCAACCCGCTGCCCGGCGGCCTCGAGGCTCTGTCGTCTCGGGTGCGCGGATCGGTGCTCATGGGCACATCGCTCATGGATGCCGTGAGCGACCCCAAGGGCCAGTTTGCCGTATTCAACGGTCTTGAGTGTGACCGGAGGCATATCATCTATGCCAAATACGCTCACGAGCGTATCAATGCGTTCGAAAACGAAGTCGTCGACTTCTTTAACCAAACGTTCTATCCGTGTTCTTTGGCCTAGACGGCCTGGACACTGCCAACAAGAGTGGGTGGCATAGGGCCGCCTGCCAGACAACTAAGGAGATTCTTGTGGCAACTCAGAAATTCACCGGCGTTATCCCTCCCGTCGTTGTTCCCGATACCGAAGACCACCAGCTCGACGTTGCCTCCTTTGAGCGCAGCATCAACCGCATGATCGATGCCGGCGTCGATGGCCTGTTCTTCCTGGGCTCTTCGGGCGAGGTCGTCTTCTCCACCGACGAGCGTCGCCGTCAGATCATCGCCGAGGCCGTACGCATCGTCGACCACCGCGTTCCCGTTCTGGTCGGCATCATCGACACCGAGACCGAGCGCATGATCGAGCACGGTAAGGTCGCTCAGGAGCTGGGCGCCGATGCGCTCGTCGCCACCTGCCCGTTCTATGCCCTGCAGGGCATGACCGAGGTCGAGGAGCACTTCCGCATCCTGCACGAGGAGCTCGACCT
>CAUHJB010000027.1:0-28368 GCA_959606495.1 uncultured Collinsella sp. | reverse complement strand
CAAGAATTGGGGCGCAGTTCAGTGCGCAGCGGGGGTTCTTTCATGTCCGAGGACGCGCTGGGAAGTTACCCCATGCGGACGGCGGACAACTATGTAGCCTTGGACTAGAACATGCCCAAGAAACCATGCACAAACAGCGCGGCCAGAGCGGCACCGACAAACGGAGCGATGCCAGGAACAAGCAGGCCATACTTCCAGTTGTTGTCAGCCTTGTTCTTGATCGGCAGCACCTGATAGGCCATGCGAGGACCAAGGTCACGCGCCTGGTTCATGGCGAAGCCGGTGATGCCGCCCATGCCCATGCCAACAGCCCAAACGATCAGACCGACGCAGATGGCGAGCATCAGAACGTTCTCGCCGGCGCGGCTAGCGGCAGCAAGGATGGCGCTGATGAACACAAAGGTGCAGATAGCCTCACAGAAGAAGTTACGGGCATAGTTCGTACCCTCGGTGGTGGGGTTGGTCGAGAAGATGTTGCGCTGGGCAATGGGGTCGACGACGCCCTCGGAAGCCTTGAACTCATCGGCATACATAAACCAAGCGATCACGGCACCCACAAAGCCGCCGAGCATATCGGCAATCATGAAGGGGATGCAGCTGCTCCACGGCACCAAGCCGACGATGCACTGGGCAAGCACCATAGCCGGGTTCATGCACACGGCGCCGCCAAAGACAAACAGGCAGACCGAGATGCCAAAAGACCAGGTGGTGATGGCAAACATGTGGCCGGAGCCCTGATACTTGGTGCCCTTGAGCACGGTATCGCAGTGCACGCCCACGCCAAAGACGATCATGAGGGCCGTCGCGCCGAATTCGCAGAGGAGTTTGGTAAGCATAAAACCTTATCTTTCTTGTCGGTTATAAACGATTCGTTTAAGCCACGCGCTAGTGCTGCGCAACGACAACGCCCAGGCCATCGGGAATGACGGCCACCTTGGCATCGGCACCCTTCATCTCAAAGGCGAGCTTGAGCGCCTCATCGAGGGTGTTGACCGGCGTCATGTGCATATCCTTGATCATCCGGTGATCGCACAGGTCGGTAACCATGATCACAGGGTGATGCGCCAGGATGCGGGCAAAGATCTGGCTCGTCCACTGGTCGGGCAGGGTCTCGTCCTTAGGACGGTCGATGCAGGCGCGCTCAAACTCCGCAGGATCGTTGTCGGCGATGTTGTGATAGAAGCCCTCGCCACCGTGACCGTCGGCACAACCGGCGACATCGATAATCACGCCGCCCTCGGGAAGCGTGGCCTCGGCAGAGCACATGCCCTTCACAGCCTGGTAGATGTTCTGGTCGAGCGGGTAGCCGCCGTTGGTGGTGATGGCAATCTCGCACTCGACGGGCTCAACGCCGGCAAGGCTCTTCACGAACTCGCAGCCGGCCTCGTGCGCCTTGTGGATATCGCCGGCAAAGGAGCCGATGACCTCGTGCTTGCCGTTGAGCACCACGTTAAGCACAAAGGCAAGGTGAGCCATCTCGGCGGCAGCAAACATGTCCTCGCTCACGTGGTTGTGGCACAGGTTGCCGGCACGCGAGTGGGAATCATTCACAAACTGGCCGTTGTGGTTGTACATGATGGTCTTGTAGCTGGCGATGCCAGGCAGGACGGACTTGCGGCTACCAGAGAAACCGGCAAAGAAGTGCGGCTCAATAAAGCCCTCGGCAAGCAGCAGATCGCAATCGGCGGCAATCTTGTTGATGATGCACTCGCCACCGGAAGGCAGGGTGCCAATCTTTTTCATCATGCTGTCGTCAGTCGCGACGTGCATAACGATTTCCTCGTTGGCAACAATCTCCTCGCCATACTTGTTGACGAGTTCCTCGTGCGTCGACGGACGATGCATACCCGTAGCAACCAAAATACGCACGCGAGCCTCGGGTGCAGCGGAATGGATGTGATGCAGCAGAATAGGCATCGTCACACGCGAGGGAACGGGGCGCGTATGATCGGAGCTAATAATGACGATATCTCTCTTGCCAGCACAAAGCTCCTCGAGCGAAGGCGAGCCATAAGGGTTGACAAGTGACTCCTCTACCAGCTCTTCCTGCGATTTCGTGGTCTTAAACTCGTTTTGATGACCTTCCATCACACCCGCGAAGTTCTTATCCTCGAGCTCCAGATGCAACGTCTTGTGGTCAAACGGCAGTTCACATTCAAACAATGACGAGCGCCCTCTTCCTTTTCAACTGACACACTAGATAAACCGTTGGAAGGATACGCCGCTCACCGAAAAACACCACCGTCTACCGACTCATTAACACAACGTTCATATTTGACCCACAACAAAACGGCCGCGATCCCAAACGGGACCGCAGCCGCTACAGTCGTAAGGCGCGAAGCGCGCCTTTCTTCCCTTCAACCAGTAATCCGCCGAAGACCGAGGACGAAGGGACCCGACGGGTTTCCCTCTGAATGCATTCCGCAGCACGAAGCCTTTTCCAAACGCGCGAAGCGCGCCATTATTCCCCCAGCCAGTAATCCGCCGAAGACCGGACATCGCAGGGGCCGCCGTATGTTTACTTTCCGGCGCACTCCGCAGGACGCAAGAAGCCCTCGCCGCACTCCACACTAAGCGCGAAGCGCGCTTTATTCCCTTCAGCCCCAATCCCCGAAGACCGAGGACGAAGGGACCCGACGGGTTTCCCTCTGAATGCATTCCGCAGCACGAAGCCCCCTTATCCGCAGCTCCGAAGGAGCAGGATAAGGGGGCTTCAAGTGCGAGGACGCATTCAGAGGGAAACCCGTCGGGTCCCGGTGAGAGCCACAGGGCTATCGATTACCCCGTGTTCTGCAATCCTGCCGAGACGCCGGTCACAGTCGAAAGAATCAGGCTCATGTACTCGGCCTTCTTCTCCTCGGTCATCTCGTCCTGGTTCATACGCACCTCGCGAAGGGCGCGGACCTGGGCGATGGACAGGGCGTCGACGTAGGGGTTGCGCACGCGAACGGCACAGCCAAGCACACGGCGGCGCTGCAGCGGCCACTCGTCACCGACGATGGCAAGGACCCACTTACGAGTGAGCTGCATCTCGGTGAAGACCTTCTCGGATAGATCCTGGCGATCGCCCAGGTGCAGATACATCTTGGCGATGCGCTGGTCAGTCTTGGCGATCGACATCTCGATGTTGTCGATAAAGGTGCGGAAGAACGGCCACTCCTGGTAGGCAGCCTTAAGCTGGTCCAGATCGCCAAACTGCTCGCAGGCGGTGCCCAGGCCGTACCAAGCGGCCAGGTTAATGCGTGCCTGGCTCCAGCTGAAGATCCACGGAATGGTACGCAGGTCGTCGAGCGACTTGGCACCCAGGCCGCGCTTGGCGGGACGCGAGCCGATCGGCAGCAGACCGACCTCGGTCAGCGGCGTCACGGTCGAGAACCACGGTGTAAAGTCCTCGGTGTTCAGCAGGTCCAGATAACGCTCGTGGCTTGCGGTGTTGAGCTTCTCGGCCATATCCCAGAACTTCTGCGTGGTCTCGGTGTTGGTCTTCTCGACACTCGGGGCCGACTGCAAAAGCGTTGCGGCAGCAACGGACTCAACATGGCGCTGAGCCAGCGTGCGGTTGCCGTAACGGGCAAAGATGACCTCGCCCTGCTCGGTGAGCTTAAAGAAGCAGTTGACCGAACCCTTGGGCTGCGCCAGCACGGCCTTATTGGCCGGGCCGCCACCACGGCCCACGGCACCGCCGCGACCGTGCATGAGCACCAGGTCGATATCGTTCTTCTCGGCCCACTTGGCGATGCGCTCCTGCGCGGAGTGCAGCGCGAGCATGGCCGTGGTAGGACCGGCGTCCTTGGAGGAGTCGGAATAGCCCAGCATGACCTCCATGCGGCGGTTGGTCTGGGCAAGGCGCTTTTGCACCACGGGCAGCGTAAGCATCTGGTCGAGCACGTCGACGCAGCCCTCGAGGTCCTCGAGCTGCTCGAACAGCGGGATCACGTCGAGCTCGGGGACATCCTCCTCGTGTGCAAAGGACAGGTGGGCAAGCTCAAAGACGTCGGCCACATGCTGGGCGCTCTTGGTGAACGAGATGATGTAGCGGTGCGCCATCTTCTTGCCGTAGCGCTTTTGGATGGAGCCGATAGCGCGGAAGGTATCGATGACCTCGCGCGTCATGGGCTGCAGGTCGCCATGGATACCGTTCTCGTGGATATCCTTAAGGGCGCGGGCATGCACCACGGAGTGCTGACGGAACTCCATCTCGACCATATGGAAGCCGAAGGACTCGACCTGCCAGATGATGGTTTGGACCGGGCCGTAGGCAGCACGGACGGCACCGCAGGCGGCCAGCGAACGCTGGACGACGCGCAGGTCATCCAGGAACTCGTCGGCGCTGTGGTACATGGTGTCGGTGATACGACGGACGGTGGCGTTCAGGCGGTCGGCCATGACGAGCATGACGGCGCGATGCGGCTCGTGCTCGGAGATCAGCTCGGCGCGGGCCGTGTAACGAGGGCTCATCTCGACCTGATGGTTCCACAGGTTAATGAGCTCGGCCGACGGCTTGCTGTAGGTAGCCTCGAGCGTGAGGTTGCGGCCGATGTGGCGGCACTTGTCCTCGAGCTTGAGCACCATGTGCGTAAAGTACTTGGCGGCGACCTCACGGCTCACCTTGGCGGTGACGTTGGGGTTACCGTCGCGGTCGGAACCGATCCAGCTGCCGGGATGGAAGAACGCCGGGCACAGCGGCGGCACAGTACCGGCCTTGTCGCCCAGCACCCAATCGTCAAAACGACGATAGATAACGGGGATAACGTCGAACAGCGTGTTATCGAAGATGTCGATGATGGTATCGGCTTCCTCGACCGGCGTGGGCTTCTTGAGCGCGATGGGACTCGTACGCACCAGGGCGTCGATCTCCTGCAGCATATGGCGCTCGTTCTCCACCAGGTCGGAGCCGCCCAGACGCGGACGCTCCTCCAGCAGGTTGGAGATACGGCGGATCTTGCCCTCGACGGCCTTACGACGGGCCTCGGTGGGATGTGCGGTAAAGACAGGGTGGAACTCGAGCTTGTCGAGCAGCTCGTTGGCACCCTCGACACCCAGCTCATTCACCAGCTGGTGATAGGCAACGGTAAGCTCGTTGGCAGGATCGACCTCGGTATCGGTCGACGCACCGGCCTCGCGCTCGCGCAGCTGCGCCACACGGTAGTTCTCCTCCGACAGGTTTGCCAGATGGAAAAAGCTCGTAAAGGCGCGAACGATGACCTGCTGCTTATCGAGCGGCAGGCTGTCGATCAAATCGACGACCTCACGAAATGCCACGGCAGTGGGCTCGTCGGCAGTGGGCACGCCCTGCTCGTCGACGGCTTCGTCGGCAGCGCAGGTACCGGGGTTGCCGGCATTGACCACAATCTCGGCTGTCAAAATCTTGTCGAACAGGTCCGCGATCTCGGGATCATACTCGCTAAGCACACGGCGCTCCAGGCGCAAGAACAGCGCCAGATTGTCGCGCAGCTCCTCGGGGATCTCGATCTCGGCGAGACGCTCCCTGGACTCGGCATTCGAGCCGATTCGGTTAACGAGGCGGTTGACCACGGCAGCGACGCGCGCCGCGGCTTCGGGTACAGACTGGTTGCTTAGGTTCTCAGCCACGTTTCCTCCCATTCCTCCTTCTATGCACGTAACATGCGGTATTCATTATAGGCGTTTGAGAAATACTTTCGACACTGATTGCGCTTTACCACACAAAAGTATTTTCTGCATTGCAAGGGTTTTTGCCCCAAATGGTCGTATTTCTCGGTGGGCGGCATATGCAAGCGAGGGCATTCCGCATAAATGCGAAACACCCCCGTAACAATAGCTCGTCGCGAGCGGGACATGTTAGCGGGTCCGCAGCTCAAAAATCATACGCTACAGACGCTCGCGAACCGCCTCGACGACGTTGGCCAGATCGACGAGAACCTCGTCATGGCTCTGCATGTCGCGTACCTTGACCTTGCCGGCGGCAAGTTCGTCGCCGCCCAGGACCAAGATGAGCTTGGCGCCCACCTTATCGGCCTGCTTAAACTGAGCCTTGAGCGAACGGCCCTGATAGTCGGCCTCGGTCACGATGCCTGCGGCGCGAAGCTCCTGCGTAATGGCAAAGACGTTCTGGCGCAGCTCCTTGCCAGCGTTGGCGACATAGACGCACGGGGCCTCATCGGCACCCAAATCGCTGCCAAAGGCCTGCAGGGCCAGCAGGGCGCGCTCAAAACCGACGGCAAAGCCGACGCCCGCCGTGGGCTTGCCACCCTCGAGCTCGACCAGGCCGTCGTAGCGGCCGCCGCCACCGATGGAGCCGACGCCGGCACCGGGAGCCTCGACCTCAAAGACGGTGCGGGTGTAGTAGTCCAGACCACGCACCAGGGTGGGATCCTCGACATACTCGATACCGGCGGCATCCAGATAGCGCTTGACCTGCTCGTAGTGCTCGCGGCACTCATCGCACAGGTTGTCACCCATCAGCGGCGCGTCGGCCATGATCTCGCGGCAATGGTCGTTCTTGCAGTCGAAGGCACGCAGCGGGTTGAGCTCGGCGCGCTCACGGCACTCATCGCACATCTCGTCGGCGTGATCGAGGATGAACTGCTTAACCTGCTCGCGGTAAGCCGGACGGCACTGGGCGTCACCCATCGAGTTGATGAGCAGACGAAGCTTGGAAAGATCGAAGCCCAGGCGCTTGTAGAACTCCATGAGCATAATGATGCACTCGGCGTCTGCCGCCGGATCGGGAGCGCCGAGCCACTCGATGCCCACCTGGTGGAACTGGCGCAGGCGGCCCTTCTGGGGACGCTCGCCGCGGAACATGGCCTCGGCGTAGTACGCCTTAAACGGCGTGGAGCCCTGGGGCACCAGGTTGTTCTCCACGACGGCGCGCACCACGCCGGCCGTGCCCTCGGGGCGAAGTGCCAGGCGCTGCTTGGGCTTGAGCTTGGTATCGGTACCCTCGGTAAAGACGCGCTCCAGGTTGGCGCCGCTAAACACGCGGAACATCTCCTTGCGCACGACGTCGGTCGACTGGCCGATGCCGTGGACAAAGACGTCCACCTGCTCGATCGCGGGCGTCTCGATGGGCTTAAAGCCAAACGGCTCGAATACGCTGGCCGCAATCTGCTGCATCTTTTGCCAGGCGCGCATCTCGGCGCCGATAAGGTCGCGGGTTCCCTCCGCCTTCTGTGCCTGCATGGGCAAACACCTTTCTTTTGTATCGCGTCATAGGTAGTGGATATTATACGGCACAAACACAAACAGCGGCGGCGCGTCTGACCGAACGAGGGTATGGGGACTCGTTCGGCCAGATGCGCCGCCGCTGTTTGTGATCCGTGGCCGCCTTGGAAACCGAATGATGGTACGAGCATCTATTCGGCCTCCAGGGCAGCCACGGATAGAACGGGGCAAATAGAAAAGAGCGACGGACGTCTACTCCCCCGCCACGCTCGCGCGCAGCTTGGCGGCGATGGGCTCGGATGCCAGCAGGAACACGAGCATGACAACGGAGCATGCCAGGCACACAATCCAGGTGCTCGCAAAGGAGCCCGTGGCATCGAACAGCACGCCCGAGACGATAGCGCCCACGGTGCCGCCGACCATCTCGAGCGAGGTAATGGTGCCCGTGACCTTGCCGAGGTCGGCCATGCCAAACTGCTTGGACGCGGCAATGGTAGGCGTGATGGTGCCCATGCACGTTCCGATACCAAAGCTCACAGCGGCAACAATAGGACCAAGGTCCGTCGTCGGGAAGCACAGCGCCACACAGGCGACAATACACGCAACGGAACCCAGCACGTTGCCAAAGCGCAAACCAAAGCGATCGTAGATGGCGCCGTTAACGAGGCCCATAAAGAGGAAGGCGACGACGAGCAGCCAAAACGCCGGGCTCTTCTTGATGCGAGACCAGCCAACGTTAACCTCAGGAGCCGTGTGCTCGTCCTTGTCGCCAGCCGTCGAGACGGACGGATCGCCCGGGTTCTCGCCGAGCGGCTTCAGGCCAATCTCGGAAGGTTTGGTGCGGAAGGAATACGCCGTGATGGGCAGCGCCGCCACAATGCAGACGGCGGCAAGCACCAAGAAGGTGGAACGCCAACCCACGCTCACGATCAGCGAGCTCACGATGGGAGACAGAATGGCGCCGCCAAAGCCCGAGCCCGAAAGTGCGATGGAGATGGCAAGGCCTCGCTTGGCCGTAAACCAGTTGGCGGTCACCAGGCTAATGAGCAGGCGGGTCGAGGCGACAGCGAAGCAGCCCGAGACGGCAAAGAGCACGTAGACCTGCCACAGCTCACCGACAAAGCTCATGCCCACGAGCACCGCCGAGGTGGCTATGACGGTAAGCGAACCCAAAATGCGACCACTAACCTTGTCGGCAACATGGCCAATGACAAGCGATCCGATAACGCTCACCACCGTGGAGATCGCATTGGAGATGTTGTACTGCGCAAGAGATACTCCCAAGTCGCTGACGATGAGCGGCTGGAACAGGCTCATGCAGTTGACGAAAATGGTGTAGCACGTGGCCATGATCACAAAGCCGGAGGCCACCACGAGCCAGCCGGGGAAGAACTTACGTTGCTGAGACATGCTGTTCTTTTTTTAAACAAACGAGCAGCAAGATTGGGTGCTACCGGTGGTCGGCGATGTAGCCCAAAGCGACGGCGGCATAAGCCGCGGCGCCAAGGGGAAGCTCGGCATCGCTAAAACGTGCCTTGGGATGATGCTGAGCAAAATGCTCGTCCGTATCAGTCACGGCAGCGCCCACGGTAAAGTACGCACTCGGGATCTCGCTCGAGATCAACGCGAAGTCCTCGCTCGCCATGGCGTGGAACAGCGGCAGGAAGGCGGACTTGGGCAGCACCGCGCCCACGTAGCCAAGCGACGCCTGCGTCATATCGTCATCGAGTACGAGCGGGGGAACATCCGAGAGCGTCTCAATAGTCGCCGGCGTACGATAGGTCGTGGCAACGCCTTTGACGACCTCCGCGATGCGGGCCTTGAGGTGCTCCATGAGCTCGACATCGAAGCCACGCAGCGTTCCCTCGAGCACACAAGTGTCGGGAATGACATTTGCGGCCTGACCGCCGGTGAACTTGCCAACGGTAAGCGCGACCTCCTTGGCCGCCGGCACCTCGCGAGCGATAAGCTCCTGAAGCGCCAAATGCACATGCACGCCGGCCGTGATGGGGTCGATGCAGATCTCGGGGCTCGAGCCATGGCCGCCCTTGCCCTGCAGCGTGATGCGGAAACCGTACACGCCCGAGAGCGCCGGGCTGCCGTAGAGCACCAGGCCAAGCGGCGACTGGCTATTGACATGCATGGCAAAGGCGACCTGGGGACGCGGGCTCTGCAGCAGACCGTCGGCGATGGCGGCGCGGGCACCCTCAAAGGTTTCCTCGCCCGGCTGGAACAGCAACTTAACCGTGGCGTTGGCGTCGACAAGCTCGGACTCGCGGGCCTTGAGCAGGCGCGCCGCACCAAGCAGCGCCGTCGCGTGCATATCGTGACCGCAAGCGTGCATGCAGCCGTTGGTGGATGCAAAGGGCTCGCCGGATTCCTCGGCAACGGGCAGGGCGTCCATGTCGCCACGAAGCATGATGACCGTACCGGCCTGCTCATTCGTGCAGACGCCATTGCCTTGGGCCGCGGCGGCACCGGCGCCGACAAGGCCCACAACGCAGGAACCATCAACGAGTGTGGCAAATGGGATGTCCATCTCGGTCAGGCGCGCTTGGATATACGCAGAGGTCTGTGGGAGGCTATTACCCAGCTCGGGCATCTGGTGGAGATCGTGTCGCCACGCAGCGAGCTCGTCTGCAAAAGCCTGAGCTTCTGCAACGAGACCGTCACCGATAGCGGTCTGCGCCGCTGCGGTGGCCTTGGGCGCTGATTGCGGTTGAAGATCGGACAAAGCTGGTGCCATAGATGCCCTCCAGTATCGTTTTTGCAGCAAGCACTTTGATAGCGTAAAGTGCAAGGTACTACTTTAAGGGCGAGGCATAAAAAATGCCGCCCCGGGAGGGCGGCGCAACAAGTTGTTTACAATTGCGGGCGCGGCTTTCGACGCAAAAAATCGAAGTGAGTCTCGCTCAAGATAATCGACAGGAAGATTAGCGCGAAGCCGGCGAGCAGGCGCGAGGTGAGCGCCTCCCCCATCAGCAGCACCGAAAACAGCACACCCGAAGGCGACTCCATCGAAAGGAGCAGCGAGCCCGTCGAGGCCGGGACATGCGCCAGGCCGACGTTTTGGATGAGCAGAGCCGCGCATGTGCAGCCCACCGAGAGAAACGCCATCGCACTGATAAAGCTCGGCGTCCACACGGACAGAGGCGCTTGGGTCTCGAATAGCAGCGACGTTGCCAGGCTCAGCACGCCGTTGCCCACAAACATCCAAAACGTGATGACGTTGATGTCCATTTTGCGACCGTACTTGGCAGTCACCGCCATCTGGATGGCGAAAAAGGCCGCACCCGCCAGCGTAATGACGTCACCAATGTTGAATTCAACGCTATCGAGTGCGACGAGGCCAATGCCCGCTAGGCACAGCAGCGCGGCACCCAAGTTGTAGCGCGTGAGCTTTTCGCCGCTCAGGAAATAGCTCGCAAAGGGCACGAGGATGCAGTACGTACCCGTCAAAAACGCGTTCTTGCCCGCCGTGGTGTGCGCCAGACCGACTGTCTGCAGGGCGTAGGCGGCCCACATAAGTGTGCCCATTCCAAGTCCGACGATAAGGTTGCGGGCGTTGAGGTGCGCGATGATGCGCTTGTGGAAGATGGCAAACATGGCCAACGCCGCAGGCAGAAAGCGCACGTAGAGCAGTTCAAACACCGGAATGGTGTCGAGCGCGTCCTTCATGGTCGTAAAGGAGTAGCCCCAGATAATCGCCACCGAAAGCAGTAGAACTTTCCAGAACAACGGCGAACGAGCACCGGCACCACGGGAGGTGCCGCCCGCACCCAGGTCCTCGCGAGCCACAGGGCTGTCGGGCATCATTTCGATATTGTCAGTGGCATGCTGGGGCATAGGGCATCCTCGCGCTCAATCTGGGCGTGGTGTCCGCACGCGCGTGACCGCATGCCGCCTCATGGTCAAATAAAAACGGGACGCGCCGGACCCCCGGCACGCCCCGCTACTGTAGCAACAACCAAGCAGCTCATGCAATTCACTCAACTAAAGCGTCGAGCCGGAAGGCCTCGATGTTCCGTCAACGCCACATTGTCGCGCTAAATCAATTTGGTCGACTCCAGCTTTTCGATGATCCAGTCGTTGGCTTTGATAACCGGGCGGCGGAAGACGACGCCCAGGGCCAGCGACGGAATCAGATAGCTCGCCAGAATACCCAGCTCAACCCAGTACTCCATATGGTAGGCACCGGCCATGGCGGCGTGCATGGCGTTGATGCCGTGGGTAAACGGCAGGAACGGATAGATCGCCTGGAACACGGGACCGGTCATCTCGATGGGGAACGTGCCACCCGAACCGCCGACCTGCATGACCAGCAGCACGACAGCGAAGGCCTTGCCGATATCGCCAAACGAAACCGTAAGCGTGTAGACGATATTGGAGAACACGAGACTCGCGACCCAGCCCGCCAGCACAAACTGCAACGGGTTGTCGCACTGGATGCCAAAGAACAGAATGTCGCCCGCGCACACGAGCGTCGCCTGCAGCAAGGCCAGACCGCCAAAGAACAGATAACGGCCCAGGTAGATCTCGTGCAGGCGCACGGGAATGAGCTCGTTGATAAGCTCATCGTCAACCGAGACCTTCATCATGGCCGCCAGAACAATCGAACCCACCCACAGCGACAAAATCGTATAGAACGGCGCCATGGCCGAGCCGTAGTTGCGGATCGGATAGACCGGCTTGCGGTCGAGCGCGACGGGACCGGAAAGCGACACGGCCAGACCCTCGGGGTCGTTGCCGATCATCGTCTTGATCGTGGCCAGGTCACCCGAGATCAGAGCGCTATCAAGCTCGTCCTTAAAGGCACTGATCTTGTCCGACGCCTCGCCCAGCTGATCGGAAGCCTTGTTGACGAGCTTTGCAGCCTTGGAGAGACCCTTCGCGAGCGAACCAGAGGCGTCGGTCAAACCGCTCACGGCGCTATCCAAGTCACCCGAGATACCGTTCAGGGAATCCAGAACGCCCGAAATAGTCTTCTTGAGCTCCTTGGCCTTAACCGAGAACGTGGAATCGTAGTCGGACTTGGCACCCGAGATACCCGCCTTGGCATCGGCGATGGCCTGGTCGACCTCGGCACGCGAGTTGTTGACCTCCGCCATGCTGTCCGAAAGGGACTTTGCGGTCGCCGTCAGGTCCTTCGCATTGTTGCGGTACTCCACGGCAATTCTGCCCAGCGACGTCGCAGCGGACTTGAGGCCGTCTTTGAGCTTGTCATCCTTCACCTGGTCGGCAAGGTTGCGGAGCTGATCGGCCATCGCCTCGATATCGTCAGCACGCGTATTGAGCGCCGCTGCGGCTTCGTTGAGCTGAGACACCGTAAGGTCAACATGCTGATTCGCGGCATCGAATGCCTTCGCAAGCTCGGCGGAGACGTTGTCGAACGAACCCGCGCTTCCGTCAATCGCCGCGTTAACGGCATCGTTGGCGGCCTTGAGCGCTTCCTTGGAATCATTGATGCCGCTCTTGGCGTGCTCCATCAGCTGCTTCGTCGACTCATCAACGGTGCCCGTCTGCTTGAGCATGCCGCCCGCCGATGTCAGCGAATCGGACGTAGAGCTCAAAATGCCCGCGAGCGACGTCGCGCTCGCCTGAACGTCCTGCAGGTCCTCGACCGAATCGCCCAGCGTAGAGGAAAGATTGGCGATAAAGTTGCTCACCTGATCGGTGCTCATGTAATCGAGCAGGCTGGACACGGTCTTAAGGCCGATGGTCGTGATGGTCTTGGTAAAGGTCTCGTTGACCTGACTCTGGACGGCGCTCGAGCCCTTTTCAGTCACGATCTGTGCGATGGCGTTGGCCTTCTGGTTCTCGTAGAACTCGATATCGGCGTGCTTCACCTCGGTCGAGAAAAGCGTCATCATGTCGGCGCTAAACGTCTTGGGGATAACGACGGCGGCATAGTATGCGCCCGACTTAACGCCCTCAATCGCCTTATCGCGGTCGTTGAGGACAACCCAGTCAAAGTTCTCGTTACCGCGCAGGGTCGCCGTCACGTTTTCGCCCACGTTGATCTCGACGGGAATCAGGTCGCTCTCGTAGCCCTCATCGGTGTTGACCACTGCAATCTTAAGGTTGCCGGTATTGCCGTACGGATCCCAGCTGCCGGCGATGTTAAACCACGCGTACAGGCACGGCACGATAATGAGGCCCATCACGACGACCATGCCGATCACGGAGCGAGACACGTTTTGGACATCACGCTTAAACAGGTGCAGGATGTTCTTCATTTATGCCTCACCTCCTTTAGAGTGCTTGCCAAGCGGGGTGGTGTCCCCGTCGTTTCCGTTTACGTTGTCAGCGCCGTCGGCATCTTGAGCCTTACGATGCGCACCGATATGCGACAGACGGCTCGTAGGCTGTTCGCCTCCCTTGGCGCCACGCTCGCTGGCGTTGAGACCAAACATGCGACGGGCGGCAGGGATGGCAGCCGTGTGCTCGCGCATCTCGCGGCGAAGGTCCTCGTCCGAAAGCGCCGAGATACGCATCTGGGTATTGAGGCTCGCACGGATGTATTCGATGTTGATGAGCCAGCCGCAGATGGCGATAACCGAAATGATCCAGATAACGAGCAGGATGATCTTGCCGTTATTGTCGATATCGAGCACCGTCGAAAGCACAAAGAGCAGAACCTGCACGCCTACCACGGCGGCAAAACCGCCCTTGATGTAGTACGGGTAGCGATGCTCAAACGCCACGGCATGATCGAGCAGCTCGCGACGGTACGAATCCGAATCGAGCATGACGCGCATGGCCGTGCGCAGCGAATAGCGCTGGCGCGGCAGGTCGTTGGACTCGCAGATCATGAGGCCCGTCGTGGAAAGCTGCTTGTCAAAGAGCAGGTTGAGGTTGAGCAGCAGCGGACGCAGCTGCAAGCCAATAAAGAGTGCGATGGCAAGGAACACGCCCAGGATGCACAGGTTGAACAGGTAGTTGAACGAATACATGCCACCGACGGTCTCGCGCAGCAGGTTGATGCCATAGGTGAAGGGCAGCAGCGGATGCAGCCATTGGAAGAAGCCGGGCATCATCTCGATGGGATACATGCCCGACGAGCCGGGGATCTGCACGATGACGAGGATGACACCAATGGCTTTACCGATATGCTTAAAGGTGGTGGACAGCGCATAGATGATGTTGACGTAGGTGAACGAGATAGCGATGCCGCCCAGCACGAACAGCAGCGGGTTAACGCACTGTACGCCAATGACCAGATCTCCCACCGTAACAATGATGGCCTGCAACGCACCCAGGATCACCAGGAGCAACCAGCGGCCAAAGTAGCCCTGACGCGCCGTAAAGCTACCGATGCCCTCGCGGTCGACCTCGAGTTTATAGATAGCGATGAGCACATAGCCGCCCACCCACAGCGCCAGGTTGGTGTAGAAGGGCGCGATGCCCGAGCCAAAGCTCTTGACCGGATAAATCGACTTGGACGTCAGCTCAACCGGAGATGCCATGAAATCTGCGACGTCATTGACGTTGACGCCCACCAGATCAGCCAGCTCGCCCATAGACTCGGAAGTCTGCAGGGCCGCAATGTCGTTGGCGGCGGTTGCGAGCCTGTCCTGGACCTTGGCAAGAGAGTCGTCGGTCTGTGACAGCGTGGTCTTTGCCTGCTTGAGCGTGGCGTCGAGCTGCGCCAGCGTGCCGCGCGCGCTCGCTATCGTGGGGGTCATACCCGACACAATGCCGGTCAAATCGCCCGAAACGGCGGCAAAGGAGTCAAGCGCGCTCGTAGCCTTTGGCAGCGCGTTCTGCCCCAGATCGGTCTGAGCCTGACCGAGGTTAGCCGTACCGGTCTGAATTGCCGCGTTGAGTGCGTTGCTCGCGTTCGAGATTGCCGTAGCGTCGTTTGCCATGGCGCTCGACTGTGCAGAAAGGCCATCCTTGATGCTCTGCAGCTTCTGGTTTTGCTCGCGAAGCGAATCGATGGTCGATACAATGCGCGCATCAATTTCCTCGGAACCTGTCGACGTGTCATTAACAAGAATCTCCAAGTGCCCGATAACGGCCTTATTGTGATCGATCGTCGCCTGGAGAGACTCGAGCGAGTTGTCGATGCGGGTGGTCGTAGATGTGACCGTACCCGTTAGCTTGCCAATCACAGCGTTCGCGGAGGCTGACGTCTTGGTGAGTGCAAGGCTACCTTCCGAGAGTGCCTTGGAGAGCGAGGTGATAGAGTTGCCCGCCGTGGCGCGAGCCTCGCCCAGCAGGTCGTTGCCCTGGGAGATCGCCTGCGTTAGAGAGGGCGCCTGCCCCTGCAGGCCCGCCAGCGCAGCATCGGCCGAAGCAATCGAGCTGCTCGTCTTGTCGATGGCGGTGTTCATGTCGCCGATGGAATCGCGTACTTCGCCCAGGGTATCAGACGCCTCGGACACCGAGCCCGCCAGCGAATCCCGGGTCTGGGTCGCCTTGTCTTTAAGGTCGATGCCAGCATCTTTGGCAATGCCCGCGACGGTCTCGCCCACCGTGGAGACAAACTCCGAGTTGATCTGCTCCTCGATGGTATTGGCACCAGTGTCGGTGACCTTGGGCGCAATAGCGCTCTTCTTCTCGTTGACGTAATAGGTGAGCTTCGGCTGATGGTAATTGCCATCGAGCATCGAAACAAGATTGTCGGAGAAGTTCTTGGGGATTACGATGGCCGCATAGTACTCACCACTCTCGACGCCCTCTTTGGCATCGGCGGCCGAATCGACGAAGGTCCAGCCCAGCTGATCGTTCTCCTTGAGCTGATCGACGACCTGGTCGCCCGCGTTGAGCTCGCCCACCAAGTCATTCTGAGTGCCCTGATCGTTGTTGGCGATGGCAATCTTGATACCTTGGGTGTTTCCGTACGGATCCCAGTTTGCCACGATGTTGTACCAGGCATACAGCGAGGGGATAACGCACACGCCCAGGGTAACCACCAAGGCGACGGGGTTCACAAGAAGTCGCTTAATGTCGCGCTTGAATATCGCAAAGGAGACCTTTGCGTTGGATAGTTTGCTGCCGAGACTCACGCTTGGACCATCCATCCTGTCGTTGAATCGAATCGTACTATCGACAACCATTGTACGTAGGCGCTTTAGTGCCTCGCGGCACAATGGTGCTGAGTTTTGCGGGTAGCAATATACTACGAAGATGAGTTAGTGTACAGTTGTACAGTATCTTTAATTTCAGCAGGTCACAAAACCACAGCCCGCACAAATTAGCAATCCGAATAGTCATTGGGAACGTTCTTAAACGACTAGTCAAACAAGAACGTCCCCGATGACTACTTAGGGCCACGAAAGCGTCGCAGGTTGAGCATAAGTCAGCGAAAACGCCCCTGAGCGAGCAAGGTGACGTGAAAGAGGAGGGAAGCGTACTTTGGTACGCGACCGACGATTGAACGTCAGATTGCCGCTTAGGGGCGTTTGCAGCGTCGACCGGTCCGTCGTTCGTTAGAACGACGGAACCAATAGGTTCGTTAGAACGGCGGACCCAAAGGCGTAACTACTTAACTACATCAAGTTGCAAACAGCCGCCGCGAAGGCAACGGGGTCCTCGGGGAGGATACCCTCGACCAGCAGGGCCTGATCGTAGAGCAGGCCGGAGTACTGCTTGATCTTGTCGGCGTCACCTGCCTTCTGGGCAGCGACAAGCTTGTCAAAGACCGGGTGCTTGGCGTTGAGCTCGAGCACGCGCTGGCTCTTGGGCATGCCGTCGGGCGCGCCCTCGGGCCCCTTCTGGAGCACCTTCTCCATCTCGAGCGAAAGCGGACCCTCGGTGGTGATGCAAGCGGGGGCATCGGTCAGGCGCGCGGAGACGGCAACTTTCTCGACCTTGTCACCGAGCGCCTCCTTCATAGCGCTAAAGAGGTCCTCGTTTTCCCTGGTGGCGTCCTCGGCCTCCTTCTTCTCGTCCTCGGTCGCCAGATCAAGATCGCCAGTCGCAACGTTCTTGAGCTCCAGGTGACGATCCTCGACCTCGGGCTCGGCACCGTCGGCAACGGCCTTTTCGGCAGCCTCGCGGGCGGCGTCGTCCTCGTAGATCTTGGGCATATCGGCGGCCACGTACTCACGCATAGCCTGGAACGTGAACTCATCCACATCCTGCGTCAGCAACAGCACGTCATAGCCGCGCTCGAGCACGCCCTTTACCACGGGCATCTTGGCCAAGCGCTCACGCGAGTCGCCGGCGGCGTAGTAGATGGCCTTCTGATCCTCGGGCATGCCCTTGGCATACTCGGCCAGGGTGATCATCCTCTGCTCCTTGGCAGACCAGAACAGCAGCAGGTCGGCGAGCTCGTCGGCCTTCATGCCGTAGCTCGAGTAGATGCCGTACTTAAGACCGCGACCAAAGTTCTCAAAGAACTTCTCGTATGCCTCGCGGTCGTTGTCGCGCATGTCCTCAAGATCGGCAGTGATCTTCTTCTCGACACGCTTGGCAATGGCCTTGAGCTGACGGTTCTGTTGCAGCGTCTCACGCGAGATGTTGAGCGTCACGTCGGCAGAGTCCACGACACCGCGCACAAAGTTGTAGTAGTCGGGCAGCAGGTCGTCGCACTTCTCCATAATCAGCACGTTGGAACTGTAGAGCGCCAGGCCCTTCTCGTAGTCCTTGCTGTACAGATCGAACGGGGCGCGACCCGGCACAAACAGCAGCGCATCGTACTCAAGCGTACCCTCGGCATGGAAGCTGATAGTGCGCGCGGGATCGTCAAAGTCGTGGAACGTGGACTTGTAGAACTCGTTGTAATCCTTCTGCTCAACGTCGGAGCTGCGCTTTTTCCAGATCGGCGTCATGGAGTTGATGGTCTCGAGCTCCTGGTAGTCCTCGTACTCGGGCTTGTAGTCGTCGCCGGCGTCCTCGGGCTTGGGTTTCTGGCGGCTCTTGCTCACCATCATCTGAATCGGGTAGCGCACATAGTTGCTGTACTGCTGAATCAGGCTCTTGAGGCCCCACTCGGTCAGGAAGCGATCGTAGGTCTCGGCCTCGCCGTCGGCGTCGAGCTTCTCGTTCTCGCGCAGCGTCAGGATGACATCGGTGCCGTGCTCGGCGCGCTCGCCGTCTTCGATGGTGTAACCCTCAAGACCATCAGACTCCCACACGTGAGCGGTGTCCTCGCCATAGGCGCGGCTGACAACCTTTACGTGGCTGGCAACCATAAAGGCAGAGTAGAAGCCCACGCCAAACTGGCCGATGATGTCGACATCGGAGCCCTGCTGCTCGGCGTTCTCAGTCTTAAACTCCTCGGAGCCGGAATGGGCGATGGTGCCCAGATTGCGCTCGAGCTCCTCGGCGGTCATGCCAATGCCGTTATCCGAGATGGTAATGGTGCGGGCGTCTTTATCAAAAGAGACGCGAATAGCCAGGTCGCCCTGGTCGAGCTTGACACTCGGGTCCTGCAGGCTCTTAAAGTTGAGCTTGTCGACGGCGTCGCTCGCGTTGGAGATAAGCTCGCGCAGGAAGATTTCCTTATTGGTGTAGATGGAGTTGATCATGAGGTCGAGCAGTTTTTTGCTCTCGGTCTTAAATTGACGCATGTGCAGTCCTTTCGCGCTACCCCCGTCCGCAAAAACGGCCCGGTTGCCCGAGCCGCATCGCAGACCTGCTATGTTCAGACTTAGATTTTATAACCCATTAGCGCGCATATATACATACGGAATCGAAAAACTGTATGTCCAAACGCTCTGATGCGCCAATTGCCAAGGAGTGTCCCCGACTGCCGGCAGGAAAGGAACGTCCCTATCTGCCATCTACGCGCTTGGCCATCCAAACATGGGGCTGGCCCTCGTCTTCGTAGTCCACCGGGGCAATCTGCGTGTAACCCGCCTTGGCATAGAGCGGCAGCACGTATTCCTGCGCGTGCAGCTTAATGAGCTTGGCGCCGGCATCACGCGCGCACGTATCACTGGCCTCGACAATCTTGCTCGCCAAACCGCGACGGCGCATGCTCGGCAGCACGGCCACGCGCCCCATAATGTAGGTCTCCCCCGCCGCGACGCCTTCGTCCAAGTCGCACGCCGGCGACACCGGAGCCTCTGCGTCAGCTGCGCGCTCGAGTTCTTCGGGAAACACGCGCGAGCAACCGGCAAGCTCACCGTCTACATAGAGCGTCACATGGATGCAGTTCGGATCCTCGTCGATAGCGTCAAACTCATTCTCGTAGCCCTGCTCGTCCATAAAAACGACGCGGCGCACCAACGCCGCGTCATCAAAGCATCCCGTCTTAAGTTGGATATCCATAGCTGCCCTTTCATTCAACGCGAACGTTAGGGACAGATTTTAGCGAAAATGAGCTCCGCGCACGCTAAACTTCGCGCGAGCCTTCGCCAGACAGTCGTAATGACCCACGTTATGGGCATCGCTCGCGATGAAGCTGTACAGGTTCTGATCGAACAGGCGCTGTGCCGGCTTTTTCTCGCGACCAAAGCGACCGCCGGCAATAAAGTCCGCCGAAGCCTGCAGCTTGCAGCCCATATCGACCAGGCGCTCTGCCACGCTTACATCCTTTTGAACCGCACGATAGCGCTCAGGATGAGCGATGATCACCTGATAGCCACGGCACTGCAAATCGTAAATCGTGTTCTCGTACTCTCTAAACGCATACGCATCGGCATGCGTCGAAAGCTCGAGCAGAAACTCGTTGGTCCCATCGAAATGCAAGTGATCCGCGGCATCGATACCAAGCTCAACGAGCTTTCGATGGTTGACCTCGAAGCCCATCTGGAGCGGAAAACCGTCAGCGTTATCGCGCAGCAGCTCAAAGGCATCCCACATCTTGTCGTAATCAAAATAGGGATCACGGCAGTGAGGAGTGCAAACGATTCTGGTTACACCGGCCCGCTTGGCAGCCTCGAGCATCGCCAAGCTCTCTTCGAGATCGGCGGCGCCGTCGTCTACACCCGGCAAGATATGGCAATGAATGTCACGCATAGGTCAGCCTTAATCAACTAAACGTTTGCTCGGTTGGTGAAGATGCCCTTTTTGGAAGTGCCCTGATCGTCGGAGCCCTTCTTAACCTTCTTACCGTCCTTGGTGTAGTAAGAATAGTAGTACTCGCTGGTCTCGGTCTCACAGTAATTCATGACGGTACCGATGAGCTTGACCTTCTCGGACTTCTTAAGCTGGGCGATAGCGTTGAGCGCCTCTTCGCGCTTGGTAAAGTCCTCGCGCACCACGAAC
Organism: uncultured Collinsella sp.; assembly: GCA_959606495.1. Classification (GTDB taxonomy): domain Bacteria; phylum Actinomycetota; class Coriobacteriia; order Coriobacteriales; family Coriobacteriaceae; genus Collinsella. Next base: position 8,061 of record CAUHJB010000027.1, on the reverse strand, counting down.
AGCGCGCCGTCGGTCAAGCTGGCAATCTCGGCAGCATCGATGAAGGTGCCGACCGGAGGAGCATCGAAGATGACGTACTGGAACTTGGCGGACAGTGCCTTTACCAGCTTGGCAAAGCGATGGGAGACGATGATGTCGGCAGGATTGGGAATGTGCGGCTCGGCATCGAGGAAGTAGAAGTTCTTCTGACCCGTCTCGACAATCGCCTGGTCGATAGAAACCTGCTCGGACAGGACTGCATAGAGTCCGCCGCGGGAGCGGACGCCGAGCATATCGGCAAGGGACCTGCGACGCATATCAGCCTCGACCAGCAGGACACTCTTGCCGCTCGTGGCGATTGCCTGAGCAAGATTAATGGAAACCGTAGACTTGCCCTCGTTGGGAATCGAGGAGGTAACGGTGATGGTGCGAATGGGGTCGTCCACGCTCGCAAAGCGGATGTTGGCCAGAAGGGTCTTGGCGGCATTCTGCACAACGAGCTTATCGGTGTTCTTTGCCTTAGCCATGCCTATTTACCACCTTTCATAGCCGGAATTCGGCCAACAACGGGAATACCCAGGAGCTCTTCTGCCTCTTCGGCACCGCGGATGCGGGTATTGAGCATGTCTGCCAAAACGACATAGGCAACTGCGATAAAGATACCGGCGAGGAACGCGACGGCAATATACAGCGTGCGCTTGGGGCCGCTGGGGGCTTCGGGGGTCTTAGCCTCGTCGATAACGTTGATGCTCTGGGCAGCGCCGACGTTCTGAGCGACCGTACTCACCGAGCTGGCAATTGCCTTTGCGACCTCAGCCGTCTCCTTGGCATCGGTGCCGGTAACCGAAAGCGTAATGACACGCGTGGTGGTCTCGGAGGAAACAGACACCTTGTAGTCATCCAGATCGGTGAGGCCCAGTTCTTTGGCGGCGCCGCTCTTAACGCTATCGCTATCCAGCAGCGTGGCGATATCATTGGAAAGCATCTGGCTCGCCGAGAGATCGTTGTAGCTCATCTGACCGCTATCGTCGGTCTTGGCGAGAATGTACATGCTCGTCGTCGCGGTATAGGTGTTGTCCATCGCAACGAAGGACACGATGCCCATGGCGATCGCGCAGACCACCGGAAGGGTGATGACCAGCTTGAGGTGCTTCTTCAGCAGCTGGAACAGTTCGAGAAGGGTCATGCAGCTTGCCTTTCATTTCCCCAGTTCGGATTGACAAAACTGTCCGTATGTTATCGCATCTTTTTACCGAGACCAAACTCTATACATAAGAAACAGGCTCTCCTGTAAAAATGTCGGAAGCAATCGTAAAATTGCACAACAACGCCGCACCCGAAAGTCAAATGCGGCGCCTACATCAATATCTATGTTGTATCGCTATGCGAATGGCTCGTCCTGCTGTATGGGAAACGTCACCGTAATGGTGGTTCCCACGCCCAACTCGCTCGACAGATCGAGCGTGGCGTGATGATACAGGGCAGCATGCTTGACAATGGCAAGCCCCAGGCCGGTTCCGCCGCGTGCCTTGGACCTACTCTTGTCCACGCGATAGAACCGCTCAAATACCTTGCCCTGTTCTTCAGGCGCGATACCGATTCCCGTGTCGGCGACAGCGAGGAACGGATGGCCTTCGTCGTTGGTGCCGCACTGCAGCGTAACCGTACCTCCGGGCCGATTGTAGCGGATGGCGTTGCTTGCCAGATTATAGATGAGCTCGTCGACCAAGCGCGACACGCCTTCGATGACCACAGACTTGGTCTCATGACTTATCGTCACATTCGCCTGACGGGCAACCTGTTCAAGACGCTGTTCAACCGCGTAGATCGCACGCGAGAGCTCAATAGGCTCCGTGGACCCAATGGGCACTGCCTCGCCTTCAGTTGCACGTTCGGCCTCGTCCAAGTTAGACAGCGTAAGGATGTCGTTGACAAGCGCTGCCAAGCGGCCCGCCTCACGATAGATGCGACCGCCAAAGTTGCGCAGGTCGTCCTCGCCCTCGACCATGCCATTTGCGATGAGCTCGGCATAGCCCGAAATCGCCGTAAGCGGCGTCTTGAGCTCATGGGTGATATTCGCCGTGAACTCGCGGCGCATGCGGTCGTTATCGGCAAGCACCGCCATCTGGCGTTTAAGCTCCTGGCGCTGTGACTCAATGCGCTCGAGCATGGGAACCATCTCGGCATAGGCATGCTCATAGCTACGGCGCGGGTGGTCCAAATTGACCTCTTGCAGCGGCGCGATGATGGCACGGGATTCGCGGCGCGCAAGGAAAAACGAGAGCACCGCGCCCGCCGCCGCGATAAGCAGCATCGGCGCCACCAGCGAAAGCAAAATAGCCGCAACGCCAGGCTGGGCCTGCGCCAAACGAACGACCTGGCCGTTATCAAGGGCGACGGCGCGATATAGCATAATCTCGTCGAGTGTAGAGCTTGCGCGCTCCGCGGAACCCGAACCACTCTCAAAGGCCTCGATGACCTCGGGGCGATCGCCATGGTTGGGCAGTGTGGAAGGCGACGCCTCGTTGTCGTAGGCAACAGATCCGTCCTTATTGATCAGCGTGATACGAAGATCCTCGCGATCGAGGCTTCGCAAGAACGGAATGGGCTCCTGCTGCTCGTCGAGGGCGGCAGCAATGAGCTCAGTTTCCTGCGCCAGATTGGCACTCGTGGCATCCGCCAAAGTGTTTTGCACAAAGAACGCGCCCAGCACCGTAAACGCCACGATAACCGCCATAGCGCAAAGAAAAATCGTCGCGAACACGCGATGCGACAGGGTGCGTTTTCCCTGGGGGGCTAAGACCACGAGTTACTCCTCCGATGCGCTAGCCGCGCTGTCGGCTCCTTCGGCATCGTCATCGGCCGAAGGCTCGGCCAGACGATAGCCCACGCCGCGCACGGTCTCTATGGCGCTCGCATGCTCGCCGAGCTTTTGGCGGAGCGTCTGCACATGCACGTCGACGGTGCGCGAACCGCCGTCGAAATCCCAGCCCCATACGCTCTGCAGCAGCGACTCGCGGGTAAAGACCACGCCAGGTTTGCGCATGAGGTACTCGAGCAGGTCAAATTCGCGCAGCGTGAGCTTGAGCGGTTCACCGGCAACAGTCACTTCGCGGTGACTGGGCGAGAGCACGATGTCGCCCACGCTGAGCACATCGCTCGCCTGCTTGACCATGCCGCCGCGACGCAGCAGTGCGCGGCAGCGGCTCGCAAGCTCCATGAGCGAAAACGGCTTAGTCAGGTAATCGTCGGCACCGCCATCGAGCGCCATCACCTTGTCGAGTTCGGTGTCCTTGGCGGTAAGCATCATGATGGGCACCGTCGCCGTCAGGCGATCGGCACGCAGGCGGCGCATAATCGCCAAGCCATCGGTGTCGGGCAGCATGATATCGAGCAGCACAGCATCGGGCACCCGTCGCGCCACGGCAGCTTTAAACTCGCCATCACACGAAAAGCCCTCGGCCTCGATTCCCTGCTTGCGCAGCGCGTAGACTGTCAAATCCCTGATGTTGTCATCGTCCTCGACGTAATAGATCATGTTGAACCCCTTTGCGGCCGATATGACCGCATCTTAACCCTAAAGGCACCTGTAAAAGACAGCGTCAGCCAAAACGCCCCGTCAAATAATCCGCGGTGCGCGGATCGGACGGATTCTTGAAGAGTTGCGCGGTGGGCGCGTGCTCCACCAGCTCACCCAGCAAAAAGAACGCAACCGAATCGGAAATACGCGCGGCCTGCTGCATGTTGTGCGTCACGACCACCAGCGTGCAGGTCTCCTTGAGCTCGCAGGCCAACTGCTCCACCACCAACGTCGACACAGGGTCGAGTGCCGAGGTCGGCTCGTCCATCAGCAGAATGTCGGGCTGCACGGCAAGTGCGCGGGCGATGCACAGGCGCTGCTGCTGTCCACCCGAAAGACCCAGGCCCGACTCCATGAGCTTGTCCTTGACCTCATCCCATAGCGCAGCGCGACGAAGGGAGTCCTCGACCAGCTCATCGAGCACGGCGCGGTCGCGCACACCCATACCGCGAGGACCGTAGGCGACGTTTTCGTAGATGCTCATGGGAAACGGGTTGGGGCGCTGGAACACCATGCCCACGCGCTGGCGCAAACGGCAGATGTCGCAATCGCCCAGGATATCTTGACCATCGAGCGCAATCTTGCCCTCGATGCGGCAATCCTTGATGCCGTCGTTCATGCGGTTAAAGCAGCGCAGCAACGTGGACTTTCCGCAGCCCGAAGGCCCGATGAACGAGGTGATCTGCTTGTCGCGGATCTTGATATTCACGTCCTTGAGCGCATGGTGGTCGCCATAGAACAGGCCGAGGCCCTCGACGTCGATGCGCGTCGGCGAGGCGGCAAGATCCTCTGCCGTGGGGCGAGTCGCATCCCCAACCTCGCGCTCATGCGCGGCCTCGGCCTGCACTTCCATGAGTTCTTCAAGCTCCGTGGGCTCCGCAGCCGCAGCAGCCGTCATACCGCATACCTCCATATCGATATCAATTCAGCAGTATCGATAGTAGAAATCGCGGCTCATATGCACGTGAGCGCATTGTCAAGTGTTTGTAAGGGCACGCTAGCTATGCGGCGGGCAGCTCGATGGTGAATATCGTGTGTTCGGGCGTCGATTCGCATGCAACGGTACCGCCGTGTGCCGCGATGATCTCCTTGGCAATAGCAAGGCCCAAACCGGCACCACCGCGATTGGTCGCACGCGCCGCATCCAGGCGATAGAACTTCTCAAAGATTACCTTGAGCTTAGCCGCAGGGATAGGATCGCCCTGATTGATAAAGCGCACGCGCACGCCACCATCGTCTTGGCGCCTGGCCTCAATCGTGATAGTCGAGCCCTCGTAGCTATAGGCGACGGCGTTTTTCATGATGTTGTTGAACACGCGGGCCATCTTGTCGCCATCCACGAGCACCGTCAGGTCCTCGCGAATATCAACTTGGGCTTCCTTATGCTGCTCGTTGAGGATGGGATAGAACTCGTCAGCCACCTGAGCCAGCAGCAACCCCAGATCAACATAGCCGCGCGTGAGCACGATATCGTGGAAGTCAAAGCGCGTGATATCGAAGAACTCCTCGATGAGCGCATCGAGCCGGTGCGCCTTGTCGAGTGCCACGCCCGTAAAGCGCGCACGTTGCTCAACCGGCAGCTCAGGAGCCTCTTGCAGCAGCGAAAGATAGCCCACCACACTGGCAAGCGGGGTGCGTAGGTCATGTGCCAAGTACGTGACCAAATCGTCCTTGCGATGCGACTCGTCACGCAGAGCTTGCTGCACCTTGCGCTCACGGTCACGCACGCGGTTAAGGGCGCCCTCGACCTCCAAGAAGTCGCCGTCGATGTTATCCCAGGTGTCGGGGTGATCGATCAGGCGATCTTGAATACGAGCGGCCAGCACACAATCGGCATGCTGCTCGCCCTGCACGTAGCCATGGTAGTACAGGGCGCGGCCGCAAAAGAACAGCACGCACACGGCAAGCGCCAGCACAAAGCCAAGCATGTTGAATACAAAGCCGGCATCGAACAACACCGGCCCTTCGATGCCGCCGAGCGCCATGGCGCCAATCGCCAACGTCATGGCCCACGCGGCACCGCCAATCACCACGCAACGGCGCACGATTTCGAATCGATCGATCAGCAAAAAGCCGACAAGCAGCACCGCTAAGACTCCGGCGATGTTGTCGATGCCAATCAGCAGCAGGCTCAGCAAAAAGAGCAGCACCGTCGCAAGCGCGCGGTTGTCGACGACTGCCCGTACGTATTCAAAGAGTCGATCGGGCACCTCGAATGTCTGCCTATCGTCTTTTGTCATATCCACTTCCCCACCATCAAAGGCGCTATTCGATTATGTAGCCGACGCCCCAGACGTTTTTGATAAAGCGCGGCTTTTGAGCGTCGTCGCCAATCTTTTCGCGCAGGTGGCGAATGTGCACCATCACCGTATTGTTGGAGCCGGGCATAAAATCCTCGTTCCACACCGCGCGGAACAGATCCTCCACGGGCACCACGCTACCACGATGCTCGACCAGATACAGCAAGATGGAATACTCGATGGGCGTAAGGCGCACCGGCGCACCGTCCACCGTTACGGAACGAGCATCGCGGTTGATCTCCAGTCCGTCGAGCTGGATGATCGGCGACTCGGCCGCCTGTGCGCGGCTGCCGTAGCTGGTGTAGCGGCGAAGCTGAGCGTGCACACGCGCGATGAGCTCCAGCGGACGGAACGGCTTAACCACGTAATCGTCCGCGCCAAGCGAAAGGCCCTCGATCTTGTCTTGCTGGGCATCGCGCGCCGTCAGCATGATCACGGGATAGGTATGGCTGGAACGGATCGTACGCAGCAACTCAAGCCCATCGATATCGGGCAGCATGACATCCAACAGTGCCAGATCGAACTCCTGCTCCAGGATTGCCTTGGCAGCATCGGCCCCGCTATAGGCAATCTGGACATCAAAGCCCTCTTTTGTAAGGTAGATACCAACCAAGTCGGCGATGGCCTTCTCGTCATCAACTACCAAAATGCGCTCGTTCATGCGTGCTCCTCTCGCGCTCCATTATGCCCGAGGCGACGCACGCCACACACAACAAGCGTGGGTGATTAAGTCGGCCTTAAGCACCCTTGTGCCCGTTCGGGCGCGGATGTGGGCCACGCACGCACGCGATGATCGCCGACGCCGGCAAACGATATACTCTAGTTCCAGAAGAGACCATCCCGTCGAAAGCGAAATCTGTGAAGTCCCTCACCTCTTTTGCAAAGCGCTCAGCTCAGCTTGCCGCCGGCTTTGTCTGCGCTATCGCCCTTGCCGCTGGCGTGCCCACCGTCGCCGGCGCCCAAGTACTCACGACCGACAATGTTTGCGGCAAAACCGCCGACGCGCGCGGCATCACGGCCGAAAATCTGCCCGATATCGATGCGACCAATGCGCTCGTCATGGGCAAAGACGGCACCGTCTACTATGGGCGCGGCGCCGATGAACAGGTTAAAATCGCCTCGATCACCAAGGTCATGACCGCGATCCTAACCGTCGAGAATTGCAAGATGGACGAGAAGGTCACGGTGAGCAACGCCGCAGCCACCGTGGGTAATTCGACCGCCGGCTTGCTCGAAGGTGACGAGCTTACCGTGGAGCAGGCACTGCGCGGCCTGATGATTCCCTCGGGCAACGACGCCGCCGTCGTGCTCGCCGAATATGTGGGCAAGAAGATCGACCCTAAGACCAAAGACGCCGAGGCAACCTTTGTGAAGGCCATGAACGAGCGCGCCAAAAAGCTCGGCTGCACCGGCACGGTCTTTGAAAACCCACACGGTCTGGACTTTGATGAATGGGCCGGCGACATGCACTCAACCGCACATGACGTGGCACTGATGATGCAGGAGGCCATGAAAAACGACACGATCCGCGAGGTCGTAGCGAGCGAGGATTCCTGGATCGAGGTCACGGGCGCCGACGGCACCGACCATTCGCATTCCATGGACACGCATAACTATTTGCTGGGCCAAGATGGCAACATCGGTGGCAAGACCGGCACCACCGACGACGCGGGCTATTGCTTTACGAGCGCCTACAACCGCGACGGCGACGAGATCTACACCGTCGTTTTGAACTCCACCACCACCGACCAGCGCTTTACCGATACCGCAACCCTTGCCAATTGGTACTACGGTCACAAGGTGACGGTCGCAATCGCCAACACACAGGAAAAGACCGCCAACGGCAACCCGCTTATGGCGCGCATTGGCCAAACCGACTGGACGGATAAGACGATCGACGCCACACTCGCCGATCCCACGGCGCAAGCGACCGTGTTTTCCCTTGCCGGCGAGGTGACCGAAAAGGTTAGCTACGACGATCTTTCGGGCACGGTGCATGTGGGCGACAAGGTGGGTAGCGTCACGCTCAAGCAGGACGGCACCCAGATCGCCGTCATGGACCTGGTTGCCGACGAGGAAGGCGCAGGGCCGAATCCCATTGAATGGCTCCTTGTGAAGCTTGATCGCTTGGGCCGTCGCATCGACAACCGCCCACTCACGGCAGAAAGCGAGACCGTCGCCAAGGCGCCCGAGGTGTAGGGC
>CAUHJB010000026.1:0-30332 GCA_959606495.1 uncultured Collinsella sp. | reverse complement strand
TTACGACAGCGCAATACCGCCAAGCCAGCCCCAACGCACGCCAGAGCCAGTACCATAGAAACTAATAAACGAGTCAAGCGACTTAGACGTAATGGCGCCCTCGTTGCTCATAACGATGCCGCCGCCAACGTAGATACCCACATGACCGTAGATAAGGCCCGGAGCACCCGTGCCGCTGTGCGAGGAATCGGCCACGATCATGCCCACCTGCAGCGCCGAGCGGTCGGAGCTATAGCACCAGGCGTTGAACATGTCGCAGGCGTTGCCGCCAAAGTAGCCAACGCCGGCGTTACGGAAGACATTGGTAACCCACGCCGCGCACCAGTTCTGACCCGGCGAAGGCGTGGAGTAGCACGCGTTGACGACAGCCTGCTGTTTGCCCGAGCCGGCATTCTGCTGCGGAGTTCCGGGCGCATACGATCCACCGCCCGAGCTCGAACCACCCGAGTAGGAATTGTTCTTGTTCGCGGCGGCCGCGGCAGCGGCGGCCTTCCTGGCAGCCTCCTCGGCCTGGGCGGCAGCGAGGATCTCGGAATCACGCTGAGCCATGAGCTCCTTGACGTCGTCGGAAAGACCGTTCAGCACGGTCTGGACTTCTTGCTGCTTGGCCTGCATATCCTGCATCTGAGCCGTCTGCTGGTCCTTGAGTTTCTCCAGGTCGGCCTTTTGTGATTCGAGCTCGGTCTTCTGTGCGTCGAGCTCAGCCTGAATCGTCTGGATATCCTCGATGGCATCGCGGTCGCTCTTGTTGATCTTCTCAACGTAATGCGCGTTGGCGACGAGTTCCTCAAACGAGCCAGAGGCCAGCAGCAGCGACAGGATGTTCGTGCCGCCGGACTTGTAGCTGGCGGCCACGCGATCGGAAAGGTCGTTGCGCTTCTTCTTGAGCTCGGCCTTCTTTTCATCGATCTGGGCCTGCGTGTCGTCAATCTTGCCCTGGACATTCTCGATGTCGTTGAGGGTCTGGGCATTCTTGTTGGCCAGCGCCGCATACTCATTTGCGATGCTGTCGAGCTGGGCCTGAACCTCGTCGAGCTGGGCCTGGGCGGCATTCAATTTATCGGTGGTTTCTTTGGAAGCCTCCGCCGCATGGGCGCGAGTGGGCAGGCCAAAAAGAACTGCCGCAGAAGCGGCGCCGAACAGGGCCTTAAGGGCAGTGCGGCGCGAGAGCTCCTGGGAAAGGATGGAATCGCTGTTTGGTGACATATGTACTCCGTTACATGCTTATTTATATGTCGCTCAACTCATACATATTAGCGTACATATGGCGCGTCCCAACGATTTCCACGAACGGCAGGAAACTACAAGGTCGGCGGCTCGTAAGCAATTGTCAAATTTGAGGTAACAATTGAGCAAGCTCTTATATGAGTACGTTAACATAATCCTCTGCTTTTCCTACAGTGCACCATTTGGGCGTCCCCGCCTGCGCTATACTCCCCTCTAGAAGTGTTCCTGATTCGATAGGAGACTACATGTCCAAAGCACTCGACCCCAAAGACACCTGCGTCCTCGTTACCGGTGGCGCCGGCTTTATCGGCTCGCACACCGTCGTTCAGCTGCTCGAGGGTGGCTACCAGGTCGTCATCGTCGATGATCTCTCCAACTCCAGCGCCGTCGCCGTCGACCGCGTCAAGACCATCGTGGGCGACGAGGCCGCCAAGAACCTCACCTTCTACGAGGCCAACGTGCTCGACCGCGATGCGATGAACAAGATCTTCGATACCCATCAGATCGACCGTGTCATCCACTTTGCCGGCTTTAAGGCCGTCGGCGAGTCGGTGAGCAAGCCCGTCGAGTACTACCACAACAACATCGAGAACACCCTGGTGCTCATCGACGTCATGCGCAACCATGGCTGCAAGTCCATCATCTTCTCGAGCTCCTCGACCGTCTACGGCGACCCGGACAACCCGCCCGTCACCGAGGAAGACCCCAAGAAGCCCGCAACCAACCCCTATGGCTGGACCAAGTGGATGATCGAGCAGATCCTTATGGACGTCCACACCGCCGACCCCGAGTGGGACGTCGTGCTGCTCCGTTACTTCAACCCCATCGGCGCTCATCCGTCGGGCCTGATCGGCGAGGACCCCAAGGGCATCCCCAACAACCTGGTGCCCTATGTCGCCCAGGTCGCCGTGGGCAAGCTCGAGGCCGTTCAGGTCTTTGGCAACGACTACCCCACCCCCGACGGCACCGGCGTGCGCGACTACATCCACGTGTGCGATCTGGCCTCTGGTCACGTTGCCGCCCTTAACTGGATGAACGGCAAGACCGGCGTCGAGATCTTTAACCTGGGCACCGGCACCGGCACCTCGGTACTCGAGGTCGTCGCCGCCTTCTCCAAGGCTTGTGGCAAGGAGCTGCCCTACGTGATCCGCGAGCGCCGCGCCGGCGACATCGCTGCCAACTGGTGCGATGCCTCCAAGGCCGAGCGCATGATGGGCTGGAAGGCCCAGTACGACATCGCGGACATGTGCCGCGATAGCTGGAACTGGCAGAGCCACAACCCCAACGGCTTCGCCGACGCCGAGTAGCAAAAACCTACATACCGCTCTTGCCCCGATCTCACGTTGTGAGGTCGGGGCTTTTTCATGGCATGTAGCCATTCGCCGAAAATCGACCAACTTTTTTATCTTGCCTGTACATGTTTAAACAACATGTTTTACAATAGGCGTATCGAATCAGAACATCGGAGGCGGACTGCACACCCATCGGCAGGCCGACCCCACAACAAGAAGGTTGGTGAGCGCATTCATGGAGCGTGCAAGCGGCGTCCTCATGCCCGTCTCATCTCTGCCCGGTCCATACGGAATCGGCGGCTTTGGCTGGAATGCCTACGACTTCGTCGATTTTCTCGCCTCGTGCAAACAACATTACTGGCAGATTCTGCCCCTTACGACGACCAGCTATGGCGATTCGCCTTATCAGTCGTTCTCGGCCCGCGCAGGCAACCCCAACTTTATCGACTTTGCCGAGCTTATCGAGGCAGGGTATCTGGAGCAGCGCGATATCGATGGCGTGTATCTGGGATCCGACCCCAGCAATGTCGACTACGGTGCTATCTTTGGCGGCCGCCGTCAGATTCTCGACCGCGCCGCCGAGCGCTTTGCGGCCGACAAGCCGGCCGATTTCGATGACTTTATCCAGGCCAACGAGGACTGGCTCATCCCCTACTGTGAGTTCATGACCGTCAAAGAGGAGTGCGGTCTCAAGGCGTTTTGGGAGTGGCCCGCGGAGCTCCGCACCCGCGGCGAGGCTTCCGCCAAAGTCTGCGCCGACCATCCGGCGCGTATGCTCTACCACCAGATGACGCAGTACTTCTTCGATCGCCAGTGGAGCCGCCTCAAGGCCTATGCCAACGAGCGCGACATTCTCATCATCGGCGACCTGCCCATCTATGTCTCGCGTGACTCCGTCGAGATGTGGGCGACACCTGAGCTCTTTAAGATCGACGCCGCCGGCAATCCCGTGAGCGTCGCCGGCACGCCGCCCGACCAGTTCTCGGCCACCGGCCAGTACTGGGGCAACCCCATCTACGACTGGGACGCCATGGAGGCCGACGGCTTCTCCTGGTGGGAGGGCCGCATTCGCGCCGCCCTCGACATGTACGACGTCATCCGCCTGGATCACTTCCGCGGCTTCGAGGCCTATTGGGAGGTGCCGTTCTCCTCGCCTGATTCGTCCTACGGTTCGTGGACGCAGGGTCCCGGCCTCAAGCTCTTCAAGACACTCGAGGAAAAGCTCGGCACGCTGCCCATCATCGCCGAGGACCTGGGCTTCCTCACCCCCGGCGTCATCGATATGCGCGACAACTCGGGCTTCCCCGGCATGAAGATCCTGCAGTTTGCCTTTGAGGGCACCAACTCGTACTACCTGCCGCACAACTACATTGCCAACACCGTCGCCTACGTGGGCACCCATGACAACGAGACGGCACGCGGCTGGTTTGAAGGAACGGCCACCCCGCGTCAGCGCGAGCAGGCAGCCCTGTACACCCATCAGCAGGCCGGCGAACCCATCACCGACGCGCTCAACCGAACCATCGCAGCCAGCGTGAGCGACACGTGCATCTACACCATGCAGGACCTGCTCAACTTGGGCAACGAGGCGCGCATCAACACCCCTGCCACGCTGGGCGGCAACTGGACCTGGCGCATGCTCGACGGCGCCATCACCCGCGAGCTCGAGCACAAACTCACCGACTGGACCGAGACCTACTTCCGCATCCCGTCGGAAGCCGAAATCGAGCTTCCTCAATAGGAGCTACCGCGCCCGACCCCTCCCCACCGTGCGGACGCGCTTGCTTACCCGCGCGAGGCCACCCCAATCCCCTCGCGCGGGATTCTTATGAATTGCAGACATGTAATCAACCCATTACAGGAGGAAACATGCCCCAAATTAACCTCATGGAACTCGCCGAGCAGTCTTTTGGCACCTCGCTCGAGCAGCTCGACGACCGTCGCATTTACAAGCTGCTGGTCAAACTCGTGCAGGAGCGCTCCGCCGCCTGCCCGCTCAACAACGGCAAGAAAAAGCTCTATTACATTTCCGCCGAATTTTTGATCGGCAAGCTGCTCATCAACAACATGATCGACCTCGGCATCTACGACGAGGTTAAGGACCAGCTCACCGCCGCAGGCCACGACCTCAACAAGATCGAAGAGTTCGAGGTCGAGCCGTCGCTCGGCAACGGCGGCCTGGGCCGCCTGGCCGCATGCTTCCTGGATTCCATCGCCACGCTGGGCTTGACCGGCGATGGCGTGGGCCTCAACTATCACTACGGCCTGTTTCGTCAGCGCTTTGTCGACAACCAGCAGAAGGCCGTCCCCGACGAGTGGCTCGGTGAGCAGGACATCCTAGTCGACGACGACCGCTCCTACACCGTCGAGTTCGGCGATTTTGCCGTTACCTCCAAGCTCGTCAACATCGACGTGCCCGGTTACGGCCAGCCCACCAAGAACCGTCTGCGCCTGTTCGACCTGGCGAGCGTCGACGACGGCCTGGTCCCCGGCAGCTCCATCGACTTCGACAAGACAGAGATCGCCAAGAACCTCACCTTGTTCCTCTACCCCGACGATTCCGACGAGCAGGGCCGCCTGCTTCGCATCTACCAGGAATACTTCATGGTGAGCAACGCCGCCCAGCTCCTGATCGACGAGGCCATCGAGCGCGGCAGCAACCTGCACGATCTGGCCGACTACGCCGTGGTCCAAATTAACGACACGCACCCCACCATGGTCATCCCCGAGCTCATTCGCTTGCTCACCACCGAGCATGGCATCGAGTTTGACGAGGCCGTGACCATCGTACGCTCCATGGTCGCCTACACTAACCACACGATTCTTGCCGAGGCGCTCGAGAAGTGGCCGCTCGTCAGCCTGCAGAAGGTCTCCCCTGCCATCGCCGACATTATCGTCAAGCTCGATGAGATCGCGAAGGCCGAGCACGATGACCCGCGCGTCGCCGTCATCGACGAATACGACACCGTCCACATGGCCCACATGGACATCCACTTTGGCTTCTCCATCAATGGCGTAGCCGCCCTCCACACCAAGATCTTGGAGGACACCGAGCTTCATCCGTTCTACGAGATCTATCCCGAGAAGTTCTCCAACAAGACCAACGGCATCACCTTCCGCCGTTGGATCCATGGAGCCAACCCCGCGCTCGCCAGCCTGCTCGACGATGTAATCGGCACCGACTGGCGCAGCACCGGCGATCTGAGCAAACTCGCCAAGTTCGCCGACGACAAGGACGTTCTTGAGCGCCTGGCCGCCACCAAGGTCGAGGCCAAGGCCATCATGCGCCAGTTCATGGCGCTCGAGCAGGGCGTGACCATTCCCTCCAACGCCATCATCGACGTCCAGGTCAAGCGCATCCACGAGTACAAGCGTCAGCAGATGCTCGCGCTCTACATCATCTGGAAGTACTTCGATATCAAGAACGGCAACAGGCCTAAGCACCCCGTCACCATCATCTTTGGCGGCAAGGCGGCGCCTGCCTACACTATCGCGCAGGACATCATCCATCTGATCCTGACGCTGTCGCAGTGGATTGCAAACGACCCCGACGTGGCTCCCTACCTGCAGGTTGTCATGATCGAGAACTACAACGTCACCGCCGCCGAGCGCGTGATCCCCGCCGCTGACATCTCCGAGCAGATCAGCCTGGCCTCCAAGGAGGCGAGCGGCACCTCCAACATGAAGTTCATGCTCAACGGCGCCCTAACCCTGTGCACGCTCGACGGTGCCAACGTGGAGATTGCCGAGCTCGTGGGCGACGAGAACATCTATACCTTTGGTGCCTCGTCCAAACAGGTCGAGCAGCTCTACGCCGACGGCACCTACAACGCCGGTGCGCTCTACCGCAAGCCCGGCATTAAACTGCTGGTGGACTTCATCACCAACCCGGCCTTTATGGCAACCGGCAACGCCGAGCGCCTGCAGCGCCTGCACGACGACATTAAGGGCAAGGACTGGTTTATGGCCCTACTCGACATTGAGGAGTACATCCAGACCAAGGAGCGCGTGCTGGCCGACTACGAGGACCAGGACGCCTGGATGCGCAAGGCGCTCATCAATATCGCCAACGCCGGCACCTTCTCGTCCGACCGTACGATCTCCCAGTACAACGACGAGATCTGGCACCTGAGCTAGCTCATTCCCCTTACCCATCCTCTTGAGAAACGGAGTCGTGGCAACACGGCTCCGTTTTTTGTGCCCGCACGTTACCCTGTGATCCGACTCGGCCAAACAATCTCGATCCGTAGCAATTACTCAACCAAAACGGTCCCAGCCGTTACAGATTGAGACATACCGGCCCCTCCCCTCGGGTTTATCTCAATCTGTAACATCTAGCAGGTGAAATTCGCCTTTGGTGTTACAGATTTAGATGAATGGGTTAGCTCAGCGGAACCGTCTCGATCTGTAACATCTAACGTCCGAAATCGGCCCTATCCGTTACAGATCGAGACAAACGACCGGTCAGACAGTCCCAACACAAAGAAAGGCTCCCCTCTCGCCCAGTGGACGGGAGGGGAGCCTTATATGTGACCGCGGCAAAAGGATGGCAAAGCCGCAGTCGCCCAAAGGGAGGGCCTGGATGCACCGGGCCTAGATAAGGTTCTTGCCAGACACCTTATCGAAGAGATGAGTCGCGTTCTTCTCGAACTTGAACCAGATGGGGTCGCCAGCCTTGAGCGCGCCCTTGGCCTCGAGGTCGACGACGGGGATAATCAGGACAAACTGGCCGTCGGGAGCGGTCACGTGGACATGCTCGGTCGAGCCCATGAGCTCGGTCACCTCGACGGTGCCCTGGAGCGCACCCTCCTCGCCCTTGTCGGCAAGCAGGATCTGCTCGGGGCGCACGCCGGCCGTAATCTCCTTCACGTCGCCGCCGTCCCAGTTGAGGGCAAGCTGAGCGCAAGTCTCCGGGGCGAGCGCCACGTTCATATCCTCGGTCTTGACAGTAAAGCCGTTGCCCGAGCGCACCAGCTGGGCATCGAAGAAGTTCATCTGCGGCACGCCGATGAATCCGGCGACGAAGATGTTCGCGGGATGGTTGAAGACCTCCTGCGGCGTGGCGATCTGCTGGACGACGCCGTCCTTCATGACCACGATGCGGTCGCCGAGGGTCATAGCCTCGGTCTGGTCGTGGGTAACGTAGATGAAGGTGCCCTTGATCTCGTGACGCAGCTTAATGAGCTCGGCGCGCATCTGGTTACGAAGCTTGGCATCCAGGTTGGACAGCGGCTCGTCCATCAGGAAGACCTTGGGGTCACGCACGATAGCGCGGCCGATGGCGACGCGCTGGCGCTGGCCGCCAGAGAGCGCCTTGGGCTTACGGTCGAGGTACTCGGTAATACCCAGGATCTCGGCAGCGGAGCGAACCTTGCGGTCGATCTCGTCCTTGGGGACCTTCTTGAGCTCAAGCGTAAACGCCATGTTCTCGTACACCGTCATATTGGGGTACAGAGCATAACTCTGGAACACCATGGCGATGTCGCGGTCCTTGGGCGCCACGTCGTTGACGCGCTTGCCATCGATGAACACATCGCCGGAGGTGATGTCCTCCAGGCCGGCGACCATGCGCATCGTCGTGGACTTACCGCAGCCAGAGGGGCCAACGAGGACGATGAACTCCTGGTCGTGAACGGTGAGGTTGAAGTCCTCTACAGCGAGCACACCGTCCTCGGTAACCTTGAGGTTGTGCTTCTTCTCCTCGGTCTTCTTCTTTTTGCCAAAGAAGCCCTTCTTTTTTGACTCGTTGTTGGGATACACCTTCTGAACATGTTTGAGAACGATCTCGGCCATGTCTCTACCTTTCGATACGCGGCGCCACGCTGAGGGGCGCCGCCAAAACTTGCAAAACAGTTACGGCATCAGCCCTTGACGGCACCTGCCACCACACCGTCGATGATGTACTTCTGGCAGAAGATGTACATGATGACGATGGGGACAACGACCATCATGATGCAGGCCATCATGGGGCCGAGCTCGACGTGGCCATAGCCGCCACGGAAGTACTGGATCAAGATAGGAATGGTCTTGTACTTGGTGGAGTCGAGCGTAAGGTAGGGCAGCAGGTAGTCGTTCCAGACCCACATGGTCTCAAGGATGCCGACCGAAAGATAGGTGGGCTTCATGATGGGAAGGACGATCTTAAAGAACACCTGAACCGGGTTGCAGCCGTCAATCATGGCCGCCTCTTCGATCTCGAGCGGGATGTTCTTTACAAAGCCGGCGAACATAAAGACCGCGAGGCCCGCGCCAAAGCCCAGATAGATAAAGCAGATGTTGAACGGCGTGTTGAAGCCGATGCGGTCCGCCAAATTGGACAGCGTGAACATGAGCATCTGGAACGGTACGACCATCGAGAACACGAACAGGTAATAGAAGAAGTTCGAGATTTTGCTGTTGACGCGAACCACGTACCAAGCGCACATGGAGCAGCACACCAAGATCAGCACGACCGACGTGACCGTGATAATAAGCGAGTACATAAACGCCGAGGCAAAGCCCTGCTCGTTAAGAGCGTGCACGTAGTTTGCAAGGCCGTTGAACGTCTCGGGCGTGAGCAGGTCGAACGCCGTGGTGGTGCTGATTGCGGTCGCTTTCTTAAAGGAATTGAGCGCAATCATGAACACGGGGTAGATCCATGCGAGCGACAGGATCGTAAAGAAAATCGAGAGCGCGCGGTTGATAGCCTTATCGCGTTTCATTACTGCTGCACCTCCTTGGACCTCGTGGCCTTAAGCTGGATCATAGAAATAGCGACAACCAGGATGCAGAAGATAACTGCCTTGGCCTGACCGATGCCCTGCCATGCGATGCCAGCACGCGAATAGAACGTGTTGTAGATGTTCAGGGCGAGCATCTCGGTAGAGTGCGCCGGGGCACCACCGGTAAGGGCGAGGTTCTGGTCGAACAGCTTAAAGCCGTTGGTGATGGACAGGAACAGGCAGATGGTGATGGTCGGCATCAGGTTGGGGATCTTAACCTTCCAAAACGTCTGCCATGCCGTAGCGCCGTCGACCTTGGCGGCCTCGATGTAATCAGACGGAATGGACTGCAGACCGGCGATGTAGATGATCATCATGTAGCCGACCTGTTGCCACAGGGTCAGGATGATAAGGCCCCAGAAGCCAGCGGCGGAGTTGAGGGCGATAAGCTGGGCACCCACGTTGGAGAGCAGGCAGTTGATCAGAATCTGCCAAATGTAACCCAGTACAATGCCGCCAATCAGGTTAGGCATAAAGAAAATCGTACGGAAGATGTTGGTGCCCTTGAGCGCCTTGCGAGTGAGCGCCTGCGCAATGGCCAGCGCGATCACGTTGATGAGCACCGTCGACAGGAAGGCAAACGCCACGGTAAAGAAGAACGACGTGGAGAACTGCGGATCTGACAGTGCGCGCACGTAGTTCTCGATACCGACAAAGTGCGCGTTATTAATGGTAATAAACTGGCAGAACGAGAGATAGAAACCCTGGATAAAGGGAATCACGAACCCGATCATAAACGCCAGGCACGTGGGCAGCATAAAGAGCGGCCACCAGCGTTTGAGTGCTTTGCCCATAGAAGGGTCCTTTCAATATGCAGGGGGCGGGCAAACCTACGTCTGCCCGCCCCCTGTCGCTAATCAGATAGCTTGGGCAGCAACTGCTTACTCGGAAGCAGCCTTCTCGGTCTTCCAGCCATCGACGAAGGCGTTCTTGACGCCGTCCCACTTGGTGTTGTCGGCAGCATAAGCGATGAGAGCCTGCTTGAGGTTCTTCTTCCACTCCTCAGAGGGGATGTAAACGAAGTCCCAAGCAACGGTCTTCTTGCCGTCCTTGGCCATAGCAACGGCCTGCTGCGAGAAGACGTTGGTGGTCTCCTTAGCGCTCTTGAACGGGGCGGTCAGACCCATCTTGTCAGCGATGATGCTGGTGGCGGTGTCAGAAGTGACGCACCAATACATGAAGTCCTCGGTGGCCTTCTGGGCATCCTCGGAAGCCTGGGAGCTGACGCACCAGTAGTTCTCGCCGCCGGAGCACAGGCCCTGGTTCTCCTCGCCGTCGACGCCGATGTAGATCGGCAGCATGCCGAGCTGGTCGTCGGTCATACCGGCCTTGGTGAGGTCGGCGTAGGCCCAAGAGCCGTTCTGGTAGAAGACGGCCTTGCCGGTTGCGAACTCGTTGGTGGCGTCGTCACCGGTCTTGGAGGCGAGCTGCGAAGGATCGCAGGTGGAGTCGGTGATATACAGGTCGAAGATCTGCTTAAAGTTGTCGAGATACTCGCCCTTGATCTCGTCGTCCTCCTGATTGTGCTCCTTCTCGAACTCGTAGTAGAGCGGGAGGTTGGCGAGGTGCGTGGTGTAGCGCCAGCTGGAGGAGTCATCCATACCGGCGGAAGTGAAGGCACCGTCAACGCCGAGCTCGTCCTTGCGGGCCTGGATGTCATCGGCGCAAGCCTTCAGCTTGTCGAAGGAGTTGATATCCTCGGCCTTGTAGCCGGCCTTCTCGAGGAGCTCCTTGTTGTAGATGATGCCGTAGCTCTCCTGAACCCAGTCGATACCCAGATCCTTGCCGTCGGACTGCAGCGCCAGGGAGTCGTCGATGAGCTCGCCGCGGAGCTTGGTGTCGGAAAGATCGGCGCAGTAGTCCTTCCAGTTCTTAAGGCCGGTGGGGCCGTTGACCTGGAACAGCGTCGGAGCGGAGCTCTTGGACATCTCGGACTTGAGCTTCTCCTCGTAGGTGTTGGAGGCGGCGGTCACGATCTTGACCTCGACGCCCTTCTCCTTCTTGTACGCCTTGGCGATCTCCTTCCACTCCTTGTCGACCTCAGGCTTAAATTGGAGGAAGTAGACCTCGGCAGCGTCACCAGAAGCAGAGGAGCCAGAGCCGGCAGAACCACCGCAGCCCACGAGGCCCAGACCAAGAACCGCAGCCGCGGAACCAGCAAAGCCCAGGAACTGCCTTCTGCTCATTTCGTTCTTCATTACAATCCACCCTTTCACACCGTGGCGGCACCCTTTGCCGCCGCCTTCGGAGATTGGCTCGGGGACTTTGCCCCTTTTGCTGATTTGTACAATACGCTATTTGGCTAGTTGTTTGAACAAGTATTACTAGAGCGGTAGAAAATCTTCGGTGAACGGTAATTTCGACTTGATACTTGACAAGTTTTGTATAAACAATTATTTGTTATCGAATGCAGAGAAAACGCCCGATCAAGCCGATGCATCGTCGGTTTGACCGGGCGTTTTCGCTTTGAGGGCATGAGTCTCGTCAGGCTGCGAGCTAGCCGGCTATCGCTTGGAATTGACGCGGTAATGGAAGATCTCGGGGTGTGTGCGGGCATGCGTGACCTCGAACAAGATGCCGTCCGAGGTGTACGACTGGCTCTCCATAACGGCGACGCAGTTGTACTTGCCAAGGTCCAGATAGCTGCAGTCCTCATCGTTGGCGAGCTCGACACTCACCGTACGACGGCTCGCCATCACTTTGACGCCGCGCTTGTGCTCCAGATAGCCGTAGATAGAATCCGCCGCGATCTCGGGGGTCAGGCCCTTGGCGACCGACGCCAAAAAGTAGCCATGGTCCACTTGGCGCGCGCTGCCGTTGAGGCTTCGGACACGCACGACGCGAATCAGCTCCTCGCCCACCTTAAAGCCCAGGCGGCGAGAGAGTTGCTCAGTGCAAATCAAATGTTCAAAAGACTTGACCTCGGTCGATGCGACGGCATTGTTGCGTTTTGCGAACTCGCCAAACGACTCAACCTCTTCGAGTGCGCCCAGCATGTCGGTTTCGCCCTTAAGCCAAATAACGCGCACGCCCTTACCGTGTATAGGCTGCACAAACATCTGGTCGGCCAGCATGCTCAAGGCGCGTCGAACGGTATTGCGCGTGCAGCCAAACTCCGCGGTCAGCTCGGCTTCGGTTGGCAGCATCTCCTGAAACGCATAGGTCCCGTTGATGATGCGCGAACGGATCTCGCGGTAGATTCCTTCGTAAATCGCTTTTGGCATGATTTCACCTCTAATGAATATGTATGGCTAGGCACGATAGCATTTCTTAAAGTTGTTTAAACCGATTATCGGTAAAGCACGGATTATTTACCGTCGACGGTTCCCCCGAAACCCAAATCGGACCGAATCAAAACCGTCAATGCGGCAAGCAGCCAGTCCTCTACAATGAGTTCATTGTTTAAACGTTCTTGCTCGCACAGCATGTTGCATCCGGAAGGCTTATTATGCTGCAGAAAATCCAACGTTTTGGCGGAGCCATGTTCGCGCCCGCCATGCTGTTTTCTATATCAGGCCTCATGGTCGGCATCTCCGCCCTCGCAACGACCGTGGATATCGTCGGCGACCTCGCCGTATACGGAACCCCCTGGTACGTTTTCTGGACCATCATCCAGCGCGGCTCGTGGACGGTCTTTAAGCGCCTTCCACTTCTTTTTGCCGTAGCGCTGCCTATCGGCCTTGCCCAAAAGCAACCGGCACGCTGCTGCCTCGAGGCGCTCGTAGCCTATTTTGCCTACTGTTTCTTTTTGAGCGAGATCATTAAGCTGAGCGGCGACAACCTTGGACTTAAGTACCCGTCGTCTTTAACCCCCGCCAGCGGCATCACCGTCATCGACGGCATCAAGACGCTCGACACCGGCATTATCGGCCCGCTGGCGGTGTCGGCAACCGTCGTCGCCATCCATGACCGCTTCTACGATGCCAAGGTTCCCGATTGGCTCGGCACCTTCTCGGGTTCCTCGCTGGTCTACCTCATCAGCTTTTTTGCCGTGTTTGCCCTTGCCGCCATCTCGGCCGCCATCGTGCCCTTCGCATACGCTGTGACCGAAACGCTGCGCCACGCACTTGCGGGCGTCGGCCCCTTCGGCGTGGGCATCTTTGTGTTTTTGGAGCGAGCGCTCGAGCCCATGGGGCTGCACCATCTGCTCTATATGCCCATCTATTACGACAATCTGGTCATTCACGACGGTATTTACGCCACGTGGACCAACCTGCTCCCCATTCTCTCCCATAGCACGCGCCCTTTAAATGAACTTGCGCCCTGGGCAGGTTTTACCGCCACCGGCTGGGGCAAGCTCTTTGGCCTTCCCGCCATCGCGGCAGCATTCTATTTCACCGCCAAACCCGAACGCCGCGCCGGCCTTAAGGTCATCCTTTTGCCCGCCATCGTCGCCTCGGTGGTCTGCGGCGTCACCGAGCCGCTCGAGTTTCTCTTTATGTTCACCTATCCCGGACTCTTTTTGCTCTACGCCGTCCTGTCCTCCTGCCTTGCCATGACCATGAACTTCTTTGGCATCGTCGGCATCTTCTCGGGCGGTCTCATGGAAATGACGGCCTTCAACTTCATCCCACTCATGCGAATGCATGCCGGCTCCTACCTTTTGGCGCTCGGTATCGGTCTTGCCTTTAGCCTCATCTTTTTTGTTAGTTTTCGAGCACTCATCTTGGTCTATGACCTTAAGACGCCGGGCCGCGAGGATCATGTCTCCAATCGCGCGGCAATCGATCGTTTAACGGGAAGCGGCTTTGCCAAAGAGCAATCTCCCAATGGCGAGGTCGGTATTCAATCCGATCAAGATCACGTCCTCGCCGAGCGGGTAATTCAGCTTTTAGGTGGCGTTGGCAATATCGTGGGCGCAACCAACTGCGCCACGCGCCTGCGCGTCGAGGTCGCAGACCCTTCCATCGTTGCAGATAATGCGTCGTTTGTCGCGGTGGGCGCCAAGGGCCTCATCATTACGGGCAAGACCGCCCAGGTGATTATTGGCATCTCCGTTCCCCGCGTTAAAGAGCATTTTGACCAGATCATGGGCCTCGAGCCGGGATTTGTGCCCACCACCTCGGCCTCCCCTGCCGCCAGCGCAGCCCATAAGCGCGGCGATATCTGCTTCTTCGATATCGACGGAACACTCGCCTGGCAAGACCCTCGAGTGGCACAAGAGCTTCCCGAGAGCGAGCGAGACCTCTCCCCCTATCCCAATGAAGCGGTCTCGCAAGCCATCCGTAATTTTGTCGCCAAGGGCAATATGGCGTTTATCTGCACAGGGCGCACGCTGAGCTGCATCCATCCAAAGCTGCTCGATCTGCCCTGGACCGGCATCGTCTGCCTCGCGGGTGGCTATGTCGAACTTGAGGGACACGTGATCCGCGATTTGGCGATGACGCCCGGTATGCTGCAGCGTCTTGCTCCCATTCTTGAGCAATCGGACGAAGTGATTCGCTTTGAGGGACTCAATGGCGTCGTTCGCATGGGTGCCGATGCGCCCGACGCCCCCGGATATGCCCGCACCGTGGGCGATGCAATTACGCAGCTGCAACATTACAGCGCCTACAAGATCTTAATGTCCACGTCGCTTGCCAACCGCATCGCTCAGGATCAAGCGTTTGAGCCGCTGCTCTGCTTTAACGAGCTCGAGCTCGAAGTGACCGAGATTTCGCCTCGCGAATGCACCAAGCGCGAGGGTATCCAGTCCGTACTCGACGCCCTCGATCCCCACCACGGAACCGTATACGGCATCGGCGACGCCAGCAATGACGTCTCGCTGATGAACGCCGTCGACGTTGGCATCGCCATGGGCAACGCACCGGACTTCCTCAAGGAAAAGGCCGACTATGTCACCGACAGCATCGACCACGACGGCGTCGTCACCGCGCTCGAACACTTTGGGCTTATCTAGCCAAGCCCCTACCGCACTTGCGGCCGCATGGACCAATCGTCTTCAACCGCCGCGCTCGACGCCCTAATGTGGCAATATGTTGTCTGCATAATGCAACGATGCAACCTATCAAAGAATGCGAGAACCCGTGTCCAGTCCGTTTACCAGCTTTTTAGCCCAGCACTTTGACCAGATTAACGACTATCTGGCCACGTTCTTTGACGGACAGGCGACTTCCGCCGATATCGAGCGCTACCTGTATACCCCGCTCTCGGCATTTACGGCAAACGCTGGCAAGCGCCACCGCCCGCTCATCTGCATGCTCGCCGCCACTGCGGTAGGCGGCAGCTTTGAGAGCGCCCGCAGCGCAGCGGCGGCCATCGAGCATTTCCAGTCAGGCGCGCTGATTCACGACGACATCGCCGACAACGGACAGCTTCGTCGAGGCAAGCCCTGCATGCACCTTACCGAGGGCACGGGCCTTGCCATCAATTGTGGCGACCTGGCGCTCACCATGGTCACCAAGACGGTTCTCGACGATCCCACGCTCGAGTCCGACGTGAAGCTGCGTGTGCTCCACGAGCTTACCGAGATGATCGTCCGCACCATCGAGGGTCAAGCGCTTGACCTGGGTTGGGTCCGTGACGAGCGCTTTGATATCTCGGTTGATGACTACCTGGACATGGCGACGCACAAGACCGCGTACTACAGCGGAGCGACGCCGCTTGCCGCCGGAGCCATTATCGGCGGCGGCAGCGAAGAGCAGATTGAGGCACTGCGCGCCTTTGGGCTGCACACGGGCCTTGCCTTCCAGATTCAAGACGACCTGCTCAACTTGATCGGCACCAAGGAGGCCGCCAACAAGGACTTCCGCACCGATATCACCGAGGGCAAGCGCACCCTCGTTGCCGTGCATGCCCTGTCAGACGAGCGCTATCACGACGAGATCGAGGCAATCCTTTCCTCGGGCACCGAGGACCCTGCGCAGCTCGCACGCGCCGTGGAGATCTTCCAGGAGACCGGCTCCATCGATTACGCCCACACCTATGCGCTCGACCTGACCGCTAAGGCCAAGGCCGCTATCGAAGGCGTCGAGCTCGACCCGCATGCGCGCGAGCTCTTCCTCTCAATGGCAGATTTCTTTGTGGAGCGTCTTAACTAGCGGGGGTCATAAAACCTGTGGGCAGCGAGTTTGGGTACAAGTTGCTACACTATTGAGTGCATGTTTATAAATTGTCTCGCGTTGTCTATCCGACACACGCTCAAAATAGTACGAATGGTACGCCGAAAGGGGTTCGTTCATGGAACCTATTACCACGGGCATGCAGGGAGCAGCCGTCGAGGATGTTCAGTCCCGCCTTCTGCAGCTCGGCTATACAATCGATGACGCCGAGGTTGTCGACAAGCGCTTTGGCACCACCACCGAGCAGGCCGTCAGCACCTTCAGGCTCGACAGCGGCCTTGCTGCCGGTCATGCCGTCGATATCCCCTGTTGGAGCGCCCTGGTCGACGCCTCGTATAAGCTGGGCGACCGCACTCTGTATCTGCGCATGCCCAATTTCCATGGCGCCGATGTGCAGGCCCTGCAGCGCGCTCTCAACGTTTTGGGCTTTGCCTGTGGCGAAGACGACGGCTACTTTGGTCCGCATACCGAGGCCGCCCTGCAGCAGTTCCAGGAAAATGTCGGCCTGTTTGCCGACGGCATGGCCTTCCAGGACACCTACGCCTACATCAACCGCCTGCACCATGTGTGGGAGGGCAAGCCCTCGGTCACCGAAGCCGAGTCCCGCATCGGTTTTGCTCGCGCCGCCAACGTGCTCGAGCGCTTCCAGATCGCCGTTATCGGTGAGGACCCCATCGCACGCAGCGTTGCTTCGCGCATGTGGAACATCGCCACGGCAACGACCGACAACAGCGGCATGATGCTCTGCGACTCCGAGGTCCCAACCGACGTTGACCTGGTGCTCGAGATCGCAAGCGACGAGCTGCCCGCCGACGCCGCGCCACGCGCCACGATTGCCCTCGCCGAGTGCCACAACCTGGCCCAGCGCATCCGCACCGCCAATGTCGCCGCGCAGCAGAAGCCGGCTCGCATTCGCATTGAGCTCACGGGCATGACGCGCTACAACGGCACCTTCACGGCCAGCGACGCGCAGACGCTCGCCGTACGCCTACTCGACGGCGTTTGCGATGCCCTCGCAGATTAGGTAAACTAGACGAGTTGCTTTTGGGCAACACCACACATTGGGACGTAGTTCAACGGTAGAACTCCGGTTTTTGGTGCCGGCTGTTGGGGGTTCGAATCCCTCCGTCCCAGCCATTAAAACTGAGCGCCCTAAGCCCATAACGGCCCAGGGCGCTTTCTTGTGGGCAAGCGGAGGAATTCGAACCCGCAAGGGTGCGGAGCTGAGGAAACGCGAAGCGTTTTCCAGCGCAGCACGCAAGGAGCGAAGCGACGCAGCGGGGCGCGGCCGCCGACCAGGCGGACGCGGAATCCCTCCGTCCCACACCAGCCAAGAGCCCCTCACGTCAAGCAAATCGAGCCAACGCCGCCAAGCGGAGGAATCCGAACCCGCAAGGATGCGGAGCGACGCAGCGGGGCGCGGCCGCCGCAGGCAGACGCGGTGCCGGCACTTGGGGACGCTCCTAAGTGCCGGCATTATAGGAACGTCCCCAAGTGCCGGCTCGGGACTATTTTCGAGGACCCTCCGAAGGACTGTGGCCAAAAAACGGCAAATATGAGTACTGTTACCGTTGTAGCTACATTATTTTCGTTAATAAAAGAAGATCTTAATGAGATTTATTCGCATCAAGGTCTCCCTTTAATGAACACTTGAGGAGATACGGCAGCTTATCTGCTCGATCGACACGTCAAATCACCTTAAATGTGGTCAAAATTACTGCTACTAAAAGAGTATCAGTACTCATATTTGATGTTTTTTGGCCACGGCTCTTTATAGACACCCTGCACAGCGACGGTGGTAGATTTCGGAACGTGTCCGTCAGCCCCGTTCCGAAAAGCGAGCCGCATGCAACGGCCAAGCCACGACAGGCCCCGGGAGAGCGGGGACACCGGCTTAGGTTTATCGCGAGTTCCGCACGAACAGGAGGCCACTTAATGTGGCCTCCGTCGTGAGCAGGACTGTAGAGCAGGAAACCTAAGCCGGTGTCCCCGCTCTCCCGGGGCCGGCGGAATTTAGTTGTTAAGCATGCGGTCGAAGCTTCCCGAGTCGCCATCCCGATAGTCGGCGGTCATCAGAATCTCCTGCGGAATGCGCCCGCCCTCGCGCAGCACATTGCGGAACTGCACGCGCGTGACCATGGGCAGATCCTTGATCGTCGCCGCCAAGTTCTGCGGCACGCCCTGGTTGGCAGCCGCGGGCTCGCACTCGCCGCCGGCCTTCACGCGACGCTTATGCTCGGCGAGCATGGCGCGGTACATGCCGGCATGCAGGCGAATCTCAACCACATTGGCATTGCGAGCCTGCTCGACGATGCGCGCGCCCTCGCGGTCGATATCGCCCACGTAGTAGACGTAGTTAAAGCGATAGCCGATCTCAGCCAGATAATCGTCCAGGGCATGCGAGACGCTCGCCTTGCATCCGCCGCCAAAAATCACGCCGCCCACCTTGATGCCAAAGAGCTTGGCGTGCTTGCGGCCACGCAGCAGCCTGACGATCTCGTCGTAGGTGTCCAGGTTCTCGACCATAATGAACGGCTTATCGGCGCCCAGCGTAAAGAAACCCGTAAAGTGCACGGGGCGGTTGGGGGCGACCTTGATCGCCTGCATGCTGATGCCCTTTTCGGTCATGCGCCTTATCAGGCGCTCACCGTGCTTGCCGTCAAAAGCCTTCTCGTCGTTAAAAATCTGGTAGGCACGCTGGCGGCGCGAGGCAACCGGCGTATCGGCACCTCGGTTTTGCTCGATCCAAGCCTGGATGATTGCGATTTCCTCGGCAATCTTGCGGTTGGACATCTCGTTGTGCTGAGTGCGCTGCGGCGCCTTTTTGCCGTCCTTGCCCTCGGCCTTAACAATTTGAGTCTGCTGCTCCTTGATCTTAGAGAGCGCCGTAGGCGTAGGGACAACTTTGAGCAGCTGCCTGCCCAAAACGCGGGCAAGGGCAAACGCCGATACCTCGCCGTGGACGGCCGACTCGGGCTGCTGGGTAGCACTATCAGCCGCGGCAGGCTCAGCCTGTGCATGAGGCTTACGCTTGGAATCTGCCCGGGTATTACGTTTCTGCTTGGGCGCAGACGAGCGCTTTTGCGGACGATCGGACTTGGCCTCCTTCGCCGGCTGGCGCTTGACCTGATCCACCGGAGTCTCGGCCTTCTCATCTCCGTTTTGTGTCGCTGCCTTCTCGGCCGCGGCCTCGGCATTTGAGCCACGACCGCCGCGGTGACGACGACGACGGGGCTTGCCTGAGGTGCTCTCCCCCGCCTGCTTATCAGCGGTCTGTTGAGCTTTGACCTCAGCGTCAGCCGCAGGCTGCGACTCGGAAGGTTGCTGCTCGCGAGTCGCCGGCTCAACGGTTTTCTCGGTTTGTTCGGCCTTCTCGGCCTGAGCGGTCGAAGCCGGCTCGCCCTTCTCCTGACGCCTTACGGGATACGCGCGCCTCGCAAAACCACGCCCGGGACGGCATGAACCCGGAGCCTTCTTGGCAGACTCCTCAACATCGTCTGCAGCCTCGGAAGGCTCTTCAACCTCATGCGCGACATCCTGCTGCGCAGCCTTAAAGTGGGCACCACGGCGACGCTGGGGCTCCTGGGCCTCCACGGGCTTTTGCTCCTTCGCGGGCCTCTGCGACTCGGCAGCAACCTCGTTCTCAACAGCCTCGGCATCCGTCTCACCCTTTTGAGCAACGGCACGACGGAAGCGCTCCTGCTGGGCGCGGCGCTGCGCATCGCGCTTGCCACCCCCGCCAAAACCGCCGCGTCCCGCCTTGGCCGTAAAGGCACGCACGACGTTCTCATCGAGCAACTCATCGGTATCGACATGCTCACGCGGAGCAGCTTCTTCCACAGCAGGCACGTCAGCGGAATCCTCGACGACAAAATCTTCGACGGACTCGGCAGGCTGCTCCTGGGCATCGCGGATCTCGACATTGATGGTATAGAACGCCGGGCGCCCGTTAATGCCGCTGCCCTCGATCTTGGTCACGATATTTGCCGCGATAAGCTCATCGCGCATCGCCTTGGTGTCGCATTCCTTATCGACGGAGCGGAAAATCTGCGCCAGCGCGCTCGACTTAATCTTGAGCGCCTTGCGGCAGAGCAGGTCGTAGGCAACCAGCTTGGCGCGCTCGGCAGAAAGCGATGTCTGGCTGCTCAGACGCTCAGCCAGAGCATCGACATTGTTTTGATTATCGGAATATACCGTCTTGGCCACGGGGCCCCTTTCATATGCACACATATACGTCCATATGGTACAACGCACGAGCCTATCCACGCAAAACATCTGCGAGAACGCCCTTGCACCACCTGTTCTCACAAGAAAAAAGACCGGGTCCGCTTGATTGCGGACCCAGTCTTTCCGAGTCAAATAGATGGGAGATTCAACCCGTCCGACCGACTAGGCCTTGGCGGCCTCGGCGTCGGCAGGAGCTTCAGCGGCAGCGGCGCGACCGTACTCGGCCTTGCCCATCTCGGACCACTCGGGCTCCTCGTCGGGCATGGAGCCGGCCTCCTTGCCGAAGAACTCCTTGAGACAGTTGACGGCAACGATGAGGCCCAGGACCATCAGCAGGACGGCGAAAACGAGCTGCAGGCCCTTGGTGGCGGCGACGGAGACGGCGGCCGTGGTGGCGGTAGCCGGGATGGTGCCGAAGAAGCCGTAAGCCTGGACAGCGGTCATGCAGCCCATGGCGCTCTGGACCAGCGAGGTGAAGGTGCAGCAGAGCAGGAAGGCGACGGGCACGTAGAGCATCCAGCCCTTGCGGCCGGTGCACTTGCAGAACACGGCGAGGGTAATCATGGTCATACCGCCGAGCAGCTGGTTGGAAGCACCAAAGAGCGGCCAGATGTTGGCATAGCCGCCAAAGGCGAGGGCGAGACCGGGAAGCAGGGTGACGACCGTAGCGAACCAGGGGTTGCCGAGAACCTTCATGTAGCCGGCCTTGGACTCGATGGCCAGGGCGTCGTTGGTCTGGGCAAAGAACTCGGAGAACGAGGTGCGGGCGATGCGGGCGACGGCGTCGAGCGAGGTCAGGGCCAGAGCGGAAACGTTCATGGTCATGAAGACGGTAGCGAACGTACCGTCAACACCGAAGGCCTGCATACCGCGGGAGATACCAGCGGCGAAGATCTGGAACGGGGTGGAAGCGACGCCGGCGTTGAGGGCGCCGGTACCGGCGGTGTTCATGTCGGAGAACATGATGCCGGCGACGATGATGGCAAGGATGCCGACGAAGGACTCGACGATCATGGCGCCATAACCGACCTTGACGGCGTCCTGCTCCTTCTCGACCTGCTTGGAGGAGGTACCAGAAGAAACGAGGCTGTGGAAGCCGGAGAGGGCACCGCAGGCAACGGAAACAAACAGGACCGGGAACATCATGCCAGAAGCGCTGGAGAAGCCGGTAAAGGCCGGAGCGGTGATGGTGGCCTGGCCGTTAACACCCAGGACGACGATACCGAGGACAGCGCAAACGATCATGACGATCATCATGATGGAAGTGAGGTAGTCACGCGGGGTCTTGAGCATCTGGATGGGCATAGCGCCAGCGAAGACCAGGTAGACCATGACGACGGCGAACCACTGGAACTTATCCAGGTAGACCGGGAACTGCATACCGACGGCAAACATGAGAACCATGAGGACCACGCCGGTGACGAACTCGGTAGCACCGGTGAGGTTGAACTTCTTCTGGGCCCAACCAAAGGCGATAGCGACGAAGGTGAACAGGATGGAGATGGTACCAGCGCAGCCGGCGGCATAGGACTTGGTGAAGTCGATGGCACCGGTAGCAGCACCAGAAGCGTCAACGGCCGGGGTGAACATGAACGTCTTGCAGACCATGTCGGTGAAGGCGGCGATGACGATGATGCAGAACAGCCAGCAGAACAGCAGGAACAGGCGACGGCCGGTCTTGCCGATGTACTTCTCGATGAGCTGAGCCAGGGACTTGCCGTTGTTCTTCATCGAAGCATACAGAGCACCAAAGTCGTGGACGGCGCCAAAGAAGATGCCGCCGACGAGGACCCAGAGCACGACGGGCAGCCAGCCAAAGGCCATGGCGACGATCGTACCCGTGACAGGGCCAGCACCGCAGATCGAGCTGAACTGGTGCGAGAACGCGGTAAAGGCGGAGACGGGTGAGAAGCTCTTGCCGTCCTTCATGCGCTTGGCCGGCGTGAGGGCCTCTTTGTCAACGCCCCACTTGTTGGCCAGCCAGCGGCCGTAGCCCAGATAGCCGCAGGCGAGCACCGCCGCGGCCACAACCATGAGCAAAACTCCGTTCATTACATTTCCTCCTCTAAAAAGAACTTCCTAGACATAAAAAATGAGGGCCGTCGGTTGCGCTCGACGGCCCTCATCTTCATCAGCCGCCCGTTATCGTACGGGCTAGCTGTATGTGCTAACCCGCATCAGATAATTACTACGCTGATAATGTTTAGCTGATGCGTGAACATGTCTAAGAAATCCTCTTCAATCATGATGCGAACGATCCGTGCGTGTTCACATCCCCCAGTGGATGAAAAGCAGTATGAAACTTTAGTTACCTAAAGTCAACGCAAATTTGTAATGAATTTTCAAATTTTTTTGAAATTCTCGGTATAAAACGCCACTGACCTCGGACTTTACCCAACAAAAGTTTTTGCATGAGAGATGCCCCTCGGGAGCCGCGGGAGCTCCCATCCCAAATGCGGAGCAAAGCTCCGCACACCATCTTTTTCTTTCAGCTAAAGCACGCCGGAAATTCGACGCAGCTGGCTAACCTTGCCGGACGTTGTCGACGCCAAACCAGCTCAGAAGCTATATCGATACAGAAAGGTCCCCGGACGGAGGGGCCGGATATAAGGTTTATCGCGAGTTCCGCACGCAAAGAAGGCCACTTAATGTGGCCTTCGTCTTGCGCAGGACTGTAGAGCAGGAAACCTTATATCCGGCCCCTCCGTCCGGGGACCGCGCCGTACCAGCTACAGCGTCATGTTTGGATCGGCGTCGACGTCGAACGGCGAGATTTCACCTCGGTCGAATTTACGGCGGGCGACCTCCGCGATCATGGCAGCGTTATCGGTGCACGCCGAAAGCGGCGGTACCGTCACGCGGATCCCCTGACGCCCAAGCTTCTTGATCATCATCTCGCGCAGATGCGGATTAGCCGAGACGCCGCCGCCGATGCAGTATTCCTTGCATCCGGTGGCATGCAGGGCGTTTTTGGCCTTCTTGTACTGAACGTCAAAGACGGCTGCCTCAAACGAAGCCGCCAGATCGGGCAGGTGAATCGTGCGCCCGGCCTTGGTCTCCTGCTCGATGTAGAGCGTCACGGCCGTTTTAAGACCCGAAAGCGAGAAACGATAGTCTCCCCTGCTGTTAAGCGCGCGAGGAAAATCGATCGCCTTGGGGTTGCCCGTCTCGGCCAGCTTGGAGATGATGGGGCCACCGGGATAGCCCAGACCCAACGCCTTGGCTACCTTGTCGAAGGCCTCGCCCACAGCATCGTCGAGTGTCTCACCAAGTACCTCGTAGTCGCCCCATGCCTTCACGTGCACGAGCATGGTATGACCGCCCGAGACGAGCGTGAAGATAAACGGCGGCCTGAGATCGGGCTGCGCCAGCAGATTGGCGAACAGATGGCCCTCCAGATGGTTGACGCACACGAGCGGTTTACCGGCGGCATAGGCAAAGCCCTTGGCGAAGGCGACGCCCACTACCAGAGCACCCACCAGGCCCGGACCCTGTGTCACGCCAACAGCGGCGAGTTCGCTCGGCGCGATGGCTCCACCCTCAAGACCAAGCGATGCTGCGGCATCCTCGAGCGCCGCATCCACGACACTCACAATCACCTCAACGTGTTTGCGCGAGGCGATCTCGGGCACCACGCCGCCAAAGCGGGCATGAAAATCAATCTGTGTCGACACCTGGTTGGCCAGCATATTGCCATCCGCATCGATAATCGCCACGGCCGTCTCGTCGCAGGAACTCTCGATAGCGAGCACTAGGCGGCGGCGCTCAATTTCGGCACGCTCCCCCTCGGAGCGCCCAGGCGCAGGCAGCGGCCATACGCGCTGCTCTGCCGCCGTCGGCTCGGGCGAAGCATTGTCGACCGGAAGCACCAGGGGCAGCGGAGCCGTCATGACGATGGCGTCCTTGCCGGCACCATAGTAGCCGCGGCGACGGCCAGCCTCGGTAAAGCCCAGAGCGTTATAAAGCGCGATCGCTCCCTCGTTACCGTCCTCGACCTCGAGCGAAGCCGTGGTGCAGCCGAGCATCTGGGCATCATAGCTCACGTGCGACAGCAGCTTGCGGGCAATGCCCTCACGGCGATGTGCCGGGTCGACGGCGACATCCAGAATCTGCACATCACCGTCCACGACCATACCGCCGGCAAGGCCCAGCAGCTTGCCGTCGTCGTGTGCCACCCACCAACTACGCGGCGCAGCGACGTCCTCGCCCAGTTCGGACAGGAACATGCCCGGCGTCCATGTCTCGTGTCCGGCACCTTCAAAGCAGGCAGCCTCCAGCGCGCTCGCGCCCTCGGCATCCGCCGCGCCCATGGGACGGAACTGCAGATGACGACCGGCGAGCTCATCGGCAACACCCGTAATTTCGCTCTGCGCACTCTCGGCAAGACCAAGACGCTTGCGCTCGTTTTCCTCGGCATCCGAAAGGCGCGTGTAAATCGGCAGGACGCGGGCCGGATCGCCGTCACCCGCAGCGTGCGCGAGCAGCAAGCCCTCGCCCGAAGGCCACCACAGGTCGCGCTCCACGCAGCGGGCGGCCTCGTCCTCACCCAGCAGCTTGCCATAGCGCACGAGACCGTCACCGGTCAGCTGAACCTGGCCCCAGTCCGCTGCTTGGCGCCACTCATCGAGCGCCACGGCGGCCTTGACCACGTGTTCGCGCTCAAATTGACGCTCGGGACCCTCATCGACCAGCATATACAGCGCCGGATATACCTCACCGCGCATAGCATCGGCCAAGATACCAAGCTTGCCGCGCACGCCAGCCTTCCACGCCGTCCAAGCGCAAGCGTCGAGCGTCGACACGCCCAGCAGCGGAACATTGGCACCACGCGCGAGGCCCTTGGCAGTGGAGATGCCGATGCGCACACCCGTAAAGGACCCCGGGCCGCGGCCGACCACATAGCAACCAACATCGCTGCGATCCAGACCGGCTTGAGCCAGCACGCCATCAACGGTATTCACGAGCTCAACGTTGGCGTGACGGCGACACATGTGGTCGCCACTCACGAGCTTCGTCTCACCCGTCTGCCCATCAATCCAGCTTGCCGCGCAGGCAAGCATGTCGGTCGAGGTATCGAGCGCCACCACCAGCGCGTTGTCGTTATGCAAGCTCATCTTGTACAGCCTTATCAATCAAATGGGAAAGCTCCATTGCGCGGTCACCGTGCGCCTCAAGCGTTATCGTTCGCACATCGCTGTCGCCCTCATCACGCCTGAGCGTCACCGAAAGATACTCATCCGTCAGCTCGTCCTGGAATTGTTCGCCCCATTCCAGCAGGCAAGCACCCTCATAGCCCAGCACATCGAAAATGCCCGTATCCTCGAGCTCGTAGGCATGCTCCAGGCGGTATAGATCAAAGTGAAACAGCGGAATACGACCTTGATCGTGAACGGCCATGAGCGCAAACGTAGGACTCGTAACCATATGCCCATCGCCCAGCCCGCGCGAGACGCCCTTGGTAAAGTGAGTTTTGCCCACTCCCAGGCCACCGGTCAGGATGAGCACATCTCCGTCCTCAAGGCACGGTGCAATTAGCTCGCCAAAGTACTCCGTATCGGCAGCGCAAGTCGTTTTGTAAGTACCTACCCCCAGGCGCTCCAGGGACATATATGCTCCTTATTATTCCGAGGCGTCCTCTGGTGCGGGATGTCGCCCCAGATAGTCGCCCAGCATCTTAAAGTCTTCCTCCAGCAGCTCCTGCCACGCTGGATTGCGTAGCGCTGCTGCCGGATGGAAAGTGGGCATCACCACAAAGTGCCCCATCTGATGGAACCTGCCGCGCAGCTTGGTAATGCCGATCTCGGTCTTGAGCACAAAGTGCGTTGCGGGGTTGCCGAGCGTCACGATGATATCGGGCCAGATGCTTCGAATCTGCTCGCGCAAAAACGGTGAGCAAGCCAGCACTTCCTCGGGGCGCGGATTGCGGTTTCCCGGCGGGCGGCACTTAAGCACGTTGGCAATGTAGACGTCTTCGCGTTTGAGCCCCGCCAGCGACAAAATGCCGTTGAGGTCCTCGCCTGCCGCCCCCACAAAGGGCTCGCCCTGCAAATCCTCATTACGGCCCGGCGCCTCGCCAATAAACATCACGCGAGCGCGGGGGTTTCCCACGCCAAACACGATGTTGTGGCGCGACTGGTAAAGCTGGCAAAGGTGACAATCGCCCAGAACGGCCTCGATCTCCTCGAGTGCGACCTCACGCGGCGCCTGATGGCTATGGCCGGGAATGTGCATGACGCCCATAGCGACTCCTACACGTAGACCTTGTCGAGACGCATACCAAAGCCGCAAGCGACCTCGTAGTTAATCGTGCCGCGTAGGCGCGCCATCTCGTCCATGGTAATCTCGGCATCTCCATCGCAGCCGACAATGATCATCTCGTCACCATACTCGGCCTCGGGAATCTCATGCGCCGGGTTGGACTGAATGGCGACCATAAACTGATCCATGCAGATATTGCCAACCTGATGCACGCGCTCGCCGCGATACAGCACATCCATACGATTGGAAAGCGTACGCGAAAGGCCATCGGCATAACCGATCGGAAGGGTGCAGATCTGAACGCGCGTGCGCGGTACGCGGTAGGTAAAGCCGTAGCCCACGCCCTCGCCCATCGCAGGATGCGCCACGCGCGTCACACGCGCGTGGACGCTCATGACGGGATCAAGCTGCATCACACGACCACTCAGCTCACATGGCTGCAGACCATACAAACCGATGCCGGCACGAATCATGTCAAAGTGCATTGAAGAATCGAGCATCGAGGACGGCGTATTGGCACAATGCACGATACCGCATTCAAAACCTGCGTCCTTAATGGCCTGAACGGCCTCGGTAAAACGCTGGCACTGCAGCTTGTAGTCCCAACCCGAAGGTTCATCGGCCGTGGCAAAGTGCGTAAATACGCCGTCGCACTGAATACCGCGATGGAAGCTGATGCCGCGGACAAAGTCGAGCACCTGTGTGTAGTGAACGCCGATACGATTCATGCCCGTCTCGATGGCAAGATGGTACTTGCCCACCTTGCCCGCCGCGACGGCACATTCGCCATACGCAAGAGCAAAGTCAGACGTATAGACCGAGGGCATGATATCAAACTCGAGCAACGTCGGAATAGCCTCGATAGGCGGCTCGCTTAGGATGAGGACGGGTTTCGTAATCCCGCCCTGTCGGAGCTCAACGCCCTCGTTAACCGTCGCCACGGCAAACATGTCGGCACCGGCCGAATACATGATCTTGGCGCACTCAACAGCTCCATGACCATAAGCATCGGCCTTGACCACGCAGCACAGGCGCTGACGCGGATTCAGCAAGTTCTTATAGGCCCTCGTGTTGCGACGGAGCGCCCCGCGGTCGATCTCGACCCAGGACCAGCGCGTCAAATCGGCTTTATTCATGATTAGTCATCCGACCCTTCGTCCATGATTCCCAGATCTTCGAGCGCATCCTTTGCCGCCAGCTCCATGGCAGGACCGATCAAGTCGATAAGATCGGTCGCGATGACGCTCTTCTCACCATACTCCGTCGCCGCGGCAAAACCGGCGTAGCTGTGAAGTGCGACGGCGTACGAATACAGCAACTCCCAACGATCCATCTCGTCGCGCATGGTGGCAAGCGTGCCGGCCAAAATACCCGCGAGAACATCACCCGAACCGGCAGTTGCCAGAGAAGCCGGACCCGAGAGCGGCAGCAGCACACGCTCAACGCCACAGATAGCCGTCGTCGGCCCCTTGGCAATGACCACCAGATTGTCGGAGCCTGCAGCCCAGACAACCTTCTGCGCGGCCGCAATCGCGGTACCAAGGTCGTTCACCTCGTCACCGGCAACCAGACGCGAAAGCTCACGATAGTGCGGTGTCATAACCAACGGCTGCTCGCGACGATACATCTCGGGGTTACTATCAATACCGTCAATGGCAATCTTAGCAAGGCAGTTGAGTGCATCGGCGTCCAAAATTAGCGGTACATCAAGCTCGAGCAAGCCCGAAACCACCTGCATAGCGCCGGCAGACGTCGTCATACCGGGACCGCACAGCACGCAGCTGTACTTCTTTGCGATCTCGCACACCGTCATGCGCGCAGCGGCGCCAAAGGAGCCGCGGGAATCAGACGGAATAGCAAAGACCGGAATCGAAGGAAGTGCCATGCGAATGAGATTGGCGCAGGCGTCAGGAGCCGCGACTGCCACGTAACCAGCACCCGCGCGAGCTGCAGACTTGGCCGCCATAATGGCAGCACCAGGATATTGCGCTGATCCGGCGACAATAAGCACGGAGCCACGGGAATACTTATCGATATTCGATGGTAGCGGAGCAAAGTAATCAACTAAGTCACCGGGCTCGACAATCTCGGCGGCGTGGTCGACATCATCGATGACCTCGTCAAGACGGTCGTAAAGATTGCCGCAGATCAAATCGCCGGCATACTCAGGACCATCAGCGCTATACAGACCAATCTTGGGCGCAATCATCGTCACCGTGCGCTCGGCACGAATGCAGTCGTCATCAACAACGCCCGTCTCGGCATTCAGGCCCGAGGGGACATCAATGGATACGACACAATCGGCGCATTCATTGACCGTAGGAATCCAAATGGAGAACGGCGCACGCAGATTCCCGTGGAAACCGGTACCAAAAATGGCATCGACAACAACATCGGCCTTATCGATCAAAACCTCGAGTTCATCACGCGAGGGGCCGACGCAAACGTGCACATCGCGGCCGGCAGTACGACGAGCAACGTGACGTGCCAGAGCAGCAGGAATCTCATCCGGTTCAACCGGAGAAACGATATCCACGTCCACACCCTTATGGCTCAGGATATCGGCGGCAACCCAACCGTCGCCGCCATTATTACCAAAACCGACCAAAACGAGAACCCGATCGGGATTGAGCTTCAAGACCTCGTTAGCGGCAAACTCACCCGCTAGCTCCATAAGCTCGGCCTTCGAAGTTCCTTCGCGTTCGATGATATCCTCGAGACGAACGACTTCTTCGGTACTCAAAACCGGTTTCATCTATGCTCCTAGCGTATCTTGCGAAGCATCGCCCAGGTGCTCCGTCAATGCTGAATTCTGCAGCTGCTCGAGCTCATCTAATACAGAGCGAGCCTCTTTAAATGTCTGCGCAACGCGTTTCTTGGTGCTCACCTTTTCATCTTTTGGCTTAGGCCGAGCATCTTCGGTAATCGCGATGGCATTCGCAACGGCCAAGTCTCCCGTAATCGTAATGGAAAGAGCGACCTCAACAACACCCAGTTCTTGAGCGATCTCGAGAGCACGGCCCGAAAGCAGCGCCCTCGGTTTGCCGAGTTTATCACGCGTCACCGAAACATCCTTGCGACCCACGCCTTGACTAAAACCCGTGCCGAGAGCTTTAAGCACCGCCTCGCGCGAAGCAAAGCGGCTCGCATAGTGAGCAGCGGGACGCGATGATGCATCGCAATACGCACGCTCTTCTTCGGTAAACACACGCCGAGCAAACGACGGCGTCTTTTCAAGAATTGATTTCATGCGGGAAATCTCGACGATATCAACGCCGATACCAGCTTCAGCCATGTTCACCTCCATATCGCACAGACTAAGTTATTGTAGCCCGTTCACAGAAGATGCGACAAACGAGGGTTATAAAACACAGCTACTATGTGAGACAAATTGCCCGTAAACGCAAGAAAGGGGGAGGCCGCGAGGCCTCCCCCTTCTCAGTTCAAGCGTACGGCTCGGTGCCGTCCACCGGTCAGCGGCGCCCTGGCCTCCCACGGGCTGGCCC
>CAUHJB010000025.1:0-30376 GCA_959606495.1 uncultured Collinsella sp. | reverse complement strand
GCCGGAGAGCACTTAATGTGCTCTCCGTGCGAGCAGGACTGTCCGAGCAGGCGACTTCGCATGCCGCCGGGCAGCCGGGGCCGACACCCCTCAAAGATTTTCAAAAAAGTTGTTGACGCGCGCGTAACGACTCGTCTAATATATCCCTTGCGCGATGGACCTGTAGCTCAGTTGGTTAGAGCGTCCGGCTGATAACCGGGAGGTCACAAGTTCGAATCTTGTCAGGTCCACCACTTTCTTTCGCAATAAACACCCCAGCGAGAGCCGAGTCGCCGCTGGGGTGTTTATTACTGTCTCCGTGGGGGTTTAGCTCAGCTGGGAGAGCGCGGGCTTTGCAAGCCTGAGGTCAGGGGTTCGATCCCCCTAACCTCCACCATGATGGACCTGTAGCTCAGTTGGTTAGAGCGTCCGGCTGATAACCGGGAGGTCACAAGTTCGAATCTTGTCAGGTCCACCATCAAAACCGTGAAGAGCTCTGGGGCGTTGCCTCGGGGCTTTTTTCTTACCTACTGAAAGTAGTCAAAAAAGCCCCGTCCCAAATTAACTACTTTGATTTTGTGTGCTGTGCGAAAGATTGGGTAGTATAGCTATTCAATGCGGCGGGCTGCCGCGTGTTAACCGCTACGTACCGGAGGTGTTCCATGGTTCGTGTCGACATAGAGACCATCGTCATGGCCGCCGGTCCCGTGCCATCGCTTATCGTGCTTCGTGAGCGCAGCAGCAAATCGGACTCGCCCGCGCCGCTGCGTTCCCTTTCCATTCAGACTGGTTCGTTTGAAGCTGCTGCCATCAGCCGCGGCATCGATAGCGGCCGCGCCGAGCGCCCGATCACCCATGACCTGTTGCTCGATACCGTTGACGCCCTGGGCGCCAAGCTCGAGCGCATCGAGATCGTCCGCGCCGAGCCGCCGGTGTTCTACGCGACGATCGTCGTACTGGCCGATGGCGAGGAGCGCAAGATCGACGCTCGTCCCAGTGATGCCATTGCCCTTGCCGTGCGCAGCAATGCTCCCATGTTTGTGGAGGACGACATCATGAATCGCCTGGGCACTGTTTCCACCCACGCCGAGGATGTCGACGACGAGCAGGAGTTCGAGAAGTTCGACGAGTTCGTCCATACGCTCTCCCCCGATGACTTCTAAATGCTGGGCGGCAGGGTTGCGGAGTGTTCGCTGATGGCCAGCGGTATGTCGGCTGAGGCGGCGGCCATTGCGCGCGAGGCCCAGATGCGCTCGGAGGCATCCGAGGCGGCACGCATTGCCTATGTGACGCAGGCCCGCACGCTTCGCGAGCGCCGCGGCTCGTTTATCAAGATGGTTGTCGTCTCCGCCCTTGTCGCGGCAATCTGCTCGCGCCTTCGTGGTACAGTTGGTGCGCTTGGGTTTTCGATTTCAACAGGCTTGGTAATCTGGGGTGTGGTCGATGCAGTAATGCTGACCAACCAGATCAAGGTACTCGACAAGCGCGCGATGGATATGATGCGCGCCCGCGACGCTGCCGCCAAGATCGCTGCCGAGGCACAAGAGCTGTAACGACGCCAGACTCGATGGGAAGGTCTAAAGATGGCACAGGATATGCAGGACGCCGGTAACGTCTCCGCCGAGCTCGACGCCATGGTGTGTGACCTGATTGGTGCGTTCTTGGACGACCTTGCCGCCGGCGAGAACCCGGGCGTAGTTGTGGCGATCGAGGACGCTGCTTCCAACCGATATCTGGCGGCGCTCGACGAGGACGGCGAAGAGGCATGCCTCGAGGCGGCCACCAACTTTATCTCCGAGCACAAGATGGGTCTTAAGGACGAGGGCCTGGGCCGCATCGCCCGCTATGCCATCGGCTACACCGGTTGTGTCGAAATTGACGGCGGCTATCACGACGCCCTGCTCGTGAGCTTCTTCGAAACCACGCTCGAGAGCGGTTTTTCGGCATACGTGCTGTATGAGGGCATGGGTGCCGGCGATGGTTTTATGTGGAGCGACCCTGAACCTGCAGGTGAGGAAACCCCTCTTATCTAAAATCGCTAAAATAAACGAGTTTTCGGTAAAAGGCTCAATATTCCCGCTGAGCGTTGTATCGCTGGGCGGGCCGCATACGCATGCCGTTTGTATATGGATAGAAGATAGGGGAACTACATGCGCGTAGACAATCTGAGGAACATCGCCATCATCGCCCACGTCGACCACGGCAAGACGACGATGGTCGACAAGCTCCTGCGTGCCACGGACGCCTTCCGTGCCAACCAGCAGGTCGAGGACCGCGTCCTGGACTCTAACGACCAGGAGCGCGAGCGCGGCATTACGATTCTCGCCAAGAACATCTCTATCGAGTACAAGGACGTCAAGATCAACGTCATCGACACCCCGGGCCACGCCGACTTTGGCGGTGAGGTCGAGCGCGTGCTGCGTATGGCCGACGGCGCCCTGCTGCTGGTCGACGCTTTTGAGGGCCCCATGCCCCAGACCCGCTTCGTGCTGCGTCACGCTATCGACACCGGCCTCAAGATCATGATCGTCATCAACAAGATCGATCGTCCGGGCGCCAACCCCGAGAAGGCCTACAACGACTGCCTGGACCTCATGGCCGACTTGGGTGCCACCGACGACCAGCTCGAGTTCGCCATGGAGCACGTGGTCTACGCCAGCGCCATGAATGGCTTTGCCCGCCTTGACCCCAACGACGGCAACATGGACATGTACCCGCTGCTCGACATGATCATCGACGACATGCCCGCACCCGAGGTTGACGAGAACGCCCCGCTCGCCATGCAGTGCGTGACCATCGACCACTCCAACTTCGTCGGCCGTATCGGCATCGGCCGCGTGTACTCCGGCACCATCCACCAGGGCGACCAGATCCTGGTTGTCAAGAACGACGGCTCCAGCGCCACCGCTACCGTCAAACAGCTCTTTACCTTCGACTACCTGGGCCGCACCGAGTGCCAGGAAGTCGGCGCCGGCGACATCGCTGCCGTCGTGGGCATCGACCGCACCGATATCGGCGATGTCTACACCGATCCCGAGAACCCCGTTGAGCTCGAGCCCATCGAGATCGACCCGCCGACCCTGTCCATCGTCTTTGAGGCTTCGACCTCCCCGCTCGTCGGTCGCGACGGCGACATCGTTGGTGCCCGTCAGCTCAAGGAGCGCCTGTTCAACGAGGCCGAGAACAACGTGACCATGAAGATCGAGGAGCTCGAGGACAAGAGCGGCGTCGAGGTCTCGGGTCGCGGCATCCTGCACCTGTCCGTTCTGATGGAGTCCATGCGTCGCGAGGGCTTTGAGTTCCAGGTTGGCCGTCCCCGCGTTCTGTTTAAGAAGGACGAGAACGGCAACAAGATGGAGCCCGTCGAGCAGGCCGTCGTCGAGTGCCCGGACGAGTACTCGGGCAAGGTCGTTGAGGTCTTCGGTACCTCCGGCGGCATCATGACGAGCATGGATACCTCGGGCATCGTGACGCACCTCGAGTTTAAGATCCCGACCCGCGGCATCATGGGCCTTAAGAACCGCATCATGAACGTCACCCACGGCGAGGGCGTGTTCTACCACACCTTCTTGGAGTATGGCCCCTACGCCGGCGAGATCGGCAACCGTCAGAACGGCGCTATGATCTCCATGACCACCGAGAAGGCCGTTGCCTACGCCCTGGGCACGCTGCAGGAGCGCGGCCAGCTGTTTGTTGAGCCGGGCACCGAGTGCTACGAGGGCATGATCGTGGGCGAGCGCAGCAAGGCCGGCGACATGGTCGTCAACATCGCCCGCACCAAGAACCTGGGCAACCAGCGTTCTTCGACCTCCGATATCTCCGTCCAGCTGGTGCCGCCCCGCACCTTCTCGCTGGAGGAGGCGCTGGAGTACATCGCCGACGACGAGCTGGTCGAGATTACCCCCAAGAACATCCGCCTGCGCAAGCGTCTGCTCAACGCCACCGACCGCAAGAAGGCTGCCGTCCGCGCCGGTCAGGTCAACAAATAAGCGCTGGGGCTTATAACCGCCAATAAGAAAGGGCGTCGACCGCAATGGTCGGCGCCCTTTTTGGTGCAATGGGATCAGGTTGCTTTGCGCCACCACAAAGGTGCCTGGCCCTTTTGTGGTGGTTGGCGGCTAGGCGGTGGGGAGTCCTGGCGTGTTAGCCGGCTGCTGCGGCTTGAGGTGGGCGTTGCGCCAGATGATCTGGATGGCGTAGCCGAGCGTGAAGACGAAGGCTACACCGCTGACAAAGTTGCCCATAAGAGGAAGTGCCGTGAGTGCGCCCGCGACGATACCGCCCACGGCGGCCATGGCGTAGCGGTTTTGGTTGTGTCCGACCATGCGCGCGACCGCGGTGCCCGTAAATGCCGCCGAGACCAAAGCGATGCCGATGACGCCGCACATGAGGGCGGCGGCGAGCGACAGGCCTGCAATCGAGATGATGAGCAGCAGCACGGCGGGAGCGACGGCGACCGTGCCCAGAAGACCACTTACCCACAGCGGCATGGGACGCTGATGGAGCATGCCGGCAGCGCTGGCGGTTGCGCGTGGAAAGACAAGCTCAAGCAGGATGGCGACAAAGCAGGTGGAAAGCGCCGCGGCAACGATGCCGCCGATAATGTCGTTGGCCGTAGAGGTGTTCTCGTTCTCGGTCCGGTCGATCTTGAGAGCTCCGACCTGGGCGCCCTC
The DNA here is from genome assembly GCA_959606495.1 of uncultured Collinsella sp. Lineage (GTDB taxonomy): Bacteria > Actinomycetota > Coriobacteriia > Coriobacteriales > Coriobacteriaceae > Collinsella. The sequence goes on along the minus strand of CAUHJB010000025.1, from coordinate 25,724 downwards.
GGCCCGCTCGGGGTCCTGTGAGACGTGGGCGTTCACCGTGCCGGTGATGCGGGCGTTTTTACCCAGGATGAGCTTGTCGGCCCAGACCTCAACATCGCCATCGACGGTGCCGTCGATGGTTACGGTGTCGCCGGCAAGCGCCGCCGATTTGGCGGAGCCGCGCAGGGCGACCGTTTCGCCTGCCGCGTAAAAACAGTTGGCGGTGCTGCCGGTGTTGAGCACGACGTGCTGGCCGGCCACCGTGACGCTGCCATCGATTGCGGTTTTGGCGATATCGATGGTGCGTGCCGCCAGACGAACGGCGCCGCCTACGGTGCAATCGCGAATCGACAGGTTCTCACCCGCCGCGATAATGTCGCGGCCGATGGAGGCGTCGTCTAGGTTGAGACTTTGGCCGGCCCAGTACAGGTCGCCTTCGATACCGGACGGAGTTGAGTCAACTTCGGTTGCGAGCACGTTTCCCGCGGTGTCGGTGCCGGCGAACGACACCGTGGGAAGTGCGGTGAGCGCGAGCGCAATCAGCGCGAATAGGATGGTGATGCGGGCCTGCGCTTTGTGGCGCCGGATCGACGGTACTTGGTTGCAAGGCATAGTGGATCCTTCGTTAGATACTCGACAGGTATCTAACAGGGTACCCAACGCGCGGGCGCTCTAAAAGAATCTCTCGGTTGCATTTCGAGGGGTTGTGCTGTGCTACCTACTTTTTACGGTGCAAAAAGCGCGCGATGTCTTCCTCGGTAGGGCTTTTAATGTCAAAGCGCAGTGATAGCCAACGCAGCCCCATGGTCACCACAACGCATACGACCAGCGCGGCAACATTGCTCATGAGGCCGCTCATGACGAGGGCTACATAGCTTGCCGATCCGGCGATGGCCGCGATGGCATAGAAGTTGGTGCGTTGGAAAATGCCCGGGACCACGCCCATAAAGCCGTCGCGCAGCATGCCGCCGCCCACGGCGGTAAAGAAGCCCATCATGATACATACGGCGGGCGCAAATCCGTACACCAACGCCTTGTCCGCGCCGGTTGCTGCATAGATGCCGACCGAGATGATGTCGAGCAGGGGAATGAGTTTTTCGGGCTTATCGACGATTGCCGGGAAGATATAGATGATGGCGGCTGTGGCGATGGAGAGCGGTAGTGCCATGGGCTGGTTGAGGATGTAGACGTTGCCGACCTGGAGCGTCATATCGCGCAAAAGACCGCCGCCCAGACCGCAGACCACCGCGAGCGCGACCGCGCCCACCAGGTCGAGCTTGTGCTCGCGAGCGACCAGCACGCCCGAGATCGATGCCGCGACAACGGCGAACATCTCGAGCCAAAATGGGATAGCGACCATGGCATCCGAGGCGTGTGAAGTAACAGTCATAGCGGCGACGACGGGCAAGATGAGGTCCTTTGATTCTCGGGTTTGAACAATGCCCGTACATAGTACATGGTTGGCGGCGATTGAGACCCTATTGCTCGGCAAACGGTAGGGACTGGGAACGGTCATGGGTACCAAACATGTACATCAGCCTCCAAAGATGCCGAAAAATGTCGTTTTTGGAGGGTGATGTACATGTTTGAGATTCAAGGTGAAATCGAAAGCAATGGGGGACGTGGCTGAATAGGAGGGATGTCCAAATTTTGAGCGGAGCTCAAAATTTATTCGGTCGGCTTGCGCCGACCGCGCTGCGCTAAAAACGCGCCACTGGCGCGTTTTCTTTACGCTCCGCGTCCTGACGGGTTCGAATCCCTCCTCCTCCGCCGTATTTGCTTGTAAGGGACTCTAAACAAAAAAGCCCCCGTTTTCGGGAGCTTTCTCAACCAAAATGGCGGAGGAGGAGGGATTCGAACCCTCGTGACCTTATACAGGCCAAACGGTTTTCGAGACCGCCGCATTCAACCACTCTGCCACCCCTCCGCGTGGGGTAAAAACAAAGCAGGCTCGAAGGCCTGCTTTGGAATTAACTGGCGGAGAGTCAGGGATTTGAACCCTGGAGACGCTTTTGACGCCTACACGATTTCCAATCGTGCTCCTTCGGCCACTCGGACAACTCTCCGTTAAATGCGAAAGTTAGTATACACGAGGAATCGTAAGGTGCAAGCCGAAAACTTAGCATTTTTTGATCCATAGCGTTTCGCGCTATGCCTAAAACGCGCGGCACATGCAGTCTGACCAGCTAAATCGTGCTAAGCGAATTGTTCAAAAAAGGACTTTATAGACCAAGAGCAAACGAATTAAAAATCTTTTTGGTGATCAATTAGGCCACTGGTATGCATTTTGCGACCACAGCCTTGTGCCCGTTGACCTGCGGCTTGGCTCAGCTTGTCCCCGCGGCACCGTATCTTGTCCACAAATCCGTCAAGCTCTTGGTCGGCATTTGGTTGGAATGCGCATGAAACGTCGTGCGAATATGGGCATATGTGGAGGTCATGAGGTTGTAGCTGCATATTCTTGCGGCCTGGGAGGTTGAAAGATATTATTACCAAGTCTTTTCCTGCTTCAGGCGCACCTTCACGACCTGAAGCCACATTTGCCCAGAGGAGGTGACAATATGAAGGCTTATGAACTGCTGTTCTTTGTTGACCCGTCGCTCGACCCCGAGACTCGTCTCGCTGTTATGAAGCGTATCGATACCACGATCGCTGAGGGCGCTGGCAAGGTCGACTCCGTTGACGAGTGGGGCAAGCGCAAGCTCGCCTACGAGATCAACGACCTCACCGATGGTGACTACACCCTCATCAACTTCCACGCAGATCCTACCCAGATCGCCGAGCTTGATCGCGTCCTGCGCATCACCGACGCTGTGGTCCGCCACATGATCGTCCGTCGCGACGACCAGGAGTAAGACTGTCGTTTTGGACTGGGCTTGTGCCCCAAGAGGAAGTAGTGAGTTATGAGCATCAATCGAGTGAACATCACCGGTAACCTCACCCGCGATCCCGAGCTGCGCGCCACCGCCGGCGGAACCCAGGTTCTGTCCTTTGGCGTCGCCGTGAACGATCGTCGCCGTAACGCGCAGACTGGCGAGTGGGAGGACTATCCCAACTTTGTCGACTGCACTATGTTCGGCACCCGCGCCGAGGCCGTGAGCCGTTTCCTGGCAAAGGGAAACAAGGTCGCGATCGAGGGCAAGCTGCGCTACAGCTCTTGGGAGCGCGACGGTCAGCGCCGGAGCAAGCTTGAGGTCATCGTCGATGAGATCGAGTTTATGAGCTCCCGTGGTGGCCAGGGTGGCTACGATCAGGGCGGTTACGCCCCCGCAGCTCCCGCGCCCGCAGCACGTCCCGCCGCACCGGTGGCTACGCCGCCCGCGGTCGACGTCTACGATGAGGACATCCCGTTCTAAGGGTTGTTCACCTATTTTTGAGTGAGAGGCTGCTTCGGTTCGCCGAAGTTGCCAAATGAAAGGTATTTTGACATGGCTAATGATTTTTCTGCACGTCAGCCGCGTCGTAAGTACTGCCAGTTCTGCAAGGAGAACACTGAGTTCATCGACTATAAGGACACTCAGCTTCTCCGTAAGTACATGACCGATCGTGGCAAGATCAAGCCCCGTCGCGTCACTGGCGCTTGCACGCAGCATCAGCATGACATCGCCAACGCCATCAAGCGCGCCCGCGAGATGGCTCTCCTGCCGTACACCGTCCCCGTGGTTTCCTCTCGTGGCAACCGCGACCGCGGCTAAGAAGGGAGACGCATCATGAAGGTTATTCTTCTCGATGAGATCAAGGGCAAGGGCGGCGAGGGTGACGTCGTAGAGGTCGCTCAGGGTTACGCTGAGAACTTCCTGTTCCCCAAGAAGCTCGCTGTTGCCGCCACCAAGGGCAACCTCAAGCAGCTTGACGAGCGTCGCAACAACATCGCCAAGCGCGAGGCCGTCCGTCTGGCTACCGCCAACGAGACCAAGGCTGCCTTCGAGGGCAAGACGGTCACCGTTGACGTCAAGGTCGGCGACGAGGGCATCCTCTTTGGCTCCGTTACCGCCGCTATGATCGCTGACGCCATCAAGGCTCAGCTCGGTATGGACATCGACCGCAAGCGCGTCGAGCTCGGTAAGCCCATCAAGGTTGCCGGTGCCCACACCGTTGCCATCTCGCTGTACCGCGAGATCAAGGCCGAGGTTGTCGTTCTCGTCGGCGTTACCGCCGAGGAGCTCGCTGCCGAGGCTGAGGTCGAGGAGGCCGCTGAGGTCGCCGAGGCCGAGACCGCCGAGGTCGAGACTGAGGCTGCTGCCGAGTAGCATTTGCTGCAACGCAACAATCTTGTTCTAAGAAGGGCGCTCTGGGAAACCAGGGCGCCCTTTTGTTTTTTGCGCTGAGTGAGTGTCATGGTGAACGTTGCGTCGAAGTCCTATATACAGGACCGTTCATCCGTTTGGTTCGGTGATGATTGGCGGCGCGCGGCGCGTTTTGGGACCGTGGCTGATACTATGGATGCTCGCAAGCGATATGAATGAGGATGCTCATGGCATATGACGATAGGGAGACCGGGCTGACGGTTGAGGACCGCGGCTCCAAGTTGGGTCTTCCCCAAAACCAAGATGCAGAGGCCAATGTACTGGCCGCCATGCTGCTATCGCCCGAGGTGGTCGAGGAGGCCCAGGTCGAGCTGCAGCCCGATGACTTCTACCGGCCCATTCATAAGACCATCTATACCGCGATGGTCGATATGTACAACAGCCGCATTCCCATCGACTCCATCTCGCTGATCGATTACCTGCGAAGCATCAACAAGCTCGATGCCGTGGGCGGCGAAGCGTACATTTTGGAGTTGATGGGTCAGACCCTGTCGCTCGTCAACTGGCAGCACCATGCCGCTATCGTTCGCCGCGATTCGATGCTGCGTGAGCTGATCGGCGCCACCAACGAGATCAACGCGCTGGCATACAACGCCCCCACCGACACCAAAGAGGTCGTGGAGCTGGCCGAGAGCAAGTTGCTCAAGGTCACGGCGCGCGAGGTCAAGTCGAGCTACAAGACGCTGACCGAGTTTATGGTCGAGGCCTATAACGAGGCCGAGGAAGTGTGCCAGGCCGGCGGCCAGGCTGCGGGCGTGCCCACGGGCTTCCCGTCGCTCGACCGCATGCTCATGGGTTTTCGCGAGGGCCAGCTCATCATCATCGGCGCCCGCCCTGCTGTGGGTAAGACGTCGTTCGCCCTGAACCTGGCGCTCAACGCCGCCGCCGCCGGTTATACCGTCGGCTTCTTCTCTCTGGAGATGTCGGGCAAGGAAATTGCCCAGCGTCTGATTTGCGCCTACGCCATGATTTCGATCAGTGACTTCCGCATGGGCCGCATTAGCCCCGAGCAGTGGGCCAATATCAACGAGGCCACGCAGACCTTGTCCAAGCTCGATATTCTGATTGACGATACGCCCGGCACCACGGTGACCGAGATCCGCGCCAAGAGCCGCCGCATGCTCCACAACAAGGAGAAGGCCATCATCATCTTGGACTACCTGCAGCTGGTGAGTCCTCCGCCGGGACGCCGCTCCGAGAGCCGTACCGTCGAGGTCTCGGAAATGTCGCGTGGTCTGAAGATCATGGCCAAGGAGCTCAAGATCCCGCTCATCGCGCTGTCGCAGCTCTCGCGTCAGGTCGAATCCCGTACCGGCAAGCGCCCGCAGCTTTCCGACCTTCGTGAATCGGGCTCCATCGAGCAGGACGCCGATATCGTTATGTTCTTGGACCGCTCCGCCGACGAGGCCGAAGCCTCGCGCGACGATCGACCCGACGAGGGCGTTACGCGTATCGTCGTGGCTAAGAACCGTTCGGGCCCGATCGGCGACGTCGACCTGATGTTCCTGCCGGCATCCACCAAGTTCTATGAGCTTGATGGGGCACATGCCGAGGAGTAGGACAGGCGCCCGTTGCACGGGTATACTGGGAATGTTTTGTGCTTCTGCGTGCCGGCATGGCGCGTAGACAGTCCATGAATGTAAGGAGTAAACATGCCGTCAACCGTTTTGGTCGGTGCCCAGTGGGGCGATGAGGGCAAGGGTAAGATTTGCGACCTGGTCGCCGGCGACTTCGATGCCGTCGTGCGCTACTCGGGCGGCAACAACGCCGGTCACACCATCGTCGTCAACGGCAAGAAGTACGGCCTGCACCAGGTGCCCTCCGGCATCATGTATTCCGACCACGTGTCGGTGATCGGTAACGGCTGCGTCGTCAACCCCAAGGTTGTCCTTGAGGAGATCGACATGTTCGAGGCCGACGGCATCACCACCAAGAACCTCAAGATTAGCGGCAACGCGCATGTCATCATGCCGTACCACATCGATCTGGATGGCGCCTTTGAGCAGAAGCTCGGCAAGAAGAACATCGGTACCACCAAGCGCGGTATCGGTCCGTGCTATCAGGACAAGATGGCCCGCATTGGCCTGCGCATGCAGGACATGCTGGACGAGGCACTGTTCCGCGACAAGCTGGAGACCGCTCTCGCCCGCGTGAACCCCGAGCTCGAGCTCATCTACAACCTGCCCACCTACACCGTGGACCAGATTTGCGACGAGTACCTGCCCATGGCCGAGCGCCTGCGTCCCTACATCACCGAGACGAGCCTGCTGCTCAACAACATGATCGATGAGGGCAAGGACCTGCTGTTTGAGGGCGCCCAAGCGACGTTGCTCGACATCGACCACGGCACCTATCCGTACGTGACGTCTTCCAACTGCACCGCCGGCGGCGCCATCACCGGCTCCGGCGTGGGCATGAAGAACGTCGACCGCGTGCTGGGCGTCATGAAGGCCTATATCACCCGCGTCGGTTCGGGCCCCATGCCCACCGAGCTTTCCTATGAGTCCGAGGCCGGTCACACGCTGACCGAGGAGGGCTATGAGTACGGTGTGACCACCGGTCGCCGTCGTCGCTGCGGCTGGTTCGACGGCCCCATCGCCAACTACGCCTCACGCGTCAACGGCCTCACCGATATCGCCCTGACTAAGCTCGACGTGCTTTCGGCCTTCGACACCATCAAGGTGTGCGTGGCCTACGACGTCGATGGCGAGCGCTACACCAGCGTGCCCGAGCATCAGGTGCGCTTTGAGCATGCCAAGCCCATCTACGAGGAGCTCCCCGGCTGGAAGTGCGACATCACCGGTTGCCGCAGCTTTGATGAGCTGCCGCAGGAGGCTCAGGACTACGTGGCGTTTATCGAGGATCTGGCACACACCCGCGTGACGTTCATTGGCGTCGGCGCCGGTCGCGAGCAGATCATCAACCGATTCTGGAAGTAATCGGGACTATTTGGTTATTGCGATATACCCCTTTGCAGCCCAAGCGGGCGGCCGAGGGGTATATTTGCTTGCAAAGGGCTCGCGCGGAGCGGGCCATTCATCCATAGAGGAGGCACCCTTGAAGGCGGACACTCAAACCATCGACATCCTGTTGTTGGGCAGCGGCGGCCGTGAGCATGCTTTGGCAGCTAAGCTCGCAGCATCACCGCGCGCCGGCAAGCTCTACATCGCGCCGGGCAACGGCGGCACCGCGAGCTGCGGCGAGAACGTTGTTCTCGACGACTGCGATCCTGCGGCCGTGGCGGCGTTTGCGCAGAGCCACGGATGCGGACTCGTGGTAATTGGCCCCGAGGCTCCGCTCGTGGCGGGTGTGGCCGACGCCGTGCGCGCGGCGGGTATTCTCTGCTTTGGCCCGGGTGCCGAGGGCGCCCAGATGGAGGGCTCCAAGCTGTTCTCCAAGCAGCTCATGGAGCGCGCGGGCATTCCGACGGCAGCCTACGGCTCGTTTACCGACGAGGCTTCGGCTCTCGCCTACGTGCGCGAGCAGGGCGCCCCGCTGGTCGTCAAGGCCGACGGCCTTGCCGCGGGCAAGGGCGTCATCGTGGCGATCGAACTTGAGCAGGCCGAGGAGGCCGTGCGCGAGTGCTTTGGCGGCACCTTTGGCGATGCCGGCAACACCGTGGTTATCGAGGAGATGCTGACCGGCCCCGAGTGCTCGCTTTTGGCCTTTACCGACGGCAAGACCGTGCGCCCCATGGCCACCTCGCAGGACCACAAGCGCGCGCTCGAGGGCGACAAGGGTCCCAACACCGGCGGCATGGGCGTCTACAGCCCGGTGCCCATCGTGACCGACGAGGAGCACGCCACCATGGTGGCGGTCATGGAGCAGACCGTTGCCGAGCTTGCTGCCGAGGGCATCGACTACCGCGGCTGCCTGTATGGCGGCTTTATGCTCACCCCCGCCGGCCCCAAGGTGCTGGAGTTCAACGCCCGCTTTGGCGACCCCGAGACGCAGGTCGTGCTCCCGCGCCTTAAGAACGACCTGGTCGAGGTCATGCTGGCCTGCGCCAACTGCGAGCTCGATCAGATTGAGCTCGACTGGCGTGACGAGTGGGCCGTGGCCGTTGTCCTGACGAGTGCGGGCTATCCCGGCAGCTACGAGAAGGGCAAGGTCATCACCGGTATTGCCGATGCCGAGGCCATGGAGAACGTGACCGTGTACCACGCGGGCACTGCCGTGGTGGACGGCCAGCTCGTGACCAATGGTGGCCGCGTGCTTGCCGTGACCGCTCTGGGCGACACGTTCGAGAACGCTCGCAACCTTGCCTACGAGGCCTGCGAGAAGATTGATTTTGAGGGTAAGACCCTGCGCCACGACATCGGCCTGCGTGCGCTGCGCGGCCGCGACGCCTGGGATGCCTAAAATCCGAGAGGAATGAGACGGATGGACGAGAAGAACGAAGAGCTCGTGGACGCACAGATCGTCGAGGAGGACAGCCGCATGTATGGGCACGCCGAGGGCGAACCTGGTGGCGAGGTCGCTGACGAGCCGGCGCTGGTGCTGGGCGACGACGACCCGCACGATGCCGAGCTGCACGAGAAGATTCTTTCGGAGGAGTGCGCCTGGAAGGGCAAGATCCTCGACGTCCACCGTCTTGAGGTTGAGCTGCCCAACGGTCGCCGCAGTGCCCGCGATATCGTTCGCCATCCGGGTGCGGCGGCCGTTGTGGCGCTGACCGAGAGCGGCAAGATCGTACTGGTGCGTCAGTACCGCACCGCCATCGACCGCGTGACGGTCGAGATTCCCGCCGGCAAGCTCGACCCGGGCGAGGACCCACTCGATTGCGCTAAGCGCGAGCTACACGAGGAGACGGGCTTTAGGGCCGGTCGCATTCGCTTTTTGACGTCGATTGTCACGTCCTGCGGTTTTTGCGACGAGATCATTCACATCTACTTGGCTACCAAGCTGGAGTTTGATGCGCCCAGCCCCGACGATGACGAGTTTGTCAACGTTGACCTGGTGCCGCTGCACGAGCTGATCGACGCCGTGCTCGACGGCAAGATCGAAGACGCCAAGACCGTCGTGGGCGCCTTGGCCTGCGATAGCATCGCGCATCGCCTTGGGGGCGCGGAGCTCTAGGTTACGCGGTTTTACCAAACCGCGTAACGAGTCGACGCTGCAAACGCCCCTAAGCGGCAATCTGCCTTTCAATCGTCGCTCGCGTACCGAAGTACGCGTCGCTCCTCTTTCAAGGCACCTTGCTCGCTTAGGGACGTTTTCGCTGACGCTGCCAGAACATCGGCGTTATGCTTGTTGGGACGCTTTGTTTTCAGCCTGACCGGTTCAACCGGATTTCTCACGCTATTTATTTCTCTTCGAGGATTGCATGTTTAAAAGGTTTCTTTCGTACTACAAGCCCCAGATGGGGCTTTTTGTTGCTGATACTGTTTGTGCTCTGGTGCTTGCCGCCATTGACCTGGCGTTCCCCATTATCCTGCGCAATTTGACCGGTGGGCTCTTTACTCAGGGTCAGGCTGTCATTATGCAGGCGCTCGGCATGATTGCGGTGGGCTTGGTGCTGATGTATGCCGCCCGCTGCGCCTGCCGCTATTTTGTGAGCTATTGGGGTCACGTGATGGGCGCGCGTATGGAGTCCAAGATGCGCGAGGACCTGTTTGACCAGTATGAGCGCTTTAGCTTTGCGTACTTCGATCGCAACAGCTCGGGCGACATGATGAGCCGCGTGGTCAACGACCTGTTCGATATCTGCGAGGCGGCGCACCACGTGCCCGAGTGGATCATCATCTGCGGCATCGAGATTATCGGCTCGTTTGTGATCCTCTTTACCATCGCCCCGGTGCTGGCGCTCGCCATGGCCGTGGTGACGGCGGCGTTTGCGGTCATCATGTTTTGGCAGAACATGCGCATGCGCGAGGTCTTTAGCGACAACCGCAAAAAGATCAGCGGCATCAATGCGCAGCTGCAGGATTCGCTGGCGGGCATGCGCGTGGTCAAGAGTTTTGCCAATGAGGAGACCGAACGCTTCAAGTTCCGCGCCTCCAACAATCGCTATCTTTCGTCCAAGGAGAACATGTATCACGCCATGGGCGTCTATACCGCGACGTATGGCCTGCTCTCGGGTGTGCTCTATGTGATCGTGGTGCTGCTGGGCGGCTGGCTGGTCGCCCAGGGACAGCTGCAGGCGGTCGATATGGCGACCTTTGCACTCTATATTTCGCTGTTCTGCACGCCGCTCGAGACACTCGTCAATTCGGCCGAAACGTATCAGAAGGCCATCGCCGGCTTTAAGCGCATGGACGAGGTGCTCTCGACCGCGCCGGATATCCAGGACAAGCCGGGCGCTACGGATCTGCAGGTGACTGCCGGCGCCGTGGAGTATCACGACGTGTGCTTTAACTACGAGGACGTTGAGCTGGGCGAGGGCGATGCCGAAGAGCGTCCCGTTATCGACCATATGAATCTGTCCATCAAGCCCGGGCAGACCATCGCTTTGGTTGGCCCTTCGGGCGGTGGCAAGTCCACGACCTGTTCGCTGCTGCCGCGCTTTTATGACGTGGCTGCCGGATCCATTAGCATCGACGGCCAGGACGTGCGCGATGTGACGCAGCAGAGCTTGCGCCGCGCCATCGGCCTGGTGCAGCAGGATGTCTACCTGTTTGACGGAACAATCGGCGAGAACATCGCCTACGGCAAGCCGGGCGCTACGGCAGAAGAGATCGCCGAGGCCGCCCGTCGCGCCAACATCGATGCCTTTATCGAGTCGCTTCCACAGGGCTATGACACGGTCGTGGGCGAGCGCGGCAGCCGTCTTTCGGGCGGACAGAAACAGCGCGTTGCCATCGCGCGCGTGTTTCTCAAGAACCCCAAGATCCTGATTTTGGACGAGGCGACGAGTGCTTTGGATAACGAGAGCGAGGAGGCGGTGCAGGAGTCACTCGAAGAGCTGGCACGCGGCCGCACCACGATTATCATCGCCCATCGTCTTTCGACCATTAAGCATGCCGATGAGATTGCGACCGTTGAGCATGGTCGCGTTGTGGAGCGTGGCACGCACGAGGAGCTTCTCGCCCGTGGCGGCACCTATGCCCGTTACTATCGAATGCAGTTCGAAGGTGCGCGTGCGCACGAGCTCGACTGATTGATATGACAGGAAGTTTATGGCTGACAAGAACCCTTTGACTCCGGAAGAAGTGACGGAGTTATTCTCCGAAATCGATGCATCCGGCGTCTTGGATCCCACGCTTGCCAAAAAGCGAACCGAGCGCATGCGTGAGAAGGAGGCTGCGGCCAAGCGCGGTGACAAAGCGGCGCTAGCGCAGCTGCGCAGCGAGGACCGCGCGAGCCAGGCAAAACATATCGACCCGCTGTCCGAGGACGATCCTTCGGGCTCGCAGGTGAGCCATACCATTACGAAGACCGCGATGGCCGTGGTCATCGGTATTCTGGTGCTGATCGTGGGCATGCAGATCGGCTACGGCGTGATGCGCCGTCTGAATACCGCCAACCTGTCCGAGAGCGTTTCGGTGGATACCGTCTCGACCGCGCTCAAGGGTGGACTCGAATGGGGCAACGGCTTTACGCAGTTCCCGCTCGATTTTTCTGTCGACGAGGCCGATGAGCGCACGGGCACGGTTGAGGTGACGGTGTTGGACACGTCGTCTGCCAATGAGCTCGAGCTGCTGTCCAACGGGCAGATCCAGGCCGCGGCGCTTGCGACCAACGCGCTGCTCAACGATAAGATCGACCGCGTGGTGTATAACGTTCACGCCTATATCGACGAGGATAGCAACATTCAGCACGATTCCTTTTTCGGCATGTTTCCCGCGCGGGGTCATCAGAGCGCCATTTTGACGTTTGTGTGGACCAAGAGCTCATCCAACGTCACGAGTATCGACTGGAAGATGCGCATCGTAAGCATGGACGACACCATTGCCGAGCGCATTCAAAAACAGGTGAACTCGGTTTCGTCGCTGATCGAGGACCCGGTGGTGAGCCAGACCAAGATTGACGAGGAAAAGGCTGAACGTGACCTGGAGCATCGTCTGCATGGCCGCGAGATTTTCCGCGGCGGCAAGCCCGATCGCTCACCGTCCGATCTGCTGGAACAGGACAAGAAAAAGTAAGGCGCCGTCATCCCGTGTGAGCCACAAGCCCCGCGGGATGATTTTTAATCCCCGTCCCAGAAAAATCATTATGCATAGAAAGTCATAATTATCATTTCGTAAACAATTTGATGAAATTAACGCCATGAGGCATGCTTGCGGTTACAATACCGCGAGGCCTAACTACACACCTTTAAGCCGGTCCTGTGAGACCGGGAAGGAGAATTATGGCGAACAACCATACCGCGGGCGCTGCCGCCCGCACCTTCGCGCCCAGCGAGCTTTGCCAGCGTATGCTGGCCAAAACCAGCAAGGGCACCTGCGGTCCCTGTATCCTGTATCTTGAGGATGGGACCATTTTTTATGGACGTGCATGCGGCGCCGAGGGCACCGCGACCGGCGAAGTCTGCTTCAACACCTCGCTCGAGGGCTACTTTGAGGTCATGACCGACCCGAGTTATGCCGGCCAAATCGTAACCATGACCTACCCGCAGATCGGCAACTACGGTATCGACGAGACCGACGTCCAGTCGGCCTTCCCCGGCGACGCCGTGCGCCCTGCGAGCGCTCCGGCCATGCGCGGCATGATCGTTCGCGACATGTGCGCCACGCCTTCTAACTGGCGCTCGGCCGTCAGCGTGCCGGAGTACCTGCGCGCTCACGGCACCGTCGCTATCGAGGGTGTCGACACCCGCGCTCTGGTGCGCCATCTGCGCGACAATGGTTCCAAGATGGGCATTATCTCGACCGAGATCTTCGACGTCGACGAGCTTGCCGAGTGTCTGGCCGCTGCGCCCACGCTGGTAGGCGAGAACCTGGTCAAGACCGTAAGTTGCCCCGCGCCTCACGAGTTTGTGGCCGCCGACCTGCCTGCCACGCATGACTTTGCGCTTGCGGCTGCCGCTCCTGCCCGTCACAAAGTGGTCGCCTACGACTGCGGTGTGAAGCGCGGTATTCTGGAGGGCCTGGTCCGTGCCGGCTGCGATCTCACCGTCGTGCCGTGGGATACGCCCGCCCAGCAGGTGCTCGACATGAATCCCGATGGCGTCTTTTTGTCCAACGGCCCCGGCGACCCCGATGCCGTGGTGGAGACCTATGAGCAGGTGCAGCAGCTGATCGGCAAGGTGCCGGTCTTTGGCATTTGCCTTGGTCACCAGATGATCAGCTTGGCGTGCGGCGCCCAAATGGAAAAGCTTAAATTCGGTCACCGTGGCGGTAACCAGCCGGTTATGAATCTGGTGAGCCGTCGCGTGGAGATCACCGCGCAAAACCACGGCTTTGGTCTGCTGTTCCCCAGTCTGGGCAAACTGATTCCGGAGCTTTCCGGCGGCGAAACCGAGCATGCGGCCGATGGCGACCTGCGCGCCTGGGTGCGTCGCGGCATCGCGCCGGTCGTGATGAACGAGCGCTTTGGTCGCATTCGCCTGACACATGTGAACCTCAACGACGGCACCGCCGAGGGCATCCAGCTGCTCGACGCCCCGTGTTTCTCGGTCCAGTACCACCCCGAGGCTTCGCCTGGCCCCACCGATGCCCACTATCTCTTTACCGCCTTTACGCGACTCATGGACGGCGAGGAGAACTACCTGGACACCGACATCGCGAAGGATCGCCTCGCCGGCTGGAATTTCGCCGAGTCCGAGAACGCTGCGACCGAGGAGAACTAACATGCCGAAACGTACTGACATCAAGCGTATCCTCGTTATTGGTTCGGGCCCCATCGTTATTGGACAGGCCTGCGAGTTTGACTACTCCGGCGCCCAAGCCTGCAAGGTGCTCAAGGAGGATGGCTTTGAGGTCATCCTGGTCAACTCCAATCCGGCGACCATCATGACCGACCCCGGTCTTGCCGACCGCACCTATGTTGAGCCCATCACCGCCGAGTTTATCGAGCGCGTGATCAAAAAGGAGCGCCCGGACGCGCTGCTGCCTACGCTGGGCGGCCAGACCGGTCTGAATGCCGCCGTCGAGCTGGCAAAGGACGGTACGCTCGACAAGTACGGCGTCGAGATGATCGGTTGCGACCTTGCCGCTATCGAGCGTGGTGAGGACCGCAAACTCTTTAACGAGGCCATGGCCGAGATCGGCCTGGAGGTCGCGCGCTCGGGCTATGCCTACAGCGTGGCCGACGCCGAGGCTATCGCCGAGCGCGTGGGCTATCCCTGCGTACTGCGCCCGAGCTTTACCCTCGGTGGCGCCGGCGGCGGCATCGCGCATACCCACGAGGAGCTCGTCTCCATCGTGAGCCAGGGTCTTGAGCTCTCGCCTGCCCATGAGGTGCTGGTCGAGGAGTCCATCGAGGGTTGGAAAGAGTATGAGATGGAGGTCATGCGCGACCACGCCGGCAACGGCATCATCGTGTGCTCCATCGAGAATCTCGACCCCATGGGCGTGCACACCGGCGACTCCATCACCGTGGCGCCGGCGCAGACCCTCTCCGACCTTGAGTATCAGCGCATGCGTGTCGCGTCGCTCGCCATTCTGGAGAAGATCGGCGTCGAGACCGGCGGCTCCAACGTGCAGTTTGCCGTGAACCCCCAGACCGGCCGCCTGATCGTCATCGAGATGAACCCGCGCGTGAGCCGTTCGTCCGCACTGGCCTCCAAGGCCACGGGTTTCCCCATCGCCAAGGCCGCCGCGCGCCTGGCCGTGGGCTATACGCTCGACGAGATCGTCAACGACATCACCAAGGCAACGCCTGCCTGCTTTGAGCCCACGATCGACTACTGCGTGGTCAAGGTGCCGCGCTTTGCCTTCGAGAAGTTCAAGGGCACCGATCCCACGCTCACCACGCGCATGAAGGCCGTGGGCGAGATCATGGCGATCGGCCGCACCTTTGAGGAGGCCTTCGGCAAGGCCATGCGCTCGCTGGAGGACGGTCACCAGGGCATCTGCGCCGGTGGCAAGGAGGGTGCCGACAAGCTGAGCGACGACGAGCTCGCTCAGGCCGTGGCAACCCCGACCGAGCACCGCATCTTCTTTGTGGTCGAGGCCCTGCGCCGTGGCTGGGACATCGCCCGCATCCACGCCATCTGCGGTATCGATCCGTGGTACCTCAACCGCATCAACGACATGGTGCAGGTCCAGGAGAGCATCCGCAGCCTGCGTGTGGAGGATATCGACGCCGACGCGATGCGCCTGCTCAAGCAGTATGGTACGAGCGACGCCGAGATCGCCGCGCTGACCGGCTCGGACGAGCGCTTTGTGCGCGCCTATCGCAAGGGTCTGGGCGTGGTTCCCAGCATGAAGACGGTCGATACCTGCGCTGCGGAGTTCTCGAGCGCCACGGAGTACCACTACAAGACGTACGAGAACATCTACCGCACGAGCCCGGATGCCAAGAAGTGCGTGGCTTCCGACGAGACCACGCCGGCGGACAAGCCCAAGGCGATGATCCTGGGCGCCGGCCCCAACCGCATTGGCCAGGGTATCGAGTTCGATTACTGCTGCGTGCACGCGAGCTACGCGCTGGCGGCCCGCGGCTTCGAGACCATCATGGTCAACTGCAATCCCGAGACCGTCTCGACCGACTATGACACGTCCGACCGCCTGTACTTTGAGCCGCTCACCTACGAGGACGTCATGGATGTCATCGATGTTGAGCGCCCCGACGGCGTCGTGGTGACGCTCGGCGGCCAGACCCCGCTTAAGCTGGCGCGCATGCTCGAGGAGAGCGGCGTGAACATTATGGGCACCAAGCCCGACGCCATCGATTTTGCCGAGGACCGCGAGCGTTTCGCCGCTCTGCTCGACAAGCTGGGCATTATGTATCCGCCGGCGGGTCAGGCAACCTCGTTTGAGGAGGCCGAGGCCGTGGCCGCGCACATCGGCTATCCGCTGCTGGTGCGCCCGAGCTATGTGCTGGGCGGCCGCGGCATGATGATCGCCTACGATGCCGAGCATCTGCGCGATTACATGGCCGAGGCCGCGCGCATTAGCCCCGACTACCCGGTGTATCTGGACCGCTTCCTGGAGGGTGCGATCGAGTCCGATGTCGATGCCCTATGCGATGGCGAAGAGGTCTACATCGGCGGCATTCTGGAGCATATCGAGGAAGCCGGTATTCACTCCGGCGACTCCGCGACCTGCATCCCGCCGTTCAGCTTTAGCGAGAGCCTGCAGGCGAAGCTCCGCGAGACCACGCGCCGCATCGCGATGGCGCTGGGAGTCCGCGGTCTGGTCAACGTGCAATATGCCATCAAGGGCGAGACCGTCTACGTGATCGAGGCCAACCCGCGCGCCAGCCGTACCGTGCCGTTTATCTCCAAGGCCACCGGTGTGCCGCTGGCCAAGTGCGCGGCGCGCATCATGGCAGGCGATTCCATCGCGAGCTTGGGCCTGCCGAGCGACGAACGTCAGCTGGACTGGTTCTGCATGAAGGAAGCCGTCATGCCCTGGGGTCGTTTCCCGGGCGCCGACGTCATCCTGGGGCCCGAGATGAAGTCGACGGGCGAGGTCATGGGCATCGCCAAGAGCTATCCCGAGGCATACGCCAAGACGCAGCTGGCGATCGACTACAAGCTGCCCGACCCGAGCGCTGGCAAGGTGTTCATCAGCGTGTGCGACCGCGACAAGCGCCACATCCTTTCGGTCGCGCGTATCCTGCGTTACCTGGGCTTTGACATCTGCTCCACCGAGGGTACGGCGCGCGTGCTGCGTGGAGGCAACGTGACGTGCGAGGTCGTGGAGAAGATTAGCGGCCCGCACGACGGCGAGCGCCCCAACATCGGCGACCTCATCGCCGATGGCAAGATCGCGGTGATCATCAACACGCCGTACGGTCCGGGCTCGCGCGGCGACGGCTATCTGCTGCGCACCGAGGCAGTGCGACGCGGTGTGACCTGCGTGACCGCGATGTCTGCCGCCAACACGTACGTGAGTGCCATCGAGGCGGTGCGCGAGGACCAGCAGGGTCACGGCAGCGCCAACGACATGGGCATGGACGTCATCGCCCTGCAGGATCTGCCGCAGCACACGGTGTAGTGTGACCTGGTCGGCCGGGGCGGGAGGGGCCGAGATTTCCCCCTTTCGCTCCGGCTGCAAGCAGAGTCGCTCAGGAGGAAACTCGGCCCCTCCCGCCCCGGCCTGCGGTGACTTGGCTGCACCGTGTGCTGCCGAAGGGACTTTGCGCGATGACTAGGGCTGAATAAAAAGTGAGCGTGGGATCCGCCGTTCGTTCGAACGGCGGATCCCACGTTTTTATTGCAGCCAACGTACGTCATAGCAATCCCCGGTAGGTCGCAGGGCGCTTCGCGGGCGGGCCAGGCTTTATCTAAACGACTTTGCGAAGCAACCGGAGTGAAGATAAAGCCTGGCCCGCCCGCGAAGCGCCACAAAGACCGCAGGGACGGGAGCAGCTATACTACTCTCAGTAGTTAAGGGTCGCGGATCCGCCGCGTCACCGCTCTCAACAGGAGGTCTATGTTTATGGCAGATCAAAAGCCGGTTGTCGGGATCATCATGGGTTCCAAGTCCGATCTGGGCGTTATGGAAGGCTGCACCGCCGAGCTCGAGGCGCTGGGTGTGCCCTATGAGCTCGTCATTGCGAGCGCGCACCGCACGCCGGCGAAGGTCCACGAGTGGGCTTCGACTGCTGCCGAGCGCGGTATCAAAGTGATTATCGCCGCCGCCGGCAAGGCCGCCCACTTGGGTGGTGTCGTGGCTGCCTTTACGCCGCTGCCGGTTATCGGCGTGCCTATGAAGACGAGTGACCTGGGCGGCATGGATTCGCTGCTGTCGATGGTGCAGATGCCTTCCGGCGTGCCCGTGGCCTGCGTTGCCATCAACGGTGCCAAGAACGCCGCCATCTATGCCACGCAGATTCTGGGTGCTTGCGACCCCGAGTACCGCAAGGTTATCGAGAAGATGAAGCAGGAGATGGCTGACGCCTAGGCGTTCCGCCGTTTCACCGCAGTATAAGGAGAGCCATGTCCGATTATCAGGGAAAACGATTCAAGGCTTCTCAGATTCCCGATCCGTCGAAGCCGGGTGCTGCCCATGCGGCGCAGCAGGGTCGGACATCCTCTCCTCAGCAGCCGCGCGCGCCGCGCCCCGTGACACCGGCGACGCATCGTCGACAGGACGCGCCGGCCGCATATCGTCCTTCGTCTTATAGCTCCGCTAAGAAGCCGCCCCGGTCTTCATCGCATGCCGCGCCGTCGGATTACACCGAGCCGCCGCGCAAAAAGCGCCGCTCCATTATTCCCATTCTGCTCATCATCATCGGTATCGGCCTGATTGTCGCCGCCGCCGCTATTTTTATTAATGCCCAGATTGGCTATAAGCAGGCGAGCGATTCGTATCAGAAAATCGAGAAGCAATATGTAAGCGATAAGGACGCCAGCGGCGTGCCGATTATCGACTTTGATGCGCTTGCTCAGACGAACCCCGAGATTGTGGGTTGGATTTACGTGCCGGGAACCAACATCAACTATCCCGTGGTGCAGACCAACAACAACTCCAAATACCTCAACACGCTGTTCGACGGAACGGCTAACGCATCCGGTGCCATTTTCCTGGATAGCGATGACACCGCGCCGGGAATGGTCGACCAGCAGACCACGATCTACGGCCACCATATGAACGATGGGTCGATGTTCAACGTGATTTCGGATACGACTGACCAGGCAACGTTCGATAGCATTGAATATGTGTACTACATCACGCGCGATGCGACGTATAAGCTGCGTCCGCTGGCGACCAAGGTGGTCGAGGACACGTATGCCAAGGCGCGCACGACCAATTTTGAGGGCGACGACGGGCTCAAGAACTACCTGTCCGAGATGCTCGACGGTGCCTCCGCGGTGGCGAGCGATGCCACCGATCGTGCCGCTTCGGCAACTAAGGTTGTAACGCTCGTGACCTGTCGTTCGCTGTCGCTGAGCAACACACGCGCCGTCATGGTGCTCACGCCGGTCGAGGAATAAGTTGTTCGAGAGTAGCTAAAAAGGCCCCGTCCCAAATTGGCTACTCGACGACGGTAAGGGAGAAATGATGCTTGAGAGTGGCAAATTGATGCCTTCGATTGATGTTTGGCTGCGCGAGGCCAAGGCCGATGCTTCGGCGGCAGGCTGCGGGATGTATCTGACGCATAACGGTGTGGTGCGTGCGACGCCCAAGGCCGAGGTGCGCAGAGTCGAGACCGATGGCGTGGCGCCAGGCCACAGGGTGGGCGGCATGGTCTTTGACTACGATGCCGAAAAGGTACGGTCTGCTATCGAGGCCACGCGCGCGATGCCGGGTATCGGCTATGTGCGCGTGTGGCTGGCAAGCGGCGAGCTTGCCGTAGGTGACGACATCATGCTCGTGCTTATCGGCGGGGACATTCGCCCGCACGTGGTCGATGCGCTGCAGGCGCTCGTTGGCACCATCAAGAACGAATGCGTGAGTGAGGTCGAGCGCGAGGCATAGAGGATTGCGTCGATAGAAGGATCGTTTATAAAAATGCCCGCCGGTACGTGTGATACCGGCGGGCATTTTGCGTTTTGGGCGCGGTGGGCGCTACACGCGCGTCGCATCCTTGGGGCTCATGGTCATGCTCTGGAAGCGGTTTTCCATGTACTCGTTATCGAAGTGCTCTCCGTAGAACTGTGCGACGGGAATGTCCGGCTCCGTGCCGTTAACGCGCTGGTACCAGTAGTCGAGCGACTGCAGCGTCATGACGCCGTCGACCAGCATGATAACGGTAAAGATGACGGTGGCCGAGTAGCGGCTCTTCCAGGGGATCTTGTTGATAAGCTTAAGCAGCTTCGGCAGCAGCAGCTTGATCCAGATGAGGCCGCCCAGGCCCCACAGGCAGGCGAAGCCCGTGCAGGTGCGTCCGCCCGTGAGGACCACGAGCGGATCGGGCAAACCGAACAGCGTTATGTGCGAGTAGCTCCACGAGACCACGCCAAACGCGGTCTGCATAAACCAGCCCACGAACACCTCAAAACTGGCGCCGAGCAGGGCGCTCACCAGGAAAATGATGATGGGGTTCTTTTTGTAGAAGCGGTTAAGCACCATGGTCATGAGCACGGCGCCAAATCCGTAGATGGGGCTGAAGGGGCCAAACAGCATGCCGGCGCGGTTCTGGTAGACGCCCGGGTCGTCGACCGTCATGTGCCAGATGTCCTCGGCGATCAGGCCGAGTATGCAGCAGACAAAGAATACCCAGAACAGGTTGAAGTAGTTGAGCTTGATGTAGCCCTCGCCGGTTTCATCGCGGCCGAGCATGCCCTCTGCCGCGGCGTCGCGGTCGAGCATCTCCTGCAGGCGGCGCTGCAGTTCGCGCTCCTGACGAAGCGTGGGGTCGACGGTTGCCGAAAGTGCAACGAGGATGCCGAGCTGGATCGCGGGACGCAGCAGGAAGGGCCCGATGCCCTGGAGCATCACGTCGACCAAAAGCTCGACGACGGTGAATGCAATAAGGATGTAGGACAGGCGGGCGGCGTTGCGGCGCTGGTTCTTGATAAGGTCCAGGCCAAAGATGATTAGGATGACGGCACTTGCCGCAGAGAGCATGATGCCGGCGACGATAAGGCCGACTGCGACGAGCGTGTTGCCGCCGAGCTTTTCGGTGGCGTTGCCGTTAACAAGTGCCGTGATGACCTGCCACATAAAGGCAGCGACCGACGGGAGCGTGCCCACGCCGGAAAGGATGCACAGGACGGCGTACACCTTAATGATGAGGGGGATCTTCTTGACCTCCGTGGCGCTGGGGACGCTGGGGTCGAGTTCGTTTCGATCCATACAGAACCTTTCTCGCTTTGTTGTAGGTTATAAGGATACGCCGCCGACCTGCCAAAAGACAGGACGAACGTCCCAATTGCAACAATGTAAGCCCTAACGGCGGGCGAGACGCGCCGCAACGGAAGCATGCGGGATCGTCGGTCCCGAGGCGATTGCCCAATAAAATGTTTGGCTGCAAAACGGATTATAAGCTCGGTGGGCTTTTAAAAAGCGCTGTTCATGCGCGGGAGTGCTTGTCTTGCCGTGCGTATAATAAGGCGGGTAACGCCAAAAATACGAGGCTCTGAGGGGATACCATGTCTCAAGAAACCATCCGCGCGGCCGAGCGTGCCGCGGGACAGGTGAACACCATGTCGACGTATGATCCGGACTCCGACCAGCTGCATGAGGAATGTGGCATTTTCGGCGTATGGGCGCCCGATCGCGACGTGGCTCGACTGACGTACTTTGGCCTGCGTGCGCTGCAGCACCGTGGCCAGGAATCGGCTGGAATCGCCGTGGGTGACGGCGGCACGGTTATGGTCCGCAAAGATCTGGGCCTGCTCGACCGCGTGTTCTCCAACGCCGACCTGTCGACGCTCTCCGGCCAGCTGGCCGTGGGTCATGTGCGCTACGGCACTGCCGGCGCCAAGAGCTGGGAAGCCTCTCAGCCGCACCTCTCTACCATCAATAGCGTCATTATCGCGCTCGCGCACAACGGCACCCTCGTCAACACCGACGAGCTGCGCCGTCAGCTGATCGAGCTGGGTGTGCCGTTCCTCTCCAATTCGGATTCCGAGGTTGCGACCAAACTCATCGGCTACTTTACCCAGCGTACAGGCCATCTGCGCGAGGGCATTCGCAAGACCATGGAGCTCGTGCGCGGCGGCTACGCCATGACGCTCATCAACGAGCAGGCGCTCTACGCATTTCGCGATCCACACGGCATTCGCCCGCTCGTGCTGGGCAAGCTGGTGGACGAGGGCCTGGACCAGGCCGATACCGCAGCCGTTTCGCAGCTGCCCTCGCAGGACGGCGCCGCGACGGTCGACTCCGCCGTCCGTGTCACGCGCGCCGGCGGCTGGGTCGTTGCGTCCGAGACCTGCGCACTCGACATCGTGGGTGCCGAGTACGTCCGTGACGTCCGTCCCGGCGAGATCTTGCGCATCAGCGCCGAGGGCCTGGTATCCGAGCAGGGCGTGCCTGCAGCCGAAGAGCCCGCCAACTGCATCTTTGAGCAGGTCTACTTTGCCCGTCCCGACTCCATCATGAACGGCAAGAGCGTCTATGCCTGCCGTTACGACATGGGTCGTCAGCTGGCACATGAGGAGCCTGTCGAGGCCGACCTGGTCATCGGCGTGCCCGACTCCGGCCTGCCGCCCGCGGAGGGGTATTCGCACGAGAGCGGTATTCCCTTTGGCGAGGGCCTTATCAAGAACCGCTACGTGGGCCGTACGTTTATCGAGCCTACGCAGGAGTTGCGTGCCATGGGCGTGCGTATGAAACTCAACCCGCTGCGCGACAACATCGAGGGCAAGCGCCTGGTCGTCATCGACGACTCCATCGTGCGCGGCACCACCATGGTGCAGCTCGTCAAGATGCTGCGCAACGCCGGCGCCAAGGAGATTCATATCCGCATCAACTCGCCCGAGGTCATCTGGCCGTGCTTCTACGGTATCGATACCGACGTGCAGTCGCAGCTTATCAGCGCCAACAAGACGGTCGACGAGATTTGCGAGTATATCGGCGCCGATTCGCTGGCCTTCCTTTCGGTCGAGGGCCTGCTTAAGGTCATGCCCAAGGGCGGTTACTGCGATGCGTGCTTTACCGGCCGCTACCCCGTGGCGATTCCCGAGAGCTTTGGCCGCGACAAGTTTATGGAGGGCTTTAAGCCCCGCAACCTGGACAAGCCGCTGCACTTTGACGACGACGCCGTGATCGAGAAATACGACGACCGCAGCTGGGAAGAGGAGCACGGCGAGGCATAAAACCTGCCATATGGGGACAGGTTTATTTTGGTAGGTTTTACCTGCTGTTTTGTTGATTGAACGGTGTGTGCTGTTATGGCATGCACCGAATCGAGGACAACTATGAGCACCGTTTGGCGCCCGCGCGGCGCCACGGTAGTGGGAGAGGAAGGCTCAGATGAGCGACAGCAAGCATGTGACGTATGAGGATGCCGGCGTCGATACCGCTGAGGGCGGCCGCGCCGTCGACGCGATTAAGCAGATGGTCAAGGACACCAATCGCCCCGAGGTTATCGGCGGCATCGGCGGCTTCGGTGGCCTGTTCTCGGCTGCCGCGCTTAAGGATATGGAAGACCCGATCCTGATCAGCGGTACCGACGGCGTGGGCACCAAGCTCGTGCTCGCCCAGATCATGGACCGTCACGAGACGGTGGGCCAGGACCTGGTCGCTATGTGCGTCAACGATATTCTGGCTTCGGGCGCCGAGCCGCTGTTCTTCCTGGACTACGTTGCCATCGGTCACATCGAGGCCGAGCACATGGCAAAGATCATCAAGGGTGTGGCCGACGGCTGCAAGCTCGCGGGCTGCGCGCTCGTGGGCGGCGAGATGGCCGAGCACCCGGGCGTCATGGCTCCGGCCGACTACGACCTCGCCGGCTTTACCGTGGGCGTCGTCGACCGTCCCAAGATGCTCGACCCCGCAAACGTCCGCCCGGGCGATGTGATCCTGGGCCTGCCTTCCACCGGCGTGCACTCCAACGGCTACTCGCTCGTGCGCAAAGTCATCGGCGTTGACGGCATCAAGCCGGGCACGCCCGAGGCCGCCGCTAAGGCCGAGGAGCTGAGCCGTCCGCTCGAGGAGCTCGGCGGCGCATCGCTGGCCGACGCCCTGCTGGCCCCCACGCGCATCTACGTCAAGCCGATCCTGGAGCTGCTGCGCGGCGGCGCCAACGTGCACGCTATCGCCCACATCACTGGCGGTGGTATTACCGAGAACCTCAACCGTGCACTCGCCGACGACGTCGACGCCGTGGTCACCCGCAACGGCGCCGAGATGGGTTGGGACGTTCCGCCCGTCATCACCTACGTGTCGCGCCAGGCCGAGCTCGCGCCCAACGAGGCATGCAAGACCTTCAACATGGGCGTTGGCCTGTGCCTGATCGTCGCCCCCGAGGACGAGGCCGCGGTTACCGAGGCCCTGGTCGCGCTGGGCGAGAAGCCGTTCCGTGTGGGCGAGTGCGTCGAGGGCTCCGGTAAGGTCGTGTACTCCGATGAGCGCTAACGAGCAGATGGCTTCTGCCGAGGGCCTGGCTTGGGACCCGTATACCCGACCGACCGGCACTGATACCGCCGAGCAGCTCAAGATCGGCGTGCTCATCAGCGGTTCGGGCACTAATCTGCAAGCGTTGATCGACCTGATCGCCGCTGGCAAGCTCAACGCCTCGATTGAGCTTGTGGTGTCGAGCCGTCCTTCGGCTAAGGGTTTGCAGCGCGCTGAGCGCGCGGGCATCCAGACGCTCACGCTGTCCAAGGATGTCTATGCCGACCCTATTGCCGCCGACGAGATCATCGCGCACGAGCTGCTCGAGCGCGGCTGCGAGTATGTGGTCATGGCTGGCTACATGCGCATGGTACACGCGCCACTGCTGGCGGCGTTCCCCAATCGTGTGGTCAACCTGCACCCGGCCCTGCTGCCGAGCTTTACCGGTGCCCACGCGATCGACGATGCGTTTGCCCGCGGCGTCAAGGTGACCGGCGTGACCGTGCACTTTGCCAACGAGATCTACGACAACGGCCCCATCATCGCCCAGCGTGCGCTGGCTGTTGAGGAGGGCTGGGATGTCGACACGCTCGAGGAGCACATCCACGCGATTGAGCACGTGCTGTATCCCGAGGTCGTGCAAATGCTCGCCGACGGCCGCGTCCACGTGTTGGAGAACGGCAAGGTCGCAATTGATGCAGCGCGCGGCTAGCGGTGCACAGTACAATTTAGTTGAGTGGTCAGGGTGGTCATTGGCGCCAAGGCGCGCGTGGCCACCTTTTGTTTTGGGTAGTCATCGGGGACGTTCCTGAATGACTAGGTGAGAGAGGTGAGCGCATGGCGGATAACGAAGCGCTGTTTACGCCTGAGCTGGTGTTTTTTGATTGGGAGTGTGCGACGCTGGGTGAGGTGTTTGCGCAGCTCGAGAGTGAGCTTGCTCCGCGCGGCTACATTGCCGACGGTTGGCTCGACGCCGTTCGCACGCGCGAGGATGCCTATCCCACGGGTCTTGCCATGCCGGCGGCAAACATTGCCATTCCGCATACCGATCCGGGGTTTGTGGCCAAGCCCTATATCGCGGTGGTGAAGCCTGCCGCGCCCGTGACATTTAACGCTATGGCTGGCATGGGCGCTCCGGTGCCGGCGCAGATCGTCATCAATCTGGGTATCGCCGAGCCGGGCGGCCAGGTCGAGGCCCTGCAGGCGCTCATGAACATCTTTATGGACGCCGATGCCGCAGCCGATGTGCTCGGCCAGACCACGCCCCAGGGCATGGTCGACGCCATCCGCCGTTACTTCTAAGGTGCCGGCTGCCAGGCACTCGGGGACGTTCCTTTTCTGCCGGCACTTGGGGACTGTCCCTAACTGCCGGCAGAAAAGGAACGTCCCTAGGTGCCAGCTGCCAGACCTGTCCCCTTTGCACCAAAATGGTGCAGAT
>CAUHJB010000024.1:0-31223 GCA_959606495.1 uncultured Collinsella sp. | reverse complement strand
CGTTTTCGGATGCTAGTTCAGACGGCTCTTGAGCGCGTCGATATGGATGCCGATCTTAAGGCTGGCGGGATCGATTTGGGCAATCTCCTGCAGGGTAAAGGCAACGGAGCTCGAAAGGTTGTGGCAGACGGACTTCATGTTGACGCCGTTCTCGAGCACGACGTGAAGATCGACCGTAAGGCCGTTCTCGTCGGCGGAGACAAGCACGCCCTTGCGGAGGCGCTGACCGGCAAGCAGGCGCACGCTCTCGGCGCCTTGGAGCTGCTCAGCCATACCGACGACGCCATAGCACGTCATCGCGGCATAACCGGCAATATCGGCAATAACGTCGTTCGAGACGCTCAGGCTGCCGTTAATGGTCTCAGACACAAGAATCTCCTTATCTGGTGCTCGCGGCACCATGTCGTGGGAGCAATCATTGCAATATTCTACAACGACCGCGCCATGTTGAGGTGGTGGGTCGCGGGATTACATCCTCGACACGAAATGTTGATATGGCAACGTTCGAGTCAAGTGGTCGCGGCATGAAAAAACCCGCCGCATAAGCGACGGGTTTTACAACCTGGCTCCCCGGGTAGGACTCGAACCTACAACAGCGCGGTTAACAGCCGCGTGCTCTACCATTGAGCTACCGAGGAATTTAAAAGCCCAGCGGAATGGGCTGAGAAATTCTGGCTCCCCGGGTAGGACTCGAACCTACAACAGCGCGGTTAACAGCCGCGTGCTCTACCATTGAGCTACCGAGGAATAGGTGCGTGCTCTCAAGCAACGAAGTTTATTATACGGACGATCGAGCGAAGGGCAAGAACTTTTTTGAGAAATTTTCTCCGCCTGCACCCAAATTAGCTGCTCGACAAGGAGTGTCCCCAAGTGCCGGCAGAAAAGGAACGTCCCTAACTGCCGGCAACGTCCCTAACTGACAGGCTATCGCGACGTCGTAGGTAGAGGACGGACAGCGAGCGGGCACCAGAGCGAACAAATTGGCATGAAAAGAGGACGGCATAGACCTTCTGGTCATGCCGTCCTCCTTGAATGACAAGTTGTCGCTCTGGTGCCCGCGCAGCGTCGGCCAGTTACGGCGTTTGGTAAAACGCCGTAACTACTAAGACTCGATGTAGTCCTTCAGCTTGCTGCTGCGGCTCGGGTGGCGGAGCTTGGCCAAGGTCTTGGACTCGATCTGGCGGATACGCTCGCGCGTGACGCCAAACTCGCGGCCGACTTCCTCGAGCGTGCGGGGATGCCCGTCGACAAGGCCAAAGCGCAGCTCGATAACCTTGCGCTCACGATCGGCAAGCGAGTCGAGCACCTGAGTGAGCTGCTCCTGCAGCATGGAGAAGCTGGCGGCATCGGGCGGAACGATAGCCTGGGAGTCCTCGATAAAGTCGCCCAGCTGGGAATCCTCTTCCTCGCCGATGGGGGTCTCGAGCGACACGGGCTCCTGCGAGATCTTCTGGATCTCGCGGACGCGGTCGGCGCTCATGTCCATCTCGGCACCGATCTCCTCGGGGGTCGGGTCGCGACCCAGGTCCTGAAGGAGCTGGCGCTGCACGCGGACGAGCTTGTTGATAGTCTCAACCATATGCACGGGAATACGGATGGTACGGGCCTGATCGGCAATGGCGCGCGTAATGGCCTGACGGATCCACCACGTGGCGTACGTGGAGAACTTAAAGCCCTTCTGGTAGTCGAACTTCTCGACGGCGCGGATCAGACCGAGGTTGCCCTCCTGGATCAGGTCAAGGAACAGCATGCCGCGGCCGACATAGCGTTTGGCGATGGAGACGACCAGACGCAGGTTTGCGCTGATGAGTGCCTGCTTGGCTTCGAGGCCCACGTTCTCAATGCGCGTAAGACGACGCATCTCGGCACGCGTGAGCTCGAGCTCGCCGGCATCGGCAGCCTCGAGCTTCTCGGTGGCCTCGAGACCGGCCTCGATCTTCATGGCCAGATCGACCTCTTCGGAGGCGGTCAGCAGGTCGACCTTGCCGATCTCCTTGAGGTACATACGAACCGGATCGCCGGTCAGCATCACCGTGGAGGCATCGATGCCACGCACGCGGGAGCGTGAACGGGACGTGCGCACGGTGCGCTTCTTCTTGCTCTTGGAAGAACCCATCTCGGCATCGGCCTGACGGGCCAT
Source organism: uncultured Collinsella sp. (assembly GCA_959606495.1). Classification (GTDB taxonomy): domain Bacteria; phylum Actinomycetota; class Coriobacteriia; order Coriobacteriales; family Coriobacteriaceae; genus Collinsella. The sequence continues at coordinate 29,083 of CAUHJB010000024.1, read as the reverse complement.
CTTGAGCTCGTGATCGTCGAGCGAGCCGGAATCGTGCTCGTCGTCGTCATCGAAATCGTCGGTATCGGTATCGTTATCGTCATCGTCGACGTCCATGGGGGCGTCGTCGTTACCGCTCGCGGAGATAATCTGGATGCCGCTGTTGCGCAGCGCGGAATACACCGCGGTGAGCTGCTCGTCAGAAACATCGATATCCTTCAGGGCGACCTGAATCTCGTCCTCGGTTACCGAAGTCCTGTTTGAGCCGTTGCCCATGAGCTTTGCAACGTAGGATTCCAGCCCAGTACCCGTGCTCTCAGTCTTTTTTGGCACAGATTCTCCCTTCATAGTCCACAGGACTCAATACTTTAGCACACACATAGGCGTCTATACCCAAAAAGAGGACTGGATATAGGCGAGAATACGCTGGTTGACCACAACATCTAGGCCTGTTCGGTGCCTGCGGCCTCCAGACCGATCAAACGGAACGGGTCCGCCACGCCGCCGATAGACTTTTGCAGCTCGCGTTGACGCTGCGAATCCTGCGCGGCCTGCACGGTCAACGCGCGACGGGCCTCATCATCGAGCGAACGGTCCTGGCGCAGCTTGGCCTGTGCGGCACGCATGCGGCGCTTGATGGTGTAGAGCTCGAGCGTATCGAGCATGAACACGATGTTCGTCTCGGTGGGGTGCTTGCTCGTCGCGGAGATGCGCCCGGCACTCACAAGCGTTGCCGCCTCGGGACAGACCGAGCGCGCCGCATCCATGCAGGCTGCAGGATCGGTTCCCGGCGGCGTTGCCAGAACGGCCCATGCGATGGACTCGTGACGTGGGTCAACCCACTCGATAGAGCAGATGCGGTCGGCATACGTGCGGAACAGGTCGGGGTAGCTCGTGAGCATCGTCAACAGCTCGCGCTCCCCTGCCAAGGACTTGCGCTCAAGATCAGTAAGAACCATCGGCGCCGCCGCAGCCGGAGCGCCCGAACCATCAGTCACAGGCACAGCACCCATACCATCAGGCACATCGATCGGCGGCAGGTCGTCGACGACCTCCACGGGCGCGGCACCGTAGGCATCGAGCGGGACGTAGTCATACGGCTCTTCTTCGACCGGCGCGGACACCGGCGGCGTCGCGCCCGATGCCCAAGCACCGCGAGATGCCCCCTGCGAACCAGACGTCCGACCGCCCGCGCTACCAGAGCGCTCGGCTTGCGCCCGCTGGCGTTCATAGTTCTGCTCACGACGTCGTTCCGCATCTTCGCGCTTGGCGACATCGCGAAACACGCGACCCGAACTCGCGCGAACCGTCTCCAGATCCAAACCCAGCAGATCGGCAATCTGGATAAAGTATGTGTCGATCATATAGCTATCGCGCAGCGGATAGATAAGCGTCAGCGCATCTTCCAGCGCCTTGGCACGACCGCCCGGCGTGGTGATGTCACTCGACTCCTGCAGCGAACGGTAGACAAAGTCCATGAGCGGCTCGGCAGCGTCGATGCGCGCCTGAAGCTCCTGTCCACCATGCGCCGTGATGAACTCCATGGGGTCGTTGCCGTCGGGCAGCACCACGCAGCGCAGGTCCATCGAATCCTGCTCGATAAATTGAATCGCGCGACGGGCGGCCTTCTGGCCCGCGGCATCGCCATCGAACATATACACGATACGCTTGGCAAAGCGGGTGAGCGTCTTGACGTGATGCTCCGTGAGCGCGGTGCCCAGCGTGGCGACAACGTTTTTGATCCCCGCCTCCCAGCAGGCGATACAATCGGTATAGCCCTCCACCACGATGGCCGTATCCTGCGCGACGATAAACTCCTTGGCCCAGTTAAAGCCATAGAGGTTTCGCTTTTTATGGAACACGCTCGTCTCGGCGGTGTTGAGGTACTTGGGTTGGCCGTCACCCATGATGCGCCCGCCAAAGGCAATGTTGTGACCCTGCTCGTCAAAGATGGGAAACATCACGCGGTCGTAGAAGCGGTCGGCAAGCCGCCCGCGCCCGCGGCTCACGGCAACGTTGGCGTCGATCATCTCCTGCGGGGTAAAACCCGCCTGGGACAGGTGCGACACCAGCGCGTTGCGGCCCGGTGCAAAGCCCAGGCAGTAGCGGCGGCAGACGTCGCCACCCATACCACGGCTGGCAAAGTACTCGCGTGGACGGCCGTCCTTACCGCGCATAAGCATGGTGTGGTAGAACTGGGCGGTCTCGGCACACAGATCGTAGATGCGGGCACGCTTGGTACCGCGCTCGCGACGATCTCCGGTGTCATGCAGCTCAATACCCGCACGATCGGCCAAATAGCGGATTGACTCGGGAAAGCTCAGGTTTTCGCGCTTCATGATATAGGTGAAGACGTCGCCGCCTTCGCCGCAGCCAAAGCAGTGCCAGACCTGCGTAGCGGGGATAATGTGGAAAGAAGGCGTCTTTTCGCCATGGAAGGGGCAGCAACCCCAAAACTCATGGCCGCGGGGCTTGAGCTCAACCGTTTCCTGCACGATGGCAACTAAGTCGGACGCAGCGCGTACCTGGTCTTTTTCCTCATCGCTAATCACGGATACTCACCCCCTGCTCGCCCAAGTTGTGACGAATATCCTCGATATTACCCTCGACGGTCGAGATCAACTCATCCAGCGATTCGAACACACGCGAGGGACGCAGCCAGCGCGTAAACGCCAGCGAAACGGAAGCGCCGTACAGGTCGCCCGTATAACCAATTAAGTTAGCCTCGAGATGCGATGAAGCGGCATCGTCGGCATACGTCGGCGGCAGGCCGACATTAACGGCAGCGGGCCACGCGATGTCATCGACGAGCACCAGACCCTCATACACACCATCGGCAGGCACCTGAATGCCGTCGGGAACCTGCAGGTTTGCCGTGGGAAAGCCCATTTCAGAACCCTCGTGACGGCCACGAATAACACCGCCACGCAGCATATACGGGCGGCCGAGCAACTCAGCAGCAAGCTCCACATGGCCCTGTCCCAGCTCATGACGAATGCGGGTGGCGCAAATGGCCTCACCGCCCTCGCAAAGCAGGTCGTGACCATACACGTCAACGCCGCGCTCGGAACCCCAAGAGCGCATCTCGGCAACACCAGAAGCACCGCCACGACCCAGCCTAAAGTCGCTGCCAACGCGAATCGAACGAATGTCGACCAGACGCGACACCAGCGAGAGAAAAGCAACATGGTCGAGTGCCGCAACCTCAGGCGTAAAGGGAACGGCCACCACCGCATCGACCCCGGTCTGAGCCAAGGCATGTAGACGGTCGGCCGTCGTCATCAATTTTTGAGCGGGCGAAGGACTCACCACAACGTCCGGATCGGGATCGAAAGTGACCACGACCGCCTTGCAATCATGGGCGCGCGCATCGCTAACAAGCGCCGCAATGAGCTCCTGGTGTCCACGGTGAACGCCGTCGAACACGCCGATGGCAATCGATGCGGCACCCAGGTGCTCACACTTATCAAACGCATCGGCAGTAACGATGTGAGCCACGTCCGACTCGCCCGCGAAAAAAATACGCGCGAGCTCGTGAGCGGACAACATCACCGAACACCGCCGATTGCCTGCGGAAACACGTGCTCCATGACAAAGCGGCCACCCTCGATGCGGGCGAGCGCCTTGAGTCCCCCATCGAGCACCAACGCAAAAGGCGACTTCGAGGTATCGAAATCGGCAAGCGCACGCTCAACGGGAATGCGTCGACCGCAGAGCAGATCGTCGGCAAGATTGCCCGGCAAGTCAACACGCGTGGCGCCCAGGGCCGCAATGGGATCCAGGGCAAAGCCAGCCGCGGACTCGGGAGAAAACTCCTCGACCGCATGACAAGCGCCAATGGAAACAACACCGGAGGCCGTGCGGCGCAGCGCGGAAATGTGCGCGGCGCTCTCGCAGGCGCGGCCCAAATCGCGAGCGAGCGCACGGATATAGGTACCCTTGCTCACTGAGAACGCCACGGTCCACACACACGTATCACCTTCGCCTCCCACGGCGATCAGGTCGGCGGCATAGACCTCGACGGGGCGCGGAGGTAGGTCCACCGCATTGCCCTCGCGAGCAGACTTGTAGGCGCGAACGCCATTGACCGAGATAGCCGAAAACGCCGGCGGCACCTGCATCTGCGGACCCAGCAAAGCGGCCAAGCGCTCACGGGCATAGGCAGGATCGCGGAGCTCGTTGGCAACAGCCACCGTGCGGACCGCCTCGCCCTCCGCATCATCGGTATTGGTCTCGGCGCCAAACGAGATGTCGGCGACATAGCTTTTGGTATCGAGGGTTAGCATGCCCAGCAAACGAGTAGCCTGGCCAACACCCACCACCATGACACCCGATGCCATGGGGTCGAGCGTGCCGGCATGGCCGACGCGACGCTCATGGAGGGCGCGCCGACATTGCGAGACCACATCGTGGGACGTGCAGCCCACCGGCTTATCGACGGCGAGCAGCATATTCAGTTGAGAAGGCGTACGACGAGCCATGTACCATCCAAAAAGTTAAAGCTCGACGGTCACCGAAGCGGGATCCTCCCCTACCAGTTCGGCCAGCATGGGAAGTGCCACGGTGAGCGTCTCGAGAATCGTTCCGTTGTTGGAGAAACCGGCGGCAGCGGGATGTCCGCCTCCGCCAAAAGCAGCAGCGATCTCGGACACGTTGAGGTCGCCCTTGGAGCGCAGGTTGCCGCGCACCTTGCTATCGCCCTCAATGCCCTTCAGGAACAGGCAGACTTCGACGCCCATCACCGAGCGAACCACATCGACCAGGCCGTCGCACTCATCCGAGGTGACACCGCAGGCCTCAAGGTCACTCTGGTACGCGTAGCTATACGCGACGCGCCCGTGGGCCACCGTCTTGATGCGGCCCATAACGATGGACTTGAGGTGCAAAAACTCAACGCGCATGCTCTGGTAAACCTCGAGTGCCACACGCGCCGGATCGGCACCGTGGGCAACCAGACGCGAGGCTGCATGGAACGCGGCGGCATCGGCATTTTGATACTGAAAACGGCCGGTATCGGTAACCAAGCCACACAGCAGGCAGGTCGCAACGCCATCACGTGCGACAATGCCGCAATTGTCCAAGAAGCGGTCGATGATCATGGCGCAGGCTGCAGCTTCGACGCGCCTCAGGCTGAGCTCGGCAAACTCCTCGCGCGCCGGATGGTGATCGAAGCACACCACATGCTTGGAGCGACGAAGCACCTCGGCGGAGTTGTTCAGGCGCTCTACGACCGGTACGTCCACCGAGATGAACAGGTCAGGATTGCCAGTGTACGCAGATGCCGGCACCAGGCGATCGGAGCCTTCCATAAAGCGGTAGATACGCGGAACCGGGTCATCGTCTGCCAACAGCAGCGCAATGTCCTTGTTGGGAAAAAACTTCATGAGCGAAAGGCCCAGACCCAACACGGAGCCCAGGGCGTCGCCATCGGGAGAAGTGTGTCCCGAAATCGCAATGGAGGACGCACCCTCGATGAGCTCGAGGATGCGTCGCTGAATATCTGCAGACTCGCACGAGGCGAGGTCGGCGGAATTAGTCATCTAAAGCTGCCTCCTGGGCGGCATCCGCTATCGGATAGCCGTCCTCGTCCTTTTCGATCGCAAGCGTGGCGGGAACGTTTTCCAGCGCACGCGTGATGCGCTCGGCCTCATCGGTCGAGCGATCGATGCGAAAATCGAGCTCGGGCGTAACACGCCAATCGAGCGAGCGAGCCAACAGACTGCGAATACGGCCCTTAGCGCTTGCGAGCGCCTCCATGACCTCGTCGTAGCGGCTCGCATCGCACGACACGAACACACGCGCGAACGAACGGTCCACCGCGACCTCGACCGCGGTCAAAGTAACCAGGTCGAGACGCGGATCGGAAACCTCAAAGAGCAGGATATAACCGAGCTTCTCGCGAAGCTGCTCGCCCAGACGGCGGGTTGCCTGCGTTTGCTTCATAGCGCTACCCCCTACTCGGTACGGGCAACCTGGTCGATGCGGTAACCCTCGATCTGGTCGCCGGGCTTGATGTCCTGGAAGTTCTCCAGGCCAATGCCGCCCTCGGAACCGCTCTTGAGGCTCTTGGCTTCGTCCTTGTAGTGACGCATCGAGGCGATCTTGCCGTTGAAGACCACGATGCCGTCGCGCACCAGACGCACGGAATCGGTCGCGGCGATCTCGCCCTCTTCGACACGGACACCGGCGGCGATACCGACTTTGGGCACCTTGAAGGTGTCCAGGACGGTCGCGGTACCCGTGGAGACCTCGACCTCGGTGGGCTTAAGCATGCCGATACGGGCAGCGTCAAGTTCCTCGAGGCACTTGTAGATAACGTCGTAGCAACGGATCTCGACGCCCTCGCGCTCGGCGGCGGAACGTGCCTTACCGTCGGGGCGGACGCCAAAGCCGATGATGATGGCGTTGGAGGCGTCGGCCAGGACGACGTCGGTCTCGTTGATGGCACCAACGGCGGAGTGGATCGTGTTGATGCGAACCTCGGACTGATCCATCTTGTCGAGCGAGTCCTGAAGGGCCTCGATGGAACCCTGGACGTCGGCCTTGATGATCAGGTTGAGCTCCTTGACCTCGGCGTCGGCAATGGTCTCGAAGAGGTTCTCGAGCGTGACGTGCTTGACGCGGCTCTGCTCCTCGATACGGGCCTTGAGCGAACGCTCGTCAGCAAGCGCGCGAGCCTCACGCTCGTCCTCGAACACGCGGAACTCGTCACCGGCGTTGGGCACGGACTGCAGGCCCAGGATCTCGACGGCGTCGGAGGGACCGGCCTCGGTGACGGCGCGACCCTTGGGGTCGAGCATAGCACGGACGCGGCCGTAGGTAAGGCCGGCGACCAGCGTATCGCCCACGTGCAAGGTACCGCGGGTCACGAGCACGGTAGCGACCGAGCCGCGGCCCTTGTCGAGCTTGGCCTCGAGGACGTTGCCGGAGGCAAAGGTGTCCGGGTTGGCCTTGAGCTCGAGCACGTCTGCCTGGAGCAGCACGGTCTCCAGAAGGTCGTCGATACCGATCTTCTGCTTGGCCGAGATGTTGACGAACATGTTCTGTCCGCCCCACTCCTCGGGGATGACGCCGTACTCGGTGAGCTCCTGGCGCACGCGGTCGGGGTTGGCACCCGGCTTATCGATCTTGTTGACGGCGACGACGATGGGTACGCCGGCGGCCTTGGCGTGGTTGATCGACTCGACCGTCTGGGGCATGACGCCGTCGTCGGCAGCCACGATCAGAATAACGATGTCGGTCACCTTGGCACCACGGGCACGCATAGCCGTAAAGGTGGCATGACCCGGGGTATCGATGAAGGTGATCTTGCGGTCATTAATCATGACCTGCGAAGCACCGATGGCCTGCGTGATGCCGCCCGCCTCGCCGGCAGCGACACCGGTGTGACGGATGGCGTCGAGCAGGCTCGTCTTGCCGTGGTCGACGTGGCCCATGACGGTGACGACCGGGGCGCGCGGCTTAAGGTCGGCGGGATCGTCGTAGAACGAGAAGGTGTTCTCCTCCTCGGGGGTGATGATCTTGATCTGACGACCCAGGTCGTCGGCAACGAGCTCGACGAGGTCATCGGACATGGACTGCGTCATGGTGAGCGGCGTACCCAGTAGGAACAGGCGCTTGATGATGTCGTTGGCCGGAACGTCGAGCGCCTCGGCGAGCTCCTGGACGGTAACGCCCTGGGAAACCTTGATGGCGTCGAGCTCCTCGGGGTTCACGCCCTGGGCCAGCGCTTCCTCTATCTTGCGCTCCTCCTGAGCCTTGGCAGCCTCGCGCTCGCGCTTCTCCTTGCGCTTCTTGCGGCGACCGGTGGACTCGCGAGAGGCCTCCTCGACGGCGGCACGAGCCTCCTCGAGCACCTTCTCGCGGCTGTACTCCTCGGCCTCGCGAGCCATACGGCTGTAGTGGTCCTCTTCGTTGTTGTGACCGCCCTTGCGCTTCTTGCCCTTGCCCTGCTTATCAGGGTTGGGGAAGTCCATGCCAGCAGCGACGTTGTTGCTGGCGTTGGTGCGATGGCTGTGCGGACGGCTCTCGGAGGCGTTGCGCTCGGAGTTGTTGTCGGAGGCGTTACGATCGTTACGGCGGCCACCGCGGCGATCATTGTTGCCGCCACGACGGTTACCGCGCTCGGCGGCGCGCTCGGCCTTGGCCTTGTCCTCGGCGTCCTTCTTCTCCTTGAGCACGGTCTCCTGTGCGGCGATCTGGTCGAGCAGCGAACGGAAGCGCGAACCGGAGTCGGAAGCGGGAACGGCGCGGCGCTGGGCCTCGCGGGCAGCCTCCTCCTTCTCGCGGGCAAGGCGCTCCTGCTCGGCCTTCTTCTTGGCCTCGGCCTCGGCGCGGGCAGCCTCCTCGGCAGCCTGGGCTGCGGCAAACTGGCGGCGTTCCTCCTCGCGTGCCTTCTCGGCGGCGATGCGCTCGCGCTCGGCCTCGGCGGCGCGAGCGGCCTCCTCGGCGGCAGCTGCCTGCTCCTCGGCCTGCTTGGCGGCCTCGACTTCCTGAGCGCGGGCCTCGATCACCGAGGCGAGCTGCTTGCGGACCATGGCGACATAGGCGTCCTCCAAAGTGGAGGACGCGGACTTAGCGGGAATCTTCATTTCGGCGAGATGACCCATCAGTTCCTTGGAGGTCATGCCGAACTCTTTGGCCAGGGTGGACACACGGACTTTTGCCATATGACTTCACCTACCCTTTCTGGCACCTTGGGTGCCTAGAGACTGAACGAGCGAGGGAGACGCGCCGGGACCCGCCCGGCGCGACCGCGCGCTAGATCAGGTCCTCCGCATCATCGAAGGCGTCGGTGTCGTGGACACCGCAGAAACGGGAGCCGGGACGAGCCTGGTTGCGGCACTGGACGCCGTCCTCGGACACGTACTCGCAGCGGCGGACGTCCTCGTCCTCCTCGTCACCGATCAGGTCGGCGGCGGGCTCCTCGTGAACGGGAACGTTCTTGAGGATGTCGGCGGCAAGCGTCTCCGACTTGATGTCGATGTGCCAGCCGGTCAGGCGCGCGGCGAGGCGGGCGTTCTGGCCCTCCTTGCCGATGGCGAGGGACAGCTGGTCGTCGGGCACGATGACGCCGGCGTAGGCCTTCTCCTCGTCGATGAGGACGCGGGTGACCTTAGCGGGCGAAAGGGCGTTGGCGACGTAGACGGCAGGATCGGCATCCCACAGGATGACGTCGACGCGCTCGCCACGGAGCTCGCCCACGACAGCGCGAACACGGCTGCCCTTGGGGCCGACGCAGGCACCCACGGGATCCAGGCGGTCGTCGAGCGAGTGGACGGCGACCTTGGAACGCTGGCCGGGCTCGCGGGCGATTGACTTGATCTGGACGGTGCCCTCATAGATCTCGGGCACCTCCTGCTCAAACAGACGACGCATGAGCTCGGGGTGGGTACGGGAGATGACAATCGGCGGACGGCTGTGCTCGCCACGAACCGGCTGCAGGTTGGAGTTGGGGTCGCGAACGTCGATGATCACGGCCTTGATATGCTGGTTGTGCAGGTAGCGCTCGCCCATCGGACGCTCGTTGCGCTCGTTCTCGTAGCGACGCTGATCGAAGTGCGGCAGCTCGGCCTCGACGCCCTCGCGGATCTTGACGATCGTGAAGTCGGGCGTGGACTGCAGCACGGTACCGCTGATGAGGTCACCGATGCGGCCGGAGAACTCCTCGTAGATCTGCTCGCGGGCGGAGTTGCGCACGATGGCGTTGATCTCGGCCTTAGCGTGCTGGGCGGCGATGCGGCTCGTGTTCTTGGGGGTGACGTCGATCTCCTCGAACTCGGTGAAGTTGCCCTCCTCGTCCATGGAATCGTCGATCGGCTCCAGGCGGTAGACGTAGATCTTGCCGGTGGTGCGGTCGATGGTCACCTTGGCGCCCCACTCAAGATGCAGGATCTCGGCATAGCTCTTGGCAAGCGACTGCTCCAGGCGGTCGATCAGGTAGAGCTGGTCGATGTGCTTCTCCTGGCAAAGCTCCATCAGGGCGGACATCATGTCGGATGCTGCCATCTTACTTTCCTTCCTTCGCGGGCTTGAAGTCATAGGTGGGCTTCAACTTGCACTTTTTAACATCAGAGAAATCGAGGGTAACGGACTCGCCGTCCTCGAGCTCGAGGGTCACGTTCGTCTCGGTGGCGGCGGCAATCTTGCCGGCGTACTTGCGACGGCCCTCGGTAGCGGTGGAGGTGAGCTCACAGTTCTCGCCAACAAAGCGGACAAAGTCGCACGGGCGGCGCAGCGGGCGCGCCATGCCCGGGCTCGACACCTCAAGCGTATAGCTCGAAGAGATAGGGTCGAGCTCCTCAATCACATCGCCGACCCACTTGGTGTTGGCCGTGACGTCGTTGAGCGACAGGCTCTGGCCCTCGGCACCCTCGATACGCACGCGCACGCAGGGGGCCTTGGTGGCGCCCACGAGCTCGACGTCGACGATGTCGACATCGTGCTGGGGAGCGACGGCCTCGAGCGCGTCGATGATCGCCTGCTCGGTCTTGGTCTTGACCATTGCGGCACCTCCATCCATACAAAAAAGAAGCGGGGCCGAAACCCCACTTCTTTCAATTACAACTTCATTTGCAAGCAAACTATACCAATAGCTGCGGAAACGCGCAAGCACAGTACGAATCTGCAGGTCAGCGTGCGCACAGGTTCTCCACAAGAAGAGGACAATTGACCGAAGAGCCCCATGCGGAGCAACCTCAACAGCCCCAAAACGGGCCATGCGTCCCAGCGTGCCGACCGAATCGGGCCCTATGGGCATTCCATCCCTGGGCGCACATCGGCCAGACTAGAGCCGAGAGGCATTCTGTAGCGAGAAAGCCTGCCGCACGCATTGACCGCACAACCTTCCAGCATCTCTACGGCAAGGAGGATCCATGGAACGCCTAGGCACCCTCTGCGCGACCGCGCTCGTCGTCGCTGCCTGCTCGTTCGCTCTGACGGGCTGCAACAACATCGATGGCAAAACCGGAACATGCGAACCGGATCGTGGCAGCACCAAAGCCATCGAGAAAACCGAACCCCCGGTAAGCTTCGACAAAATAGACGAAGACATCGACGATCCCCAGGGCTTAGGTCCCGACCCTCAAGAACAGTTCCCTATCGACCTTGAGGCAGACGAGAACGTCCATGTTACCTGCGTGGGCAAGGACACCGACGGCTACGGCGACGCCGCGCTCGTCTTTACGGTAACCAACAACACCGGTGTCGACATGATGTTTGGCGATGTGGACTCCTATGCCTACGTCAACGGCGTGGTCCGCGATGTGCGCATGCGCCAGCAGGTCGCAGCAGGCGAGGAAACGCGCGCCATGCTCACCTTTGTAGGCACCTTCGACGACCCGGACTTTAATGTGAACAACGACCTCAACGACATCTACCTCAACATTTGGATGATCGAGGAGCAAACGGGCAATGTTTACTTTAGGGACCTGGTACACATCCCGTAGAAGACGGTGCGACGCACTGACTAAGCAGGTCATACAACACAAAACGAGGGACGACCCAACCGGATCGCCCCTCGTCTTTTATGCGTCAGTTAAGTGCGCAGTGCTTACTTGACCACCAGGTTGACCAGCTTGCCGGGCACGCAGATGGCCTTGACGACCGTCTTACCCTCGAGCCACTTGGCGACGGCGGCCTCGGCGGCAGCCTGCATCTCCTCGTTGGAGGCGTCGCGGGCGACGTCGATGCGGCCACGGACCTTGCCGAGCACCTGGACGACGATCTGCACCGTGTCCTCGATGGACTCGGCCAAGTCGAACTCGGGCCAGGCGGCGGTGTAGGCGTTGCCCTCGCAGCCGAGGGCCTCGTGCCACAGTTCATCGGCCCAGAACGGGCAGATGGGGGCAAGGACGCTCACGATATCCTTAGCCACGCCGTAGCACAGCGCCTTGTCGCGGGCGGCACCCTCGGTGGCGTTGAGGTAGGCGCTCGCCGCGTTGACGAGCTCCATGACGGCCGAGATGGCGGTGTTGAACTGGCCGCGATCGAAGTCCTCGGTGCACTTGGCGATGGTGCGGTGACGCTCGCGATAGAGCTTCATCGCGACCTCGTCGAGCGCGGACTTGTCGAAGGCCACGTTGGCGTCGCCGGACTGGACGAGCTGCCAAACGATACGCCAGGCGCGCTTGATGAAGCGGTTGGCGCCCTCAACGGCCTTGGGGTCCCAGTCGAAGTCCTTCTCGGGCGGGGCGATAAACAGGATCGCCAGACGCATGGTGTCGGCGCCGTAGGGCTCGATGACCGAGCTCGGGGGCACGACGTTGCCCTTGGACTTGGACATGGTGTCGCCGTTCTCGTCCTTGACCATGCCCTGGCACAGCAGGTTGGTGAAGGGCTCGTCCACACTCAGCAGGCCCAGGTCGCGCAGTGCCTTGGTAAAGAAGCGGCTGTAGAGCAGGTGCAGAATGGCGTGCTCGATGCCGCCGATGTAGTTATCGACAGGCATCCAACGATCGGCAGCCTCGCGGGAGAAGGGCAGCTCGGTGTTGTGCGGGTCCGTATAGCGCAGGTAATACCAGCTGGAGCAAGTGAAGGTGTCCATGGTATCGGTCTCGCGCTTGGCCGGGCGGCCGCAGACCGGGCAGGTGGTCTCGTAGAACTCCTTGCACTCGGCGAGGGTCTCGCCGGCGCCCAGGTCCAGGTTCTCGGGCAGCGTTACCGGCAGCTGATCCTCGGGCACGGGCACGATGCCGCAGTGCTCGCAGTGGATAGCCGGGATGGGGTTGCCCCAATAGCGCTGGCGGCTGATGAGCCAGTCGCGCAGACGGAACTCGACCTTGCGACGGCCGCAGCCCATGGCCTCAAGGTCGGCCACAATCGCAGCCTCGCCCTCGGAGTGCTTGCCGCCACGCATGCCGGTGTACTTGCCGGACTGAACGAGCGTGCCCTCGGCAGCATGGGCGCAATCCCAGTCGACGGTCTCGGCATGGAAGGTATCAATGGTCTCGCCGCTGGCCTCGACGGCAGCGCGGTCGTCATCGTCCAGGATAATCGGCACAATAGGCAGGTCGTACTTGCGGGCGAACTCAAAGTCGCGCTGGTCGCCGCAGGGAACGGCCATGACGGCGCCGGTGCCGTAGTCGGCAACGACGTAGTCGGCAACCCACACGGGGACCTTCTCGCCGTTGACCGGGTTCACCACGTAGCGGCCGGTAAAGGCACCGTGCTTCTCGAGGGTGCCCTGGGCACGCTCGACGGCGGAGATATGCTTGGAGTCCTCGACGATCTTGGTCACGGCCTCCTCGTACTCCGTACCCTCGACGAGCTCGTGCAGACGAGCGTACTCGGGGGCCAGGACAAAGAAGGAGACACCGAAGAGCGTATCGGCACGCGTGGTGAAGACGGTGATCTTGCCCTCGTCGCCCTCGATGGGCTCGCCATCCTTGTCGCACAGGGTAAAGTCGACCTCGGCGCCCTCGGAGCGACCGATCCAGTTGGCCTGCATCTGCTTGACGCGCTCGGGCCAGCCGGGGAGCTTCTCCAGATCATCGAGCAGCTCCTGGGAGTACTCAGTGATCTTGAAGTACCACTGCTCAAGGTCGCGCTTCTCGGGCTCGGTGCCGCAGCGCCAGCACTTGCCCTCGGTGACCTGCTCGTTGGCCAGAACGGTCTTGCAGGTGGGGCACCAGTTGACCGGGTTCTTCTTACGGTAGACCAGGCCCTTTTCCCACAACTTCTCAAAGATCCACTGACCCCAACGGTAATAATCGGGGCTGCAGGTCTTGACCATGCGATCCAGATCGTAGGAGAAGCCCATGCGCTTCATCGTGGCGAGCGCCTGGTCCATGTTCTTATACGTCCAGGCGGCAGCCTGCGTGTTGTGCTTGATGGCGGCGTTCTCGGCAGGCAGGCCAAAGGCGTCAAAGCCGATGGGGTGCAGAACATCGTAGCCGCGCATGCGGGCCTGACGGGCCATGGCATCGCCGATGGTATAGTTGCGCGCGTGGCCCATGTGCAGATCGCCCGACGGATACGGGAACATCTCGAGCACGTACTTCTTGGGCTTGCTGGCGTCGGTGTCGACGGCAAAAAGGTTGGAGTCCTCCCAGGCCTTCATCCACTTGGACTCAATGGCCTGCGCGTCGTAGGCAGGGATCTCATCCTTATGATCTGTGCAATCGCACATATCAGCTCCTTTAATCTTTAATGGGGTCGGTCGGCTTAGCTTTATTCGCTACTGCGGACAGTCCTGCGCAAGACGAAGAGCACATTAAGTGCTCTTCTTTGCGTGCGGAACTTGTAGCGAACAAAGCTAAGCCGCCCGACCCTAAGGTTAACTTGACTGATGATAGCAAATACAACAAGCGAGATGTCTGCGACTTGCAGGCATCTCGCTTTATCTAAATAACGTGGTTGATACTCAACCTTTATGTGCAACCCGTTCTAGAACGAACGGGTTTTCCAAGTGCCGCAGATTGCCGTGAAAGAGGAGCGAGGCGTACTTTGGTACGCGAGCGACGGTTTGAACGGCAAGGTGCGGTGCCTGGGAAAGCCGCTTATCGATAAGATACGGACTGCTGGGAGTCCTTAACCACAACGTCGTGGGCGCCGCCTTCGACGATGGAGGTGGAGCTGACCAGGGTCAGGCGTGCCTTTTCTTGGAGCTCGGGGATCGAGAGGGCGCCGCAGTTGCACATCGTGGACTTGACCTTGTAGAGCGTGCCGCCCACGCCGTCCTTGAGGGAACCGGCATAGGGAACGTAGGAGTCAACGCCCTCGACGAAGCTGAGCTTCGCCGCGCCGCCCAGGTCGTAGCGCTGCCAGTTGCGAGCACGCGCAGAACCCTCGCCCCAGTACTCCTTCATGTACTGGCCGTTGACGTTGACGCGCTCGGTCGGGCTCTCATCGAAGCGGGCGAAGTAGCGACCCAGCATCATAAAGTCGGCACCCATAGCAAGGGCGAGCGTCATGTGGTAGTCGTATACGATACCGCCGTCGGAGCACACGGGCACGTAAACACCGGTCTCCTCGTAGTACTCGTCACGGGCGCGGCAGACGTCGATCAGCGCGGTGGCCTGGCCACGACCGATACCCTTGGTCTCGCGAGTGATGCAGATGGAACCGCCGCCGATACCGACCTTGATGAAGTCGGCACCGCAGTCGGCCAAGAAGCGGAAGCCCTCGGCGTCGACGACGTTACCGGCACCGACCTTGACGTCCTCGCCGTAGTTGGCGCGAATCCACTCGATGGTGCGCTTCTGCCACTCACTGAAGCCCTCGGAGGAGTCGATGCACAGGACATCGGCGCCAGCCTCGATGAGCAGCGGCACGCGCTCGGCATAGTCGCGGGTGTTGATACCGGCACCGACCATATAGCGCTTGTCGTTATCGAGCAGCTCGTTGGGGTTGGTCTTGTGGCTGTCGTAGTCCTTGCGGAAGACGATGCCCATAAGGTGATCGTTGTCGTCGACGATAGGCAGAGCGTTGAGCTTGTTGTCCCAGATGACGTCGTTGGCAACCTTGAGGCTGATGTTCTTGTCGCCCACGATAAGCTGCTCACGCGGGGTCATGAACTCGGAGACCTTCTTCTGGTGGTCATCGCGGCTGGGGCGATAGTCACGGCTGGTGACGATGCCCAGGAGCTTGCCCTTGGGAGTGCCATCGTCGGTGACCGGCATGGTGGAGTGGCCGGTCTTCTCCTTGAGCTCGATGACCTGCTCCATGGTCATGTCGGGGGTCAGCGTGGAATCGGACTGAACGAAACCAGCCTTGTGATCCTTAACGGCCTTAACCATAGCAGCCTCGGACTCAGGGGTCTGAGAACCGTAAATGAAGGACAGGCCACCCTCGGTAGCGAGCGCGACACCCATGTCGACGCCCGAGACGGACTGCATGATGGCGGAAACCATGGGGATGTTCAGGGTGATTGCCGGCTTCTCACCGCGCTTAAAGCGGGTTAGCGGCGTCTTAAGAGAGACGTTGTTGGGGATGCACTGCGAGGACGAGTAGCCAGGGACCAGCAGATACTCCGAAAACGTGTGGGACTCACCGGGAAAGAACGTAGCCATGTTTCTCCTTTTTCCATGCGACCGGTCGGCTGCAGGCCTCGTAGGACCCAGCCCAACCTTGGGCGCCCAATACTGGGGAAGTATCTTAACGCACTTTGACTGCTACAATGCATGATTTAAGAAGAGCACACGAGGGTTTGACGCAGGCTTTGCGTTTACCCAGCAAACACTTTAGTGGGGAGACGTGGAGCACATGGAGTACAAGACGACGGCAAAGCTGGTCATTCAAGCGTGCGACAAAGACCTGCCGGGCGTGTTCGGCCATGGCTGTGTCTTGCTGCTGCAGGGCATCGCCCGCGAGCACTCGCTCAACCGCGCCGCCAAGAGCATGGGCATGGCGTATTCCAAAGCCTGGCGCATTGTGAACGAGGCGGAAGGACAGCTGGGCTGCAAGCTCATCGAGCGCGACGGCGCCCGCGGATCATCGCTCACCCCCGCCGGCGAGCGAGCCATAGCGGTCTACGAGGAGCTGCAGGCCGACATCAACCAAGTAATTGCCGCAAAGGCCAACGACCTCATCGCCAGCATCAATGCAGAGTAGTCCTTTTAGGCCGTTTTTAGCCCACAGCGCCCTCGGGTCGAGGCTCGCGCCACAAAACGGGCCCATCTACTACGTTTAGTTGAATACCCACGACCATACCGGACATTATGAAAATAAAACCGCTGGTAAACAGCTTGGTAATTTTCAAAATAGGCGGGTGCGGTCGACCCCTATTGCTTAAACGTAGTAAATAGGCCGTTTTCGTGACACAGACCCCGATTAGCTACTTGCGAAGGGCGTTATCGAGAGTGGCAGCCACCTGCAGAGGGTCGTCGGTGCCGGCGAAGAGGCGGATGGCGCCCCCCTGCTTACCACGCGGGGCCGAAAGGCGCGTTGTTGAGCCGCCGGCGGGCGACGTGCGGAACTCCCCCGGCAATGTGTCGAACAGCTCACCCGCACTTCGCTCGATAAGGTCAAACTCAACTGCCGGGCCAAAGCCGTGCTCGAGGATTCCCGTTGCAACCGCATGGTCGGGATGCGAGGTCAGCCCGGGATAGCGCACGTTGCGTACCATCTCGTTGGCGGCCAGATACTCGGCCAGCGCACGGGCGCGATCGAAGTGGGCCTGCATGCGAGCGTCGAGCGAAGACAGCCCCCGCTCCAGCATGCAAGCCTCATTAGCAGAAAGGTCGAGTGCAGACGCGCCGCAATCCGCAAGAAGCGCATGCGCACACTCGGCGGCGGCATCCACGCGATGGCGCTTAAGCTGCGAGCGCGCCACCGAAGCGGCGACGAGCTTGCGCGGCGCAACGCCGGTACACACACGGTCGAGTGCCTCGAGCGACAGGACGGCACCCAAACGCAGCGGATCGCACCCAAAGACGCTTGCCACGGTGTTATCCACCACGAGCAACGCACGGGCCTCACGCGCCGCCCGACCCAGCGCACGCAGATCGGGCACACGTAGGCCAAACCCGCCGATGGAATTGACGAACCACCACAGATGCGACCCGCCAGCATCAAACGAAGCATCAAAGCCCTCAGACGCGGCGGTAAACGCCGCAACCGACGGCTCCCCCACGAGCACAACGTCGCAGGCATCAAAGCCGCGCGCAAACGCATCGGCAAAGTCATCCGCAAAGGCCACCAAGCGATCGCCGGGCTGCACAATCCCCAGCATCGACAGCGCCGCCGGCACATGCGAGGCCGCAACAAGACACGCCTCACGCGCGCCGGCCCTTGCAGCCCAGGACTCTTCTAGCTGTTGCACGTCCACGCGGCACCATCCCTTACATAAAACCAAACCAAGACCAGCTCACCCAGGTCGAGAAAACGTCAGCGCAAGCAGCGTCGAGCGGTCCGGCGTTCGTTAGAACGCCGGAACAAAATCACCCGTGGTACTCGCCGTTGTACTGGATGAGCGTTAGGTCCTCCACGCCGTCGAGTGCGCGGATGGCATCCGTATACGGCATATCCACGCCGTCCGAGAACACCTCGACGGCCATCTCGACCTTGTCACCGCGCATCGTCTTAGATTTGACGGTGAACTTGGTACGCCCAAACGCGCGCACGATATCATCGCCGGTGGTCTGGCCCGTGTAGTGGATGACCATCATGTACACACGCGCCTTGTCCTGGTGGCTCGCAAAGCCGGCAATCATCACCACGATCACCACTGCTGTGAGCCCCACGAGCGCATACATGCCGGCGCCAGCCGTAATACCCGTCGTAATGGCCCAAAACAGATACAGCAGGTCGAGCGGGTCCTTGACCGCCGTACGGTAACGAACGATGGACAGAGCACCGACCATACCGAGCGAGATGACCACGTTCGTCGAGATCGCGAGCGTAACCATGCAGGTAAGCACGCACATGCCCACAAGCGTCACGGCAAAACTGCGCGAATACACCACGCCGGTAAAAAAGCGCTTGTACACGTAATAGATCAGGATGCCCATGGCGAGCGCCACGAGCAGCGACAGGCCGATCTTGGCAGGGTCGACCTGACCAAACGCCTCCAAGACGGAGTTCTTAAAAAAGTCCCTGGTGCTCATGGTCTAAATATCCCCTCGGTTCTCAAAATCCGATTCCCAGTAATTAAATCCACGCAGGTAGGCGGTCTTTTCGTAACACAGGCAGTACTTGGAGACCGCCGTGAGTTCGGCCGCGCCCGGCGGCACCATATCGCGCACGAGCTGCGGGCAAAACTCCGTAAACTTGACCTCCATCACCAGCTTGCCGGGCTCTAGGACTGGCAGCGCGGGCAGCGTCGCGTCAAAGATGTCGAAGCTTCCCACCGCGGCACGCACGTTCATGTCAAACGTGATGCGCACGGTGCCCCCATCCATCACCCACGGCTCGCGCTCGTAGTCCACGATGGTCCGCGGGCGCATCATGTTGCAGATGCACTCGATGTAGAACTCACGGCAGAGCGGATGGGGGCTCCTCAGCAAGAAGTCGTAGTCGCCAGCCAGAATCTGCTCAAACTCACCGCGCGTAAGCGGCGCGTCCTCCTTGTAGATCCAGCTGCCGTACTTCTTTTTACGCTCGAGCTTAATCACCTTGTCGCTGCCGTTATAGATGCGCACGCGATATTTTTTGCGCATGAGAATACCGGCGTCTTTTTCCTCGTAGGCCGAGTTACAGTAGTCGTCAAAGTACAGGCTGCGAATGGTGTAACCGCCCGAGCGCGCATGCTTGTCCAGTTTAAATACCGGCGCCATGCGGCAGGCAAGCGCGGCGTGCTCGCCCTCGTTAATGAGATATTTGAGCTCGTGGCGATAACGCTCCTGCGTGGCATGCGCGGGAGGTGCCGCCAGGCGCTCAAGCAGCGCGCTAGCCCTCCTCATACGTGTCCTCCACGACCTTACCGCCGTCTTGCACGTAAAAACACTTCATGCCGTAGTGCTTGCCATCGTCGGTCACATAATAGTCAAACGCATCCTGCGTATAGCCGTCGGAGTTGGTGGCGCGCACGCGCACAAAATACTGGCCGGCATCGGGCGCATCACAGGTCACCTCGGGAAGTAGCACGTCCTCGGCCTTAAAAAGCACGTCGCTTATGGCATAGTCGCGCGCCAGCTCCACGGTATAGCGAATGTCACGCGCTTTAAAGTCGTAGGACGCATCCCAGTTCATACGCAGCTTACCGTTATCGATCTGCGGCACGCCAATGTAGAACGGCATGGGCTTTTTATAGCTCTCGCAGTAGCTCTTATAGTTCTCCTCGATCTCGGAGGGAATCGCCGCGGCGATCTGCTCGTATTGGTCCTTGGTGACAGGCAGATTGTCGGTATCGGGCGAAGCAAAGACCAGCGATTCGGTAACCTCGCGATAATGTTTGATCATCTTGGCCAGGCGCGCCTCGGTCATATACGAGCGCAGGTCCTTTACGGCGCGGTCGAGCTCACTGCGAAACGCCTTACTGCGCAGCGCACGATTGAATAGCACGTTGCCCCAGTAGTTGCTTACGCCGCGCTCCCAGCTCGCATAGTCCGAGAACCCGGTAAGAGAAAGCTCCAGCTTACGCAGCATGCCGTCGTTATCCCAATCCAGGATATACCAGACCTTGGAGTTAAGCGGGCTGTACAGATAGCAGTTACGGTTCTGCGTATCGCAGTTGCCCGTCAGGATCTGAAACGCCAGCCAATAGACCAGATTCTCGGTATCAAAGTAGGTGTCGAGCACGTTATCGATCTTTTGCGATTCGTCGTTGAGCGCATCGAGCATCTCGATGAGCTTGGTGTGGTCCGAATCGCCCTTAATCTCGAGCATGCCCTCGAAGTTTGCCTGGTTGTAGTCGGGATCGTCGGCAAGCTTAATGGTGTCCTCGTAGCGATGGAAATCAAAGCTGTTCACCTTGTACAGGTACCCGCTCTTATCCAGGCCATGTGCCTTAAGCGCCGTCTTGTTGAGCTGCTCCACCTGCGTAAACAGGCCGTAGTCCTCAAAGGTATCGTTGGACTTTTCGGTCTGGTCGCACACCCACAGATGCACAAACTGCGTACGCAGGCCCATCATCTGGGGAATCCCGCGGATAAGGTCGTAGGCCATCTTGTTGCGAAAACGCATACCCTCGCCCATGTGCTTGTTGAGCGCAATCGCGCGCTGTTGGCGCCAGGTGCCCTTGCCCTTTTTGAGCTCCACCTTGTAATTCTTTTGCGTGTAGGAGCTCGATGTCTGGCCGCGCACCTGCACGGTGGCATTGGGCGCTTCCTCGCCATAGCCAACCTCGCCGGCCACCGGGCCGTCTTCGTCGCCCGCCTGCAGCAGGCCCATAACCTGATAGCGCGTCACGCCCATGTCGGCATAGTCATACACCGAGTACGTGTTGATCTCGGCCCAGCTATGGTCCGTGTTCTCGGAGCTGTTGCCGCGAGAGACCGTCAGATACATGGTCACAATGCCCGAGTCATCATAGACCTCGTACAGCTCGTCCTTATCGCGCAGATGCTTGGACTGGTCGGAGGCCTCGGCCTTTTTAATCTTGTCCTGCTTTTTTACCTTATTTGTCGAGGATTCGTCCTGAGATGAGCAGCCCGAAAGCAGCAGCGCGCCGGCAGCCGCCTCGATCAGACAGCGGCGAGACATCAACTTATCGATCATCAGAACCTCCCCAATGGTTGCGATACACGCGAACTACTGCGCGCTGAAACGCGCCGTGCGGCACGCCCTTGCAGCGGCACTCCTCATAGCGCTGCTCGGCACGGTCGAGCAAGCGGCCCAGCTGTGTAAAACGACCCGTTTTGTCGGTCGCCACAATGGGCTGCTGACTCAGGATACGATACGGTAAGTTGGCGGTATAGGTATCGAGCCGCAGCAGCGCCACGATAAAAAACACCACCGCACCCAACAAAAAGCCAAAGCCGTAAAACTGCTGCGGCAAAAGCAACGACACGGCGGTCGCCAGCCCTGCCACACCGGCAAACAGGCCCGAGGCCAGAACGGCTCCCTTGTAGTCGGTAAAGTACAGCAAGATAAGCAGGATCGTGTTGCCCACGGCATACAGGCCGTAGCCTACGCATAACGTGCGAAAATACCCGTGCATAAGATTGTTAAAGCCCAGCGGCAGGGCCGAGAGCACTGTGGTCTCGAGCGAGATGACCGCCGCGGTCACAAACAGCTGCTTGAGCGCGCAAAAGCGCAGTTCGCTGTTGAGCGTGGAGAGCATCTCCTCCTCGGCCACCACAATATCGCCCACCACGCCGCCGTCGTTAAACAGGCTGTAGTAGTCACGGTAGCGCGGATAGAAATTGACCTCGACCGACACCACAAAGTTGACGGTCGTGACCAGAATGGTCAAAAACGCAAGCAACGCCGGCACATCATGATAGGGCGCGCCGTAAAACAGGCCTTTGACCCACACGCCAATGGGCCCTGCCCAAATAATCACCAGGTGCGCAAAGAGCCCCAGGTTGGTAAACAGGCCCGTGAGCGCCAGCGGCATAAACTGATCGAGCCAGCGCAAAAAGAGCCAGGGGCTGCGGTCGTTCTGCGGAAAATACCGGTACAGCAGTACCACATCCCAGGCGAGCATGACGCCGTAGCCTAGGGCGATTGACGCCAACAGGCCCTCGACCGGCGGCAGCCCCAGTGCCAGCGCGGCCAGGGCGCACAGGCACGCCACACCAATGGCAGCCGCAAAGCTGCACAGGATACCGCGGTAATCTTTGATGGCCGTGAGGTAGCTCATGCCATTCCAGTTGACGATCATAATGTTGAACAGCCACAGGCACAGCAGCCCCTGCAGCAGCGTGGCGCCCGAGAACAGCAAAAAGACGCCGTAGAGCACCGTGCCCGCAACGAGCATGATGGCATTAGACCCCCAAAACGAAGGCAGGATCTCATCCTCGCGCTCGGCAAAGAGCATGTCGGCCAAAAAGCGCGTGACCGGCATGGAGAAAAAGCTTGTGAGCGTGAGCGATGCCAGCAGCGTATAGGTCACCATGCACACCAGCAGATCCTGGTTGGCGCGGCCCACACCCCACAGACCGCACAGCACCAAGATACCCACCTGGAGCAGCACGCCCAGCAGCATGGGGCCCGTGCACACAATGCCAGCGTAGCCATAGGCGCGCATCGTGGCAAACAGACCCTTGCGCCTAAACAGGCGTTTGAGCTCAAAACCGATTCCGGCCACCGGCTACTCCCCCTCTCTGGGCAGGTCAAACGCTTGCGCCGTCTCGTCGTACAGCGCGCGATAGTTGGCGAGCATCTGCTCGTGCAAAAAGTACGTGGCAACGCGACGCTGGCCACGCTCCCCCATCTCAATACGACGGGCCCGGCTCACGCACATGCGCTCCATGGCATCAGCCAAGCCCTTGCGATACATAGGCGGCGTCACAAAACCCGCCACGCCAAAGTCGTCGCCCGGGGCGCCTTCGAGCAGCTCGCGGCAGCAGCCCACCTCGGTCGTCACGCAGGGACGGCGCGCTGCAAGCGACTCCAGCACGCTGAGCGGCTGGCCCTCGGAGATGCTCGTCAAAATGGTAAAGTCAAGCTTTTCCATGTACTCAACCACGTTGACGCGGCCGGTAAAGATCAAGTCGCGCACGCCCAGGGTATCGACCAGCGCGTGACACTCGGCGCCGTACTCCTCGTCATCCACGCCACCCATGATGTGCAGGCGCACGCGGGGCAGGCGCTCGTGCAGCTCAAAGAAGGCATAGATCATGGTCTTGACGTCCTTGATGGGCGCCAGGCGCACCACCGCGCCAATGTCCACCCAGCCGTCATCGGGCTTTAAGGGAATGTCCTTAAAGCGATCGAACTGGATGCCGTTGGGGATGACCAGGCACTTGTCCGCATCGCAGCCCATGTCGATCTGCGTCTTACGGGCGTTATGGAACAAACTGGTCACGCGGAAGGCGCGACGGTAGATCTCCTCCGAAAGCAGGTAGAAAAAGCGGATCCAGCGGTCCTTAAACGACGGCACCACCCAGTCAGCGCGAATGATCTCTTCCTCGCGTTCGCGAGTATAGATGCCATGCTCGGTCAGCAGCACCGGCGCATGGTGAACGCTTGAGCCCAGGCAGGCGAGCAGGCCACCGTAGCCGGTCGAGATGGCGTGGTACACATCGGCCACCGGCACCTCGCTGCCCAGAAGGTAGAGCACGGGCAGCAGCATGGAGCGCATGGTGTGGAATGCATCGGCAAAGGGCGTGTATGGGTACTCGGCCAGGCACACGTCGCGAAAGATATCCATAAAGGCGCGACTCTGCAAAAACGAGAGCGGATGCACGCGACGGCGCTGGAAGATATCGAATAGCACGTCCCAGTCCGGATTGGAGAGCGACACCAGGCGGCGCAGCGCCTCGCGCTCGCGGGCGTTAAAGTCGGCCTCTTCTTGCTCGCCCGATAGGCGCAGGGCGTCGTCCAGAAACACCTCGTGCACCTCGACCACGTTGCCGGGCAGCTCGTAGACAAACTTGCCGCGGTCGACAGCATGCGCGCCAATCACCCACAGCACAAACTCGTGCTCGGGCATGGCCTGTATGTAGCCGTGCATCCAGGTGGACACGCCGCCGTGCACATAGGGGTAGCAACCCTCGAGTACCAAGCAGATTCTCATTTGTCGCCACCCTCCTTGCGTGCAATGGTCACCGTCTTGTCCGTGGCTTTGACCAGGTACAGGTCGCCCGTCAGATGCGTAATCTCGCCACCCGTGACTGCACCGGGCTCACCGTTGTTGGCGCGGAACATGAGCCACGCCTCGTCGTGGAAATTGCCCAGGCTGAGCGTCCAGGCATCCGCACTTGTATCCACGCTCACCGTCACGGACGAAAAGCGCTGGATGGCGCCCGAGCATTCCGAACCGGTCTGGCGCCGCAGGTCGGGCGCAGACTTGGTAAGCCACTCCAGGTAGTTGGTCAGACCGCCCTTGTAGACCTCCCAGCCCTCCTTGGCGCCGCGATCGGGATCGAGCAGATCATCCGGGTGCATAAAGTGCGTACTCACGTAGTGCATGTTGAGCTCGGACACGGCTGCCAGACGCATATAGGAATCGTTGACCATGCCGCCCGAGACAATACGTGGCTGCTCCACAATGCCATCGCTCGCCACGCCAAACTCCTGCACATAGGGCAAGACGGTGCCATCCTCAAAATACGTACTGGCGATGGTCTTAATGCGCGGAACGTCGGTGCCAATAAGCTTGCGCGCACGGGCCGAAAGGATATTCGACGGTGGCACATAGACCGAGCCGTGCGCGTTGGGCAGCACCTCGTCCTGAAAGGCGATGAGCTCGTTGAGCGACGCGACGAGCGTTTCCTCGTTCTTCCACGTCTTGTAGTCGTACAGCTTGCCATAGTCGGTATCCCAGAGCGCCAGAGGCTGATGGTTGTAGCCGTGAAAGCCCAGCTCTCCGCCCATCTGCAGCAGCATGCCGCCAAAGTAGCGGAACTGCGTGGTATCGGCCTGGCGCGCGGGCTCGGTCTGGTTGACCGCGTCCTCGTAGTTTTCGATCATCACGCCGGTAAAGCGAATGCCATATTTTTGCGCGAGCTTTTGCAGATCGGGCCACCAAACCTTGGTGTAAAAATCGGCAATGGAAAGCCCGTAGTCGCGCTTGATGTAGGTGCCATCGCCCGAGGGCACGGGGCTGGGAAAGTCGTCTAGGTAGAAAACGGCGCTGTTGATGACCGGATAGGCCGTGGCATCGCCCAGCAGGCTGATCGCCGCGGCGTAAAAACCGCGCATAACCTTGTCATAGATACCGATATTGCATACCACGGTGCGCCCGCTACCGCAGTCATTCGACCAAATGAGCGGGGCGCCCGCATCGCCGGTCTTAGCCCACACACGAGCCGTCTCGCGCAGCGAAACCGAAAGCGACGAATCGAAGGGGTCCGAGAGCTCGTAGCGCTCTCCCCCGCCCAGCATAAAGTCCTCGCTCGGCACAATGCTTTCGGCTTTTACATAGTCATATCCGGCCGATTCAATGCCAAGCTTGGGGGCAATTACTTGCAGATAGCTCGAGTTATCCGGAGGCATGGCGAGCATAAGCGAACCACCGGCACTCACCCAACTCATAATGTCACTCAGGTGCGTACCGAGCCCATCGAGCGACGGCATGAGCAAAATCACGCGATCGAAGGAGGTCAGCGAGGGAATGGCATCCACGCCGTCCAGGGCAAGGTCCACGTCGCGGTGCGCGATCTTCATGTCGAGCAGGATCTGGTCAAACTGCTCCTTTACGTCCTCGACGCCAGCTTGGTCGGAATCGGTAATGACCAGG
The DNA here is from genome assembly GCA_959606495.1 of uncultured Collinsella sp. GTDB lineage: Bacteria > Actinomycetota > Coriobacteriia > Coriobacteriales > Coriobacteriaceae > Collinsella. The sequence continues at coordinate 3,378 of CAUHJB010000024.1, read as the reverse complement.
CACGTGGGCTTTTGGCCAAATATTGCGGAGGAAGCCGGCACCGCATCGTTGGCGGCAAGCATCCCCAGCTTATGCTGGCCCGCACTGTACTGCACGCCGGCGCGCTCCACCAGCAGCACGGCCGCCATGGCAATAAAGACCGCCCACACCACAAGCAGCCCCATCCAGCGAAAATGGCCCGCACGGTCGCGGATATGCTGCACCACGCTCATCGGGCCTCCTCTCCGTTGCGCCAAAACGCCAGTTCCTCGCGGTTGGCGGCGCTCAAGTATACATGCTGTTTGTCAATCGCATCGATCACGCGGTGGACCTCGTCACCGTCGCGGCGCATCACCGCCAGGCGCAGGCAAAGCATCCAAACCTCCTGCTCCTCGGGCACGTCGAGCACCAGCTGGTCGGTCACGGCCTGCGCCTCGTCGATCTGTCCGACATCGGCCAGCGCCGTCGCGTATCGAATGCGAAGCTCAAGGGTGTCCTCGCGCTCGCAGCGACGCGCAAGCAAGCGCGCGTACTGTTGGCGTTGAATCTGAGCCACGCGCCCCTCAGCCAAGCCCGAGCCCAAGTATTCACCAAGAAAATCGCAGTATTCGTTGAGGTTTTGCGCGCTCGGGTCCGTCTTAAAGGCACGCTCCAGCTGCTGCAGTTTAAGGTCGGACTCCTTGGAGATCTGCGCCACCGCCGTCGCGGCATAGTGAGCCACCTCAACGTCGTCGTTAAGCTTAGCCGCCTGCAGCTGCGCCAGGTACGCGTCGGGCTCCTCGGTGAGCATGGAGAGCATTAGGCGGCGCCGGTCTGCCGGGTCGTTGACGATGAGCGCCTCCTCGAGCGGGATCACGCCTGCATCGGCATCACGTTCGTGCACTAAGATGCTGCGATGCAGGTCGTCGTTGAAGCGCAGCGACTCCAGCGCAGACTCATTCAGTCCCTCGCCAAACACCGCGCTGCAGACCGATAGCAGAACCACCAGCAACGGGCCCCACAGCGGCACCAGCACTATCACAGGCAGCATGTGCCCGCGCACCGGCAGCAGGCCCAACTTCATGAGCGTCCACAGCACCAGGCAAACCAGCGCATGAATCAGCAGCAAGACGGCAGCAACGACAAGCGAGATCAAGCGGCACCCCCCTCACCGTCACCGGTGTAAGAGATGTGCTGCAACAGCGCCACGATATCCTCGCCGTCGACGGGCTCCACCTCAATCTGCTTTTCGCTCAGGCGCTCGCGGATAATGGGCAGATCGCATGCCTTTGCCTGGCGCATAAGCAGGTAGAGCACGTCGCCGTCGATCAGGCCCGCCGCATCGCTCTCGCGGATCGCCGACCCAATCGCGCCCACCAGCTCGCCGATAGGCTCCATGCCCGGTACCACGCGCAGGAGCAAAAAACTCCCCATCTTGCCATCTGCCAGCGCCTGCTCGGCCGCGAGCTCTTGGCCAAAGGCAGCCTGCTTGAGCACGCAAGTGCCGTCAACGCAGCGTTTATCCTGTGCCACCGCCTCATAGTCAAAGGCACGGCCCAGCGCGCTTTCGACCAGGCCACACAAGATGCGGAACAGGTTTTGGTAATAGAGGGTCATTTGGTTTTCGGCCGCGCGACGCACAAAGATCAACACGGCGGGTGCCCCATCGCGCTCGATCGTATATCCAAACATGGGAAGCCCCGGCATCAGTTCGCGGTTCACCCACAGGTTCGAACGACCCCCGTCGCTCAAAAGAGGTGCAAGCTGCTCAAGCGTGAGCGAACGTGCGGCATCTTCGGCAATCGCGGGACTTGCCGCCACCAGGCGTGCAAATGCCCCGCCCGAAACATGGTAGATCGCCACCGAATCGTTCTCGAGGATCTCGCCCAGAAGCTCGCAGCACTTGCGATAGATGTCGCGTGGGTTGAGCACGTCGAGCTCCTGCGTCACGGCAAAGATCTTGCCAAAGCTGTCGTGGCGACCCACGATCTGGCGCCTGTACGCACGCTTGTCCTCGATCGCGTCGTGATAGAGCTGCGTAAGGAACGTATTGCGGTTGCGCACGAGCTCGTTTTGATCGCGCTCCGCCCTAATGGCTTCGCTGTTGCGCAGCTGCACATAGCCGCACACGGCACCCACAACAAAGTACGCAATAAACGGCAGCCAGTTGGACGGCTCGTAGAACAGGCCCTGGAAGGTATAGCCGTACAGAGTAAAGTAACTCGCAGCCAAACCCACCGACGCCAGCAGCGCCGCAACCAGGCCAAAGTCCAAGCCATACAGCGTGCCGATCAGCACCACGTAGAGCAGGCGATAATCGAGCACGTTGAGCTGGGTCGATTGGGAGAACAAGCGCTCCAGCACTTCAAAGAGCACCCAGGCGGCTGCCGTCTCCAGGCATTTGACAGGCAGCGTGCGCATTTGAATGCGGTCGATGGCCGCGCGCAAGGGGTTGACCTTCTTTGCACGGCCAGCATCCCAGCGAGCCTGAATGGTCGAGAGGTCGCGCAGCAAGTCGTAGCGCTGAAACCAGCCATAGCGCACGCGAGCGACGTCGCTGGCGGGCAGGGCGTAGCCGGCAGAATCGCCATAGGCAACTGAGAGCCCTGGGAACAGCGCCTTGAGGGCGTCGCCCACCTCACCCACCGTATGATGGAAGGTATCGACTACGTCGAGCGTCTCAAAGTTAGCATTCCAGCTGTCGAAGATACGGCGTACCAGCACCGAAAGCTCCTCGGCACACAGCAGGGGAAACGCCGCATCCTGCGCGCCCTGCAGAGCGGCCGATCCGGTTGAGCATGCGTCGAACATCGGCACCAAAAACGGGTCCTCCAGCGCGGCAGACGCGGTATAGAGGAACGGCACGCGCAGGATCTTGGTCTGAACGCCCTCGCGAGCAGCGTAGTAGCGGCACAGGTCGTTGGCTGCGTGCGCGATAATGCCCTTGCCCGTTCGCCCCGCGGCATCGGCGGCACCCTCGGCACCCGCGGGCCCCGCTACATACAGCAGTTGGACCCGGCGACCCGCGCACGTACGAAAGACCGAGCGCAGCAGCTCGATATCGCCCACGGAATCGGTATGCGGGGTAAGGTAATTAGACAGGTAAACCACGCGGTCGAACTCGTAGGCCTGATCCAGGTGCTGGAGGAGCTCTTTCCACGAGGCATGGGGCGACGACTCGTCGCGGCGCGCTTCCGCGGCAGCGACGACCTTAACGTGGTCCCCGGGGAACGCCTTGGCACAAAAGTCATCGTCAACATATGCGGTGTTGCCAACAACCAGCACCTCCATGGCGTACTCCTCCCCTAAAATCCACTTCTGTCATAGTCAAACATGCGTATTTTACGCTGTCAACGCGAGTTGGAGGTAGCGCACAGAGATGTGGTGTAAGAGGCGGGGCATGCCCCGCCTCCGCCCTTT
>CAUHJB010000023.1:0-32337 GCA_959606495.1 uncultured Collinsella sp. | reverse complement strand
GCCCACGAGTGCCACGAGCGAGCCGTGCGCAATGGTCGCGCTGGCGCTGTCCAGCACCGTGCGGTCGCCGTATGCATAGCTCACGCCCGCGAGCTCGATATCGCCGCGACCGTCAAGCTCAACATCGCCGCGCTCGGGCTCGGGCGTATCCAAAATGCCAAACATGCGGCGCGAGGCGGCCATGCCGTTCATGGCCGTGTGGAACAGCGATCCCAGGCGGCGCATGGGCAAAAAGAACTCCTGCGACAGAAAGACGATGAGGAAGGCAGACTCAAAGTCGATCTTGCCCGTGGCGAGCTGCAGCGCGGCTACGATAATGCCGAGCGCGGCGCCCATATAGACGACCAGGTCCATGACGCAAATGGAGCGCAGCTGCATCACCAGCAGGCGCATGGTCGCTGTGCGGAAACGCTCGGACTCGGCGTTGATGCGCTCGTGCCAGCTGCGATCGGCCTGGTAGACCTTAAGGGTGGTGAGACCCTGCACGGCCTCCAGGAACATGCCGCCCAGATCGACATAACTGCCCCAGTACTCGGCACCGATCTTTTTGGCGTTGCGCATGACCATCATGATGGAGACGGGGATGACCGGAACGCAGGCGAGCAGCAGCGCGGCGGGAAGACCCGCCTGGCCCACGAGCAGTACAAACAGCGTGATGGGTGCCAAGCCGGCAAAGAAGAGCTGCGGCAGGTAGCCGCCAAAGTACACCTGGAGCTGCGTGGCGCCCTCGACGCTGGTCTGGACGGCCTCGGCGGTGGGGACGGTCTCGGTGTAGGAGGGGCCGAGTGCGGTGAGCTTGTCGTAGACGAGCGAGCGCACGCGGCGGACGGCCTCGAACGCGGCCCTGTCGCCGGCGCGTTGGGCCAGGTAGATGGAGGCGGCGCGCGCGATGATGGCGGCGGCGAGCGGCAAGGCCGCCTGTGCGAGGGCATCGACGGCGAGCGCGGCGGAAAGGCCGTCCGTGACGATGCCGCCCAAGATGCGCGCAAGCACCCACATCACCGTGATGTTTGCCATGAGCGCGATCCATTTAAACAGGACGCTCGCCACAATGTAGGGCGTTGCCTGCGGAACCAGGGAGAAGAGTCGCTTCTCGAACATGAAACCTCCGATGCCATGACGGTGCCGGGCGGGGTCCTCGGCAGCCGCTTAGTTAGCCAAATGCAACTAGAGTATCATCGGCAGATTGGCAAGTATGCCGAGGGTTATTTTTTGGCCGATGAACTGCGTAGAAAGTTCAAAATTGTTGAGTGCGGCGAACTTTATGGCGGACGGAGTGCAGGCGCAATTCTGATCGTGTGCGGCCCCGCTCCAAAACGTGTACGTCAGCCTCCAATACCGACAAAAAATGACATGTTTGGAGGCTGGCGTACATGTTTGGATAGGGGCGAGGGCGGCGACGGACGAAAGTCACGCTTGCGCCACGTCCGATGTGCTAGCGTTTGGGTGAATAAAACGAGCCCGTGCGGAAAGGATCCGGACCGTATGCAACGTGGAAGTACATCTCCGCTGTCCCGCGAGACCGATGCGCCCGAAACCATCGTCAAGCTGGAGTGCGACATCGACGACGCGTCGCCCGAGGTACTCGCTTATGCCGCGGACCGCCTGCGCGAGGCAGGTGCGCGCGAGGTGCACTGGCTGCCTCTCTACTGCAAAAAAGGTCGCCCCGGCTGGCAGCTGCAGGTAATCTGCGCCCGCGAGGACATTGACCATCTGCAGACGATCATCTTTTTGGAAACCACGACCAACGGCATTCGTCGCCAGGTGATGGAACGCGTCTGTCTGCCACGCCGCTTTGAGCAGGTGGCGACGCCTTGGGGCGAAGTGGCCGTCAAGGTGGCCACCCTGCCCGACGGCAGTGAGCGTGCGGCGCCCGAGTACGAGGACTGCGCCCGTCTTGCCCGTGAGCACGACGTGCCGCTCCAGCGCGTGATGCAGGCGGCACAAGCCACGGCGCTGCGATTTGAGTAACGCGGCCGGCGACATCCCGCGCCCAGCCCCATCAACCCCACACCGAAAGGACTCCCCATGAAATACCTCATCGCTTCCGACATTCACGGCTCGGCATACTGGACCGAGCGTCTGGTCGCCGCCATCGAATCCGAGCAGCCCGACCGCATCGTGCTGCTGGGCGACCTGCTCTACCACGGCCCGCGCAACGACCTGCCGCGCGACTACGCCCCCAAGCGCGTGATTCCGCTGCTCAACGCCCTGGCCGACCGCATCATTGCCGTCCGCGGCAACTGCGACGCCGAGGTCGACCAGATGGTCCTCGACTTTCCCGTCATGGCGGACTACGCCGCGCTGTTCGACGAGACCGGCCGCGAGCTGTTCCTGACGCACGGCCACGTCTTTGGCGCCGGCATGCACAACAGCGTCGACCACGCGCCCGCGCTGCCCGAGGGCTCCGCGCTCGTCTACGGCCACACGCACATCAAAGTTAACGAGGCAAGCGAGACTCACCCGGGTCTGTGGCTCTTCAATCCCGGCAGCGTGAGTATTCCCAAGGACGGTACGCACAGCTACGGCATCTACGAGGGCGGCGCGTTCCGTCACGTGATCCTGGAGGAGGAGTAACCATGGCCGAGCATATGGCTCAGCAAAATGCCGAGGGTTCGCGCGACCTGTCCACGCTGTTAGACGCGTCGGCCGAGCTGCAGCATTTGGTGCAGACCATCTGGCGCCTGCGTCAGCCCGACGGCTGCCCGTGGGACCGCGAGCACACGCACCGCAGCATTGGCAAGAACATGATCGAGGAGGCCTACGAGGCGCTCGATTGCATCGAGGCGGACGACGTGGCGCATCTGCGCGAGGAGCTCGGCGACGTGCTCATGCAGGTCGTGCTGCATGCGCAGATTGCGGCGGACGCCGGCGAGTTTACGCTGGCCGACGTGGCGTGCGATATCGACGCCAAGCTCATCCGGCGCCACCCGCACGTGTTTGGCGATGCGGATGCCGACAGCTCCGACGAGGTGCTCAAGATTTGGGACGAGGTCAAGCTTGCCGAGAAGGCGGCCAAGGACAAGGCCGTGGCGACAGGCGAGGCTGCGCCCGAGGGCCTGCTCGACGGCGTGCCCACGCATCTGCCGGCGCTGATGCAGGCGCAGAAGGTGTCGCGCAAGGCGGCTGCCGTGGGCTTTGAGTGGGAGACGGTCCAGGATGTGTGGGACGAGGTCGCCGAGGAGCGTGCCGAGTTTGAGGCTGAGGCTCCCGGCTCGCCCGAGCGCGAGATGGAGTTCGGCGATCTGCTCTTTGCTCTGGTCAACGTCGCGCGCAAAGAGGGAATTGACGCCGAGAGCGCTCTGCGTGCCAGCACGGCCAAGTTCCGCCGCCGTTGGGCCGCGATGGAGCAGATGGCGGCCGACGCCCACGTGGATCTTGCCGAGCTTTCGACCCACGGCCTCAACGACCTGTGGGATGCCGCAAAGGCAGAGGAGTAAGACTGCGGGGGCGACGGGACGGACTTTCTCATCGCCCCCATTATTTTTCAAAAAGATTGTATCCCTTGGCTAACTTAGGGCATAATGCAAAAAGTGCGATAAGGCTAACTTATGAACCTGCGCGCCGCTGTAGCGTGCAAGCCGTGTCGCCAAGCATTCAACCCGTTTCCAAGTGAGAGGGAGACAACATGAGCGATATTTTGGATGTCTACGGTCGCGAGGTACTCGACAGCCGCGGCAACCCCACCGTCGAGGTCGAGGTCGTGCTCGAGGACGGCAGCTTCGGCCGCGCGATGGTGCCTTCGGGCGCTTCGACCGGCGCCTTTGAGGCCTGCGAGCTGCGCGATGGCGACAAGGGTCGCTACCTGGGCAAGGGCGTCTCGCAGGCCGTCGAGCACGTCAATAACGAGTGCGCTAACGCCGTCGTGGGCCTCGACGCCTTCGATCAGCGCACCGTCGATGCCGCGCTGATTGCCGCGGACGGTACCCCCAACAAGACCAAGCTCGGCGCTAACGCCATTCTGGGCGTGTCGCTGGCAGTTGCCCGCGCCGCTGCCGAGTCGGCGGGTCTTTCGCTGTACCAGTACCTGGGTGGCGTCAACGCCCACCTGCTGCCCACGCCCATGATGAACATTCTCAACGGCGGCGTGCATGCCGACAACAACGTCGACTTCCAGGAGTTCATGATCATGCCGGTGGGCGCCCCGAGCTTTACCGAGGGCCTGCGTTGGTGCGCCGAGGTATACCACACCCTCAAGGGCGTGCTGCACGAGGCAGGCCTGGGCGGCGGCGTGGGCGACGAGGGTGGCTTTGCCCCCAACCTCAAGACCAACGCCGAGCCGTTCGAGTACATCACCAAGGCCGTGGAGAAGGCCGGCTTTAAGCCCGGTGTCGACTTCATGTACGCCATGGACCCGGCCTCGACCGAGTTCTACAACGCCGAGACCGGCATGTACGAGCTCAAGGGCGAGGGCGTGGAGTACACGAGTGCCCAGATGGTCGATTACTGGGAGAAGCTCGTCGACACCTATCCCATCATCTCCATCGAGGACGGCATGGCCGAGGAGGACTGGGACGGCTGGGTCGAGCTGACCCGCCGCATTGGCAACAAGGTGCAGCTGGTGGGCGACGACCTGTTCGTCACCAACACCGAGCGCCTCAAGAAGGGCATCAAGCTGGGCGCCGCCAACGCGATCCTGGTCAAGGTCAACCAGATCGGCACGCTCACCGAGTCGCTCGAGGCCATCGAGACCGCCAAGGAGGCCGGCTACGCCTGCATCGTGAGCCACCGCTCCGGCGAGACCGAGGATTCCACGATCGCCGACCTGGTCGTGGGCGTCAATGCCGGCCAGATCAAGTCGGGCGCCCCGTGCCGTAGCGACCGCATCGCCAAGTACAACCAGCTCATCCGTATCGAGGACGAGCTCGAGGGCAGCGCGCACTACGCCGGCAAGGCCGCGTTCTACAACATTCGCTAGGCAAGCGGCGTGTGCGGGGGCGGGGCTGACTCGGATTCACCTCGCTCCCGCCGGGCACTGTTGAGCACCATTGGGCGCTGGGCCATATGGCTCAGCGCCTTTTTTATGTCGAGCAAGGGCCGCCGAAGGCGGTGCGCGCACTCGTGCTATAACTAAAAGACTTAGCGCAAACAAACCTCAACCGCACAAGGCGCACATGGATCAGATTTACGACAACAGGTACTATTCCGCCGGTTCGCGTGAGCCGTCACCTCGCCGTGCGCATTCGGTGCAGCTTGGCGGGTCCGATTACGCCGGTGCCGACCGCTCCATGCAGCGACCGACAAGTGCCTCACACTCCCGTGCTCAAATGAATACGCTGACGGACCGTCCGCCACGTTCGGTGCGCCCGGCGCATTCGGAGCATGCTCAGCGTTCCTCGGATCAAACGCATGAAAAGCCGAGTAGGCCCTCGAACCGTCTTTCGGGCTCGGACTTCATGCATTACGCCAACGATAACGCGGTGGTCAAGGCAATCTACGACTTTACCCACGGTCCCCAGCGAGGGCTGTTTGTTGGCATTGTCGTCGCCCTGGCGCTCGTGAGCCTGTACTTCCCCGTGCGCGACCTGTACGTGGCAAAACGCTCGAGCGACATCTTGGCCAAGCAGGTCGAGATTCGCCAGCAATACAATGATGAGCTGCAAAAAAGCGTCGACAAGCTGCTCTCGGAGGAGGGTATCAAGGACGCGGCGTCCGAGGACCTGGGCCTGGTGATGCCCGGCGAGAAGAAGATTGACGTGCTAGGCTTGGACGACGATTCGGACTCGTCGTCGAGCAAAAAGTCCTCAAACGCCAAGAAGGCCAGCGAAGTGGCCAAGGAAATCGAAGAAGTCGGCAAGGACGCGCCGTGGTACATCCAGGCGCTCGACATGCTGTTTGGGTTTAACGGCGTCGAGGGCCAGACGGTCGTGTCCAACGGCAAATAGCGCCCGGAGGGGAGCCCGCAATGACAAATTGCAAACGCTATAAGGTGGCCGCGATCGACCTGGGAACGGTGTCGTCGCGACTGGTGTTGGCCCAGGTCGAGGGCGGAGCGATTGTGGAATCGTCCAAGCATACCGAGATTACCGACCTGGGCGAGGGCGTGGACGCGACGGGGCGCTTCTGCGAGGCGGCTGTCGAGCGTGTGCTCGCTGCGTGCCGCATGTTTGTGGACGAGGCCCGTGCCTTTGGGGCCGTGTGCGTCTGCACCACGTGCACGAGTGCCGCGCGCGATGCGTCCAATGCCGCGCTGCTGCTGGACGGCCTGCGCGAGTTGGGGCTCAAACCACAGGTGATTCCGGGCGAGGTCGAGGCGCGCCTGACGTTTTTTGGCGTGGCGCACGACTTTGCCGGCGAGCGCATCATCGTCGCGGATTCGGGCGGCGGGTCCACGGAACTCGCGACGGGCGTATACGCTCCGGAGCGCGGCGTCTTTGCGCTGGAGGGAACGCGCTCGCTGGACATCGGTTGCCGTCGCGTGACGGAGCGCTTTTTCTCTGCGTTGCCGCCCGCGGATGGCGAGCTTGCTGCCGCTGCCGCGTGGGCAGGCGAGCAGTTCGCCGCCTATTTTGAGGGCCTGCCTGTCGACTTTGAGCGCGCCGAACGCTTAGTCGCGGTGGGCGGCACGGTGACTACGCTGGTGGCTCTGGTCCACGAGCTGGAACCGTACGATTCGAGCTTTGTGCACCTACGCGAGCTGTCGCTGGAGCAGGTCTCGGCCGCTATCGAGCGCATGTCTGTGTTGGACGCGGAAGGCATCGCCACGCTACCGGGTGTACAGCCCAAACGCGCGGGCGTGATTCTGGCCGGCGCCGTGGTGATCCGCGAGCTCATGCGTGCCGGCGGCTACAAGACGCTCACCGTAAGCGAGAACAGCCTACTCGCCGGCATGGCCGCCACCATCAACGAGACCCTCGACGGCACAACCCCCACCATCGGCTGGACCCCCAGCCTCAACGCCCTTTAACCATCCCCTCATAAGTTGCGGTGAAATACGGACTAAAATCGCCCTTTCGGGCCCCAAACAGTCCCTATTCCACCGCAACTCACCATCTGTATCGGCATCCAAAAGAAACGGGCCCGCATCCCCAGGGGACACGGGCCCGTAACCAATACATGGTAGGGGCGGTGGGACTCGAACCCACAATCCTTGCGGCGAGAGATTTTAAGTCTCCTGCGTATGCCAATTCCGCCACGCCCCCGTGAGACTAGAAGTCTAGCACAAGCCGTCCGTTACGCGTTGACGGCCATCGAGTGCTGGCCTGACTTTTCCAAGTACTCGGCAAACTTGGCTTCGTCGCCCTTGTTCTGGTACTGCAGGGCCAGCAGGTACTCCAAGCGGCAGCGCTTGACCGGGTCGTCGCCGACATCCTCGAGCATGCGCTCCAGCTCGGGAATGTCGTTGTGACGCTTGAGGATCATCGTGTCGTACATCAGCTGGCACTCGTGCGCGACCGCCTCGGCCTGACCGCCCTCAAAGCCCTTGATTTCGTGCAGCAACTCCTTGGACTTTTTGCGGTCCTCCTGGCCAACGTAGTAGTTAAAGGCCTTGATCACCAGGTCGACGCGCTGCATCTTGGGCAGGTTGAGTCCCAGCAGCAGGTCGAACATCTCGCCGGCGCGCTTGTGGTCCTCGCGCAGCAGATAGGAGTTCAGACGCAGGTAGTCGCGGTTGTAGCGCGGGTACAGCATGCTGGTGAGTTTGCCGTCGAGCAAACGATCGAACTCGGCCCACTGTTTGGCGGCCATCAACTGTTGCAGGCGTTTAAACGTAGTGCGTTTTTTGACGCTAAAGAACACCGACACGGCGATACAGATGATAACGACGGCGGTCCAGAGTGTGCGGGAATCGGGCATGTTAGGATCCTTAGTCGCTCATAAAGCGAGCGGTATGACAACACGTACTAGATGTATTATACGCAGCGCACAAGCAAACTGGCATAAAAGCTCATCGAGGCTGAGTGCCATCGCTCGCTGCGGTACACTTACCTAAAGTAAACCATGAAGGGAGACATTACCTATGAAGAAGATCGTTTTGGCTTGCGGTGCTGGCGCTGCTACTTCCACGCTCGTTGCCCAGAAGGTCGCCACCATGCTCGACGCCAACGGTTACGCCGGCAAGTATGAGATCGTGCAGTGCGCCATCTCCGAGGCCAAGGACGCTTGCGACGAGGGCGCCGACCTGCTGATCGCCACCACCGTTGCCCCCGAGGGCCTCACCTGCCCGTACGTGAGCGGCGTGCCCTTCATGACCGGCATGAACCGCGTCGCTGCCGAGAAGGCCGTTCTCGACGTTATGGCTCAGTAGGCGCTGCCTGTATGAATGAGCAGAACGCCAACCCGGTAGAGCTCTTTGGCATGCGCGTCGCCCACGTGGGCATTAACGCCACCGACCCGGCCGATGCCCTGGAGATCGCGGAGCTGTTCTCGACGATGATGGGCCTACCCGTTATCGAGACCCCGGTTTCGTACTTTAACGATTCGCTGATCGAGGTCATGAAGCAGAACGGTCGTGGCACCAAGGGCCACATTGGCTTTGCCGTCAACGACATCGATGCGGCCGAGAAGTGGTTTGCCGAGCGCGGACTCGAGGTCAACGAGGAGTCGCGCGTGCTGCTGCCCGACGGCGGCACCAAACTCGTGTACTTTAAGCGCGAGTTCGCCGGCTTCGCCGTGCATCTGTGCCGCGAGTAGCGCACAAGCTGCTATAGCTAGCAAAAAGGGATAGGGCCGCATGGCCTTATCCCTTTATTTATGCCGAGGGGCTTTCTATCGTGGCAGGCGAATCGTAAAGCGGCTGCCGACGCCCTCGACTGAGGTCACACCGATGACGCCGCCGTGGCTGTCGACGATCCACTTGGCGATGGCGAGCCCCAGACCCGAGCCCTGCGCGCCGGCATCGCGCGCGTTGTCGGCGCGGTAGAACCGTTCGAATGCGTGAGCTGCGGATTTCTGGTTCATGCCGATGCCCTCGTCCTCAACACTTATATCGATCGTGCCCGCGCCCGCATCCGGCGTCACGCCAAACGAGATGGATGTGCCCGCGTCCGAATACTTGGCGGCGTTTTGCACGATCACGCGCAGAGCCTGCTTCACGAGCGCCACGTCGACGGGCGCGTCGCAGCGCGGGTCGCTGGCAAGCAAGGCGTCAAAAGCCAGCCGATACGTGTGCTCGGCATCGATCATCTGTGACTCCTCGCATACCTCGCCGACCAGTGCGGCCAGGTTGGTATTCGCACGCCGCAGGACCGTGCGCCCGGCATCGCCGCGCGCCAAAAACAGCAGCTGCTCCACGAGCTCCTGCATATGCTCGCTTTCGGCCTTGAGGGACGCGATGGATTCCGCCAGCACGTCCGGGTCATCTTTGCCCCAGCGGTCGAGCATGTTTACGTAACCCTGAATCACCGCGATGGGCGTTCGTAGCTCGTGGCTTGCATCGTTGACAAAGCGCATCTGCTGCAGCTTTGCCTCTTGCATCTGGCGCAGCAGGCGGTTGAGCGCGACCTCGATGCTCGCCAGGTCGGCGTCGCCGGTGGTGACGCTCGGCGAGTCGACGCTTGCGCGCTCGATGGCCTGCTCCAGCGTTTCCATCTTGCCGCCGGAGAGCTGCATACGGCTGAGCTCGTCTACGCGCAGGGCCAGGTCGTTGAGCGGTGCCATGGTGCGGCGCACGCGGCGGGCGCCGCCGAGCATGTTGAGCACGCTGATGACCTGCCCACCTGCAACGACAAGATAGAGGGGCCACAGCGCGATGAGGTCCTGCGCGAGGGGGAAGGTCTTGGTGGTGCGCGCAAGCTCGACGGTATAGGTGAGCGTGGCGGGGTCCCAGCCGTGCGCGGGCGTCAGCGACATGCCGTGGACGGCGGCACCGGGGATCCATCCCGCGGTAAACGCGCCGTCGGGCAGCGTTTGGTTATAGCCATAGATGAGGATCGCCGCCGCAGCAACCAGCAGCCACAGGTCGAGCCAGATGTAGCTCGCCAGGCGGCGCCACATGTAGCTCCAGTTGATGGCACGGGCGATGGAGGTGACGCGCTTGGTCTCGGCGTTACGCGCGGCAGACATAGCCCACCCCGCGCACGGTTTGGATGATGCGGGCACCGCCGGCGTCTTCGATCTTGGCGCGCAGGTGCGCGATGTGCACGTCGACGTTGTTGGTGTCGCCCACGTATTCGTAGCCCAGCGCCTCGTGCGCGATGCGCTCGCGCGTGAGCACGGTTTCGGCATGCGTCATAAGCAGGGCGAGGACGTCGAACTCGCGGGCCGTGAGCGCGATGGGCGAGCCGCCGACCGTGACTTCGCGGCGGTCGGGATCGAGCGCGACCGAACCCACGGCGAGCGCGGCGGGGGAGGGCGCGGCGGAAGCCTGGGTCGAGTCGCCGACCGGGGGCATCGCAGCGGCTCCGGTGCCCGCGCCGCCTGCCGTACCCGCCCCAGTACCGGCGCCGCCAACGCCCGAAGCCGCTCGCACGGCTTCCGAGCGCTTCAGCGCCACGCGGATCCGTGCGAACAGCTCCTCAATCGCAAATGGCTTGGTCAGGTAATCGTCGGCGCCGGCATCGAGCCCGGCCACTTTGTCCATCACGGCATCGCGCGCGGTGACCATAATCACCGGCACATCCTTGTGCTTGCGGACACGCCGCAAGACCTCCATGCCGTTGAGCTGCGGCAACAGCACGTCGAGCAGAATCAGATCGTAGTCGCGCTCCAGCGCCAGGTCCACGGCAGTGCGGCCATCGGCGGCGTGTTCCACCTGGTAGCCCTCGTGCTCCAGCTCGAGCGTCACAAAGCGGGCGATTTTCTCCTCGTCCTCTACGATCAGGATCCGTGCCATGCGTGCCCCCGTCTGCGATTACTTGTCGTCGTTGAGATTTTGCTTGATGTCGTCCGCGGCGTTAGCAGCGCTATCCATAAGGTTGTTGATGCTGCCGGGCACGTCGCCGTCGCTGTCGATGCGGTAGCGCATGCCAAAGAACAGGCCAATCAGCATCAGCCATATCGTGGCGCCCCAGGCAAACAGCGCGACGATGGGAATCAGGATAGGGATGTTGAGGATGATCGCATCGCGGCGCGTGGCGATAAACTTGGTGTCCAGACTCAGGCGGAAGAGCTTTTTGAGGTACTCCCACACGCTGTCCATCTTCTTGGAGAAGTCGGTCTTTTCGCTCGACTTTTCGTAGGCTGCCTGCGCGGCGACCATCTCGGCAGAGGGCTCATCGACTGGCGCGGACTCGGTGGCGGCATGCGCCGACGTGGTCTGGGTCTTGCCCTGCGACTCGAGCCAAATGATGGCATCCAAAACGTTGCCGTCGGCAGCGTCGAGCGCCGCCTTGGCATCGGTGTAACTCACGTTGCACTTGGTGCGGATGGTTTCAACTTTTTCGAGGTCGTCCATGACCTGTCCTTTCGTTCGATGGGCGCGACGCCGGGCAATTTGCTCGGGCGCGAGCGTTGCGTTCGGCGGTTTGCGTTGCGCCGCCCCGCCCTTGGTCGAACTCTATAGTGCAGGTTATAGATTAAGCGATTCTTGAGCCAAGATTAATGTTGGATGAGTTTTTGGGTGGCAGTGGGAAAAGTATTAGACCTCGATAGCGGGAGATGGGGTGCCGGTATCAAGCCGGCGTCAGAAATGGGATAAGCAAGGCGAACGGATCATATGGATTAAAATCGCGTTGCAAAAGTATGAGTTTCACACACGGCAGCCATGGAAGGACCTTAATATTACTTAGGCATGCGGCATTTGACGCCAGTCCTAATTGAAAGGCCAAGGGTAAATGGCTCCATGGGCAAGTGATTCTGTTTGCTAATGACCGAAAGCACCAATCCGTCATGTTGATTAAGGTTTCTGTTTGCTTGCATGGTTCGCTAGCTGCTAAAAGGTTGACCGATTGACTGTTTATGGCATCGTTAGTCGTCGGTGTTTTATAACATTAATTTAAAATAGCTGCAGTGGCTGAATGAATATAGAGAAAGGACTATCAATGGAGTGCAACTGGATTTACTTCCCATTAAACGGTCGTCCGCCGCAGCCGTTAATGGACGTTGTAAAAGCTGTAAATAAAAATATTGAGCAGATTCGTTCTGATAAAAACAGCGAGCACAGCGATAGCGTGCTCCGAATTTTGGCGTTCGATTTGGAGCAATTTGGTTTCAATGTTGAGGTGGGGAAAAAGAAAAACGAGAAACTATCGATGCCAGTGTTGTATGGGGAGAAAGGCTTAATTGATAAAGCTTTTGAGGTCGATGCCGTCCATAGGGACACTAACACGATAGTGGAGATTGAGGCCGGGCGCGCTGTCGCGAACAACCAGTTTCTGAAGGATTTTTTTGAAGCGTGCATGATACAGGATGCAGCATATCTTTGTGTAGTCGTTCGTAATGTGTACAAGAGTGGTGACAACTCAAGCAGAGACTACGAAAAGGTCGTAACTTTTTTCAAAACATTGTATGCAAGCGGGCGCATGCCTGTTCCGTTAAAAGGCATTATGGTTATTGGGTACTAACTGCAGTGGTTCTTTCAGTTTTGGAATAGTTCCGCGTGTAACTATTTGTGTGTCGGGCACATGGTGACTTGGGCAGCGGCTCGGACTCAGCGGATGCGAACAGCATGTATGCGGCAAGGTTTTCAAATTGTTTTAGAGGAAAACCTCTGCTGCTCAGTCAGCATTCGGCACCCTTCCCAACGCACGTATGATTAGCTTTTGAGATCGCTTCTGCTCTCTAATGGCGGCCGCAAGAGCCCTTCGACGTTCGATTTTGGCTTGCAGCTCATCAACCTTTGTAGCGGGTACATAGTCACTTTTGACCTTGTCGCCGACTCGATAGTTGAGATAGCAGTATTCGTGGCCCTTTATGTTTCGCATGCGGATGCTGCCCTTTGGAAGGAGACTGATTTCCTGCTCCATGAGGCCCAAGAGGCGGCTCGAGCGTGCATATTCCTCTTCTAGGACATCTTCTAAGACGGACATGGAGCCTCCTTTCCGAGTAGTTACCCTACATTCTATCAAATCCATTAACTTGTAGGGTAACTCAAGCATGTCCGCACGACATGTGACACTTACCCTGCCGCCCTGCTCTGCCGCGGCGGCATGTACCCAAACAACGGTCCTCTAAGGAGTTCGATATCGATGAGTGATAACACCAAGCATCTCGCAAAGAAGTGCGTCAAGAACGCGGGGCCGTGCCTCGTGCTGTGCCTTGCCGGCGCAACGGTCGCGCTGCTGGCTGTTCTGGGGCCGTTTGATGTGCTCCGAAGTGCCAGTTCTCTGCATGTTTGCATGGCTCTTGCCGGCGCCATGATGACCGGCGGCGTGCTCGATCTGATCTTTTGGGTGTTTGACCCGTTTGGATGGAAGAGCGAGGGGTAGGTCCCAAAGGATGGAAGGGCTGGAACGGTTGACTTAGTGATCGTGCAGAATGTGGGCTAGCGACTTACAGGGAAGCGGTGATCCGATGACGGTCTATGTGACGGGCGACGTCCATGGCGGCGCTGACATGCAAAAGCTGCGCGATTGGGATCTTGGGGAAAGCCTGACGAGCGACGACTATCTCATCATTGCCGGCGACTTTGGCTTTCCGTGGGATTTCTCTGCCGAGGAGTGCGCCGACATCGCTTGGCTGGAGTCGCGCCCCTATACCGTGCTGTTCGTCGACGGCAACCACGAACGTTTCGACCACTGGGCGGAGCGACCCATGGAGTTGTGGCACGGCGGACTGACACAGCGCCTGTCGGACACCTCGCCCATACGGCGCCTGACGCGCGGCGAGGTTTTTGAACTCGACGGCTCAACGGTCTTTACCATGGGCGGCGCCACGAGCGTGGACAAGGAATACCGCATTCCGTATTCCAGCTGGTGGCCGCAGGAGTTGCCGGACGAGCGCAACTTTGAGGAGGCACGGACGAAGCTCGACAGCGTGGGCTGGAAGGTCGACTACGTGGTCACCCACACCTGCTCTACGCGCATGCTTTCGCCCACGCTCTATCCGGCGCCCGGCTGGAATTGCCCCGCCGTCGATCGACTTACGGCATTTTTTGACGAGTTGGAAGACCGCTTGGACTACAAGCGCTGGTACTACGGGCATTTTCATCGGGATGCCAACCCGACCGAGCGCCATACCGTGCTCTACGACTGCATCGTTCGCCTGGGCGACGAACTCCAGCCTTGGGATGTTGCGTAGGGGTGGGGCGTATTTGGCTACTCGGCCGTTACAGTGATGTTCTCTCGGTGCGCGCGGATAACATCCCAGCTAAAGTGCTCGACCAGCCGCTCGGCAGAGCGCGGCGTGGTGTCCGGCGCGATGCCCGTTTGCCCGGCGAGCCAGCCCAGCAGCGCTTCGGGCGTGCCAAAGCGGGCGCGGAGTTCGCCCAGGTCCAGATCGCGATCTCGTTTGGAAAGGCGGCGGCCGTCCGGTGCCATGAGCAGCGGAATATGTGCGTAGTGCGGCGTGGGCAGTCCCAACAGGTGCTGCAGATAGATCTGGCGCGGCGTGGACCCCAGCAGGTCGCATCCGCGCACGACCTCGGTGACGCCCATGGCGGCGTCGTCGACCACCACGGCTAGCTGATAGGCAAACACGCCGTCGCTGCGGCGGACCAAAAAGTCGCCGCACTCGGTGGCGAGCGCCTCGCATTGGGCCCCGTACGTGCGGTCCACAAATTCGATCACGTCGTCTGCGAGGTCGTCGACGGTGGGCACGCACAGACGTGTGGCCGGGGCGCGCAGGGCGCTGCGGCGGGCCACCTCCTCGGCCGAAAGACTTCGGCAGACACCACGGTAGATGGGCGTGCCGTCGCTCGCGTGCGGTGCACTCGCGGCGTGGAGCTCGGCGCGTGTGCAAAAGCAGGGATAGGTGAGGCCGGCGTCTTTCAGCCGGCGCAAGGCGCTCTCGTACAGGTCCAGGCGGTCGTGCTGGTAGTAGGGGCCTTCGTCCCACTCCAGCCCTAGCCAGGCCAGGTCGTCAATCAATTGGGCGGCAAATTCCGGGCGCTTGCAGCGATCGTCCAGGTCCTCAATGCGTAACACGATGCTGCCGTCCTGGCTGCGGGCCGAAAGCCATGCGCACAGGCAGCTGAACACGTTGCCCAAGTGCATACGGCCCGAGGGCGACGGGGCGAAGCGCCCCACGACGGGCGCGGGAGCGGCCGGCGTCGTTGGCGCGTCGGCGGCGGGTGTTGCTATGTTGCGTGCGTTGATGTCCATGCGGACGAGTATAGCGCGGGGCGCGGTGGGGGAGACGCTGCCGTGGCCTGCAAGTTGCTGAGGCCGCGCGTTGCGCGTGCCGGACCACCGGCTCGGCACCTTAATCGTCGTCAATCAATTTAGCCCTCAAACGACAGAAACCCCGGCAGCTCTTCGCAACTGCCGGGGTTTCCGCGGAAAAGGGGGACATGATCCTCGAGCGGACGGCAAAGGGGCAAACCGTTTTCGCTCAACTGCTTTATGCCCCTCAACTGGCGGCTCAATCAGCGCATGCCGCGCCCACACAAAGCCGCTACACCTGTGATGGAGCTATGAAGTGGTATCTATTGCCGGAGCGGGCTATGCCAAGGAGTGTCCCAGATTGCCGGCAGATAAGGAACGTCCCCAGGTGCCGGCGGCGGGCGTGACTTT
The DNA here is from genome assembly GCA_959606495.1 of uncultured Collinsella sp. Classification (GTDB taxonomy): domain Bacteria; phylum Actinomycetota; class Coriobacteriia; order Coriobacteriales; family Coriobacteriaceae; genus Collinsella. Next base: position 16,786 of record CAUHJB010000023.1, on the reverse strand, counting down.
CGTCCCGTTTGATACTCCGCTGGCCTAGATGTTCGTCACATGAACCCGCAAACGTGGGACAATGACGCTGTTGGTATCACAGACAAAGGATGTGCCTATGAACGCCCCCGTTGCCCAGCCCTGTCGGCAGCGCCGCCTGTTTGCGCGATTCGCTTCCGTCTGCGCACTCGTCGCGCTTGCGTTGTTGCTGCTGCCTGCCGCCGCGCACGCCGACGGCTACTCCATGAGCCAAACCTATATCGGTGCCACGGTCGAGGCCGATGGCTCGCTGACCGTTGTCGAGGGACGCCAGTTCGATTTCGACGATGACATTAACGGCGTGTATTGGGATATCAATACAGGCTCTAACCAGCAAGGCGGCTCGGTGGTCGTCAATGTGCTGAGCGTCGAGGAAGACGACACTGCGTTTAACAAGGTCGACAGCGCAAACAAAGGCGACGACGGCGTTTACACGGTGGAGCAGTCCGACGACGGCGTAAAGATTAAGGTGTTCAGCCCTCACGAGAGCGGCGACAGCGCAATCTACTACGTGAGTTATTCCATGACCGGTGCGGTTATGAACTGGGCCGATACCGCCGAGCTCTACTGGAAATTTGTGGGTGACGGCTGGTCTGCGGACTCCGATGACGTCGAGATGGAAGTCTACTTTGCAAATGCCGCTGCCGGGACGGCCGCCGTCAAGGGCGATAACTTCCGCGCATGGGGCCACGGCCCGCTGACGGGCGACGTGTCACTCGATGCGGACGAGCCCATGGTCACCTATACCATTCCCTGCGTGCATGAGGGAGAATTCGCCGAGGCACGCATCGCCTTCCCCAACGACTGGGTGCCGCAGCTCGCCGCCTCGAGCGAAGAGCGCATGTCGACGATTCTGAGCGAAGAGAAGGAATGGGCCGACGAGGCCAACGCTCGCCGTGAGCACGCGCGTGCGGTTGCCGGCGCGATTGCCGTGGTGTGTGTTGTCGTGGCGGTTGCCTATACCGGTGTGATCGTGATGCTTAAGCTGCGCAGGCCCAAGCCCAAGCCACTCTTCCAGGACGAGTACTTCCGCGATGTGCCCTCGGCCGACCATCCCGCGGTGCTTGCAGCTCTCATGAGCTGGAACGACGTGCCCGATCAGGCATATATCGCCACACTTATGAAGCTCACCGACGACCGCGTGATCAAGCTGGAAGAAGCGACCGAGACCAAGAAGAAGGGTCTGCTCCGTCGCGAAAAAGAGGAGCAGACGTATCGCATCACAGTGACCGACGAGGCCTGGAAGGCTGCCAAGAAGGACGGCATCGATCGCGACGTGCTCAAGGTCTTCTTTGCTGGCGTTAAGCCCGATAAGGACGGAGTCCGTTCGCGCACGTTTAGCGAGTTGGAGGAGTACGCTAGCGAGCGCACCACATCTGTTGGCGACAAGCTCGAGGACTATCAGAGCACAGTTAAGGGCAAGCTGGAGGCGCGCGAGCTTATTGCATCGGATGGCACTATCGCGATGGTGGCCGGCCTGGTTCTCGGCATCATCATTGTCTTTGGCATTCTGGGCTCTCTGTTCTATACCGACTTTGCGGATGCCAACGTCGGTGCCGCTATGATCTCGATCCCCGTTACGATCGTGGGCTTTGTCCTGAGCTGCACCTTCCGCCGTTACACGCCGGAGGGCGCCGAGGTGGCGGCTCGCTGCAAGGCGCTCAAGCATTGGCTCGAGGACTTTACGCGCCTGAAGGAGGCTATCCCCAGCGACCTAATCTTGTGGAACAAACTGCTGGTGATGGGCGTTGCCCTGGGCGTTTCGAAAGAAGTGCTGCGACAGCTGGCCGAGGCCGTGCCTGCGGATCTGCGCAACAGCGACGATTTCTACGACAACTACCCCTGCTACTGGTGGTATTACCATCACTACGGCAACGAGTCTCCGCTCGATTCGTTCAACGAGGTGTATCACGAGACCATCCGCGAGCTGGCTTCGAGTTCCGATAGCTCGAGCGGCGGCAGCGGCGGCGGCTTTTCCGGTGGCGGCGGTGGCGGCGTCGGCGGAGGCGGCGGCGGAACGTTCTAGCGAGCGCTTGCTTTGGGGTGGATCTTTCTGGGCGGTTGCCAGGGAAGATTCATCCCATTTTTGTGCATCGAAACGGGTCAAACTTTCCGCTGCGGACCTTCGCGCAAGGGACAGTGGACAAAAAATGCCAAATATGAGTACTGTTGCTGCGTTGGTCACATATGTTTGCACATAATAATGGGCTCCTAATGAGAGTACTTCTCGTTAGGAGCCCATTTTATTGAACATTTGGGGAGTTATGTCAGCTCGTGCAGCTGGTCGTCATGCCTATAAGCATCAAAAATGCCCCAAATCGCTGCTACTAAAAAGGTAACAGTACTCATATTTGATGTTTTTTGACCAGGGCTATCTACAAACCCCCTAGGCCACTCATTGGGGACAGACTTAAATGACTAGTTGTTGGGGATCAGTCATTGGGGACGTTCTTAAATGACCAGGTGTGGCTGCTTGGGCTAGGCTGTTAGGTCGAGTTCGTAGAGAAAGCTTTCACGCGGCATGTCGTGACGACGCTCTTCGCGGTTGGCGCGGTGCGTGGCCGTGCGCTTAAAGCCGTGCAGCTCGTAGAACTTCCACGAGCAGTTGGAGTCGGTGTACAGGTGCGCCCTTGTCGCCCCGCGCGAGGAAAGGTACGAGACAGCGGCATCGAGCAACACCGAGCCAACGCCCAGGCCATGGACATCGGGATCGACGGCGAGCAGCGTGACTTCGTTGTCGTGCGGCAATGGGCTGCTCTCGAGCAGGCGGTTGTTGGTTCGGATGGTTGCGCGCACAAACGAGAGATGCTCGGCGCAGGCATCGGGCTCCAGTTCGCGCATCTGCGACAGCAACGCGCGTTCGGTATCCATCCAATGCTCGTTGATAGTGACGCCGGGGCTCTGTCCTGCGCGTGCAAGCGCAATGCCGCGCGCCTCGCCGTCAATTACCGCAACCTGCGAAAACGTCGAGGACGAAAGGCAATAGGCGAGGTCGCATGCGGCCTCAAGGCGGTTGTACTCATCGTTATCCGAATTGTTATGCCAAAGCTGCTGCAGAATCAGCGCGATGGCGTCAAAGTCTTCAGTATCAAACGGTCGGTAGAGAACCCGCGAGACCATGGTGCCTCTTTCTTTTGCGGATGCATATCGAGCACAGTTCTACCACGCCATTGGCATCTAATTATGGTGCCCCTGTGTTCCATCAACTCACCGTGCTCAGCGGCGCCTCTGCAACCCCCGCTCGCAAACTTTTTCTGCACAGCCGTGCGTTGCGGGGTGCAACGTCGCGCTCGATGCGCTACATTGAATCAGTATTTTCAATGCCGCTGCGCGAGCGCTGCAGATCGACGTATCACCGACTCACAGAGCACGGCGGCGTACCAGACAGGAGGACTGCATGGGATCTGATGTGAAGATCGCACGCGCGTTGATCTCGGTTACCGATAAAACGGGTGTCGTCGATTTCGCACGGACGTTGGTCGATGACTTTGGCGTCGAGATCATCTCTACGGGCGGCACGGCTCGTGCCATCGAGGACGCGGGCGTTCCCGTAACCCCCATCGAGGAGTTCACGGGCTATCCCGAGATGATGGACGGCCGCGTTAAGACCCTGCACCCCAAGGTTCACGGCGCGCTGCTGGCCCGCCGCGATTCCGAGCAGCACATGCAGGAGGCCGCTCAGCACGGCATTAAGCTGATCGACCTGGTCGTCGTCAACCTGTACGAGTTCGAGAAGACCGTTGCCAACCCCGAGGTCACCTTCGCGGATGCCATCGAGCACATCGACATCGGCGGTCCCTCCATGCTGCGCTCTGCTGCCAAGAACGCCACGAGCGTTACCGTCATCTCCGATCCGGCCGACTACGACGCCGTCCTGGCCGAGATGCACGAGACCGGCGGTTGCACCACGCTTTCCACCCGTCGTCGCCTGCAGGTGAAGGTCTACCAGACCACCGCCGCCTACGACACGGCTATCTCCCGTTGGCTTGCCGCCCAGGCAAGTGACGTGGCGGATACCTCTGCCAAGCTCGAGATTTCGCTGGAGAAGGTCGACGACCTGCGCTATGGCGAGAATCCTCAGCAGAAGGCTACGGTCTACCGCTTTGCCGAGGGTTGCGAGAACACCGCGAGCTCGCAGTTTCCGCTCGTGGGCTCCGAGCAGATCCAGGGCAAGCCGCTCAGCTACAATAACTATCTGGATGCCGATGCCGCTTGGAACCTGGTCCGCGAGTTCGACGAGCCTGCCTGCGTGATCCTCAAACACCAGAACCCCTGCGGCTCCGCCGTTGCCGAGGACATTACGTCCGCTTACGACCGCGCCTTCGCCTGCGATCCCAAGAGCGCCTTCGGCGGCATCATCGCCTGCAACCGCGAGGTTCCCTTTGAGCTGGTTGAGCATTTTGCCGATCAGAACAAGCAGTTTGTCGAGGTCATCATCGCCCCGAGCTACACTGCCGAGGCGCTCGAGCGCATGGCCAAGCGCCCCAACCTGCGCGTGCTGGCTACCGGCGGCGTGGACCACGGCGCCCAGGTGGAACTGCGCTCCATCGACGGCGGCATGCTGGTGCAGGAGGTCGACCACGTGACCGAGGACCCCGCGACCTTTACGTTCCCCACCGACCGCAAGCCCACCGATGCCGAGATGGCCGAGCTCGAGTTTGCCTGGAAGGTCTGCAAGGGCGTCAAGTCCAACGCCATCCTGGTCTCCAAGGGCAAGGCCGGCATTGGCATGGGCCCCGGTCAGCCCAACCGCGTTGACTCTGCGCTGCTTGCCTGCGAGCGCGCCGAGGACTTCTGCGAGCGCGAGGGCGTGGAGAAGGGCGGCTTTGCCTGCGCAAGCGACGCGTTCTTCCCGTTCCGCGACAACGTCGACGTGCTTGCCGCACACGGCGTGACCTGCATCATCCAGCCCGGCGGCTCCAAGCGCGATGACGAGAGCATCCAGGCCTGCAACGAGCATGGTATTGCGATGGTCTTCACCGGAGCTAGGCATTTTAGGCACTAGAGGCTTTCCCAAGCACCCGACCTTGCCCCTCAAACCGTCGCTTGCGTACATTTAGTACGCGGCGCTCCTCTTTCGGGGCAATCTCGGGCACTTGGAAAACCCTTAATGGGATGTTTCTCTATCCCATTAAACTGTTCGGTCGCCTGACCATATCGTCAAAATAATCTCTGCAAAAGACGGTCGCTCCGTTTGGAGGGCCGTCTTTTTGGTATAAGAGGACGGAATGACTAACACGAAAGGTATGACCATGCCCCAGATTGATGATGCCGAGCTGTTTGGCAATGCCGAGGATCAGCGTGCGTACGAGGACTTTTGCGCCAATCAGGAGGCGGTCGAGAAGTTTACGCTCGACAAGCCCGCGCTTATCTGCCGTTGGCGCATGTCCAACAAAAAGGTGCCCATGCTCAACCGTCACATTCGCGCGCTGTCCGAGCGCTTGGTGCAGGGCGAGCCGCTTACCCATAACATGCTCAGCTGGGCCAAGCAGCACGTTGAGTGGTCGCTTGCCGAGGGCGATTACACCGCGCACGACGGCGTGCTCATGCTGGTGATCGACGTTAACGGCAATGCCGCCATGACGGTGGGTGAGTACGAGCCGCTGGCCGATACTTCGGCCAAGGCGCTGCGTGCCCGCTCCGCCGAGGCCCGCTCCGAGGCCGACGAAACCGGCGTGGCGCCCGAGCTGCTCGCTGCCGTCAACAACGGCGAGCTGGCCTTTGTGGCGCCGGCGGACGAGTGCCTGTGTGGCACGGCGACGCTCATAGAGCAGCTGGCCCAGACCAAGGGCATCCCGGTCACGCGCGTAGACATTCCCGCACAGCTCAAGGGCGCCTTGTTCCTGGTAAGCGACGAGCACGGCGTGGTGCCTGCCACCGACGCCGACGCCGCCGAGTCTGATGCCGCGACGGTCGCCTTCTTTGCCGACGGCTACGAAAAGCTTCGCGCCCGCCGCTAAATGATTATTCTGGGACGGGGATTAAAGAATCATTTTGGTTCCCGCCACCGCTGCGAGTGCGAGGCGGACAAAACGCCCCCGCTCGCGAACAGTTCTGTCACCTTGGCGACGTGCGTGGCGCGCACCTGCAGTTTCGCAGCCATAATGGTGGCAAGACAACCAAGAGGGGAGCGGAATCCATGGCGCTAATCTATATCGTTGAGGACGACGAGCCCATTCGTCGTGAGCTTGTCGACATCCTTGCCCGCGCCGGGTTTGAAATCGAGGCCTGCGAATCGTTCGAGCATGTCTCGCGCGATATTCTCGCCGCCGCGCCCGACCTGGTGCTGCTCGACCTCACGCTTCCCGTCAAGGACGGCCAGCATATCTGCCACGAGGTTCGCCGCGAATCCGAGGTCCCCATCATCGTCCTCACCTCGCGCACGACCGAGATCGACGAGGTCATGGCCATGACGCTCGGCGCGGACGACTTTGTTCCCAAGCCCTATAGCGCGCGCGTGCTCGTGGCGCGCATCAACGCACTGCTGCGTCGCACCGCGGCGTCAGGCGAGCGCAGCACGCTCGTCCACAAGGGGCTGGAGCTCGACCTCGCCCGCTCTATGGTCACCAACACGGCGACCGGCGACAGCACCGAGCTCACCAAAAATGAGCTGCGCATTCTCTCGCTGCTCCTGAGCCGCGCGGGCAAGATCGTCTCGCGCTCGGCCATCATGCAGGACCTGTGGGACTCCGACGCCTTCGTGGACGACAATACGCTCACCGTCAACATCAACCGCCTGCGCACCACGCTCGAAAAAATCGGCATCAAGGGGTATTTGACGACGCATCGCGGCCAAGGCTATTCGGTCTAGGGGCCGGCTATGTCGTTTGGCAAGTTCTTTAAAGATGCACTGCTTCCCGTCGCCGTGTGGACGTGCGGCGTGCTGCTGAGCTGCTTTGTGCTGACGGTCGCCGGCGCACCCGTTTCTATCGTGGTCGTGGCGGTTGGCGTATCCTTTATCTTTGGCATGCTCGGCATCGTGATCGAGTACGCGCGCCGTCGTCGATTTTTGCACCAGCTGGAGCGCGCGGCCGAGGAGCTGGAAAGCCCTGCGTGGGTGCAGGAGATGGTGCAGTGTCCGACCTATGCCGAGGGCGAGCTCGAGTACGAGGTCCTGTGCCGGGTGGGCAAAGCCGCCTGCGACGAGGTTGCCGAGGGCCGGCGTCAGACCGAAGACTATCGCGACTATATCGAGAGCTGGGTTCACGAGGCCAAGCTGCCCCTGGCGGCGGCCCACCTGATTTTGGAAAACCTGGACGGCAGCGAAGACGACCTGTCGCGTGTGGATGACCTGGGTCGCGAGCTGGCTCGCATGGAGCGCTATATCGACCAGGCGCTGTACTATGCGCGCTCGGAAGTCGTGGAGCGCGACTACCTGATTCGCCGTTGGGATCTCAAGACCCTGGTGACGGGCGCGATTAAAGCCAACGCGCGCGAGCTTATCGCGGCGCACGTGGCTCCGGTGTGCGAGAACCTCGACTTTGAGGTCTTTACCGACGAGAAGTGGCTCGAGTTTATTCTAGGCCAGCTTATTCAGAACAGCATCAAATATGCGCGCGAGGACGGCGCAAAGATCGTGTTTTCGGGCGCGTTGCTGGACGAGGGCCTGGCGAGCGAACGCATCGAGCTTACCGTCGCGGACAACGGCTGCGGCGTGAGCGCGGCCGACCTGCCGCGCGTGTTCGAGAAGGGTTTTACCGGCGACAACGGCCGCACCACCAAGCGCGCAACGGGCATCGGCCTCTACCTGGTGGCGCGCCTGTGCTCCAAGATGGGCATCGACGTCACCGCGGCATCCGAGCCCGGCGAAGGCTTCGTCGTAACATTCGCGTTTTCAACGAATAAGTTTCAATATTTCGAGTAACGCACGCGGCAGACGCCCACCCAAACAAAAACGTGCAGCCAAAACAAAACGTGCCGCCCCAAACGGGGCGGCACGCCATCTTTTATCAGCCAACTCGCTGAAGTAAGGCTGCGAAGGCCGCGGGGCCGGGAGGGGTTTCCTAAGGGCACATCCCGCAGCCGCAACGCGGCGAGGACGTGCCCGTGGAAACCCCGCAGGCCCCGCGGCCGGTGGGAGCAACGCTACTTCACGACCAAAATGTCGCAGTCCGTATTGCGCAGCAGGAACGTCGAAATCGAACCCAGCAGCGCATACTTGATCGAGGACAGGCCGCGGGCGCCGCAGAGCACCAGGTCGGGCTTGACCACGTCGAGCATCTCGTCTTTGAGCGTCTCACGAATACGGCCGGCGCGAATCATGACTTCGACCTCGGGAATATCGGGATTGGCCTTGGCCTCTTCGAGCTGCTTTTCGATGGAGTTCTTAAAGGCCTCCTCCAGACCGTTGACCAAATCGACCGGATAGGAGCCGGCGCTCTCGAGCGCCGTGGAATCGATAACGTGGCCGATAATCAGCTTGGCGCCGTTGTTCGCGGCGACCTTGATGGCGCGTGCGAGCACAAAATCCTGCTGCTCAGTACCGTCGAGTGAAACAAATACCTTGGTGTAACCCTCGTTCATGGTTTCCTCCTTGGTCTATCGCACGGGCGCGGGGCTCGTGCGTCGGGCGGGCGCGGGTGCGTTGACCGCCGGACACTTTATCTTGTTGCAGTTATACCCAAGGATTTCGGTTTAACTGCTCGCAATTCTGTGAACGGGCGAGTTTTTTGGTAAGGGTAGGCGCGGTCGCACCGCCAACGGTTGATAATGGGACATCGCCCGCATCGTCCGCAGAACATCTACCGGCGGGTGTCTAACGAGGGGGTCCCTTTGGATATTATCGAGCTTCTAAAATCTGCCTTCATGGGCCTGGTCGAGGGCATCACCGAATGGCTGCCCGTTTCGTCGACGGGCCACATGATCTTGGTGGACGAGTTCGTCAAGATGAACGTGAGCGAGACGTTCTGGAATATGTTCCTGGTCGTGATTCAGCTCGGCGCCATTCTGGCCGTCTGCGTGCTGTTTTTCCACGAGCTCAACCCGTTCTCGCCCAGCAAGGGCAAGGAGGGCCGTCGCGACACCTGGGTGCTGTGGGGCAAGATTGTGCTCGGTTGCATTCCTGCGGCGGCGATCGGCCTGCCGCTCAACGACTGGATGGAGGAGCATTTCTACAACGCTCCCGTCGTGGCGCTGGCGCTCATTGTGTACGGCGTGCTGTTTATCGTGATCGAGAACTGGCGCGCGAGCAAGCGCGAGGAAATGGCCGTTGCCGGTTCGTTTGGTTCGCGTGCTGTGGTGTCGGGTGGACGTCCCGCCGGTGCGCACTTTGCGGCGCCCCCCACGGCTACCGCTGAGGATGAGGACGATGACGAGAATCTGGACTTTGGTTCCATCGCCACGCTCGAGGACCTCAGCTGGAAGACTGCGCTGGGTATCGGCTGCTTCCAGGTGCTTTCGCTGGTGCCTGGTACGTCTCGCTCCGGTTCTACCATCATCGGCGGCCTGCTTTTGGGCTGCACGCGCTCGGTGGCGTCTAAGTTTACGTTCTTCCTGGCTATTCCCGTTATGTTTGGCGCGAGTGCGCTCAAGCTGGTCAAGTACTTCATCAAGGGCGGCACGTTCGGCACCAACGAGATCGCCATCTTGGGCGTGGGCTGCGTTGTGGCCTTTGTGGTTTCGCTCATCGCCATCAAGTGGCTCATGGGCTTCGTCCGCCGTCACGACTTCAAGTGCTTCGGAGTCTACCGCATCATCCTGGGCATCGTAGTGCTCGCATACTTCTTCGTTCTGGAGCCGATGCTCGGCCTCTAACTTAGTCGACGCTGCGCGGCGGCCAGGGCGACAACTTGTCATTCAAAGGGGGTGGCATGACCAAAAGGTCTATGCCGCCCCCTTTTCATGCCAATTTGTTCGCCCTGGCCGCCGCTCGCTACCGTTGCCATGACATCGGTGGCTCCGTGATTGGTACATTGGGGTCAGGTTTCTTTGCACCAACGTGGTGCAGACTAACCTGACACCTTTGCGCCAAATCCGCTGGGGCGGACCTGACGGCGGCGCACGGAGTCGTGGTGTGATTTGCGTCGGTGTCCGCGCGGCTCGGTATACTGGTACGGCTCAAACTATGGCGCTGCCCGCAGGCGCGCCGTCTGTCAGATGAGGAGTCGCCCATGACCCAGCCCTTGCCCTGGGAAAAGAACGCCGCGGTACCCGTGCCGCCCGCGCCGGAACCCGTGCCGCTCGATGCATACACCGCCCCCGCTGCGCCGGAGCCCGAGCTCGTTCCGCTCGACATCTATGACGCTCCCGCGCCGGCGCCCAAGCCTATCAAGCCGCTCGTCGACATCGACAGCCTTAATCCCGCCCAGCGCGAGGCGGTCCTGTCCACCGAGGGCCCGTTGCTGGTGCTCGCCGGCGCCGGCTCGGGCAAGACCCGCGTCTTGACCTTCCGCATCGCACATATGCTCGGCGACCTGGGCGTTAAGCCTTGGCAGGTTCTTGCCATTACGTTTACCAACAAGGCTGCGGCCGAGATGCGCGAGCGTCTGGCGGCACTCATCCCCAGCGGCACTCGTGGCATGTGGGTGTGCACCTTCCATGCCATGTGCGTGCGCATGCTGCGCGAGGACGCCGACCTGCTGGGCTATACCGGTCAATTCACCATCTACGATGACGACGACTCAAAGCGCATGGTGCGCGACATTATGCAGGCGCTCGGCATCGAGCAAAAGCAGTTCCCCATCAACATGATCCGCAGCAAGATCAGCTCTGCTAAAAACGCCATGATCGGGCCCGAGGACATGCTCAAGAGCGCCGATAGCCCCAACGACAAAAAGGCCGCGCAAGTCTACCTGGAGCTGGAGCGCCGCCTGCGCGCCGCCAACGCGATGGACTTCGACGACCTGCTCGTGCGCACGCTCGAGCTACTGCGCACCCGCCCCGAGGTGCTCGACAAGTACCAGGAGCGCTTCCGCTACATTAGCGTCGACGAGTATCAGGACACCAACCACGTCCAGTACGAGATCGCCAACCTGCTGGCCGCCAAGTACCAAAACCTCATGGTCGTGGGCGACGACGACCAGTCCATTTACAGCTGGCGTGGCGCCGACATCACCAACATCCTGGACTTTGAGCAGGACTTTAAAAACTGCAAGACCGTCAAGCTGGAGCAGAACTATCGCTCTACGGGTCATATCCTGAGCGCCGCCAACGCCGTGGTGCGTCACAACTCGCAGCGCAAGGACAAGCGCCTGTTTACGGCCGAGGGCGATGGCGAGAAGATTCAGGCTTTCCAGGCAAGCGACGAGCGCGACGAAGGTCGCTGGATTGCCGGCGAGATCGAAAAGCTGCATGCCAAGGGTACAAGCTACGACGATATCGCCGTGTTCTACCGCACCAACGCCCAGTCGCGTATCCTCGAAGATATGTTCCTGCGCGCGGGCGTGCCCTACAAGATCGTCGGCGGCACGCGATTCTTCGACCGCGCCGAGATTCGCGACGTCATGGCCTACCTCAAGATGATCGTGAACCCGGCCGACGAGATGAGCGTCAAGCGCGTCATCAACACGCCGCGCCGCGGCATCGGCTCCACCTCGATTCAAAAGATCGAGCAGCTGGCGCGCGACAACCGCTGCTCGTTCTTCCAAGCCTGCGAGATCGCGTGCGCCGAGACGGGCATGTTTAGCGCCAAGGTCCGCAATGGCCTGTCGAGCTTTGTGTCGCTGGTGCGCGAGGGCCGCCGCATGGACGGCGAGCTCAAGGACGTTGTCGAGATGATTGTCGACAAGACGGGCCTGCTGCAGGCCTTTCGCGCCGAGGGCACCATGGAGGCCGAGAGCCGCGCCGAGAACATCCAGGAATTCCTGGGCGTGGCCGCCGAATTTGAGGAGACGCACGAGGATATCGAGGGTACGCTCGAGAGCTTAGAGGAGCTGCGCGCGGCCGGTGTTGCCGACGTGCCTGCCGGCGCCGAGCCCGAGCCCGTCGTGGTGAGCGCACCTGCGCCCGAGCCGGGACCGTCTGCCCCGGTATCCTCGTTTGAGGCGCTCGTTGGCGCGCGTGATGCCGCAGGTTCCAATCCGCTCGATAGCCTAGCCGCCCCGGCGCTCTCGCCGCAGGATGCCCTGGCTGCCGCCATTGCGGGCAACGCGTATGCCGCGCCGACGGAGATGCCGGCGGGTGCCGTGCATGCCGACGAGATCGAGCGCACCTACGGTCCGCTCACCTGTAAGGCGCTTCCTGCTCTCATGGAGTGGCTGGCCCTGCGCTCCGACTTGGATTCCCTGGCCGGCGAGACGCATGCCATTACCATGATGACCATCCACTCCGCCAAGGGCCTGGAGTTCCCGGCGGTGTTCGTGGCCGGCATGGAGGAGGGCATCTTCCCGCACGTGCACGACTTTGGCGGCAGCGATGATCCGGGCAAGCTCGAGGAGGAGCGTCGCCTGGCCTACGTTGCCATCACGCGTGCCCGTAAGCGCCTGTTCCTGACCTATGCGGCCACGCGTCGCACCTACGGCTCGACCTCTGCCAACCCGCGCTCTCGTTTCCTCAACGAGATTCCGTTTGAGGATATCGAGTTTAGCGGTATCGGTTCTGCCGGTTTTGAGGGCACGGGCTGGGAGAAGCGCGGCGACCGTCACGGCACCTTTGGCTCGGGCATGGGCTCGGATATGTATGGCGGCAAGGTGTTCGGTTCGCATACGCGCTCGACCGGCGGTTCCGGTTCGCGCGGCGGATCGAGCTTCGACGATTTCTTTGGTGGCAGCACCTATGGCACCGAGCGCCATCGCGGGGTTTCGCCCGACGCCGGCCGTGTTGCCTCGACCTTTGGTTCGGGCGCGCCGCGAGCTAAAAAGCCGTCGTCCAAGGTGTCGCCGACGGTGGAGCGCAAGGTCGATCGCGCCAGCGCGTCACAGGACTTTGCCGCGGGCGATACCGTGAGCCACAAGACCTTTGGCACCGGTACCGTGATCTCGGTCGCCGGAGACATGATCGAGGTCCAGTTCGAAAAAACCGGCCAGACCAAAAAGCTGATGAAAGGTTTTGCACCGATCGTCAAGCTGTCGTGATCCCGGCGGACCTGGGCGGGCGTATGGGGCAACATCACCTGCTCGGACAGTCCTGCGCAAGACGGAGGCCACATTAAGTGGCCTCCTTTGCGTGCGGAACTCGCGATCGATGTTGCCCCATACACCCGCCCAGGTCCTTGGGTAACGTTGCTGGACGAACATCGCTCTGCTCGTTCGCTTTTTGGTCTGGAGAGCCGGGTGGGCTGATATATAGATACGAGTAGGGGCTCCCCCGTTGATGGGCGGGGGAGCCCCTACTTGCGTTTGGGTTGTTGTTGCTAGCCAGAGGCTCGCCGGGATGGGCGCGGGGTTTGGTCGATCGCGAGTTCCGCACGAGCCGGAGAGCACTTAATGTGCTCTCCGTGCGAGCAGGACTGTCCGAGCAGGCGACCAAACCCCGCGCCCCATCCCGGCGAGCGCTCGGGGACCGGTAGCTTACAGGTGGCTGATAATCAGTTCCATATTGCCCTCGAGCTCGATCTTGTCCACGGTGCTGGGAGCCAGCAGGTGGCTTCCCTTGTGGACGGGGTCGCCGCAGACGGTGCCTTCGCCGTTGATGACCGACAGGCACATGAAGGGCCAGCGCTGGTCGAGGGTCTTGCTGCCGTTGACGCGCACGCGATCGACGGTGTAGCAGGGGTTGGACTCGAGCTCGGTTACGCCATCGACCTCGGGCGCGGTCACGGTGCCGTCGGTCGGCGCCTGAACATCAAAGTCGATGCAGTCGAGGCTCTGCTCAATGTGCAGCGGACGCAGCTTGCCGTCGGTGCCGGGGCGGTCGTAGTCGTACAGACGATACGTCACGTCGCTCGACTGCTGTGTCTCCAAAATGAGCGTGCCGGTCTTAATGGCATGCACGGTACCGGAGTCGATTTGGAAAAAGTCGCCCTTGTGGATCGGCAACACGTTGAGCATGTCGTCCCAGCGACCGTCCTCGATCATCTGTGCGGCTTCGGCGCGGTCATGCGCGCGCTGGCCGACGATGATTGTGGCGCCGGGCTCGCAATCCAGCACGTACCAGCACTCGGTTTTGCCCAGGCTGCCGTTCTCGTGCTCGGCGGCGTACTCATCGTTGGGATGAATCTGGATCGAAAGGTCGTCCTTGGCGTCCAGGATCTTAATGAGCAGCGGGAACTCTTTTCCCTCGCAGTTGCCAAAGAGCTCGCGGTGCTCGGCCCATAGCCACGACAGCGTGTGGCCGGCATACGGGCCCTCAGCGATCTGGCAGTCGCCGTTGGGGTGTGCCGAGATGGCCCAGCACTCACCGATGGGACCCTCGGGAATGTTGTAACCAAATACGGTTTCGAGCTGGCGGCCGCCCCAAATCTTCTCATGGAAGATCGGCGTCAGTTTAATCAAATCAGACATATTCATACCCCCATGGTGTTGTGCGGCCGCCCGCTCTAGACGAGCCATAACGAGCGCCCGCATGACTGCAAAAACCTATGCCAACGTTACGTTGTGCAGCTCAAAGCGGTCGCCGACGTTGCGCGAAATCGAGTACTCAAAGGCGTTGCCGCTATCCAAAAAGCCAATCTGGTTGAGCTCGAGCAGGGGAGCGCCGGGTTTGGTGTCCAGGCGCTCGGCCTCTTCCTCGGTTGCCGCCACGGCACGGATGGTGCGGTGGAAGCTCGAAATTTTCAGCCCGCATTGCTCGCGGATAAAGCTATAGACCGATCCGTACAGGTCCTTCTTTTTAAGGCCCGGTATCAGCTCGAGAGGCATGTAGGTGTACTCGATAACGATGGGCTTCTCGTCGACCTGGCGCACGCGCACGATGTGATAGGCAAAGTCGTCCTCGGCAATTCCCAGCTGAGTAGCGACGTCCGCTGGTGGATTGACAATCGAGAAATCGTAGACCACCGAGGTTACCTTCTCCCCGCGGTGCTCATACGAAAAACCCTGGGCGCGGTCGTTTTTGCCCTGGAAAAACGCCTGGTTGGGAAGACCCGCCGTGTCCTTAACGTAGGTGCCCGACCCGCGACGGCTGGTAACAAGACCCTCCTCGGTGATCTGCTCGATAGCTCGTTTGACGGTGATTTTGGAAACGCTATAGAGCTCGCAGAACTCAACGACGGTGGGTAGCTTGTCGCCCGGTTTAAGAGCGCCATCCTCGATGCTTCGACGGATATCTGCAGCTATCGACTCGTATTTGGGAATCATGGAACCTCCTTTCCGGCATATATAAATACATACATGAATACATAAGTAAGTATAACCCCCAACGAGGCACCCATATTACTTTTATATAAGAAGTCCGAGAAAGGAAAAAGAAAAATACGCTTTACTTTAAAAATTAGAGCGCTATAGTTGTAGACAACGAACGGAGCCCTGCAGTACAGCGGGGCCGGCCGTTTGGGGACGGTTTTGTTTTGGCGGGCTGGATACCCAGATAACCGGTGCGCGCCCGCGCTGGATAACCTGCCAAGGCAAACCCGTCTCCAACCGGAAGCTCTAGAACACGAAAGTGAGGACTTGATGGCACAGTATCAGCTGCCCCGTGACTTCTTCTTTGGCGCCGCTATGTCCGGCCCGCAGACTGAGGGTCAGTGGAACCAGGGCGGCAAGCTCGAGAACCTGTGGGACACCTGGTCCATCCAGGATCTGGGTTCGTTCTACAACCGCGTTGGCTCTTATGCCGGCAATGACTTTATGGCTAAGTACCAGGAGGACCTTCGCATTATGAAGGACTTGGGCCTGGATACCTATCGCACTTCCATCCAGTGGAGTCGTCTGCTCGATGCCGACGGCAACCTTAATGAGGAGGGCGCCGCGTGGTACCACGAGCTGTTCCGTGCCTCTCGCGAGGCCGGCTTGGAGCCGTTCGTCAACCTGTACCACTTTGACATGCCCACCTACCTCTTTGACCGCGGCGGTTGGGAGAGCCGTGAGGTCGTCGAGGCTTACGCTCATTACGCCGAGGTTGCCTTCCACGAATTTGGCCAGGAGATCAAGTACTGGTTTACCTTTAACGAGCCTATCGTCGAGCCCGAGCAGCGCTATCAGGAGGGCGTGTGGTTCCCGCGGCTCCACGACTATAGCCGCGCTCGCACCGTTCAGTATCACATCTCGCTGGCGCACGCGCTGGCCGTGGCCAACTACCGTCGCGCCTATGACGAGGGTGCCGTTCGCGCCGACGCCAAGATCGGCATGATCAACTGCTTTACCCCGGTCTACACCAAGGAGAACCCCAGCGAGGCGGACCTCGAGGCCGTGCGTATGACCAGCGGTATCAACAATCGCTGGTGGCTCGATCTTATTACCAAGGGCGAGCTTCCCGCTGACGTGCTCGACAGCCTGGTCGAGGGCGGCGTTAGGCTCCCGTTCCGTGCCGGCGACCAAGAGATTCTCAAGCAGGGCGTTGTCGACTGGCTTGGTTGCAACTACTACCACCCCACGCGCGTCCAGGCTCCGGCGAGCAAGATCGACCAGTATGGCCTGCCGCACTTTGCCGACGAGTACGTGTGGCCCGACGCCGTTATGAACGAGAGCCGCGGCTGGGAGATCTACCCGCAGGGTCTCTACGACTTTGGCATGGACTGCGTCAAGAATTACCCTGATCTTGAGTGGTTCGTATCCGAGAACGGCATCGGCATCATGGACGAATACAAGAACCGTGATGCCGAGGGGACCATCCAGGACGACTACCGCGTCGACTTTGTGCGCCAGCACCTGGAGTGGGTCGCCAAGGCAATCGCCGAGGGCGCCAAATGCCGCGGATACCATTATTGGGCCGTCATCGATAACTGGTCTTGGGC
>CAUHJB010000022.1:0-36170 GCA_959606495.1 uncultured Collinsella sp. | reverse complement strand
CGAATCTGGCGGTCGTCACAGCCGATCTGTGCCAGCACACGATAGCTGCGGCTGCCGTCGGCCACATTGGAGAGCTGCTGGATCGATAGGATTGCCGCGCACGCAACGACCAGTACAAAGCCAATGTAGATGGCCAGATAGCTAATCATGCCGTTCATCTGCGCTGCTTGCGTGTACATCTCGGAACGCGTGATGAAGACTCCCCACGACCCCGGCTCCTTGCCGTCAACGAGCAGATTGTCGAGCATGGTGTATTTAATGCTCTCGTCTGCCTTGCTCACATCCATCCCCTGCTTGTAGTTAACGAGCAGATTACTGGAATACGGCTGCAGATTAAGCTGGGACAGCAGTTCATCGGCTACGACCACGGTACCGGGATTGCTGCCCATCGCCGAGTTGGCGATGGCCGCCGCGTCCTCGTCCGACTTATCGGTTGCGGGCTTGAGCTCATGCCCGCCCAAGGTGAGGGTATGGCCGCCGGCCATGTATTTGGTGTACAGGTCGCCCAGCTCACCGCCCATATCACACGTGAGCAGATACTGGTCGCGGCCAATGCTCACCGGCTCCTCGCCCATCATCTGGCGCAGTTTGTTGTACTGGCTCGCCGGCGTCACATACAGACCCATCGCATCGGCGTTGCTTCCCTCGAGCGCCTTGGGAAGCTTTTCGCCCATGGCCTTGCACATCTCGCCCGCCACCACCGAGGGGCCCGAGCCGCCAAGCGGGTAACTCAGATACGAATCGATCTGCACATGCTCACCGGCAACATCGGCGATATTGACCTTTTTGCCGGTCTCGTCGTTGTTGTCCGCCGACTTGCGCTCGCCATGCCATGCAGCGTACAAATCGACCGTTGCATCGGCCAGCACCATGCGATCGGCCTCAGACGGATTGACATACTCCTTGTAGTAGTCGAGCGTTTCGGGCGTGTAATAGACATACGTCTGAGACACGTCAACAGGGTTATAGCGCTCCAGGTTTTCGTTCATCACATTGGCAATAGACATACCGCACGTCACCGAGGTAATGGCCAAAAACAGAATCATCGCGATGACGCCCATCGAAAAGCACACCGTGTTGACCTTGGCCGCAAGCTGGCGCACGGTAAACATGTTAAGTCCGCGCCAATACACGCCGCGCAGGCTCTGCAGCAGCTTGATGAGCATGCCCGAGAGTCCCCAGAACAGGGCAAAGGTGCCTACCGTGACCATGGCCGTGGTGATGCCAAACTGGCTCATTGCCCCGTCCAGCTTGTCGCCCGTCTCGGTTAGCGGGAACCCATCACGTAGCAGACGGTAATAGGCCACGCCCACAAGCACCACGCCCACAGCAAAGATGGCAATCGCGATCCAGGGGTTGCGTGTCTTGATGCTCTCGTTGCGACGCTCGGCACCCATAAGCTCGATGAGTTTGGTACGGCGCACGGCGCGAAGGTTCAGCAGGAGCGTGAGCACAAACATTACGAGCATGCAGGCAAGGGTCAGGTTGAACGCATGCACCGAGAAAAAGAAGCGGAAATTGGCGATCTGCGTCTTGAAGAGTGAGGCCGTAAAGAATGTCATGAGCTGCGAGAGCCCCACGCCCAGCACGATGCCGGCGACAAAAGCGCCGACCGAGACGATCACCGTCTCGAGCGCCATGATCGTGGCGACGCGCCCGCGCCCCATGCCGAGCACCTGGTACAGGCCAAACTCCTTTTTGCGGCGTTTCATGATGAAGTTATTGGCATACACCATCAAAAAGGCCATGACACCAGCCAAAAAGTACGTGAGGTAGCCGAGCATGGTGCCCATGAGCTCGGACAGGCCCTCTTCCTTAATGCCGGCGATATCGACCTGCATTGATACGGTGTTGAATGCATAGAAGACCGTGACACCCAGGGTGAGCGTCAGCAAGTAAACGAGGTAGTCGCGGCCGGCGCGGCGGACGTTGCCCCAAGCGAGTTTACAGAGCATCGGAGCCCTCACCGCCCATCATGGCAACGACCTCCATAATGCGGTCGAAGAACTCTCGGCGGTCGGTGTCGCCGCGGCGCAGCTCGGTGAAGATCTTGCCGTCGCGGATAAACAGCACGCGGCTCGTGTAGCTGGCGGCAAAGCTGTCGTGCGTGACCATGAGCACCGTGGCGCGCAGGCGGCGATTCAGGGCCTCCAGGCTCTCGAGCAGCAGGCGGGCGCTCTTGGAATCGAGGGCGCCGGTGGGCTCGTCGGCCATGATCATGGTGGGGTCGGTGACGAGCGCGCGAGCAGCGGCGACACGCTGCTGCTGGCCGCCGGACATCTGGTAGGGATACTTGTCGAGCACCTGGCTAATGGACAGGCGCGCGGCCACATCCTGCACGCGGGTCGAGATTTCGGCCGAGTTTGTGCGGGCGATGGTGAGCGGCAGGGCGATGTTCTCGCGTGCCGTGAGCGTATCGAGCAGGTTGGAATCCTGGAAGATAAAGCCCAGCTCCTCACGGCGGAACTGCGAAAGCTTGGCCTGCTTCATGCGCGTCACGTCCTGGCCGTTGATGCGAATGGTGCCGCTCGTGGCGGCATCGATGGTCGACACGCAGTTGAGCAGCGTCGACTTGCCCGAGCCCGAGGCGCCCATGATGCCAACAAATTCGCCGCGGTTGACGGTAAAGCTGACGTCGTTGAGCGCGCGGGTCACGTTGCCCAGCGCGCCGTATACCTTTTCGAGATGCGCGACCTCCAGTACCGGGGTCGCCATGTGCGTGGTTTGCATACCGAGTCCTTTCTTGCGATTAGTCTACGGCATCTATAGTCGCAAGAAGCCGAGTCGGCTACCATCGATATGGCTTACGCTTGCCTTACCGTTGTGTAAGGTAGGGGTAGCTAGCCTGCCACGTGTTGATGTTGAGAGAGGACTCCTGTTGAAGACTGTTCATGTTGCCGCTGGGATCATTCGCAAGGAAGGATCCGACGAGCTACTGGCCGTGCAGCGCGGCTATGGCGACATGCAGGGACTTTGGGAGTTCCCGGGCGGCAAGCTCATGCGCGGCGAGACACCCGAAGACGCCGTGCGCCGCGAGCTCATGGAAGAGCTGCAGGTGAAGGTCACCAACCTGCGTGACTTCTACACCGTTGAGTACGACTACCCCGATTTCCATCTCTCCATGGAGTGCTACTACTGCTCGCTGGCAACCGATTCTGATGAGCCGCAAAAGCATGACCGTCAGCTCGATATTCGCTGGATTCCGCGCACCTCACTTGCCACCGTTGAGTGGATGCCCGCCGACAAGGGGCTTATCGATGCTCTGATTGAGTTGAAGCAAGACCGGCTTGAGGCAAGCTCCGCTGATGACGCCGCGCCCAACACAGCCGACAAACCCGCCACCAAACCCAAGCGCACGCCTAAGCGCCGTAGCAAAAAACGCCCCAAACCAGGTCTGCTCGACGGCATCGACACCTCGGACCTCTCCGCTGACGAGCGCGAACTGGTCCGCCGTCGCGCCGCCATCAAAAAGTCCATGAAGGGCAACAAGCGCGCCAACACCAAGCCCGAGCTGCTCGTACGCCAGCGCCTGCGCGCAGCGGGCCTTACGGGTTATCGCTTGGAATGGAAGGTTCCCGGCAAGCCCGACATTGCCTTTCCCGGGCGCAAGATCGCCATCTTCGTCAACGGCTGCTTTTGGCACCGCTGCCCCAAGTGCAATCCGAGCCAGCCCAAGCGCAACGTTGAGTTTTGGGAGGCAAAATTCCGTCGCAACGTCGAGCGCGACCGTGCTGCCGTGGCAGCACTCACTCAAATGGGCTGGACGCCTATAACCATCTGGGAATGCGAACTCAAAAAGGACCGCATCGACGCCACCATGGAAAAGGTCATCGAGCAGGTGCGCGCCGCAGAGCCGCAACGCTAACAGCGAGCATTCACACGCTCCGCACGTCCGCGCCACATCCACGTCACAAACCTTAGAAAGCCCTTAAGCTCAAAACCTTTCAAGAGTGTCACTCGATAGCTCTGACCTGCGGTTTCATCGTAACGCCAAACCTCATTAAGCCTTTCTTTAGCGCTTCTTTGCGACGGCCGCGGCATAATACAGCCAACGCACGGGACCTAGCAGCACACCCCGTGCGCAACCTTTTGGTGGACATCGAGGAGGCCGCATAAGCATGCATTCTTCCAATGACGCAGCGCAGCAGTCATCCCTAAAACATGCAGACCTTTTCTCCTTCCCCCCGACACAGAGAAACGGCCTCCTCGACTCCCCAACCACAAAAGCCAAACGCTCAACCGACCAGAGCCACAACTTGCGAGCATCCTTCGAAAAGCTCCAAGCATCCCTAGACAAGGCGTTCCCCGAACAGGCAAGAGCAATCTAAGCCCATCGCGCTTTATACTGATGCCATGCGAAACATGGATCACATAGAATTGCACCGCGGAGGACGCGAGGAAGCGTTTCCCGAGACCGCCGAAGACTGGCCCTATATTGCCGAACGCGCAGAATTCGCTCGCTATCCGGGCAATTCCGTCCCCTGGCACTGGCATTCCGAAGTTGAGCTTTTCTACATGGAGCAGGGAGCGATTGACTATCGAACGCACGCGGCTCATGAGCACGTATGCTTTGAGGAAGGGTCCGCCGGCTTTATCAACGGCGGCGTTTTGCACAGCACGCTGCAATCACCCAATTCGGCGCCAGCCATTCAAATGCTGCATATCTTTCAGCCGTCGATGCTCGGCGATCCCGCGGGACGTCTCCAAAAGCGCTACATCAACCCATTGCTTCAATGTCGAGGCGTCGATGTGCTCAAATGGTCGCCCACCAATCCCGACGATATGCCCTTTATCGATTTGCTGAAGAGCTCCTTTAGCCACGACCTTCAACGGCCGCAGAACGAGATGGCGCTTCGAAATAGTTTGTCAGAGCTCTGGATTCAGATTAACGCCAAGACCGAACCGCTCTTTTCTTCCGACGGCGCCTCTTGGATGACCAGCCGCGACGTACAGTTCAAGGCAATCCTGGACTTTATCCGCGCAAACTATGCAGCCGCTATAGATGTGCCCCAGATGGCATCTGCAGCCGGCGTAAGCGAAAGAGAGTGTTACCGCATTATCGAAACTTGTGCAGGAACGACCCCGGCGGCATATCTACGCGCATACCGCATAAACCGTGCTTGCGAACTTTTGGCACACACCACGCGAACGGTACAGACAGTCGCGCGCCAATGCGGATTTATAACAGCAAGCCATCTTGGCCAGGTATTTAAAGAA
This sequence comes from uncultured Collinsella sp., assembly GCA_959606495.1. Taxonomy (GTDB): domain Bacteria; phylum Actinomycetota; class Coriobacteriia; order Coriobacteriales; family Coriobacteriaceae; genus Collinsella. The sequence continues at coordinate 30,953 of CAUHJB010000022.1, read as the reverse complement.
CAAATGGGGTGCACTCCTTCGAGCTATCGAGCAGCGAGGCAGAATCTCGATAGCACCAGGCAGAAATCCCGCTAGCCCTTCTTCTGTCACTGCATCAAACTTGCAGGCAAACAACAGAGAGGAGCAATCATATGAAGCACTTTGACCATATCGTATTTGACGTTGATGGGACATTGGCAGATACAGAAGAAAGCGTTCTGTCATCGCTTGTCCAGATTGTCCAAGAAGAGACCAGCAAAACGCTTCCCCGACACGAGCTTGACTTTGCCCTCGGCATACCCGGCAAGGATGCCCTTGAGAAACTTGGGATCTACTCGCAGACAACGTTGGATCGCTGGTGCCAAGTTGCCGCCAGCTTTAAAAGCACCATCAGCGTGTTTCCAGGTTTGCTTGAAGTCATCGCAACACTCGCCGATAGCGGCTGCAAACTTGGCATCGTCTCCTCACGTGCGCGCGACGAATACGCAAAAGAAATTGCACCCCTTGGTTTCGATAAGTATTTTGAGCACATCATCCTTGTCGAAGACACAACCGAACATAAACCTGCACCCGCACCCATGCTCGAATATCTCCGACGTGCGGGCGCGAATCCTGGCAACGTCGTCTACGTTGGCGACACCGTCTACGACGAACAATGCGCAACTTCAGCAGGGGTCAGTTTTGCCCGAGCAGCATGGGGATCACACCAAGATATCCCAAACGCCACCTACAACCTCAAAACCCCCAACGACCTACTAACCCTAACAACCAAATAACCCACGCGTCCCACCCTTTCAGCCCCAACGCCACAAGGGCGATTGAGCAGGACGGTTTGGGCGGGTCCCCGTACTTAGTTTCCAAAATCATTCCGCAGCGCGAAGGCTTCTTATTATTTTCAGACCTAACGCCACAAGGGCGACGACCTCGAGTAGGTCAACCTGGGAGGGACGAGGGCTTAGTTCTCCAATCTTTCCGCAGGGGGGCAAAAAGCCTCGCCGCACGAAGTGCGCAGCGAGGCTTTTTGCATGCCCGAGGACGATTGGGGAACTAAGCCCTCGTCCCTCCCCGGAATATGTAGCGAGTCGGAGTACCCTTGCTGTTACTCTGCTTTGCCCACAGAGTTGAGGTTGGTCATGCGGATCTTAACCAGCTCGGTGATCTCGCGCATGCCCTCCTTGGCCGGCTTCTTGGGATCGAAGCAGGCGGGGTTCTCGGCCATGTAGGCCATGAAGCCCTTGGTGTAGGCCTGACGCAGCTCGGTGGCGTAGTTAACCTTGCAGATGCCGTTCTTCACAGCCTCGGCAACCTGCTCATCGGGCACACCGGAGGTGCCGTGCAGAACCAGCGGCACGTCGACGGCGTCGCGGATGGCCTTGACCACGGACTGCTCGATGTGCGGATCGCTCGTGTACACACCGTGGCTGGTGCCAACGCCAATTGCGAGGGAGGTGCAGCCGGTACGCTCAACAAACTCCTTGGCCTCGGCAGGATCGGTGTAGGGGCTCTCGCCCTCAACCGCGGGACCGTCGTCCTCTTTGCCGCCAACCTTACCAAGCTCGGCCTCAACGGGCACGCCCATGGCGCGGCCAGCGTCGGCGACGGACTTGGTCAGGGCGATGTTGTCCTCGAAGGACTCGTGCGAACCGTCGATCATGACAGAGGTATAGCCCGTGCGGAAAGCCTGCATGCAGCGGTCATAGCCATCGCCGTGATCGAGGTGCAGGGCAACGGGCACGGAAGCGCGCTCGGCAGCAGCCTTGACCATGCCGTAGAAGTAGTCCAGACCAGCGGTCTTGATGGTGCCCGGGGTGGTCTGCATGATGACGGGGGACTTGGTCTCCTCGGCAGCGGCCAGAACGGCCATAACGAACTCGAGGTTCTCGACGTTGAACGCGCCGACGGCGTAGTGGCCGGCCTGAGCGTCCTTGAGCATCTTTCCGGTGGTAACAAGTGCCATGAGCGTTTGCTCCTCTCCCTCGCCCGCATCTGGACATCGGGCGTAGTTGTTCACAAGGCGTTTTACCTTGCGTTTTGCTGCGCCCATTGTATGAAATTCAGCGGGTATGCATGTGCGAGATATTGAGCCCATGCAGGTCAATACGGTCGTTTTTGAAAAGTAAACGGAAGGAATTGGAGCCGAGTGGACGTGTTCGATATTGAATTTTGGGCGTTCAGCGTCTTTCTTTTATAGAAAAAGTAAGTAATCGAAAGGCGTTTTCTTACTTAAAAAGAAAATGAACGAAAATAGAGTCAACACAATTCCTGCAAATTTCAGACGATGATGGAGCAGCTATGGCCCACGCAACAACTCGAGCTTTCGCCGACGAGCGTCGTTCCGCCATTATGGAGATGCTCGAACATAACGCCTCGGTGCAAGTGGCAGAAATCGCCCAGACCTTTGGCGTGTCCTCCGTCACTGCCCGCGCCGACCTGGACGCGCTCGCCGAGTCCGGCAAGTTGCGCCGCACGCATGGTGGCGCCGTGTCTCTCCAGAAGCGGCTGACCGTATCCACCCAGGATCGCCGTATCAACGTCAATGTCGCCGCCAAGCAGGCCATCGCACAAAGCGCCATCGAGCTCGTTAATGACGGCGACACACTGCTCGTCGACTCGGGCACCACGGCGCTCGAGTTTGTCCGGCTCCTCGACCAGCGCAACGGCATCACCGTCATCACGGCCGACATTACCATCGCCGATTATATCGACGAGAGCATGCCCTCGGTCGATGTCGTCATGCTGGGCGGGGCACTGCGCAAAGGTCATCGCTATCTGTACGGCCCACTTACCATGCAGGCGCTCCAAATGGTCCACGCCGATCTTGCCGTCATGTGCCCTGGCGCTTTTGTTCCCGGCTGCGGCTTTACCACCGACTTTCCCCAGATGGCCGAAACCAAAACGACCATGATCGGCGCCGCCCGTCAAAGCGCGGCCCTCATGGACGCCAGCAAGGTTAACGGACGTGGCATGTACCGCTTTGCCGAGCTCGTCGGTGTCAACGCCATCGTCATGGACCGCGACCCCGACGATGCCGTTGCCACCTCTATCGCCGAAATCGCCGACAACACCCGCCCCAACCTCATCATCGCCAGCGCGTAAACAAAAACCACCACAAAGGTGCCTGTCCCCTTTGTGGTGGTTTGTGAGTTAAAAGTGAACGTATCGCTACTTGGAGAGCTCGTCAGCAAGGGCCTCGATCTGAGCGCGCGAGGCGTCGTTGAGCGAGCCCAGGACGGTCACCTTGTTCTGCGCCAGGGTGATGTCCTTCATGCCCTCGAGCTCCTTGGTCATAACCTTGGCAGCGGCGGGCGCCCAGGAGCCGGCCTCGACGAGTGCCACCGTACGATTCTGGTAGGCGTGCTCGGCAAGCGTGTGGATAAAGGTGCTCATGAACGGGAAGATCTCGCCCTGATAGGTGATGGAGGCGAGCACCAGGCGGTCGTAGCGGAACGCATCCTCAACCGCCTCGGCCATGTCGTCGCGCGCCAGGTCAAAGACGGAAACCTTCTGGCCGCGAGCCTCGAGCGCAGATGCAAGCTCCTCGACGGCAGCCTTCAGGTGGCCATACACACTCGCGTAGGCAATAGTGATGCCCTCATCCTCGGGCTGATAGCTCGACCAGGTGTTGTAGGTGTCGAGGTAGTAGCCCAGGTTCTCGGTCAGCACGGGGCCATGAAGCGGGCAGATGATCTGGATGTCCAGATCGGCGGCCTTCTTGAGCACAGCCTGCACGAACTTGCCGAACTTGCCGACGATGCCAAAGTAGTAGCGGCGAGCCTCGCAAGCCCACCCTTCCGGATCTTCGATGTCGTTGGCGCCGAACTTGCCAAAACCGTCGGCACTAAAGAGTACCTTGTCGGTGGCCTCGTAAGAGAACAGCACCTCGGGCCAGTGAACGTTGGGGGCGCCGACAAACGTTAGGCTGTGGCCGCCCAGGTCGAGCACGTCGCCATCTTTGACGACCATCTTACGCTCGGGGTAGTCGGTGCCAAAGTAGTTGACCATCATGCGGAAGGCGCCCATGCTGGCCACAATCTGTGCCTGGGGATAGCGCTCCATAAAGGCGGCGATGCCAGCGGAGTGATCGGGCTCCATATGGTGAACGACCAGATAATCGGGCGTGCGACCGTCGAGCACGGCTTCGATGTTACCGAGCCACTCGTCGACAAAACCGCCGTCGACTGAATCGGCGACAGCGATCTTTTCGCCCAAGATAACGTAGCTGTTGTATGCCATACCGTTCTCGGACACATCGTACTGGCCCTCGAACAGGTCAATGTCGTGATCGTCGACGCCAACGTAGCGGATATCCTTGGTGATCTCCATCAGGCAAAGCCTCCTAGATAGACAAAAGAGCCCGTCTATCATAGCACTCGGCTGCATCCCAACAGCTATCTGCCGGCATCCTTACCGATTGTTATTAAAATGCGATAAATCGCCGTTTACCAGCACAAACTATGAGCGCGGTATCGCCGTGCTATGTCGAATGATGAGCTGGCCGGGAATACGAATGGCAACGGTTTTGCCCACCGTACCCGCCTCGGGAACCGCATGCTCAAACACCTCGCGCCCACGCTGATGCAAGTCGAATCGAACGGTCGTGAGCTCGTTGTGTGCTACAAAATCATCGAGCGAATCATCGACGCCCACCACGCTCACGTCCTCGGGCACGCGCAAGCCGCTATCGCGCAGCGCGGCGATGGCACCGTTTGCCATTTGGTCGTTTGCCGCGTAAATCGCCGTCATGGTGCGGTCGTGCTCGGCCAGATATCTGCCGGCTTCGTATCCGCTGTTGGCAGACCAATCGCCCTCGAGCGGCGCCTGCGGCTTAATGTGCTTACGCTCGAGTGCATCCTGCCAACCGGCGCGACGAAACTGCTCGTCGACCGAGAACGACGGGCCGCCAATATAGCGAATCTGATCGTGTCCCAGCTCAAACAGGTGATCCATAAGCAATAGCGAGCAGCCGTAATGGTCGGAATCGACCGTGGTCACGCGCGGATGCGCGTACATGGTAACGATGACCGTGCCAATGCCCGGCAACGGATCAAACGTCTCAAAATCGGGTGCCATGCGACTCATGCCGATAATGATGCCGTCCACGGGCAGCGCGGCCATACGACGCGTGGCCTCGGCAAGCGAAAACTCCTCGGTCTTGGACATCTCGACCAGCGTGATGGCGCAATTATGCTCGCGAGCAGCGCTGGCGATGCCGTCGATCATTGAGAGGTTGCCAAACTTGGTGACATCGTTGACGCACAGGCCGACCGAATGGTAACGGCCGTCGCGCAGCGAGCGACCGGCATAACTCGGACGAAAGCCGAGCTCTTGCATAGCGGCCTGCACGCGCTGGCGCGTCTGCTCGTTGACGTTAGGCAAACCGTTGGCGACGCGCGAAACCGTCTGCTGCGAAACGCCAGCAGCGCGGGCGACGTCGGCCATGGAGACCGGACGCGTACCTGTATCGTTGGACGGGCGCCTTGCCACAGGATCACCTTCACCCTTGCGAGATCTGAATAGCGTGAATGCCGGCCCGGGCAGAAACACGCCCTGCACCGAGGCCCGCTATCGTCGGACGCATGTTAACGTACTCTACTTTTTCTATCTGCATCTTTTCTGCTTTATAAGTCCATACGACAGTACCGTTCACGGCTGTATTTCTACCGATTACCAGATTCTCAAAAAGTGACAAGCGATGTGTTATGAGTACGTTAACATAGCCCGTAACGTGCGGTATCGTGAACACTTGGTTCATGCCGCTTCAAGTTGTTAACGTACTCATAACGACGCAAAACTCACCCGTGCGCGCCAAGGAAAGGACTCCCATGACCACCCCCGACGAAAAGACACTCGCCACGCTCACCAAGCTGTTTGAGGAGGAGTTTGGCCCCATTGGCGACCGCCAGGTGCTCTACGTGCACGCGCCCGGCCGTTCCGAGATCAGCGGCAACCACACCGATCACGAGGGTGGCCACGTTATCGCCGGCTCGCTCGATGTCGCCGTCGACGGCATTGCCGTGGCGACCGACTCCAACAAGATTCGCATCGCCGACGAAGGCTATCCCACGTTTGAGATCACGCTCGACACGCTGGATGTTCAGGAGTCCGAGAAGGGCACGTCCGCAAGCCTCGTGCGCGGTATGGCCCACGAAATTGCAGCCCTTGGCGTTGAGCCCCAGGGCTTCGACTTCGCCTTTACCTGCTCCGTCCCCTCGGGTGGCGGCCTTTCTAGCTCCGCCGCTGTCGAGGCGGCTTACGGCCGCGCCATGGAGACGCTCTGGGGCGCGCCCGCCATTGAGCCCGTCACGCTCGCCCAGATGAGCCAGCGCACCGAGAACAACTATTACGGCAAGCCCTGCGGTCTTATGGATCAGGCGGCTGTGTGCCTGGGCGGCCTTGCCTACATGGACTTTGAGGATCAGGCTCAGCCTAAGACCCAGAAGCTCGAGCTCAACTTTGAGGATCACGGCTATGCGCTCGTGCTCGTTAAGGTTGGCGCCGACCATGTGGCGGCTACCGACGACTACGCCGCCGTTCCGCGCGAGATGCAGGACGTCGCCGCCGAGTTTGACAAGGCACGCCTGTGCGAGGTAAACGTGGCGGACTTTGACGCCAAGCTCCCCGAGCTGCGCGCCAAGCTGGGCGACCGCGCCTGCCTGCGCGCCGTTCATTACTGGTACGAGAACGGCCTGGTCGATAAGCGCTGGGCGGCCCTGAACGCCGGCGACATTGACCAGTTCCTGGTCCTGACGCGTGAGTCCGGCGCCAGCTCCGCCATGTACCTGCAGAATGTTGTTGCCAAACTGGGTGCCGAGCAGCCTTCCATGTACGCGCTTGCTCTTGCCGAGCATGTGCTCGACGGCCGTGGCGCCGTTCGTATCCACGGCGGCGGCTTTGGCGGTACCATCCAGGCCTTCGTGCCGCTCGAGCTGGTCGACACCTTCATTGCCAAGATGAACGGCTGGCTTGGCGAGGGCTCTGCCCGCCACTACGCGATTTCTGACAAGGGGGCTTACGCGGCATGGCTGTAATGACTGATGTGCGCGAGGCCGCGCAGGGCCTCATCGAATATGCCATCCACCGATCGATGATCGGCCAGGACGATCGCATCTGGGCATACAACACCGTTCTCGAGTGCATCGGCGCCACGGGGCCGGCGCTCGACATGGCCTGGGCACTCCAGGTTGAGAAACTCTCGCTCTTGCACCCCGATACCCTGCCCGACTTTGACCTTGAAGGCACGCTTGCCGCGCTTGCCGAGACTGCCGTTGCCAACGGTGCTGCCGAGGACACGGCGTCGGGCCGCGATCGCATCGCCATGCGCATCATGGGCGCGCTCATGCCGAGGCCTTCGGTTGTAAACGAGGAGTTCAACGGACGTATGGGCGTCAACGAGCCCCGCGCCGCGACCGACTGGTTCTACGGCCTGTGCTGCGACGCCGGCTACGTGCGCCGTGCCGCCATCGCGCGCAACATCAAATGGAGCACCCCCACCAACTGGGGCGATCTTGAGATCACCATCAACCTGTCCAAGCCCGAGAAGGACCCGCGCGATATCGCCGCGGCAGGTGCAGCTAAGAACACGGACGAGAAGTATCCCGCCTGCCAGCTCTGCATCGAAAACGAGGGCTATCCCGGACGCTCCGCCGCAGCTGACGGCGGAGCTCACCCCGCCCGCCAGAATCTGCGCGTTATCCCCATCCAGCTCGACGGCGAGCGCTGGGGCTTCCAGTACAGCCCGTACGCGTACTTTAACGAGCACTGCATTGCCATGAGCTCCGGGCATCGTCCGATGCACGTCGACCGCAAGAGCCTGACCTGCCTGCTCGACTTTGTGGACCTGTTCCCGCATTACTTCATCGGCTCTAACGCCGACCTGCCCATCGTGGGCGGCTCGATTCTGTCGCACGACCACTTCCAGGGCGGCGCGCACGAGTTCCCCATGATGCATGCCGCCGAGGTCTCGCAGTTTAGCGTGCCTGGATTTGACCAGGTCAGCGGCACCGTGCTGCAGTGGCCGCTCTCGGTGCTGCGCCTGCGCTCGCATGACCGCGCTCAGCTGCTCGGCGCTGCCGAAAAGATTATCCTCGCCTGGCGCGAGTGGACCGATGAGTCTGTTGGCGTCATCGCGCACACAGCCGACGGCGTGGCGCACAACACCGTGACGCCCGTCATTCGCCGCGTAGACTCCCGCGGCAACGCCGGCGGCGAAATCTACGAGGCCTACCTGGCGCTTCGCTGCAACATCACGACCGACGAGCATCCGCTGGGCGTTTTCCACCCGCATGCCGAGTATCACCACATTAAGAAGGAGAACATCGGCCTGATCGAGGTCATGGGCCTGGCGATTTTGCCGCCGCGCTTGGTTCCCGAGCTCGGCGCTGTCCGCGAGCACCTGCTGGCGGCCAAAGCCGATACCAGCTACGACCTTGCCAGCGCGCTCGAGGGCGACGACCTTTGCCGCAGCCACGCCGCATGGGCCGAGGACGTTTTTGCTCGCCGCGCCGACGATCTTACGGCGGATAATGCCATCGACATCCTGCACGAGGAGGTCGGCGTGGTGTTTGGCCACGTACTCGACAACGCCGGCGTCTTTAAGTGGGACGAAGCCGGCCGCGCCGCCCAGCAGCGCTTTATCGACTCGCTGTAAGGATCCCTTGGGGACGGAGGAAAACGGATCATTTCCGCCCACACGACAACGGCGCCCGCCGGCAACATCGCCGGCGGGCGCCGTTTTACTGGTTAGTCATTGGGGACGCTCTTAAACGACTAGTCAAACAAGAACGTCCCCGGCGACTAATGACTCGAGCGTGGATAATCTCCCACTTTGAGCTCGTATGAGCACCAAAAGCGGGAGATTATCCACGCTCATTCTATTAGGAGTCGCAACCGCTACAACTCTACGACCTCAACGCTATTGTAGATCTCGTCCCAGCGGTCCATAACCAGGTGGCCGGTCTTGGGATCCATGGCGTTGAGCTTGCCGCAGGTATTGGCGGTCTTGAGCACCGTGACATCGTCGGCACCAGCAGCAATGGCATGCGCAAAGCCGGCGATGGTCGAGTCGCCGGAACCCGTCGCGTTCACAGCCGCAATCGCGGGCGTCTTGGCGCGGAACGCGCGGCCCTCATGGAAGCCCACCGAACCGGCAGCACCCATCGAAACGACAACCCAGGGAATACCGGCAAAGCGGCCATCGGAGGCAAGCGCCTCGCGCAGGGCATCGACATCATCGGTCGTAAAGGACGTTCCCAGCAGGCCGTTAATCTCGGTCAGGTTGGGCTTTACGAGCTCAGGCTTAGCGTCGGACTCCAGCGCGGCCTCCAGCGATGCACCCGAGGTGTCGAGCAGCACCTTGGCGCCCGCCTCCTCGGCAATCTTGACGAGCTCGGCATAGTAGCCGGCATCGACGCCACGCGGCAGCGAGCCCGAAAGCGTCACAACGTCCGCCTTCGCCGCAAGCTCGGCGAACTTGGCCGTAAAGGCCTCGAGCTCGGCCGGAGCGATCTGCGGGCCGCTCTCCAGCAGCTCGGTCTGATTACCCTCGTGCAGAATATTCAGGCAAATGCGCGTCTCACCGGCGATGGGCACAAAGTCGTTCTTGACGCCGTCGGCATCCATAAGCTCGGCCATATAGGCACCCATGTGACCGCCAAGCAGGCCGGTCGCGAGCACGTCGTCGCCCAACTGCAACAGCACACGGCTCACGTTGAGGCCCTTGCCGCCAGCGGTCTTTTCGGGCGTCACGCGGTTCACGTCGTCGATGATCAGCTTGTCGAGCTGATAGCGCGTATCGATCGACGGGTTCATGGTAACGGTCAGAATCATGTTGAACTCCTGTTTAGAAAACCGGCCCGCGCCCCTCACAGAAACGCGAGCCGTCAATTGAAAAGTTGCAGAATGCCGGATACCGCCAAAACGAAGCACACAAGCTCGGCAAGCAAACGTGTTATCGGAGCAGCTAGCCGCACCAGAACGCTTCGCAACAACAGCGGTAACCCTGCAGGTACCCCCAACGTCAGCGCGCGGCGCTCAGGTGCCCCAGGTCGCCGCGAAAGAGGAGCGAAGCGTACTTCATGTACGCGAGCGACGGCTTGAACGGCGAGATGGGGTGTCTGAGCGCCGCGCAGCGTCGACCGGTCCGGCGTTTGTTAAAACGCCGGAACCCCCTTAGTCGTGGTATTCGCCGCGGTCCCACTTCTCGAGGAACTCGTCAAAGAAGTGCGGGTCAGCCTGAGCCTCGGCGTCGGCCTTATTGCAAGCGTCGATCTTGGCGATCAGGGCATCGTGCTCGGGGGTCTTCTCGTAGGGCTCCTCCAGGAAGGCAAGCATGATGTCGGCCATCAGGAACTCACCGGTAATCTTGCCGCCAAAGCCCACGATGTTGGCGTTGAGCTCGCGACGGGCATACAGGGCAGAGGTCATGTCGCGAACCAGGGCGCAACGGGCGCCGGGAACCTTGTTGACGGCGTTGGTGATGCCGATGCCGGTGCCGCACAGGGCCACGCCAAAGTCGGCCTTGCCGCTGGCAACAGCCTCGCCCACGGCCTTACCGTAGATGGGATAGTGCGTACGGGTGTGGCTGTAGGTGCCACAGTCGAGCACCTTGTAGCCAGCCTGCTCCAGGCGGTCGGCCAGATAGATCTTCTCGTCCGTAACGATATGGTCGCAACCGATTGCGATGGTCTTCTTCATCAGAACGTCCTTTCGTCTGAATTCACAAGTTGAGGTAGAAGTTCGAGTTCTCGGTGGCTCTCGTTAGGCCATCTTGTTGAGCATGTCGACACGGATCTGGTGACGGCCGCCGGCGTACTGGGCGCGCAGGAACTCGCGGGCGATCTTCTTGGCGACCTCGGTGCCCACAACGCCCGGGCCCATGGTGACCATGCGCGAGCCGTTGTGCTCACGGGTCATGTAGGCGGAACGCTCGTCGGAAATGTTGGCGACGACCATGCCCTTGATCTTGACGGCGGCCATATAGGAGCCGACGCCGTACTTATCGAATGCGAAGCCCTGGGAATCCTTGTGCTCCAGCAGATCCTTGGCAACGGCGGTCGCGGAATCGACAAAGTCCGCGGCAGGGGTCTCGGAATAGTCGACGACCTCGTGACCGTCGGCGATGAGCATCTCCTTGATGGACTCCTTCATCGACATACCGTCGGCATCGGAAGCGATTACAACCCTCATGACATCCTCCTTGAGAGATACGCAGGTGCGTAGTTTCTGTTTGGAAGTGTTGAATCGCGCTCAGGTCCGGGCATCTGAATGTGCGGTTCTTCACTGTTCATGTTTATTTGAACACATTCGAACATAGGTTGCAACCATTATTTGTTTAACTTTGTTCTTTTTTGAACAAATACCGTTCACGGATGATTGCCGACCGTTTGAGCCCGGCGCAGACGTAGCGACCATGTGTTCAACAAACAAAAGGGCGGCCGAGAACGTGTCTCGGCCGCCCTTCGGCGGTATGCCCCAACAAATGCGGCTGTTTTAGTTACTCGGACTGCCCACCTTTTTGGTGTGCTTGGACGAAGTACTCAGAAAACGGCCCGTCAAATAGCTCGCTGGACCGGAAATATCGATTCCCAGCAACGTGTGTCCCAGCCACAAAAACGCTGCGAGCACCAGCAATGGGATAACGCACGAGGTCACGATCATCACGATGACGCCTTCGATCAAATCGGTCACCTGCTGCACGATCTCATCGGTCATCTGCTTGGCGCCGCTGGTCACCGACGCGACGAGACCCGAGGCGCCGTCGGCAAGCTGCTCAAGCACGTTCTTGGACTCTGTGGTCTCGGTCTTTTTCTTGCTTGCTTTGGAGCTATCGCTCTCTGCCGTATCCGCAGCGTCGGCTGCCTTTTGCTCGGCAGCCTCGATGCTCACTCGATACGTTTCGTCGACCTTTTGCGACACCCATACGCTTGCAGGCACCAACGCCATGCCGATCATGGCGACCACCAACACGCGAGTCGCCACGCGGCGCAGGACGGTGCTCGTGCTCCAGCGCCCATGAATGCCAAGCGACACCGCAAAGAGCACCAACGCAAACGGGATTAAGATGCCCAAACCAACCGACCACAAAATAGTCAGCAGATATTTCTCGAGATAGAGCACGGCAAGCACGATGCCCAAGTTGCCTGAAAGCTGCGCGAGCTGCTCGGCAACCGGCGTTCCCGTATCACCCGGCAGCGCGGTAATGCCCGCAGACAGCGCCACGCACGAGGTCGTGAGCGCCAAAACATTGCCCTTCTTTTGATCGATGACCTCGACGGTGGAGTCCCAAGTCTTGGTATCGGCAAAATGCGGACGAGCTACAAAGCCCGACAGCAGCGCCAGCACCACGAGCGCAACGATAAAGCCAATCTGCAGCTTTTTGTTTGCGCACACGACATCGGACAGGCTGGGCTGCAGCTCGGTTACCGTCGTATGCTCGGTTATCTGGACAGGACGCCCATGAGCCATCTCATACGCGTCTCTTTTTTGAATTGATCCGTTGTCCGGCATTTGGATACCTCCTCATTCCGGCCTGTATTGCGGATGGAAGTATACCCACCCATCGAAAAACCGAACGGCAGGAGGCGCAACGGGCCGGCGCATGATCTGCCTGCCACGAAATGGGCCCATCTACTACGTTTAACTGCCCATCCCCGGCCATGCCACATGGAGCAAAAACAAAACCGCAGGTAGAACGCCTGCAGTTTTTCATGAAACGCGGGTGTGGTCGGGGGTATCGGGTTAAACGTAGTAGATGGGCCGTTTTCGTGGCGAGCGTTGCCAACCGCCCCTCGGAAGACGGAGGAAAGCGGGTCATTTTAGCCTGTCGAGCCCAATTTCACCGCAACCAAGACAGAAGGGATACAGAAAAGCCCTGCCGCGGGTAGCGGCAGAGCTTTTGGAAGGGGACTTGGTTGTGAGAGCTCGTTAGGCGAGCTTAGCCTCGAGTGCGGCGATGCGCTTGTAGGCATCGATGGTAAAGCGGGTCTGCTTCTCCAGGATCATGGTGGTCATGAGAGTATCCTGAGCGTGGGCCATGATGAAGGTCATCTCCATCTCGCCGCCGCCGGCCTCCTGCGAAAGCAGCTTGGTCTGCGTGTCGTGGGCACCGATAAGTGCATCGCTGGCATCCTTGTGCAGCTGTTCGGCCTTCTCAAAATCACCCTCGCGAGCAGCATCGAGCGCTGCAAGCAGATCGGTCTGGGCGTCACCTGCGTATGCGACAATCTCGAATCCAACCATCGAGATTTCTTCTTTGGTTGCCATATTGCGTTCCTTTCACATATGAACCAATGGAGAGCATCGCGTCCGGGCATACGCGCTGCGTTCTGTATGGCAGAAACATTAGCATTCAAACAAAAAAGAACATCGCAAAACGTAATTTCGAGCTATGAACGGTCAATTTTCGTCCGTGAACGGTTTTTAAACCAATCTGAACAGTATCGAACACAGTTAGCGGCAACCCAAACAGGACCGCACCCTAACGCAAATCGCGCACCGTATCGCCCTCTACGAGCACACCGGGGATCAGCATGTGCTCCACGCCAGACGCACCTCCCTCGGCGCCGGCAATCTTGTCGACCGCCCACATGCCGACGCGCTTGTTGTCAAAGCGTACCGTCGTCAGGCGACGGTCGGGCACGATATCGCCCAGGCTGTCATCAACACCCACCACGCTCACATCCTGGGGCACGCGCTTTCCGCGCGACTCGAGCCCGCGAATGCAGCCGTAGGCCATGGCGTCGTTAGAAGCATAAATGGCCGTACAGGTCGGATCGTCCGCCAGAGCCTGACCGGCAGCATACCCGCTCTGCGCTGTCCAATCGCCACGGACGAGCCGCGGCGGCTCAATACCATGCACGCGCAATGTCTCGCGCCAGCCTTCCTCGCGTTGCATGCCCGAAAGCGAGCGCTCGGGGCACGAGATAAAGTGCACGGTTTTGTGCCCCTGCCCCAGCAAGTACTCGACAACCTGGCGCGAGCAATCGAACTGATCGTTATCAACCGTCGAGCACAGCGGGTGCTCCAGCATGGTAACGAGCACCGTCTGCATACCGGGCAGCGGCTCAAAGGTGCCAAAGTCCGCCGGCATGCGGTTCATGATCACGACCATGCCGTCCACTGGCAGTGCGCTCATGCGCGACGATGCGCTCTCGAGGGTATAGGGGTGTCCATCTACTTTAGTGAGGGTAATGGCATAGCCGTGTTTGTCGGCCGCGGCGGCAAAGCCCTCCATACGGTCGAGGTTGCCGGTACCGGTAATGTTGAACATGGCGACGCCGACGGTCTTGAACTTGCCGCGACGCAGCGAACGGCCGGCAAAGTTTGGACGATACCCCAGCTCGCGCATGGCGGCACGCACGCGCTCCTTGGTCTCGGGGCGCACGCTGGGCGAATCGTGCACGGTGCGCGAGACCGTCTGCTCCGAGACGCCCGCGAGACGCGCTACGTCCTTAACGGAAACCGATTTTTTAACAGCGGCCATAGGTCGATCTTTCTATGTCAACGATGCCATTGATGGCATCCTACGCAGTTATTTTGAACACTTTCAAGTATATCTAACGCCTCCTCCGCCATACGCTCACCACCCAAAACCTACCGTTCACCGACAATCCCGCTTCCACGAACGGCTTTTGTCGCCCAAATGTTAACGTTGCCATTGTGCAAACACAGAGCCACCGGGCGGCTCAATCGTTTACGCATAAGGAATCGACGGTTCGCAGGCACAGGAACCACCGGTTCGCGTCTTTTTTTGTGTCGCATAATGGCAACGTCAACATTTTGGCAACCGAACGCCAAAAGCTACCATCGTTGCTAACCCACCGACTTCTTAGGAGCATTGCATGGAGCAACTCATCGCCATCATCGAAAAGGGCCAGCCCTTTTTCAACGCGATCGCCCGCAACAAGTACCTCAAGGCGATCCGCGACGGCTTTATCTCCGTCATCCCCATCATCATCTTCTCGTCCATCTTCTGCCTGGTAGCCTCGGTCCCCAACATCTGGGGTTTCTACTGGCCCGATGACATCAACAACGCCCTGTGGAAGTGCTACAACTACTCCATGGGCATCCTGGCCATCGCCTGCGCCGCCACCACGGCCAAGCACTTCGCCGACGCCCAGAACCGCGATCTACCCAAGAACAACCAGATCAACTTCATCTCGTGCATGTGCGCAGCCATCATCGGCTTCTTGCTCCTTTCGAGCGACACGATCGCCACGGACGCTGCCAGCGGCTTCAACACCACCTACCTTGGTTCCAAAGGCCTGTTGACCGCCTTTATCGCTGCGTTTGTGACCGGCATCATCTACAAGTTCTTCATCAAGCGCAACATCACCGTCAAGATGCCCGAGCAGGTTCCGCCCAACATCTCGCAGACCTTTAAGGACATCATCCCCTTCTCCGTCTGCATCACCGTCTTTTGGGTCTTTGACATCGTCTTCCGCGCTGCCTTTGGCTTCTGCTTTGCCCAGGGCGTCATCCAGGTGTTCCAGCCCCTGTTCACCGCTGCCGACGGCTACATCGGCCTCGCTGTAATCTACGGCGCCATGAGCCTCTTCTGGTTCGTGGGCGTCCACGGCCCTTCGATCGTCGAGCCCGCCATCGCCGCCGCTCTCGTTGCCAACATGACCGACAACCTGGCTGCGTTCCAGGCCGGCCAGCACGCTTCCGCTGTCCTGACCCAGGGTGCCCAGTACTTCGTCGTCTGCATGGGCGGCACCGGTGCCACGCTCGTCCTGGTCTTTATGTTCTGCTTCCTGGCCAAGTCTCAGGAGATGCGCGCCGTCGGTAAGGCCGCCATCGTCCCGGTCTGCTTTGCTGTCAACGAGCCGCTGCTGTTCGCCGCGCCCATCGTGCTCAACCCCGTCTTCTTTGTCCCGTTTGTCTTTGCCCCGATCGCCAACATCTGGATCCTCAAGATCTTTATCGACTTCTTGGGCATGAACGGCTTTATGTACACCCTGCCCTGGACCGTTCCCGGCCCCATCGGCACCATCATGGGCTTGGGCTTCCAGCCGCTCGCCTTTGTGATGCTCGCCCTCATCTTGGTCGTCGACTTTGTCCTGTACTATCCGTTCTTCCGTGCCTATGACGCCCAGAAGTGCGCCGAGGAGGCCGAGATCTCCCAGGAGGAGCTCGCCGCCAAGAACGCCGAGAAGGCCGCCAAGCTCAACGACGCCTTCCAGGGCAAGGCCGATGCCAAGAGCGTTGCCGCCGGCGCCGCAGCCGAGGCCGTGAAGGCCGACGCCCCTGCCGCTTCTGCAGCACCCGCTGCCGAGGCAACGACCGCCAGCGACCTCAACGGCAAGCGCGTGCTCGTGCTCTGCCAGGGTGGCGGAACCTCGGGCCTGCTCGCCAACGCGCTGGCCAAGGCTGCCAAGGAGCGCGGCATCGATCTGGAGACCGCTGCCGAAGCCTATGGCAACCACGTCGACATGCTCCCCGACTTTGACCTGGTCGTCCTGGCCCCGCAGGCCGCCAGCTACCTGGCCGACCTGCAGAAAGACTGCGAGCGTGTGGGCAACAAGTGCGTCGCCTGCCGCGGTAAGCAGTACATCGAGCTCTCCCAGAACGGCGACAAGTCTCTCGCCTTCGTAAGCGAGCAACTCTCGAAGTAAGTAACGCTCAGGGCCAGCCGACCATCCAAGACCGGCTGGCCCTTCGATTTAGACGATTGGATCATCATGTCCGTTAACCCTGCTAGCGTCACCAACCCGCCCGCGCAGTTTCCCGAGGACTTTGTCTTTGGCGGCGCCACCGCTGCCTACCAGGTTGAGGGCGAGACCCGCACTCACGGTAAGGGCAAGGTTGCCTGGGACGACTTCCTGGAGGCCCAGGGGCGTTTCTCTCCCGATCCCGCTTCGGACTTCTACAACCAGTACCCCGTCGACCTGGAGCTGTGCGAGGAGTTCGGCATCAACGGCATCCGCCTCTCCATTGCCTGGAGCCGCATCTTCCCCAACGGCACCGGCGAGATCAACGCCGAGGGTGTGCAGTTCTACCACGACCTCTTTGCCGAGTGCCACAAGCACCACGTTGAGCCGTTTGTCACGCTGCATCACTTTGACACGCCGCTTCCCCTCTTTGAGAAAGGCGACTTCCTCAACCGCGAGACCATCGACGCCTTTGTGGACTTTGCCACCTTTTGCTTTAAGGAGTACGCCGACCAGGTGACCTACTGGTTCACCTTTAACGAGATCTGGGCCGACGCCTCCAACACCTACATCGAGGGCACCTTCCCCGGCGGCGTCAAGGCGCATCTGGCCGAGGCTTTCCAGTGCGAGCACAACATGATGCTCGCCCACGCCAAGGCCGTGCTGGCCTTCCACAACGGCGGTTTTAAGGGCAAGATCGGCGTCATTCAATCGCTGGAGTTTAAGTATCCGCTCAACGAGAACGACCCCGCCGACATCAAGGCCGCCAACAACGAGCACGTGCTGCAGAACCAGTTTTTGCTCGACGCTACCTTCCGCGGCGACTACGCGCCCGACACCCTCGAGTGCGCCAACCGCTTGGCCGCCATCTCGGGCGGCACCATCGAGATCCTGGACGAGGACCTCGAGATTATGCGCGAAGCAGCGCTCTACAACGACTACTTGGGCGTTAACAACTACCAGTGCCGCTTCCTCAAGGCTTACGATGGCGAGAACGACCTGCACCACAACGGTACGGGCGAGAAGGGCACCGGCCGCTGGCGCGTTAAGGGTATTGGCGAGCATGTGAACAAGCCCGGCATCCCCACCACCGACTGGGACTGGATCATCTATCCCGAGGGTCTGTTCGATCTGCTCGTCTACATTAAGCAGCGCTACCCCAACTACAAGCAGATCTTCATCACCGAGAACGGCATGGGCTACAAGGACCCCTACAAGGACGGTTTTGTGGACGACCAGCCGCGCATCGACTACATCGAGCAGCACCTGCGCTGGTTGCTCAAGGCCATGGAGGTGGGCGTCAACGTGGGCGGCTACTTCCTGTGGAGCCTGCAGGATCAGTTCTCCTGGACCAATGGCTACAACAAGCGTTACGGCTTCTTCTACGTTGACTTTGAAACCCAGAAGCGCACGCCCAAGGCAAGCGCCTACTGGTACAAGCACGTGGCGCAGACCCGTCGTCTGGACTAGTGGCTGGCGGGGTCGCCCGCCCACACAACCTGTCCCCATTTCTCAGCCGGGGGCGGCACGTCACACGGCGCGCCGCCCCTGGCCTTTTTGTGCAGGTCGGAAGCCGTTTGTCTCAATCTGTAACATCTAGCTTAGTTTTTGGATCCTAGCTGTTACAGATTGAGACGAACAGGATTGCTCTTTCCGAAGAATCTAAATCTGTAACACGTAGCCCGCTTTTGACCGTCTACCTGTTACAAATCGAGACAAACGGAGTAGGACCTAACCCCGTATGTCCCTAACAGTCGAGCGTTCGACCAGCGTACTCGGCACATGAATCGCCTCGATAGACGAGCTCTCTCCAATCGCCGCCTCAAACGCAAGCTTACCGACACCGCGCAAATCAAATCGCAGCGTCGTCAGCCGATTGTGAGGAACAAGTCCCTCGAGTGCGTCGTCGATACCAACCACGCTCACGTCGTCGGGCACGGACAGGCCCGCGTTCTCGAGCGCGGCGATAACGCCCAGCGCCATCTGGTCATTTGCCGCAAGCACGGCAGTCGGCGCCTGCGACCCGCCGGCAAGCACCTCGGCCGCAATCCGCTCGCCCATGGCGTACCCACTGTCCGCACTCCAATCGCCACGCAGCATCGGAGCGGCATCGACATGAGCACGACCCAGCGTATCGCGCCAACCGGCCTCACGAAAACGCGAGGAAATCGAGTTTTCCGGACCCGCCACAAACCGCATATTCGAGTGACCATGTTCCAGCAGATAATTGGTCAACAGCTCGCACGAACCATACTGGTCGGAGTCGATCGTCGTGCAGCGCGGATGCGCATACATGGACAGGATGACCGTTCGCACTCCCGGCTGGGGAACAAACTCCTCAAAATCGGGAGCCATGCGGTTCATGTTGAGAATCATGCCGTCGACGGGTCGCTCGACCATGCGGCGCGAGGCATCGGCAAGTGCATAGGGCTTGTCGCCGCCCATCTCGATCATAGTGACGGCAAAATCGTGCTCGCGCGCCGCTTGCATGATACCCTCGAGCGTCGCCAGGTTACCGACACGTGTGATGTTGTACATGCACAGGCCAATAGAACGATACGACCCGCCGCGCAACGCCGCTCCAGCAAAATTGGGACGAAAGCCCAGCTCTTCCATGGCGGCCAGCACACGCTTGCGCGTCTTTTCCGTCACGTTGGGCATACCGTTGACCACGCGAGACACAGTCTGGCGGCTCACGCCAGCGAGCGCCGCAACCTCTGCCGCGCTCGCCGAACGACCATTCCTTGTCTGCTGATCCATGCCTTCCACGCTAACCTGCTTCCCAACTATTCCCCGCGCCCATGGCGCATCGTACATACATTGATAACGTGCTCATGATACCCGAGCCATATACCACAACATGAAAACTTCTGTCAATCAAAACCGCTTACCGAACAAATACAACCGTTCGCGGCTGTTTGAAGTTGTTTTGTTTCTATACATCCCAGCCGGATGTTAACGTGCTCATTGTCAAATGTTCACGTGCTCATTTTGGTTCTAATCATTTTAAGATAGTGTTTATCGGGCTTTTTCACCGCTGAACGCTAACCAGGGAGCCTCCTGAGCGCAAACGCACAATATCGAACAGCGAGACGAGAGGGTGTATGCATATGTCTTTGCTAAACCGCGTACAGCAGCTGCCGAAGGGCTTTGTTTGGGGCGCCGCAACCGCCGCGTACCAAACGGAAGGTTCCACGAAGGTGGCAGGCAAGGGTAAGACCATGTGGGACGATTACCTTGTCGCCCAGGGTCGCTTTTTGCCCGACCCGGCCAGTGATTTCTACAACCGCTACGAGGAGGATATCCGCCTTTCTGCCGAGCATGGACTCAACGCCATTCGTGTGTCCATCGCCTGGACCCGCATCTTCCCCAACGGCGACGATGCCGAACCCCTCTCCGAGGGCGTTAAGCACTACCACGAGCTGTTCGCCTGCTGCAAAAAGTATGGCGTCGAGCCCTATGTGTCCCTGCATCACTTTGACTCCCCCGCCGCCCTGTTCAACCAGGGCGACTGGCTCAACCGCAAGACCGTCGACGCCTATGTGCGCTATGCCGAGTTCTGCTTCCGCGAGTTCCGCGAGGTCAAAAATTGGTTCACCATCAACGAGCTCATCAGCCTCTCGCACTCCCAATACATCCAAGGCAACTTCCCGCCCAACCATCACTTTGATGTGACGAGCGGCATCCAGAGCCAGCACAACGAGCTCGTTGCCCACGCCCGCGCCGTCAACCTGTATAAGGATCTTGACGAGACCGAGCACCTGGGCGGACGCATTGGCATGGTCAACGTCCTGACGCCGGCATATCCTGCCACCGACTCGCCCGCCGACCAGCACGCCGCCGACCTGTACAACGCCTTCTACACCGACTTCATCATGGACGGCGCCTTCCTGGGTCACTACTCCGCGCGCACCCTCTCACTCATCAACGAGATTCTGCGTGCCAACAACGCCACACTTACGGTTGAGGACAGCGACATGGAGGAGCTCGCCAAGGCGGCGCCCCGCAACGATATGTTCGGCCTCAACTACTATCAGTCGGCGTTTATCGCCGCCTACGATGGCGAGTCAACCAACAGCTTTAACGGCACCGGAGACAAGGGCACCTCGTGCTTTAAGTTTAAGGGCGTCGGGCAGCAGGTCGATATGCCGGGTATCCCCACCACCGACTGGGATTGGCTCATCTACCCGCAAGGCCTCTACGACACGCTCAAGCACATCAGCGCCACCTATCCCAACCTCCCCGTCATCTATATCACCGAAAATGGCCTGGGCCACAAGGACCCCGAGCCCGACGCAAACGGCATCGTCGCCGATCCCGAGCGCATCGACTTTGTCGACCAGCACATGGAGAAGGTGCTCCAGGCGCGCGCCGAGGGCGTCGACGTCCAGGGCTACTTTATCTGGAGCCTGCAGGACCAGTTCTCGTGGGCCAATGGCTATAACAAGCGCTACGGCCTGTTCTACATCGACTTCGACACGCAAAAACGCTACATCAAGCAGTCTGCACTCTGGTACAAGGAGCTCGCCGACACTATGGCGGACGCGCAGTAGCGCATCGCCTCGCTTTCCCCCGAGAAGGGAGCGGCCCTATGCGATACAAACCCAGCCGCTCCCCTCTCTCCCCCTGGGACCGACCCCGCCTGCACCCGGGCTTTTAGCAAGCGGGAGACCATATAGGTTTTCAACGTCCATGCCATTAAGATTTCATGCAAAGAGGAGCGTGAACTATGGAATCGATCGTTAAGTTCTTGGAGAAAGGTCAGCCGTACTTCGACAAGGTCTCTAAGAACATCTACCTTCAGGCCATTAAAGACGGCTTTTTGGCAGCAATGCCCATCATCCTGTCTTCTTCTGTCTTCCTGCTTATTTCGACCCTGCCGGGCGTTGTCGCCACGGTCGGCGGCTTTACGCTGCCCGACTGGTGGAACGTCGACGTCGTGAACTTCTGCAACAAGGTTTACAACTTCACGATGGGCGTCGTGGGCATCATGGTCGCCGGCACCACCGCAAGCGCGCTGACCGGCTCCAAGAACCGCCGCATGCCTGCTGGCAAGGCCATCAACGCCACGAGCACCATGGTCGCCGCCATGTGCGCTATGCTCATCTTGGCCGTTACCCAGACGAGTGCCAAGATCGACGGCGCCGATGTCTCGGTGTTCTTTACCGACAACATGGGCACCAAGGGCCTGCTGAGCTCCTTTGTCGCCGCATTTGCCACGGTCAACATCTATGCCTTCTGCATTAAGCGAGACATCACCATCAAGCTGCCCAAAGAAGTCCCCGGCGCCATCGCCCAGAACTTCCGCGACATCTTCGCCTTCAGCTTCTCCATCCTGTTTGTCGCCGTCATCGACGTTATCTGCCGCACCTGCTTGGCCGTCCCGTTTGCCAACGTCATCTCCACGCTGGTGAGCCCGCTGTTCGCCGCTGCCGATTCCTACGCCGGCCTCGCCCTCATCTGGTTCATGATCCCGCTGTTCTGGTTCATGGGCATCCACGGCCCCTCGGTCGTTAAGCCTGCCCTCAACGCCGCGCTGTTTGGCAACATCACCACCAACCTCGCCACGCTGCAGGCCGGCGGTCACCCCGCCCTCGCCCTGACCGAAAACTTCGGTAACTACATCGGCGAACTCGGCGGCACCGGCGCCACGTTCATTGTCCCGATCATCTTCCTGCTCTTTATGCGCTCCAAGCAGCTCAAGGCCGTCGGCAAAGCCTCTGTCGTGCCCGTGATGTTCGCCGTCAACGAGCCGCTGCTGTTCGCCGCGCCCATCATCCTCAACCCGTACTTCCTGATCCCGTTCCTGTTTGCCCCCGTGGCCAACGTCCTCATTGGTAAGTTCTTCATCGACTTTTTGGGCATGAACGGCTTTATCTATGCCATGCCGTGGGCACTCCCCGGACCGATCGGCACCTTCATCGACACCAACTTCCAGCCGATCTCTCTGGTCCTGGTTGTCGTCCTGCTGGTCGTTGACTTCTTGATCTACTACCCGTTCTGCAAGGCCTACGACAACGTCCTGTGCAAGCAGGAGGCCGAGACCCTGGCCGAAGAAGAGGCCGAGGAGACCAAGGCCGTCAAGACCGCTGCCGCCCCCGCCGTTGAGGCTCCTGTTGTCGAGACCGCTTCTGCCACTGAGGCCTCCGCAGCTCCGTCCGCCCTTAAGGGCAAGGATCTGAGGGTTCTGGTTCTGTGCGCTGGCGCCGGCACCTCTGCACTGCTCGCCAACGCGCTTAAGGAAGGCGCCGACGAGCTGGGCATCGACATTACCGCCAACGCCGGTGCCTACGGCAGCCACTACGCCATCATGGACCAGTACAACGTCATCGTCCTGGCTCCGCAGGTTCGCACCTATTACAACGAGATGAAGGCCGACACCGACCGCCTGGGCATCACGCTGCTGTCGCCCAAGGGCAAACAGTACATCGACCTCACTAAGGATCCCAAGGGTGCCGTCGCCTGGATTGAGGAAAACCTCGAGGCATAAGACGCTGACACCACCTGCCGCTTGCAGACAATAAATGGCCCGTGCATCGATGTGTGATGCGCGGGCCATTTTGTTTAGACCGCACCCGTCCTCCTGTTCATCTCAATCTGTAACATCTAGCCGAGTTTTTCGGTCCTAGCTGTTACAGATCGAGATGAACGCACAGGCCAAGCCGAAAATCTCAATCTGTAACATGTAGACCACTTTTGACCGTCTAGTTGTTACAGATCGAGACAAACGGAATAAGCCGGGCCAAAAATCTCGATCCGTAACATCTAGCCGAGTTTTTGGGTCCTAGCTGTTACAGATTGAGACAAACGGAATAGGCCGAGCACGTCTACGCCCGCAGGTCCTTTACGCTGGAACGCTCGACCAACACACCCGAGACGAGCGTACGGCTTCTGGAGCTCGGGGCTTCCAAGCCCGCAACAACCTCGTTGAGTGCGCGGATGCCCAGTTCGCGGTGACGGAACTTTACCGACGTCAAAATCGAGTTGGGCATCGTCTTGTAAAGCTCGTCATCAAAGCCAATCACGGACACATCGTCGGGCACGTTCAGCCCCTTGTCGCGCAAGGCCATCATCACGCCGTTTGCCATGCAGTCGTTAGCAGCGAGGACCGCCGTGCAATCGGGTTTATCGGCAAGCACAAGGCCCGCGGCATAGCCACTATCCGCATTCCAATCGCCTTGCAGAGGCTCGGGCGGCTCAATGCCACGTGCCTCGAGTGCCGCACGCCAACCTTTCATACGACACTGGCTCGACAGCGACTCTTTCTTACCAGAGACGAAGTACACGTTCTTGTGCCCGTGATTCAAGAAGTACTCGCACGCCATGCGCGCGCCGCCTTCTTGATCGTCACTGACGGTGGAGCAGGTAGGATGCTCCATCGGCGTGATAATCACCGTCTTGAGGTCCTTCGGTGCCTCAAACGTATCGAAATCATCGACCATCTGGCGCAGGTTGAAAATCATGCCGTCGACGGGAAGTTGCGACATCCTACGCGCCGCTTCGGCAAGGGTCATCTTCTCCCCCGCCCGCTTTTTGATCATCGTGAGCGCAAAGCCTCGCTCTTCGGCGGCATCGGCGATACCGTCAATCATGTCCACGGCACCGCCCGACAAGTGAAACAGCACCACGCCGATGCACCCGTAACGGCCCAACTTGAGCGAACGCGCGGCGAAGTTGGTTCGAAACCCGAGCGCCTCCATTGCCGAATGGACCTTATCGCGTGTCGACTC
The DNA here is from genome assembly GCA_959606495.1 of uncultured Collinsella sp. Classification (GTDB taxonomy): domain Bacteria; phylum Actinomycetota; class Coriobacteriia; order Coriobacteriales; family Coriobacteriaceae; genus Collinsella. The sequence goes on along the minus strand of CAUHJB010000022.1, from coordinate 6,595 downwards.
TCGCACGCTATCGGGCTCGTTGATCACGCGCGACACCGTCTTGAGAGAAACGCCTGCGGCAACTGCCACGTCGTTCATTGAGACATTTTTCTTGTCCATCGTTGCCACTACTTCTCCAGTCGGTTTTGCATCGCTTGTTTTTTGTGTTCTAGCATACACTACCTGCCCGACTGACAAATCAGCCGTTTATCGAACAATATCGACCGTTCACCCGTAAATCCTTGTTGCTCTTCCAAAAATGTCTTACGTTGTCATTAACGAATTGACAACGTTGTCATTTCGCAATGCCTTCCTTAAGCAGGAAGGTTTCCGGGCAGTCCTGACCATCCATCGACGACCAGTTCCATCCACATGCATCGCGCATCAAGCAGCAAAGGAGCTCTATGGACGCCATCGTAAAGATGCTCGAAAAGCATCAACCGTTCTTTGAGAAGATCTCGAGGAACATCTACCTCCAGGCCATCAAGGACGGATTTCTTGGGTGCATGCCCATTGTCCTCACCTCTTCGATCTTTCTGCTGATCGCCACGCTTCCCGGCGTGGTCGGCATCACGCTGCCCCAGCCGCTCATCGACTGGTGCAACAAGCTCTACAACTTCACCATGGGCGTCATGGGCATCATGGTTGCCGGCACCACTGCCAAGAACTTCACGGCATCCATGAACCGTCGCATGCCCGCCGGCAAAGTGCTCAACGACGGTTCCACCATGGTGGCCGCCCAGTGCAGCATGCTACTGCTCGCAGTCACGCAGTTCACCACCAAGCTCAACGGCTCCGAACTTTCGGTCTTCGATTGCACCAGCATGGGTACGCGCGGTCTGTTCTCGGCCTATATCGCCGCGTTCATTACCGTGTGGGTCTACAAATTCTGCGTCTCGCGCGATCTGACCATTAAGCTGCCCAAGGAGGTCCCGGGCGCCATCGCTCAGAACTTCCGCGACATCATCCCCTTTGGCGGCGCCGTCATCATCTGCGGCATCATCGATGTCGTCGTGCGCAACCTCATGGGCGTTCCGTTCTCCGAGCTGCTTATCAAACTGCTCTCCCCGCTCTTTACCGCTGCAGAAACCTATCCTGGCCTTATCCTTATCCAGGCAGCCACCGCGTTCTTCTGGTTCATCGGTGTCCACGGCCCCTCGATCGTCCAGCCGGGCATCGACCCCATCCGTCTTGCCAACCAGGCCGAGAACCTGCAGGTTCTGCTGGCGGGCGGCCACCCCGCCCACTCCCTCACCTTTAACATGTCGCTCGTGGGTGAGTTCGGCGGCACCGGCGCCACGTTCATCGTGCCACTTCTGCTGATTCTCTTTATGAAGTCCAAGCAGCTCAAAGCCGTCGGTAAGGCCTCGATTGTTCCTGTTGCCTTCGCCGTCAACGAACCGCTGCTCTTTGGCGCGCCGATGATCCTTAACCCCTACATGCTCATCCCCTTTGTTGCCGCCGGCTGCGTCAACGTGAGTGTTGCCAAGTTCTTTATCGATAACGTGGGCATGAACGGCTTCTCCTTCGTGGTGCCTTGGGCCACCCCCGCCCCCATCGGCATTTTCATCACCACGAACTTCCAGCTTATTGCCCTGGTATTTGTCGCGATCATCATCTTGCTGGACGCCATCATCTACCTGCCGTTCTTGAAGGCATACGATAAGCTGCTCTGCGACCAGGAGGCCGAGCGCGCCGCCGAGCTGGGTCTCGAGTCCAATGGCGCCGTTGCCATCGCCGACAGCGCGCCTGCGCCCGCTGTCGAGCAGACCACCGCTTCCGTCAAGCCGACCGCCGCTGCCGCCGACAGCAAGCCTGTCGCCGATCAGCCCGAGCCCGCCGCCGACGCATCCGCTAAGAAGGATGTCGATGGCCTGAAGGTCCTCGTCCTGTGCGCCGGCGCCGGCACCTCTGCCATGCTTGCCAACGCTATCAAGGAAGGTGCCGCGCAGACCGGAGAGAACATCGCTTCCTCCGCAGGCGCCTATGGCCAGCACACTGCCATCATGGATCAGTACGACGTCATCGTGCTCGCCCCGCAGGTTCGTAGCTACTACAACGACATGAAGGCCGATACCGACCGTCTGGGCATTAAGCTGCTCGCCCCGCGCGGCAAGGAATATATCGACCTTACCCGCGACCCCGCCGGCGCCATCAAGTGGCTCCGCGAGAACCTCGACTAGTTCCTCCCCCTGTTGGCGCCCGGATCCCCAGTTCGGGCACCTCTCCCTATTCGTATTCCACAGAAAGGATGACTCATGACCAACCCCATGCAGTTCCCCGACGGCTTTGTGTTTGGCGGCGCCACCGCCGCTTACCAGGTTGAGGGCGAGACCCGTACGCACGGCAAGGGCAAAGTACCCTGGGACGATTTCCTGGCAGCCCAGGGTCGCTTCTCCCCCGATCCCGCAAGCGATTTCTACAACAAGTACCCGGTCGATATCGACCTGTGCCAGCGCTTCGGCATCAACGGTATCCGCGTCTCCATCGCTTGGAGCCGCATCTTCCCCAACGGTACTGGCGAGATCAACCCCGAGGGCGTCGCTTTCTATCACGAGCTTTTCGCCACCTGCAACAAAGCTGGCGTTATCCCCTATGTCACGCTCGATCACTTCGATACGCCCGAGGCCTTTTACCAGAACGGCGGCGAGGGATTCCTGACGCGCACGACAATCGACGCCTTTGTCGAGTACGCCAAGTTCTGCTTTGCCGAGTTCACCGAGATCAAGCACTGGTTTACCTTTAACGAGATTCCCGCGACCGCCGAGGGCAGCTTTATCGTCGGCAACTGGCCGCACGGCGAGAAGTATCGCCTGGACAAGGCCTTCCAGCTTATGCATAACATGATGGTGGCCCACGCCAAGGCTGTCGTCGCCTTCCATGAGGGCGGCTTTGAGGGCGAGATCGGCATTGTCCAGAACCTGGAGCCCAAGTATCCCCTCGACCCCAACAACGCCGCCGACTGCGAGGCAGCTCGCATGGCCGACGTCATCAACAACCGCTGGGTACTCGACGCCACCTTCCGCGGCCACTATGCAGCCGACACCATGGAGGCTGCGACCAAGCTGGCCCATATCGCCGGCGGCGAGCTCGACGTCCGCGACGAGGACATCGCCGCGCTGACCGCCGCGCTCCCCTACAACGATTGCCTGGGCGTCAACACCTACAAGTGCCAGTTCCTGCGTGCCGCCGAGGGCGAAAACGACATCAACCACAATGGCACCGGCGACAAGGGCTCCTCGCGCTGGTTCCTCAAGGGCGTAGGTGAGTCATGCGTGCGCGAAGGCGTACCCACCACCGATTGGGACTGGATTATCTATCCCGAGGGTCTCTACGACCTGCTGCTGCGCATTAAGAACGATTACCCCAACTACAAGAAGATCTACATCACCGAGAACGGCATGGGCTATAAGGACGACTTTGAGGACGGCTTTATCGACGACGCCCCTCGCATCGATTACATGCGCCAGCATCTCGCGTGGATCCTCAAGGCGATCGACGGCGGTGTGAACGTCGACGGCTACTTTGTGTGGTCGCTGCAGGACCAGTTCTCCTGGACCAACGGCTATAACAAGCGCTACGGCCTGTTCTACATCGACTTTGAGACCCAGAAGCGCTATCCCAAGGCAAGCGCGTACTGGTACAAGAACGTCGCGGAGACCGGCCTGCTCATGGCCTAATTCAAGCCGCGCACCCTCTGTCTGCCGCATGCGAATCCCTCAACGGGTTCGCATGCGGCCTTTTTGTTTTGGCTCGGCCCGAGCAGGCCGTTTGTCTCAATCTGTAACATCTAATCCGGTTTTCTACTCCCGACTGTTACAGATTGAGATAATTCGACGACGCCGACGTTTTAATATACCGTGGTACAATTGTGTCCCAACGCAAAGGAGGTACCCATGTCAGTTTGTGTGCCCGTCCGAGATATGAAGGACACTGCTGCATTCACCACGCTTGTTGAGTCTGAGCGCGACGTCACCGTAACTAAGAACGGCTACGAGGCCATGCACTGCATCAGCAGCGACCAGTATCGCCTCATGCAAGAAGAAATCGCCAAGGCAAAACTGCTGTCTCGCATGATGTTGGCAGAAGACGAAATATCGCAAGGCGACTACAGCGACTACGAATCCTTCGCGGCTTTAATACGAGACAAATATGACCTATAACGTCATAATCCTCAAAAGCGCGCGATATGAGTACGAGAGTATTGTCGGATACCTTGCTCAAATCCTCAAGAATCCGCGTGCAGCAGGCAATTTTGTCGCTGAGTTTGAATACCAGCTTGACCTGCTTCGCGAGCAGCCGCTTTTACGTCCCCTCTCGCACATGCAAGAGCTGGCGGCACGTAATTACCGATCGTTTCCCGTCAACAACTACGTGTGTCTATACAAGTTTGAGCGCGAAACGATCTATATCGCCCACGTCTTTCACCAGTCACAGGACTACGCCCGCCTGATCTAGCACGGCGGCACTCGCTAGCAAATGACCTGCGTGTGCTCCTCGATGGCAGTGCGGTCCTCGGCGGCGATACCCGGCTCACACACCACAGCGTCCAAATTGTCCAGGCGGCAGAAGGTGTAGAAGTCGCGCTTGCCGATCTTGCTGGAGTCGGCGATCAGATAGCGCGAGTCGGCCTTGCTAAAAGCGAGCTGCTGGATACGGCCCTCGTCCATGTTGGACGTAGACACGTCGCCATCCAGAATGCCGTTGGCGCCGATAAACGCCGCATCGATGCCCAGCGCGCGCAGGGTATCCTCGGCCGTTGGTCCCACAAAAGCGGCGGTGCGGCGACGGTACATACCGCCCACGAGGCACAAGTCGCAGTCCTCGCGCGCCTCGAGCAGGTTAAACACCGAAAGCGAATTAGTCACGATGCGCAGGCGAAACGCCGGCAGCAACGAGGCTATCTGCTCAGCCGTGGTACCCGTGCCCAAAAAGATAGTAGAGCCCTCCTCGATAAGCTCCACAGCACGGCGTGCGATCTGCAGTTTTTCCTCGGCATGCTTGGTGCGCTTTTCGCTGTGCGAATACTCATGGCGCAACATAGCGTGGGGACGACCCTGCGCACTGCGGGCGCCGCCGTGCACGCGCTCGATCTCACCCAGACTCGCAAGTTCTTCGAGGTCGCGGCGAATCGTCATGTCCGAAACGCCCAGCGCATCCGAAATCTCCTTGACCGAGACCGTGCCCTGCTCCTCGAGCAGCTGACGAACCTTATCCTGTCGCTCTGCCTTAATCACGATGAATCCTCGCCGTTCTCTGCGTGCATATCATTCAAACAGTAACGAACAAATTGTATCAGACTCGTACGCGTCAAAAATGAACGCCCACGCAGCCCTAATCATCACTTTTTTGAGAAAAATACCTCCTGCTTTAGTGGGGTGTAGTGATAATCTCGCCTGTTCGCGCTACAGTTTGTCCGAAATACCTCGATGTTAGGAACCAAATGATCACTTCCGAGCTTTTCGGCACCGCGCCGTGCGGTACCCCCGTTCATCGTTACACCCTCAACGGGCCCGAGATCTGCGTTCGCATTATGGACTATGGCGCCACCGTGCTGGGTATCGATGTGCCCGACATTCCCGGCAACGTGCGCGATGTGGTGCTGGGCTTCGATAAGCTCGAGGATTACTTTGATAACCCCGCCTGCTTTGGCGCGACTATCGGCCCCGTGGCCAACCGCACTGCGGATGCCACGATCACCATCGCCGGCACGGACTGGCATATGACGGCCAACGAAGGCGTCAACAACCTGCACAGCGATCTTGAGCATGGTCTGCACAAGCGCGTGTGGGACGTTGAACTCGACGAGGTCCACAATGCCGTGCGCATGACCACCTCGCTCGATGATGGCGAGCTGGGTCTCCCTGGCAACCGCACCTTTACGGCCGTGTTTACCGTGACGCGCACCGGACGTTTCCGTATCGAGTATGGCTGCGAGAGCGACCGCGCCACTTATGTGTCCATGACCAACCACACGTACTTTAACCTTGCCGGCCATAACGCCGGCATGGACTGTGAGCACTTCTTTGTTGCCAACGCCGCCCACTACCTCCCCATTAACGACCAGAACATTCCCACCGGCGAGATCGCTCCGGTCGAGGGCACGCCGTTTGACTTTCGCGAGCTGCGCCCCGTCGCGCCTGGCATGGAGGCCGACGACCCGCAGATTAAGCAGGCCCGTGGCTACGATCACTGTCTGTGCATCGATGGCTATCAGTACGGCCGCAACCTGCGCCGCGCGATGCACGTCGAGGAGATGTGGACCGGCCGCGAGCTGGACTACTACACCACCGCCCCGGGCGTGCAGCTCTACACCGGCAACTGGCTGGGCGACGAGCACGCCAAGGACGACGCCAACTATGGCTGGGGCGCCGGCTTTGCCCTCGAGGCAGAGATGTACCCCGACACGCCGCACCAGCCGCTGTTCCCGCAGGGCATTGTGGGCCCAGGTCACCCCTACAGCAATGTGATCGAATACCACTTTATGAGGCACTAAGCCCATAACACAACATATCGCACAGCAGCGCGGTGGCGCGCGCAGACGTGGTGTAAGAGCGTCCCGAGGTCCGTCGCTGCAAGTCCCGATGTTACTCCTTCTTGAGACCGCGCCTCTCGA